>CAVOHP010000014.1:0-218611 GCA_963695715.1 uncultured Chloroflexia bacterium
AAATCATCGTGAACTCGGCGAGCAGGCGCTCGCCCGTCTCCGGGGTCAGCCGATAGGAAACGCCCACGAAGCCGACGCGCCACTCTGTTGGACAGCCTGTGGCAATTCCTGAGGGGAAACCGCCGGCCCCAGGAACACGGTCTTCCAACCAGCTTCCTCGGCCAAACGCAGGAAATTCGTCACGCCGGCAACATGGACGCATTCACCAGCGCCGGCAACAACTACTTTGTCGCCCATCTCACCTCCTGAGACGATGCTCCCACCACCTCTCTTTGCTTGCCGCCAACTCGACGGCTTTCGCGCTTGATCGGCCCAGTATAGCATGGAAAGTGTAAGCGCATGTGATATAATCCAAGCCATATTGCGCTTTGGCTTACCGTCTTCAAATCGCCGGGCTCACCCTGAATGGAAAACTTCCTCTCGATCGAGACGCGGGTCATCGAGCTCCTGTTGATCGCCTCGCTGGTGGCCATCGCGGTGCGACGCCTGCGCGTACCGTACACCGTGGCGCTGGTCGTGGTAGGGCTGTTCCTCACTGCGCAGCAACCGATCAAGATCCCCTTCACCGAAGAGCTGATCTTCGCCCTGCTGGTGCCGCCGCTGGTGTTCGAGGCGGCCTTCCACATCAACCTGAGCGAGCTGCGCCGGAGCCTGCCCACCATTCTGCTGCTGACCGTGCCCGGGGTCATCCTGTCCATGTTCATCGTGGGCGGCATCGTCAGCATGACGACGCCGCTTGCGCTGCCGATCGCCCTGGTGTTCGGTGCGCTCGTCTCAGCGACGGACCCGGTCGCGGTGGTGGCCCTGTTCCGCGCGCTGGGTGCGCCGCGCCGTCTTTCGCTGCTGATGGAAGGGGAGAGCCTCTTCAACGACGGCACTGCGATCGTCATCTTCGACCTGATGCTGGCCATTGTGCTGACCGGGCAATTCAACGCCCTGACGGCACTCGGGGATTTCGTGCGCGTGGTGGCCGGCGGCATTGTGGTTGGGCTTGCCGTGGGCTGGCTGACGTCACGCGTCATCGCAGCGGTGGACGATTACCTCATCGAGACCACCCTGACCACCGTGGCGGCTTTCGGTTCCTACCTGGTCGGCGAGCAGCTACACTTCAGCGGAGTATTGGCGGTGGTAGCGGCTGGGCTGGTGATCGGCAATGTGGGTCCGCGCGGCATGGGGCCGACCACTCGCATCGTGCTGTTCAACTTCTGGGAGTACGTCGCCTTCCTGGCGAACTCGTTCGTCTTCCTGCTCATTGGCCTGCAGGTAAGCATCCCCACGCTGGTCGCCCACTGGCAGGTGGTGCTGTGGGCCATCGGGGCGGCGCTGGTCGCGCGCGGTGGTGATCTACGGGTTGGGATGGGTGAACAACCGCGTCTTCGACCCGATCCCGCGAGATTGGCTGCACGTGATGAACTGGGGCGGCCTGCGCGGGGCCATCGCGCTCGGCGCTGGCGCTGAGCCTGCCCGCCGCCGTGGGACCCGATCGCGAAACGGTGCAGGTTATGGCTTTCGGAGTCGTGTTGTTCACGTTGTTGGTGCAAAGCACAACGATGGGAATGCTGTTGCGCAAACTGGGCATCATCACGCGCAACAAGACCGATTTGGCATACGAGCTCGAGAACGCACGGCTGCTCTCGTACCGTTATGCCTCGGAGCATCTGGCGGAGATGCATCGGGGTGGCCTCCTCTCGAAGCAGGCATGGGAGACGCTTCGCCCGGAGCTAGTGCAGAAGAACGAGACGCTGGAGTACTCGGTGCGCGCGCTTCAAGAGACCTATCCGGAACTGGCGGAGGAAGAAGTCAAGGATGCGCGGTTGGAGATGCTGCGTGCGCAACGCGCGGCGCTCTTGACCCTGCGCCGCGACGGCATCATCTCTCAGGAAGCGCTCGAAACGCTGACGGCGGAACTAGACGCAGATCTGAGCAGCGACGACTACATCGCGCCGATCGGCGAGCAAACGGATGAAATCGAATGAGCGGATTGCGGCTACATCCGCTGCCCCAGGATGCTGATCGCAAACTCGCCCTGCGCCCACGTCTCCGCCGCCGTCTCCTCGCCGTTCGCCGTCGCCAGCACCCACTCGAAGATGCGCCGCCCCACCTCGCCGACGCTCTCGCCCGCGGCGACAATCGTCCCTGCGTCCACGTCCATGTCATCCTGCAACCGCGCATACATCGCGCTGTTCGACGCCACCTTCACCACCGGCGCAATCGGGCAGCCCACCGGCGACCCGCGCCCCGTGGTGAAGACCACCACCTGCGCGCCGCCCGCCGCCATCCCCGTCACCGATTCGGCGTCCTGCCCGGCGGTGTTCATAATCACCAGCCCGCGCTGCGTGGGCCGATGCGCGTAGCCGATGAACTCGCGCACCGGCGTGCTGCCGCCCTTGGAAATCGCCCCCAGCGACTTCTCCTCGATGGTCGTCAGCCCCCCGGCGATGTTGCCCGGCGTCGGCTGCGCCCCGCGCATATCCACCCCCATGCGCCGCGCCTCCGCCTCCCACACCGCCGTCGCGGCCCACAGTTGCGCGGCGATCTCCGGCGTCGTGCGCGCCTCCAGCAGATGCTCCGCGCCGATAGCCTCCGGCACTTCGGATAAAATCACCGTCCCGCCCGCGGCCACCACCAGGTCGCTCGCCGCGCCCACCGCCGGGTTTGCCGTGATCCCCGACCACGCATCCGACCCGCCGCACTCCAGCCCCACCACCAGTTCTGACAGCGGGATCGGCTCACGCTGGGCGCGCCCGGCCTCGGCCAGCAGCTCGCGCGCGATCTCAACGCCGCGCTCCACCGTGCTGCGACTGCCGCCCGCTTCCTGAATCGTCAACCGGCGAATCGCCGTCCCACCGGCGGCCAACCGCTCGCCGATCTCCGTGGTGGGCAGCGTCTCGCACCCCAGCCCCACCAGCAGCACCGCCCCCACGTTGGGATGCTGCGCGAACTCCTCCAGCACCCGCTGCGTCTGCCGGTGGTCGTCGCCGAGCTGGCCGCAGCCGTAAACATGCGTGATCGGAACCACTTCAGGCACAAGTTGCGCGATGCGCCGCACCACCCCGTTGGCGCACTGCACCGCCGATAACACCACCACGTGATTCCGCACTCCGGCCCGTCCATCCCCGCGCCGATAGCCCCTGAACGTCGTCACGCCGGGAGCCGCCGCCAATGGGCTGTCCCCGTGCCCGTGCGCGGCCGCCGCGGCGTTGCCCTGCGCCGCGGCGCGGTCATCGCGCTCCAGGTCGCCGCGCCCGCGCAGGCTCTCGACGTTGTGCACGTGGACGTGCGCCCCCGCCGGGATCGCCGCCGTCGCCCGGCCGATGGGCTGGCCGTACTTCAGGATCAACTCCCCCGCCCCGATCGCCCGCCGCGCGCACTTGTGGCCCGACGGGATCGCCTCGACGGTCGTCACCGCCCCTCCCCCGCGTCCACGGTCGCGCCGGCGGGCAAATCCACCACGGCCAACATCACGTTATCCGCTGCATTCATCAATAGTGCTTGTTGCATGATCCTCGCCTGATCCGAAAGAGTTTCGCCGCGCGGCAGTCAGCGCATTCTACGCGTCCCCCGCCCTTTACGCAAGCCCTGTCGCGCGCCCAACCAGGAATTCTCGATGTAGGCGCTTCTCAGGCGCTGGACTGGAGGCTTTAGCCGGTTTTTGCGGCAATCAGAGTTCTGCACGTGACCGGTCGCAGATCTCGACTCCGGCTACATTCGGAACTCCTGGCGCCCCAACGCAACGGATGGCAGCGGATCAACGGATAGCTCAAGCATCTTATCCGCTGATCTGCTTTCATCCGTTGCGGCTCCGCGGTATAATTCCGTCTCGATATCCCAGGGGAGCAACCATGACCCGCGAAGAAATCGTCAAACTTACATCGCTGAGTTCGTGCGCCGGCTGAGCGTCGAAGCTGCCCCCTGAGCAGCTCGCGCAGGTCTTGCGCTCACTCGACAATCTATTTCCGCAGGAAGCCCACCCCGACCTGCTGATCGGGCTGGGGAGCGTGGATGACGCGGCCGTCTACCGGCTGAACGACGAGCAGGCGCTGGTGCAGACGGTGGACTTCTTCACGCCGGTCGTGGATACCCCCTACGAATACGGCGCGATTGCCGCGGCCAACGCCATGAGCGACGTTTACGCGATGGGCGGCGAGGTGCTCTTCGCGCTCAACATCGTCGCCTTCCCGCCCGACCTGCCGCCGAGCATGCTGGCCGAGGTGTTGCGCGGCGGCGCGGAGGTCGTCCGCTCCGTGGGCGCAGCCATCGCCGGCGGCCACACCATCCAGGACAAGGAGCCGAAATACGGCCTCGTCGTCACCGGCATGGTGCATCCTGGGCGCATCCTCACCAAGGGCGGCGCGCAGCCCGGCGATCACCTGCTGCTCACCAAGCCGCTCGGCGCGGGCGCGATCACCACCGCGATCAAACGCGAGATCGTTGCCCCCGAGCATCTCGCTGCGGCCGTCGCCGGCATGACCCGGCTCAACCGCACCGCGGCGCAGGCCGCGCAAGCCGTGGGCGCACGCGCCGGCCACCGATATCACCGGCTTCGGCCTGATCGGCCACGCCTCGGAGATGGCGAGGCCGCCGGGCTGCGCTTCCGCATCCGGTTCGACGCCCTGCCGTGGCTGCCCGGCGCGCTCGGCTATGCCGAAGCATGGGTTTTCCCCGGCGGCGCGTTCAACAACCAGGCGTTTTATCGCCCGGTCACGACCTATACCCGTCCCCTGGCCGACTGGGAAGAGGTGCTGCTCCACGACCCGCAGACCTCCGGCGGGCTGCTGATCGCCGTCCCCGCGCATCCGCGTCGACGCGTTCCAGCAGTTCTGCGCAGCGCGCGACTTGGCAACCTGGGACATCGGGGAAGTCGTCGAAGGTGAGGGAATCGAAATCATCTAGCCACGAATTTCACGAATTGTTATCAATCCAAATTATTCGTTCAATTCGTGTAATTCGTGGCTAATTTTCGTTCAGTTCGTGAAATTCGTGGCTATATTCCGTCACCGGCGCAACATCGAAGCGGAAGCGGCGCTGGAAGCGGCGCAGCACGCGCAGGATCGGCGCGCCGAAGAAGAGGATCAACAGACGCGTTGCCGCCCGCCCGCCCGATATCCCACCATAACGAGGTCGTCACGTAGAACACGGCGTAGTTGCGCACCGTCTGCCACATCGGCGAGCCCGGCTGCCAGTTCTCGGTGGTCTGCGCCCCCGCCCGCCAGGAACGGCCAGAACCAGATATTCATGATCGCGCCGAAGAGCAGCCCCAGCGCGCCCCCCCAGACCGCCAGGATCACCGGCTCCCATTTCCCCAGCCGCCGCATGTTCGGCAGGAAGCCCGAGAGCATCCCCATCCAGCCGGTCGCGAACATCTGATAGGGCAGCCACGGCCCCACCCCGCCCCCGATCAGCGCCGACACCAGCAGCGACAGCGCCCCCAGCAGGAACCCGAAGGTCGGCCCGTAGGCGTAGCCCGCCAGCACCGGCAGCACGAAGATCGCCGAGAAGCCCGCCGGGCCGGGCACGGCGCGGCATGATCGCGTTCGCGGCCACCAGCACGCCCAGCACGGCGATGAACTTGCTGGTCAACTGCCGGCCCGACAGGCTGGCGAACACCACGGCCAGGCAGAGCAGCACCAGCAGCACGAACACCAGCGGCGCATCGGCGGCGTGCGCCATCATGCCGTCGGCGGGGACGGCGGGCAGGAAGAACGGGTAGAGGAACGCGCCCAGCCCCAGCAGGCTCGCCAGCAGCAGCACCCCCGCCGACAGCGCGCGCTCGGAGTAGTCAGTTAGAGAGGCGAGGTTAGATTTATTCGTCATTCTGAGCGGGTCAACCTTAGCACGTTCGTTGCGATGTGACCAAGTGAAGCATCTCGCGTTGGGGCGTTCTAGCGAGCCACCAGCCCTTCGTGTAGATCCGTCAGCATCGCTGATTCACCGTCCTCAGGGCGACAGACTGAACTGGACATCATCCACCACGAGGTAACGCGGGTCGCGGAACAGCTTGTTGATCTGCGAGGCGAACACCTGCGAGTCGCTCATCACGTCGCGCGCCGGCCCATCCACCACCACCTGCCCCTCGGCCAGCAGCGCCACCCGATCCGCGCACGCCGCCACCAGCTCCACGTCGTGCGTCGCCATGACGACGGCCCGCCCCTCCGCCTTGAGTTCCGTCAGCAGCGCGGCCAGCGCATGCTTCTGCTCATAATCCAGCCCGCGCGTCGGCTCATCCAGCAAGATCACCTGCGGGTCGGCCACCAGGATGGACGCCAGCGCGGCCCGCTGGCGCTGCCCCACGCTGAGGTCGCGCGGGTCGCGATCCGCCGCGTCCGCCAGCCCCAGCCGCGTCAACAGGCGCATATCGGCGTCCGGGTCGGCGGGCATCCCGTGGCCGCGCCGGGTGAACGCAAGCTCGGCCAGCGTGGTATCGTTGAACAGCAACATGCCGGGGTCCTGCGGCACGTAGCCGACCGTCCGGATGATGTCGCCCAGCGCAAGGTCGCGGGTGGAGCGCCCGCCCACCGTCACCTGCCCCTGCTCCGGCATCAACAGCCCCACCATCTGTCGCATCAACGTGCTCTTGCCCGAGCCGTTGCGCCCCATCAGGGCCACGAACTCGCCGGGGCGCACCTCAAGGCTGACGCCGCGCAGCGCGGGCCGCCCGCCATAGCCGTAGTGCACGCCGCGCACGGCAATCAGCGGGGCCGACGCATCCGGCGCCGCGTGATCGGGATGCGCCGCCGGTTCGATCCGGTCGCCCAGCCCGCGCGCAAACGCGCGCCCCTCCTTGATGGTCAGCGGCAGCGGCGACCAGTCCCAGCCGCTTCCCCAGCTCGACCAGCGGCGGCGCCCACGGCAGTTGCGCGGCGATGACCCGCGGCTCGTCCAGCACGGCCTGCTCGCCCGAACCGGGGATATAGAGCACGCGGTCGGCGTATTGCAGCGACGCGCTCCAGCCGGTGTTCGCTCAGCACGATGGTCAGCCCCAGGTCCTCGTTGAGGTGGCGCAGCGCCACCAGCACTTCTTCCGCGGCCTGTGGGTCCAGTTGCGAGGTCGGCTCGTCGAGCACCAGCACCTCGGGCTGCAAGGCCAGCACCGACGCAATCGCGACGCGCTGCTTCTCGCCGCCCGAAAGCGTGCCGATCCGCCGCGCCGCGCAGGTGCGCGATCGCCATCTGATCCAGCACCTCCTCCAGCCGCTTGCGCATCGTGCCCTGGGTGATGCCGAAGTTCTCCATGGCGAACACCAGCTCATCTTCCACGGTGTCCACCACGAATTGCGCCTCCGGGTCCTGGAAGACGAAGCCGACCAGATCGGCCATGCCGCGCGGCGCAAGCTCCAGCGGATTGCGCCCGAACACCTCCGCGCGCCCCGCCCAGCGCCCCCCGTAGAAAGTGCGGCACCAGCCCGTTCAGGCTGCGCAGGAAGGTGGACTTGCCCGAACCCGACGGCCCCACCACCAGCACGAACTCGCCCGGCTCGATGACGACCGAGAAGTCGTCCAGCGTCGGCGGCGTCTGATCGGGATACGCGTAGGTGACGTTCTCAAGACGGATCAAACGACGTGATACTCCTGCCGGCGCAACAGCAACTGAAACGCCGGTATCGCCAACAATACAATCGCCAGCCCCAGCACCGGCTGGAAGGTCGGCCACGGCGAATAGGGCGGATAGGGATAGTAGAACAGCCACTCGCCGCGGAACAGCCAGGCGGCCAGCCAGATGGCCGCCGAGGTGACGCCCACGGCCAGCACGATCCGGTCAGCGACGGCCCCAGATCCACCGGCGATAGGTGGAGCGTTGCACCTGCCGGCCCTGTAACCAGAAACTGCCCGCCAGCAACAGCACGCCCGACGCCGACAGCGTGATCCCCAGGGCGCGCTGTTCGGGCCAGAACCCGATCGCCCCCAGCCCGACCACCAGCAACGCCAGCCCGACCAGCAACATCAACTGGATCAGCGTCCGGCGCTGCGGCGCGACGGCGGCGACCGCGCCGCCATAGCCGCGCGCTTCCATGGACTCGGCAAGCTGCATCGCCCGCTCCAGCGCCGTGACCAGCATCGGCATGATTAATGGCAACAGATCGCGCAACCCGCGAAAACGATGGCCGCGCACCTGCTGCGCCTCGCGGATCTCCTGCCACGAGCTCACCATCTGCGGCACGAAGGCCACCGCAATCGCCGTGACCACCCCCGCCTGATACACGAAGCCGGGGGCCATCCGCAACAGCCGCGCCTGATCCACCGCGAGGTTGAAGACGGCGAAGATCAGCAGCAGCCCGATGATCGAAAGGCCGCTCGTCAACCCGAAGAGGATGGATTCCAGGGTGATCGGCCCGCCGATGATCGGCCAGCTTGCCGGGAGGTAGAAGAGCACGATGTCGCCGTGATGATTCGTCAGCGCCGTGAAGGGGATGGTGAACAGCCACAACAGCGCCCCGAACCGCACGAGGGTCGCCCAGCCGCGCGCCGTCGCGTTATCCTGGCCCAGCGCCATGAAGTTGATGACCGCGACCAGCAGAGAGTCAGCGTCAGATAGAGCGGGTTGCGCGTGGTGAGCGGCGGCAGCAGCGGCCGCCGCCAGCCAGGCCAGCCAGGCGACCGGGTGAAAGGTCTCGTCGCGCATCGGGTTCAGCGCACGCGGCTGCGCTGCCACACCCACGCCGCCGCGCCCAGCAGGCCGGCCGCCATCAGCAGGAAGGCCGCATAACCGGGCATCGCCGCGGGGTCGAGAGCGGTCTGCGCCGGTTGCGCCTGGCTCACCGCCTCCACGCCTACCGCGTCGCCCGCCAGCGCCAGCAGGATCGGCGTCGGCGTAGGGCGATCGCCGGCCACGCGCGTCGAGCGGCGCCTGCGCGACCAGCACGGGCGTCGGCAGCGCCGTCAACGCCAGCGCGAGGGCGTCGGGCGTCGCCGTGTAAAGCGGGCGGATCTCCGGCGTCGCCGTCACCTCGAACGGCGCGGGCGTCGCTTCGGTCAGGAAGCTCATCGCCGCCGGCGTCGTCTCCCCCGGCGGCGGAACCGTGGAGAACGACGTCACGACTTGCGAGGTCGCAGGCGCAAATTCATTGACCGGGACGGGCTGCTGCGGCGCGGGAACCTGTGGCTGCGGCGCGACGGTCAGCGGCGCGCCCGGCGCCGGAACCTGTGATCCGCCGCCCAGCACTTCGATCGTTACCTCGCGGGTGAGCTGGCCCATCGCGTTCGTGGCGACCAGCACGAAACGCTGCGTCGTCGGCGGGCACACCTCGCGCCGATCCTGCCGCGACCACCTCAACGCCGTCCAGTGTCACGCTGGTCGCATCAAAAATGACCCAGCTCAAGATGGTGCATGCGCCGGATTCGACCAGGATCTCATCCGCATCGAAGTCGCCGTCGGGCGGCTGATCGGTGTCCGGTTCGGGCGTGTTGTCCCGCACAATGGGGTTCGTGTTCGTATTGCAAATCTGCTGGAACGTGAAATCGGGCGGCTCGGTGCCGGTCACCCAGTTGCCCGGCCCCCACGACCACCCCTCCAGCGCCCCGTCGGATACGTTGTACGAGCCGGCCCCGCTGTCGGCATATTCCCACTCGTTATTGACCCGGTGCCAGTAGGACCAGTATTCGCACTGCGCGCCGCCCCGGCACCGGCAAAAACAATCGTCTACCCCGCAGCCGACGTCGTTCACCTTGCAGATCGCGCTGCCTTTGTCCGTCTCGGCGTCTATCACGATGCTCCAACCGGTCCGGCGCAACAACTCCTCGCCGGTGATGGAATCCTCCGGGAATGTGACGCATTTGACGAGATTCTGCCCGTCCGCAAAGCGCGCCACGACCGCCGCGCGATTGGGCTGGGTCTGGGCCGAAACCGTCGCCCGCTCCATCATCGCCGCGGTCAGCAGCAAGAGTAAAATCGGCAGAAGCCTTCGTACCAACGGCAGTCCCTCGAGTTTCCTCGCCCCCTACCGGCGCGCCCGCATACGGACGTAGGCCGCCAGCCCGGCCGCGCCCCCTGCCAGCAACAGGATCGTGCTCGGCTCGGGGATGCTCACCGGTTCGGGCGATGACGTCATATCTTCGATCTGCGCGAACGTATACACCGGCGGCTGCACGGTCGGGTTGAAACTCTCGTCGAACCCGCTCCACGCAAAGCCCTCCACCGCGCCGTCCGCCGGGTCATACGCGCCGATCCCCTCCAGCGCCGACGCCCACGTCTCCGATCTCCGCATTCAGGTGATAGTACGCCCAAAAATGCGCGGGGTCGCAGAAACAATTGTCCGCCGGACAGCCCACATTGTCAATACTGCACAGGGCGGGTCCAAAGCCTGAGTCGCTGGTGGCCAGCTCAATATCGGCCGCCTGCAACACATCGAAGGTCGTCGCGGCCGCCGGCACGGTCACGATCTCCACGTGTTCCGCGGCGTCCGGGTACACGATCACCACGCCCACCCGCTTGGTCCCGCCGTCCTCCGCCAGCGCCGCGTTCGCGCCCACCGTCAACACCAGCATCACCAATGCCACAACCCCAAACAACCGACGATTCATGAGTTCCTCCACAGAGAAAATAGTGAATGCTCCGGCGTGTACCGGATTCATCCTGTAAATCACGTGAATCCTGTCATGTCCGAGCGCGGACGTCACCCCGTGCGCAGCACCATCGGCAAATAGAGCGCCGGCGGATAGGGCGTCGTGCGTTGCGAAAGCGCCATCAGCGCCTCCAGCGTCGCCATCAGCCGCACCTCTTCCTTGCCCGCCTGCTGGATATACACGAACGCGCCGCTCGCCTCCTGAAAGCCGAGCAGAGCTTGCAGCCCGCCGACCCCATTCACCCGAAAACTTGGCGCATCCGGGTTATAACCGGCCGCGAACAACCCCGCCACCGCCAGCGCCGTCGAGTTGGCGTTCGCCGGGTTCGGATCGGGCGCAGGGTTGACGCCCCACCCCGCCGAGGCCAGTTGCGCCGCATCCAGATAGCCGGCGGCCGCCGCGTAGCTCGCCGGGTGCGCCTGCCGCGCGACCCCCGCGAGCAGGGAAAGCACGCGCCCGGTGGTGTCGACGTCGCCCTTCGCGCCGTCGAAGCTCCAGAACCAGCTCCCATCGGGCAACTGCGCCGCCAGCAGCGTATCGAACGCCTTCGCAGGGACGGGCCGCCCCGCGCGCAGCAGCCCTTCGACGGCCAGCGTGTGCCGGTAGAGATAGTCGGGATGATAGCGCCCCGTCGCCGGGTCGTAGGCCGCCTCGATCAGCGCGATCAGATCTACGCCGCCGAACGCCCGCGGGTTGGCGTCGGTCAGTGCGACCGCGCGCAGCACCTTGCCCGCCTCGCCCGCCCCAGCGCGTCACGTAAGTGGGCGCCAGTGTCTCCAGCGCGTCCAGCGCGCTCACGCCGCCTGGCGTCCACGCCGGCCCGTCAGGATCTTCGCCCAGCAGCGCCAGCGTATACACCGCATCAGAGGTCACGCTCGTCCCGCCGAAGCTGCCGTCGGCGTGCTGCTGGCCGTGCAACCAGGCCAGCGCCGCCTGGATCGCCCCGGACGCCGGATCATCCGCGCCGCGACCGGGACAGCCGGCCACAGTAAGAAGCCCAGGATCAAGAAGACGGCCAATATTCGTCGCATAGGAATCAACCCCAAACAAAAAAACGCACATCCGCAAGGGAGCGCGTTTTGGCTAACGTTAAAACGAAAACCCCTTGCCTGTTGCAGCAAGGGGAGAGGATACGGGCGTCGGCCAATCGGCGCCTGTTCCCACTCCCTTTACCTCGAAGGTCGTCGAGAACTGGCAGAGCCGGGTTTTCTGGCTCGCCCCCGCACGGTGCGGAGGCATACAGTTGCGGGACAGCGCCGGACTTGCACCGGCTTACCCCATTCGCCTGCCAGCGATTCGGTTTTGTAACACCGCTCACGATATCACACCGGCGGGCGGGTGTCAAATCAGGAGTTCCGGTAACAGGGCCATCTCGCGAGGTGTATTGCCGATACACGGTATTTGAGTATACTGATCGTGTCAGCACAGGTCGCCTCGGCTGTCCGACAACGCAAGCGGAGACAGGAGTCGCCAGGTTTGTATAAGGTTTTCTTCGTCGAAGATGAGATCGTCACCCGTGAGGGCATCCGCGATAAGGTGGACTGGGGCACGCACGGCTTCGAGTTCTGCGGTGAAGCGCCCGACGGAGAAATGGCGCTGCCGCTCTTGCAGGCGCTCAAGCCCGACGTCCTCATCACCGACATCAAGATGCCATTTATGGATGGCCTCGAGCTCAGCCAGATCGTCCGCAGCCGGCTGCCGGCCATCAAAATCGTCATCCTCAGCGGCCACGACGAGTTCGATTACGCGCAGCGCGCAATCAAGCTGGGCGTATCCGAGTATCTCCTCAAGCCCATCACCGTCCAGGACATGCACGCCGTCCTGGAGAAGATCGCCGCAGAGCTGGCACAAGAACACGACGAGCAGCAGGCCCTGGCAAAGCTGCAAGGGCAAGTCCAGGAGAACCGCGCCGCCCTCAGCGAACGGTTTTTGCTCGAGCTCGCCACCGGCGCCGTCGCTTCGGCCGAAGCGCTCGAAAAGAGCCGGCTGCTGGGCCTCGATCTCATCGCCCGCTGCTATCTCATCGCGGTCATCCGCGTTGAAAGCGCCGACCCTGCCCGGCCCTTCGATTATCACCGGCGCCAACAGGCCCAGCAGGCCGCAGCGGGCTGCCTCGCGGGCGACCCCGACGCATTCCTGGTCAAGAAGGACCTGGCGGAATGGGTTTTGATCCTGAAAGGCGACTCGCCTGAGCATCTATCCGCGCAGAGAGATCGCATCATCCGTGAGATCACGGAGGCGGTTGAGGGCAACGGCTGCACGTTGATCGTCGGATCCGGCGCGCCGCAAGTGCGCATCTCCGAACTCTACCAGTCCTTCACGGAGGCGTCTGCCAACGTGCAAGCCGCGGCAAGCGGTCACGGGGCCGACCTCACTGACCGGTTCGACAAGACCGAGCTCCTCAAAATAGACCGCAGCGCCGTCGAAGACTATCTTCGCTTCGGGACCGTTGCAGGGTTCGACGCCTTCTTTGACGCCGTGATCCATCCGTTAGGCGAGGTCGCGCTACGATCGGCGGTGGTGAACAACTACATCCTCATGGATGTTGTGCTCGCGGCGGCGAAATTCGTGGATGAGCTGGAGGGTAACGTCTACCAGATCATCCCCGGGCTCAACCACATCGAGAGCATCCTGGCCGACATCGAGACGCCCACTCAGCTTCGCGATCAGGTGGGCAACGTCCTCATCGGGGCGCTGGTCTTCCGTGATAAGCGCGCCATTCAGCAATACGCGGGCGTAATCCGTCAGGCCGAAGACTACATCGAGCATCACTTTGCGGACCCCAATCTGTCGCTCAATGACGTCGCAACGCAGGTCAGCCTCAGCCCGTCTCATTTCAGCGCCGTCTTCAGCCAGGAAACCGGCCAGACGTTCAAAGAGCGCCTCACCGAAGCCCGGATCAAGAAGGCCAAAGAGCTGCTTCGAACGACGACATTACGCAGCTCCGAGATCAGCGACCAGGTCGGCTATAACGACCCGCATTATTTCAGCCACGTCTTCAGAAAGCAGACGGGCCTCACGCCCAGAGATTTCCGCTGGCAGGCCCAGAAGAAAGTCGCAGAAATCGGCGCTCCGCCCGCTCGTACCCTGTCAGGGCACTAGTACCCAAACAGGGCACTAGTACCGATCAGGGCACTGATTGACGCCGGGGCGCAGGAGGTGAACCGCATGACAAAAAAAGCGCCCGCGATTGGCTATCCAACGATCGCCGCCGGGCCCAATTCGGCCGCGGCTTCGCTGCGCGCGTTATTGCGCCGGCCCATCGGCCTGGTCAACGATTTGTTTGCCCGCATGAGCCTCTCCGTCCGTCGCAAAATCCTCCTGTCCCTGTGCATCGTGATCCTGATGATGGGCTTAACCAACGTCCTGCTGGTCGTGCAGGTGCTGAATTACAGTCGCCAGTACGACGCGATCATCGCCAACATCACCGCCGCCAACAGCATCAGCGGCGAGATCAAAACCGACATTGACACGGAGATGTGGCGCATCGTGGCCGGCAAGGTCACGTTTGACGAAGGCAAGCAATACGAGATTATTGGCGGAGTAAACGAAAAACTTCAACAAATGCTGAACAACACCGACTCGCCCAGAGCCAGGATCAAGCTGGAAGGGATTCGGCGGACCATGCAATCGCTGACCCATGAGGTAGATCTCATGGGGCAACAGATTGACCGGAATAGCACGACGGCGGAAAACGAGCGCGCCCTCGAGCATATCCGCTTCGCGTCCGGCGTGGTCGAGGAGGTCGTGCGTGATTACGCCCTGTTCGAGGTAGAGCGCACCGGCACGCAGTATCAACAAATGCGCCAGGGGTTCACCCGTTGGGAGATCACATATCTCATCCTGATGTTCGTCGCGATCTGTTTCTCCGCCCTGGCCGCCTGGGCCATCTCGCGCAGCATCTACATCCCTCTCAAGAAGCTACACGATGTCACGACCACCATCACCCAGGACGACTTGCAGGCGCTCGTCACCCACAACAACAGCGATGAAATCGCTGAACTGGGCATGAGCTTCAACATCATGCTCGGGCGGATCAGGGAACTCCTCGATGCGAAGGTTAGAGAGCAAGAGGAACTGAAGAAGGCGGAACTGCGGGCGCTGCAAGCGCAGATCAACCCGCACTTCCTCTATAACACGCTGGACACCATCATCTGGATGGCGGAATCACAGAAGACCGCCGAGGTCGTCGAAATCGTCAGGGCATTGTCCGGCTTCTTCCGAATCAGCCTCAGCAAGGGCAAAGACTGGATCACCATCGGCGAGGAGATCGAGCGCACCCGTAACTACCTGATCATTCAGAAAATGCGCTATCGCGACATCCTGGAGTACCGGATCGAAATGGACGACGGAGTCGCCGGAGACGCCATTTTGAAGCTCATCCTGCAACCGCTCGTCGAGAATGCGCTCTATCACGGCATCAAGAACAAACGCAAGGGAGGCTGCATCGTCGTGCGGGCGCGGCGCGGCGAGGCAGGCGAGGTCTTGCTCCAGGTCGAAGACGACGGAATCGGCATGATCCCGGCAAAGCTCACCGAGATTCAGGCGCACCTGCAAGATGATTCGAACGCCACCAACGGCGAGCATGGCTTCGGCATCGGCAATGTTCACCGGCGCATCCAGCTCTATTACGGCAAGCCCTATGGCGTCTCAATCCAGAGTCAGCACCATCAGGGCACGTGTATCAGCATCGTGATCCCGGCCAGAGAAGACGCCGCCGTCGCAAAGAGCGACCCGCCGCCCGTGAGCGCACACCCCGAACGCCTCAACGCGCTGCACGCCCTGGATGTGAGGTCGTAACATGAAGCTCTTCCGACGGCCACTTCTGGCGCTGGCGCTGGCCGCGCTGCTCACCCTGCCGGGCTGCGCAGCGTCCCTGCCGCCCACGCCGGTCGCCCCAACGCCATCTGCGCCCGACGCCCGCCCGAAGAAAACCTACCAGGACCTTATCGTAGGCTACGCGCAGCTCGGCGCCGAGAGCGAATGGCGTACCGCCAACACCGCCTCCGTCAAAGAAGCGGCGGCCGCGCTCGGCGTCGAGCTGCGGTTCTCCGACGCCCAGCAGAAACAGGCGAACCAGATCGAGGCGGTCCGGTCACTGATCGTGCAGCAGGTAGACGTGATCGGCATCCCGCCGGTCGTGGAAACGGGCTGGGAAGAGGTCTTCCAGGAGGCCAAAGACGCCGGCATCCCCATCATCCTGGTGGATCGCCGGGCAGATGTCCCCGAAGACCTCTACGCCACCTATCTGGGCTCCAACTTTCTCGAAGAAGGCCGCAAGGCCGGGCGCATCATGGCCGACCTGACGGGCGGCAAGGCCAACATCGTCGAGCTGGTGGGCACGCCCGACTCTGCGCCGGCCAATGACCGCTATCGCGGCTTCCGGGAAGTCCTCCAGGATTACCCGGAGATGAAGATCATAGACTCGCAGCCCGCCGACTTCACCGTCGCGCAGGGCCAGGAAGTCATGGCCGCCCTCCTGAAAACCCACGGCGAGGATATCACCGCGGTCTATGCCCACAACGACGATATGGCGCTCGGCGCGATCAAGGCGCTCGAAGAGTATGGTCTGCGACCGGGCGTAGACATCAAGATCGTCTCGATTGACGCCGCGCGCGGCGCGTTCGAAGCCATGATCGCCGGCAAGCTGAATGCTACCGTCGAGTGCAACCCCCTGCTCGGCCCCCAGTTCTTCGAGCTGGCCCTGAAAGTGGTGAACGGCGAACCGGTCCCCAAGTGGGTGCGCTCCGAGGAAGGCGTCTTCTTCCCCGAAGACGCCGCCACGGTCCTGCCGACCCGCAAATACTAAGAAGCCTATTGACCTCGCGCCCTATTCGTGAATCGCGGCTTATGCAGATTGAAAGTTGGTATTACCGGCTGAAGCGCCCTACTCTGTCATGTACCCCGGACTGGCTTGGGCTGCCAGTGCAGCGTTGCTGGGATCTGAAGCGGGTTGACCCCGAGAAGTCCGTAACGGTGTGCCTCCAGTCCCTACGGGAATCTCTTGCAACACGAGGCGAGACCCTTCGCTGGAGGCTCACCGCAACGGAAGTTGAATTGTTAACCCGCTCAGGGTGACAGCACAAAAACTAACCTTACAGACTATTCAGAATGACATTACCCAATTAATTCCTTAATCTGCATCAGCCGCCCGGCCGCATCCCACTGCGGCTAAAGCCGCCACTACAAAGGATGCAACGACGCATCGCAAAATTCTTAACTTCCGCCGTATAAAATCCCCCTTCGACGGGCGACCGGGCGGCCGCACGGCAACCGCCCAATGAATCTCACCTGCCCGCCAAAGAAAACTCATTGACTCTCCTCTCGTTTATGGTGTACCGTGATACGTGATGGGCGCACCTCTTCCCGGGAGAAATGCGCCCCGTGAAATGACGATGCAAGTCAGACCAAGCCAAAGGAGAGAATAGAATGAAGACCGTGAGAGTCTCGCTTTTTGTCGCATTCCTGTTAGTTCTCGTGCTGACAGGCTGCGTGCCGGCTGCGCCGGCCGCCCCCGCCGCCCCTGCCGCGGATGAAGCCGCCGCCCCCGCGGCCGCCGCCGTGAAGACCTACAAAGATATGACGTTGTGCTACCCGCAGCTCGGCGCCGAGAGCGACTGGCGCACGGCCAATACGGCCTCTTTCAAAGAAACCGCCGAAAAATTGGGCATCAAAGCTGATCTTCTCCGATGCGCAGCAGAAGCAGGAAAATCAGATCTCCGCCATCCGCGCCTGCATCCAGCAGGGCGTGGATGTGATCGCGCTGCCCCCGGTGGTTGAAAACGGGTGGGATGCCGTTCTCACCGAAGCCAAGAACGCCAGCATCCCGGTGATCATCGTTGACCGCTCCGTCACCGCCGATCCGTCGCTCTATGCGTCGCACATCGGCTCCGACATGGTGATCGAAGGCAAGCGCGCCGCCGAGGAAATGAACAAACTGCTGCCCGACGGCGGCAAGATCATTGAGCTGTCCGGCACCACCGGCTCGGGCGCTGCCATTGGCCGCGCCAAGGGCTTCCGCGAAGCGCTCAACCCCAACATCAAGATCATTGACTCCCAGACCGGCAACTTCACCCGCGCCGAAGGCAAGCCCGTCATGGAAGCCTTCCTGAAGAAATACGCCGGCGAAATCCAGGGCGCCTTCATCCACAATGATGATATGGCCATCGGCGCCATCGAAGCCATGAAAGCCGCCGGCCTGAAGCCCGGCGATATCAAGATCGTCTCCGTTGACGGCACCCGCGGCGGCTTCCAGGCCATGATCGACGGCTGGATCCAGGCAGACGTCGAATGCAACCCGCTGCTCGGCCCGCAGGTCATCGACCTGGCCCTGAAGCTGATGAACGGCGAGTCCATCCCAAGGAAGTGCTCACCAACGAGAGCGTCTTCTACCCCGACAAGGCCGCCGAATTGCTGCCGTCCCGGCAGTACTAGATCGCTCGTGCGTCACGCATGAGTTCCCGGGACCTCATGGTGTTCACTCGGTGAATCTCCAATAAGGGGCGGCGATGATGCACGCCGCCCCTTATTCGCAACAACCCGCAAGACCCGGCAAAGGGGCCAACCCGATGGCAGAACCCAACGAAGTCAACGACACCGCCGTAAATCACGACGACTTCATCCTCACCATGACCGGGATCTGCAAGACCTTTCCCGGCGTCGTCGCGCTCGACGATGTGGATTTTTCCCTGCGGCACGGGGAAATTCACGCCTGATGGGCGAGAACGGGGCCGGCAAGTCTACGCTGATTAAGGTGCTGACCGGCGTGGAGCATCCGGACGCCGGCGTCATCAGAATGGAAGGCAAGGTCGTCCAGGTCCGCTCGCCGCAGCATTCGCAAGAGATCGGCATCAGCACGGTCTATCAGGAAATCAACCTCTGCACCAACATCTCCGTCGCCGAGAATATCATGCTGGGCCACGAGCCGCATCACTGTCGGCATGATCGACTGGCGCAAGATGAACGAGCATGGCCGATCAGGCCATCAAGCGGCTGGGCATCGATATCGATGTGACCCAGCCGCTGGGCAATTATTCGGTCGCCATCCAGCAGATGGTGGCAATTACCCGCGCGCTGGCCGTGCTGTCGGCCAAAGTGCTGATCCTGGATGAACCCACCTCCAGCCTGGACGTCAACGAGACCAACCAGCTCTTCGAGGTGATGCGCAAGCTCAAGAGCGAGGGCATCGGCATCATCTTCATCACCCATTTCCTCGACCAGGTCTATGAGGTCGCCGACCGCATCACCGTGCTGCGCAACGGGAAACTGGTCGGCACGTTCGAGACCGCGTCCCTGCCGCGCATCGAGCTGATCGCCAAGATGCTGGGCCGCAGCCTGACCGATCTGGACGAGGTGTCGAAGGCCAAAGCCGATGAGCCCGAACCGTGCGCCACGCGCCTGGTCGAGACGAAGGGGCTGGGCCGCAAGGGCGAGCTTGAGCCGATCGATCTGGAGCTCAACGCAGGCGAGGTGGTGGGCTGGCCGGTCTGTTAGGTTCCGGGCGCACCGAGCTGGCCAACCTGATCTTTGGCATCGAGACGCCCGACACCGGCGCGCTGCTGATCAACGGCAAGACGGTCGAGCGCTTCTCGCCGCTTCCAATCGCTGCAACATGGGATCGCCCTGTGCCCCGAAGACCGCAAGGCGGAAGGCATCGTCGGGCGATCTGACCATCCGCGAGAACATCATCCTGGCCTTGCAGGCCCGCTATGGCTGGTTCAAATATCTGAGCATACGCAGCAGCAAAACGAAATTGCCGACTGAAATACATCGAGCTGCTGGACATCGTCACGCCCTCGCCCGATCAACTGGTCAAGAACCTGAGCGGCGGCAACCAGCAGAAGGTGATCCTGGCGCGCTGGCTGGCCACCAACCCGCAGGTCTTGATCCTGGATGAGCCGACCCGCGGCATCGACGTGGGCGCGAAGGCGGAAATCCAGAAGCTGGTGCTGGACCTGGCCGAGGAGGGCAAGTCCTGCATCTTCATCTCCTCCGAGCTGGACGAAGTCCTGCGCTGCAGCCACCGCATCGTGGTGCTGCGCGATCAGAAGAAGGCCGCCGAATACCCCGGCGACGTGAGCGATCAGACCATTATGCAGACCATGGCAGGTAACCTATGAAAAAAGAACCGCTGCTCAAACGCATTCGTGAAAGCCGCTTGTTCTGGCCGCTGGTGGCGCTGGCGCTGATCTTCCTCTTCGACGCGATCTTCGCGCCGCACTTCTTCAAGATCGGGATTCTGAACGGCCATCTGTACGGCAACCTGATCGACGTGCTGAACGACGGCGCGCCCCTGATGCTGGTCGCCATTGGCATGACGCTGGTGATCGCCACCGGCGGCGTCGATCTCTCGGTGGGCGCGGTGATCGCCATCTCGGCGGCCATGGGCGCGGTGCTGATCAACCCGGCCCTGGGCAACAAACTGATCACCAACGACATCCTGACGCGGGACGCCACCAACACGCCCCTGGCCGATCATCGTCATTGTCTGCCTCGCCGCGGGCACGCTGTGCGGCCTGTGGAACGGGCTGCTGGTTTCGCGGGCCAACATCCAGCCGATGGTCGCCACGCTGATCCTGATGGTCGCCGGCCGCGGCATCGCCCAGTTGATCACCAACGGGCAGATCATGACCATCTATTACACGCCCTATTTCTGGTTCGGCAACGGCTTTATCCTGGGGCTGCCGGTCTCCATCTACATCGTGGCTCTGGTCTCTGACCTGGCCTGGGTGATGGTGCGCAAAACCTCCATCGGGATGTTCATCGAATCGGTCGGCATCAACGCCCAAATCCACCTATTACAGCGGCATCAACGAAAAGAACATCAAGCTGTTCGTCTACACCTTCTGCGGCTTCTGCGGCGCGATCGCCGGCCTGATCCTCAGCTCTTACGTCAACAGCGCCGACGCCAACAATATCGGCCTGGCCTATGAACTGGACGCCATCCTGGCGGTGGTGATCGGCGGCACGCTGATGACCGGCGGGCGCTTCTCGCTGTTGGCCAGCGTGATCGGGGCGCTGGTCATCTGGACCTTCACCATCACCATGTACACCTTCGGTGTGCCGGCCGACGGCGCTGCAGGCCGCCAAGGCGGTGCTCGTCCTGGTCGTGATCCTGCTCTACTCGGACTTCACCCGTCGCCTGGTGAACAAACTGTTCACGCGGAAAGGACCCGAACATGGTGCTACAACGGACTAAAGGGTTCGTCGCCAGCCACGCTGCCTGCTCCTGGCCGCTGTCACGATCTTCGTGGTCGCGTACATTGCCGCGGGCCAGGTCTATCCCGCGATGCAGAAACCGCAGGTGTTCTTCAACCTGTTCATCAACAACGCCAGCCTGCTGATCGTCTCCATCGGCATGACGTTCGTGATCATCACCAAGGGGATCGATCTTTCGGTGGCCTCCGTGCTGGCGCTGACGAGCGTCGCCTCGGCCGCGTCTGCTCCAGACACGGGGCAAGCCCGGCGTTGGTGATGCCGCTGATGCTGCTGATGGGCATCGCCTTCGGGTTGATGGGCAGCATCATCCACTTCCTCAAGGTGCAGCCGTTCATCGTAACCCTGATGGGCAGTTTCTTCGCCCGCGGTATGGCCTACATCATCAACCTGAACGCAGTCACCATCGAGCAACGCGTTCTACAAGTCGCTGGCGCCTGACGCCGATCAACATCCCGCTCGTCCCCAACGCGTATGTCTACATCTATTCCCTGGTTGGCCCCATCGTCCTGGCCGTGGCCATCTACTTGAGCTTCTTCACCCGCTTCGGGCGCACGGTCTACGCCATCGGCAACAACGAGCAATCGGCGCTACTGATGGGTTTGCCGGTAGGCCGCACCAAAATCCTCGTCTACGGCTTCAGCGGCTTCTGCTCGCGCTGGCCGGCATCGTCTTCAGCATCTCGCTGCTCTCCGGCTACGGGCTATATGCGCCCTCCATGGAGATGGACGCCATCGCCTCGGTGGTGATGGGCGGCACGCTGCTGACCGGCGGCGTAGGCAACGTCATCGGCACCCTGTTCGGCGTGATGATCAACGGCACGATCATCACCATCCTGCAGTTCAACGGCACCCTCAGCTCGTGGTGGACGCGCATCGTGGTGGGCGTCCTCACCCTCATCTTCATCGGCATCCAAAGCGTCTTCTACCTCCGCAACAAGCACTCCTTAGCGAGACCTGACAGGTTCCCCTACGGGGAAAACCTGTCAGGTCTGGGGCGCAGGGTGCAACGCACTTGCGAAGTGCGTTGCACCTACCCGTCAAATCCCTTCCTGGTGTCCTCCGTGTCTCCGTGGTGCATATGGGCCGGACGCACTGGCGTGCGCCACTGCGAACAGCCGGTGATTTTGACGCCAACTTCCGAACTTCCGACATTCCGACATGGCTCCATTAACCACCCTGATGCGCTGTACCCTGACATGGCGTTAATATCCTTTGCCAACAGTACGTAGACGCGTCGAAGCAAGGGTGACTATCTAACGGTTTTAAAAACGTCCGGAGCAGTTACCCCTGTTCAACGACGATCTTGAGACGAAAGAGCACCCCGTCTTAAGATCTAAAAAACCGCAGTGCCGCGCCGCGATCTCGGCGCTCCCCTCCAGGCTCGCCAGCAGCAGCGCCACGCGCAGGCGCCTTCTCCGCCAGCCGCGGATACGGCCCGTCCATGTCCTCGTTGCCCGCTTCGAGCGCCTGACGCAGCAGCTCCGCGTTGTACCGATACATCGCTTCCCGCACGTCCGGCGCGATGGCGCAGACCTGCTCCGGCGCCGGGTGCAGCGTCACAGCGTAGCCGCCGCCCGCTGCGCGGGGTGACTTCCACCTCCGCCTGCCCCAGCCGCCCATGCCACGCGACCAGCGGCTCCACCAGCGCCGCCGGGATGACGCGTGCCCCCTCCGGGAACTCCCCATCGCCGGGCGGCGCACCGGCCGCGGGCGCCGCAAAGGCGAAACGCGCCCAGAAGCCGTCTTGCCACAGGGCCGCCCCGCGGCGCGGCGAACGGGCGCAGGTCGGCGGGGGTGAGCGAGGCCAGCAGCGCCAGGTAGGGCCGCTCGATGCGCGTCGCGCCGCGTCCCACCGTGACGTACTCATACGCCGGCGGGCAGTCGTCGAGCTTGCGCAGCAGGCCGCGGAAATCGGCCATGCAGCCGTTCTCGCGCATCAACGCCGCCACCTTGCTGCCGAACTCCTCGTAGTGCCAGCCGCGCTGCCCCGCCCAGGCCAGCCGGGCGCGGGCGCGCGCCTGCGCCGCGTCGCTCAGGCTGGCGTAGTCGTCGGGCAGGCGGGCCGCCAGCGCCGCGATGAACGCCTGCGGGGTGGCGTCGTCCGGCGCCAGCAGATGCTCCAGCCCGGCGGCGCGCAGCGTGTCGAGCGCAATGCGCGCCGTGGTGCTCTTGCTATACAGGCTGCTGCGCGCCGGTGAGCGCCAGGTAGAGGTTGCCGTAGCGCACGCTGCCGAGGTGCGTCACGACCCGCCGCGCGGCGATCGTCGAGAGCAGCCACAGCCCGCACGCTTCGTGAAAGCTGGCGGGCGCCCGCGGCGACCAGGCGCGGCTGTAGGCGATATACGCATCGAGCCACGGGGATGGCGCAGATGCACCACGAAGACAGCGAAGGACTCCAAGAACACCAAGAAGATTCGGAAGGTTCTTCGTCCTCGATTTCGTCTTCGGTCCTCTTGGTGTCCTTGGTGTCCTTGGTGGTGAATTCGCCGCCGCACCCGCGGAAGCCGCTGGCGACCGTGGCGCGCGCCTCGCGGGCGGGCAGCCCGGCGGCCTGCGCCGCAGCCAGCAGCGCGGACTCGGCCGTCGCATCGTCGCCCAACCCGGCCGCCACGTCCTTGCCCAGCAGGAACGCGGCGCGGTTGAGCGTGGCGTTGCGCGTCCCCGCCGGCGCACACCGCACCGCCGCCAATTCCTTTTCACCACCAGACACGGCGCGAAGACACGAAGGCGCACGAAGAAGCCGAAGAAAATCAGGAGTTTCTTCGTCTTTCGTTTGCTTCCTCTTCTTGGTGTCCTTGGTGCGCTGGTGACAGCGGGTTGCCAGCAGCGCGCGCAGACTTTCGGGCAGCGGCAGCGGGGCCAGGTGGTCGGGGTGGTGCGCCTCGTCCCAGGCGTAGATGTGGCCGGCGGGATGCACGCTGGGCGGCGCGATGATGTAGCCGCCGCGGGCGCGCACGTCCAGCCCCGGCCCCAACTTGCCCGCCGAGTTGCCGATCGCATGGCCGGGCGGGGCCGCGAAGAGGAAGTGCAGCCCGTTGCCGTCGCGCTGCACAGCGTGCCGTCGTCGAAGCCGTGCGCCAGCCGCAATGCCTCCCACGTCTCCAGCCCGTCCCCGCCGTCGAGGTCGATCACCACCAGGCCGGACGGCCCGCAGGCGAGGCCGATGTTGGCCCCCGGCATGGCCCCCCACCAGCGGCGCACCTGCGCCGGGTCGCAGGTCGCGTCATGGACGCCGTGCGCGGTGGCCGGGGTCTTGCCGCGCGGTTGACAGGGGAAGACGGCCCAGCCGCGCGCGCGCGTAGCCCAGCGCCGCGCGCAACAAGGGGTTCTCCGACATGCGCTCCTCCTTCAGAGCATAGGACGCGGAAAACGCAGGCGAGCCGGATCAAGGCAATAGAAAGGCGCCACCGTCCCACCCCGGTCGTGACCGGAGTGATCCGCCCTCCCCGCAGAGAGGACGCTGGACGGTGGCGCCTGTGCAGTCGGCGTCCCGCGTGTGCTGGCGTCGGGCTGCGCCGGCCGGTGGCCGGGCAGTCATGTCAGCATCTACGCCATTGCCTGTATTATACTATAGAACAGGTGTTCGTGTCAAGCCAAAACGGACCTTTTGCGGTCTGATTTGAAGATTTGTACGAATTCTTTAAGGTTGGCGCAGACGCAAGTTTGGCGCTACCTTTTCAGGGCGATCAAATGTGAAATCCCTGGGAGCGGAGGGGCGGGGAAGGACTCAGCCCGGATGCGCACGCGGAGACGCGGAGAGCGCGGAGCACACGAAGAAGAAGGCAGTCATCCGCGTGTCTCCGCGTCTCCGGCGCCTCCGGCTGCTGATTCGCGCCGGACCGTTCGCATCTGAGGAGGCTCACCCCTCTGCCCACTCCCTCACGGGATGCACAGCCGCGCGCCGACGGTGATGCGGTCGGGGTTCTTGATGCCGTTGCGCGCGATGATGCTGCGCATGGTGACGCCGTGCTTGCGGGCGATCTGCGCCAGCGTTTCGCCGCGGCGCACGGTGATCGTGGCGCGACAGGCCGCGGCCGATGCTGCGCCGATCTGCGGCGCGGCGACGGGCGCGGTCGCTTGCGCCGCGGCCACCGCGGCAGGTTGCAAGGTCGGCTGTGAGGTAGCCCGCGCGGTGGGCTGCAAGGTCGGTCGTGCGCAGCCGGCGCAGTGGGTTGCAGGGTGGCCGGCGCGGGGAGGGGAGAGGCGGTCGGGGCGGCGGCGACGGCGGCGCGCACGGGCCGGGCCGTGACGTAGAGGCGCGCCGGGAAGGGCGCGAGATTCGCCCCGCTGCACGTGACCAGGGTCAGCGTCTCCTCGGCGGTGGCCGTCAGGTGCGTCATGTGCTTCTCGGGTGTCGGCGGCGGTGCGCGGCGGCCAGGCGAGCTTCTCCACCAGCGCCACTTCATAGGCCAGGCGCTCGCCCGCCTCGTTGTCCACGTAGACCATGTCGCCCGGCTTCAGGCGGTTGAGGCTGTAGAACACGCCGAGCCAGTTGAGTGCGCCCGCGGTTATAGTTGTGGCCGGTCAGCACGACGTTGCCCGACTGGCCCAGGCTGCCCGTGCCCTGCAAGGTGGCCCACCAGGTCGGGGCGTTGCTTCGTGGCATACAGGCTGTCGGTGTCCCAGTCGGTCTGGCCGTTGCGCGTCACCCGCCCGATGGTGACAATCGGGCGCTCGATCTTCAGCTTCGGGATCGAAAGCAGAGCCGGGGCCGGGGCCAGTCGGGTCGGGGTCGGCGTCGGCGGTCGCGTCGCCTGCGCCGCGCCGGCGACGGCGACCGGGTGGACGTGGACCGGTGGGCGGCGGTGGGCGACCGGGTGGACGCGGACGCTACCTGGGCCGACGGCGAGGGGGTCAGCGCGGGCGACACGGGCCGGACGAGCGCGATGGAGTCGGACGGCTGCGTTGGCAGCCCGGTCGCAAACCGATCGTAGAGCAGAAAACCCGCGACCGCCAGGAGCAGGCCAAGCCCCAGGCCGATCAAGCCCGCGCCGATCACCGAAAGTGACCTCTGATTCCTCATGGGCGATCACGCGCTCCATTCTCATCGCGGTATACCCGGGTTCAGGGATTCCAAATGCGGCGCCGAGGCGCCGTCGGACTGGAGGCTTTCAGCCGGTCAAGCGCAAGCCCCGCGTGGCCCCGGCCGCCGGCTGAAGCCTCGACTCCGGATCCATTTGGAGACCCCGATCCAGGTTTCCATAACTTGACAAAGTGACGGTGACATAATACGATTAATTCGTCGTCTCATGCAAATCACTCTGCTGTCGGGAAGAGATCGCCGGTGGTACGTTCTCATGGCCTGCACGTTGAGACTCACGCACGCACACACAAGCGTGCGCGCCCGTTCTCCGGCGCATCACCTCCCCGGCTGATCATCTGCACCCGATTCATCTCACCCACGCCGTAGCAGGGCGCTACGGCCCGCCGCCTCGGTGCGAGGCTTTCATCGGAGAAGACATCATGAAGAAGCATTGGGGTCAGAAATCCATCATCACCGCGGGCATCCTTCTTTTGTTGCTCCTGGCCTTCGCCGGGACCGCCGCCGCCCAGGAGGGGGTCACCTACCTCTCAGCCGGGGCTTGTATCGGGGCCGAGATCGAAAGGCCCAACTGCACCGCAAACGACGTGCAATATAGCGCCTTCAAGGTCATCAAGGTGATGGATGGGTGCACGTCCACGTCCGACACCTTCACCGCGCAGATCAGCGCCGAGGCGATCGCAACCGCCAATGAGCGGTACGACATCGGCTTCTGGATCGGGCTGACCGACTACGCCGCGACGGACCCGGACGCCGAGCCGGGCGACGGCGCGCTGTACGGCGAGACCTGCTACCGGCAGATCCTGTCGCCGCTCACCACCGTTCTGGCCGAGGTGAACGCCGCCGGACGGCCTGGGGCCGTACGCGTCGCTGGACAACTCGGATGATTTCTGCGGCGACATCCAACAGGGCGTACCCACCTTTGCGAACATGCCCTTCGGCGTCACCGAGGAAAGCACCGCCATCCTGACGTTGCCCTGCCTCGACCCGGACGAGGACGGCGTGGTGAACGTTGATGCCTGCACCTCGTGGGAGAACAACCCGGGTGTGGAATGCGAAAGCGTGGCCGATGCACTGCCCGGCACCCGGTCCAAATGCAACTGCGGGTCCTTCAACATCACCGGGATGATCATCGAGCCGGAGAAGCGGAATATCATCGTGGACAAGGTGACGCCGCAGAAACCCGGCTCCACCGAGGTGTTCTCGTTCACGCTGGATGGCGCCCCGGTGGCCCCGGCGGAGCAACTTCACGATGGTAGAGTTCACGCTCACCGACGCCCAGGCGCCGTTCGATTCGGGCAACCTGGCGGCGGGCGTCTATCGGGTGGTCGAAGGCGACACCGCCGGACGGCTGGTCGCTGGAGAAGGCGACGTGCGTTGACAGCGCCGGCAAGACGCATGACCCGGCGAGCATTGACCTGAGCGGGCCGGCGAATACGGTGACCTGCACCTTCACGAACACGTTCGAGCCGCCCATCTCGGGCGCGCCGCTGCCGTTCCTCTACGTGCTGATCGGCACCGCATTGCTGGGCGCGGGCCTGGCGGCGCTCGGCGCGCTGATGCAGCGCAAAGCGCGCGCGGTGTAGGGCAAGTAGATCAGAGTAGATAAGGAAACAAGGTAGACAAGGGTGCAGGTACGCACTTCGGAAGTGCGTTGCGACCTTGTCTCGCGGTTTGTCTGAGTCTTGCTCGTAGTCGCGTCCGCTGACTTTCTGCGCTGCTAATCGTCTGGTGCTGCTTGGTGTCTTGGTGCGTAAAGGGTCATCTGCCCTGCCTACTGCCCCAACGCCTCGGGGCGCAGCTCTGCGAGGTAGGGGAGGTGACGGTAGGCTTCGCGGTGATCGAGGCCGAAGCCGACGACGAAGCGGTCGGGCAGGTCGAAGCCGACGTACCGGATGGAGACGTTGGTCAGCCGGTGCTCGGGCTTGTTGAACAGGGTGCAGACCTCCAGGCTGGCCGGGCCGCGCGCCCGCAAGATGCGCAACAGATAGTTCAGCGTCAGCCCGGTGTCCACGATATCCTCGACGAAGATCAGGTGGCGGCCCTCGACCGCCTCATCCAGGTCCTTGATCAGTCGCACGGCCCCTTTGGTCTTGCGCGCCGGGTCGTAGCGCGAGATCGCCATGAAGTCTACCGTGACGGGGATGGTGATGCCGAGCAGCAGATCGCTCATGAAGAAGATCACGCCCTTCAGCACGCCGATCAGCAGGGGGTTGCGCCCCGCATAGTCGCGGCTGATCTCCCCCGCCAGCTCGGCGATGCGCCCGCGAATCTCCGCCTCGGTCAGCACGATGCGCCCCAACCCGCGCGTCAGGTCGACGGCCGGTTCATTGTGAGGTTGTTCCAACGTTTCCCCCTGTCCAATACTGCCCGGCTATGTCAGGCGCAAACCCGATCCATCGGGTGACAACCCCCAACCGGTTTCTAACCGGTTTTCACCTATCATAGCCGGTGGTTTCGACCACCGGCGGGATCGCGCTACAACTCATTCTCCATCACACCCGACACGTCCTCCACGCCGAACTTCACCAGCAGGGCGCGGATATCGCTGCGCTTGAACAGCTTGACGTTGACTTCGGGATACAGCTCGCGCAGGCGGCGCAGCTTGCGGTTCTTGTGGCGAATCTGGTTCGCCTGCATGGTGGTCAACTCGATGTAGAGGTCCTGGTCGGGCAGGTAGAAATCGGGGCTGAACGCCTCCGTCACCCGGCCCTCGGCGTCGCGTTGCAGCACGAAGGTGCGCGGCTCATATTCCCAGGGGATGCCGTAGAAATCGAGGATGCGCGCGAATTCGGCCTCCGCGGGGTGGTAGAATGGTTCCGCCGTCATGCTATCGGTCGCCCCCACTGGCTGCGACCCCGGCCACGCGCTGCGCCGCAACGGATATCAGATCGGTCGCCATCGTTATGTCAATTTGCGCCAGGTTCAAGATCATGTCATACAGGTCGGGTCGATTGCGAGTTCGCGCCGTAGTAGCGGCGCACGAAATCCACGCGGGCGCGGTCGGAGGCTTCGATCCGCGCGGCGGCCGCTTCGGCGCTGATCCCGCGGGTTTCGGCAAGACGCGCCACACGCTGTTCCGCGGGGGCGATCACCCGCACGTGCAGCACGCCGGGCCGCCCCGCCAGGATCACCTGGCCGCCCCGCCCGACCAGCAACAGCTTGCCCGCGGCGGCCAGCTCACCCACCACGGCGAAGATCTTCTCGCGGTAGGCGCGGATGGCCGCGCGACCGGGCCGGATCCCCAGCAGGCCCAGCTCGTCAATCGCGGCCAGCGCCACCTCGGGCGCGCCCGCCTCACGCGCGGCGCGGTTGATCAGTTCGAAGCCCACGAGGCGCAGGCCCAGCCGCCCCGCGACCGCCGCGGCGA
Organism: uncultured Chloroflexia bacterium; assembly: GCA_963695715.1. Lineage (GTDB taxonomy): Bacteria > Chloroflexota > Anaerolineae > CG2-30-64-16 > CG2-30-64-16 > JBBQRS01. The sequence goes on from CAVOHP010000014.1 coordinate 29,189, forward strand.
CCTCATCGCCCCCGCTGCCCAACTGACGGGAAAGAGTAATCACCGGCATGTCGTCATCCTCCCCGGCCCATCGCGCCCGTCAACCGTTCGGCCAGCCCCGAGAAGCGTTCGCCCGCCCGGTCGGCGCGCACCGCAATCGAGATGGCGCGCGGCGAACCGACCAGCACCACCAGCCGCTGCGCCCGTGTGACGGCAGTGTAGAACAGGTTGCGCTGCAGCATCATATAGTGCGAACTCAGCACGGGGATCACGACGGCGGGGAACTCGCTGCCCTGCGCCTTGTGGATGCTGATGGCGTAGGCGTGCACCAGCTCGTCCAGCTCCAGGTAGTCATAGCTCACCGTCCGCTCGTCCATGCGCACCGTGACCGCCTGCTCCTCGGGGTTGACGCCGGTGATGCGCCCCATGTCGCCGTTGAACACCTCTTTGTCGTAGTTGTTGCGGATCTGCATCACCCGGTCGCCCAGGCGATAGATGCGCCCGCCCATCTGCCGTTCGGGCAGGCCGGGGCGCGCCGGGCAGAGCGCCGCCTGAAGCCGCAGGTTCAGGGCGGTCACGCCGGCGTCGCCGCGGTGCATCGGGCTGAGCACCTGAATCTCGTCGGGCGTCAGGCCGAAGCGGCGCGGGATGCGCTCCTGCACCAGCTCGACGATCAGGTCCGGCCGCGGCGTCGGGGTCTTCCTCCTTGAAGAGGAAGAAGTCGGTCGCATTGCGGTTGTCGAAGGCCGGCATCTGGCCCCGGTTGATGCGGTGGGCGTTGGTGATGATGTAGCTGCCCTCGGGCTGGCGGAAGATGGTATCGAGGCGGACGACGCGCGGCCTTGCTCCCGGCATCGTCCGCCGTCTCCTCGACCGCGGCGATCACGTCGCGCAGGACGTTGCCCGCGCCGACGCTGGGCAGTTGATCCACATCGCCCACCAGCAGCAGGTGCGCGCCCGGCGGGATCGCCTTGAGCAGGTGGTTGGTGAGCAGCAGGTCGAGCATCGAGGCTTCGTCCACGATCACCAGGTCGGCTTCCAGCGGGTTCTCCTCGTTGCGCTGAAAGGCCATCCCCTCGGCGGGCTTGAACTCGAGCAGGCGGTGGATGGTCTGCGCGGGGCGGTCGGTGGCCTCGCTCAGCCGCTTGGCGGCGCGCCCGGTGGGCGAGGCGAGGAGAGTCCGCGCGCCGGTCGCTTCGGCCAGCCGGATGATGCTGCGCACGGTGGTGGTCTTGCCCGTGCCCGGCCCGCCCGTCAGCACGGCCACGCGGCTGGAGAGCGCGGCCTGCACCGCGTCCATCTGCTGCGGCGTCAGGGCGATGCGGCTTTGGGCCTGCAACGTGGCGAAGGCGGCGGGCCAGTTGAACGCCTGGAAGGCCGGCATCCGGTCGCCGGGCGCGTCCATCAGCCGGCGCAGCCGCCCGCTGACGCCCACCTCGCCGTAGTAGAAGGGGGTCAGGTAGACGGGGCGCGCCTCCATCAACGCAGGAGAACCGTCCTGCGCCGGGGCAGCCGCTTCCAGATGCACCCGGTCGGCCTCGGCCAGCGCGCCCAGGGCCTCGCCGATCTTCTCCGGCGGCACGCCCAACAGCTCGCAGGCGCGGCGGCTCAACTCCGCTTCGGGCAGATAGACGCTGCCGTCGTCGGCGGCCTGGCTCAGCGTGTAGGCGACGCCCGCGGCGACGCGCTCGGGCGCGTCCTCCGCGATCCCCAGCTCGCGCGCGATCTTGTCGGCGGTGATGAAGCCGATCCCGTACACCTCTTGCGCCAGCCGATAGGGGTCGGCCTGCACCACGGCGATCGCCTCGTCGCCGTACTGCTTGTAGATCCGCACGGCCAGCCCGGTCGAGATGTTGTGGCTCTGGAGGAAGATCATCACTTCCTTGATCTTCTGTTGCTCGGCCCAGGCGCGCGTGATGATGTCGGCCCGTTTGCGCCCGACCCCCAGCACCTCGCGCAGGCGCGCCGGCTCGTCCTCGATGATACGCAGCGTGTCCAGCCCGAACTTGCGGACGATGCGCCCCGCCGTCACCGGCCCCACGCCCTTGATCAGCCCGCTGCCCAGGTAGCGCTCCAGCCCGGCGATGGTGGCGGGGAGGACGGTGCGCACCTGCTCGGACTTGAACTGCCGCCCGTATTGCGCGTGGGCCATCCACGCGCCGGTCACGGCGACCGATTCGCCCACGTTGACGCCCAGCATGTTGCCGACCACCGTGACGGTGTAATCCTTGCCTTCGGGCATCAACTGCGCGACGGTGTAGCCGTTCTCCTCGTTGTGATACGTGATGCGTTCGACCGTGCCGCGCAGCGTCTCGGCCATCCGGCGCTCAGCCCTCCAGCGCCGCGCGCTTGGCCGCGGCCCGCTGCTCGAACCGCGCGAGGTCAATCAGCGCCCGTTCGTGAAGCCCTTCACCAATGATTTCCACGCCGTCGGTCGCGACCACGCGGAAGGTCAGGCGGCGGCCCTCGACGCCGATCAGCTCGGCGGTCGCGACGACCGTGGCGCCCACCGGGGTCGCAGCCAGATGCCTGACGTTGACCATCGTGCCGACCGATTGCTGGCCGGGCGCGAGATAGGGGGCCAGCCCGTTGACGGCGGCGCGCTCCATCAGGCGCACCATTTCGGGGGTCGCGAACACCTTGACGGCGCCGCTGCCCATGTGGCGGGCGGTCAATTCGTCGCCCACCACAACGCGCGCCTCGCCGGTGAGCCCGATCGGGAATGTTTGTTGTTCGGACATGCGTACCTCTTGAGGATGGCAACGAATATCAACGGCGTCGTAAAACAAAAAGGACGAAAGGCCGTTGGTGTGATGCAGGCCTTTCGTCCGTATGGTGCATGGCAGCCCGCGGGCGAATTACGCCGGGGCGGGACGCGGGTTCGGCGAGCCGGCGGGCCGGTCGGAGCCGGCGACGCTGGCCCCGCCGTTGCGCGGCGTCTCGGTCGCCGGCGAAGCGCTCTCCTCGCTCACCGGCAGTTTCGACGGCGGGATATCGGGGACGTTGGCGAAGAAGGACTCGAACTCTTCGGCGTCCATCGTCTCCACCTCGATCAGCCGTTGCGCGATGGCCTCGTGCAGCGCGGCGTACTTCGTCAGGATTTCGCGCGCCTGCTCATGGGCCGCCGTCACGATCTTGTTGACTTCCTTATCAATCTCGCGCGCGACCGGCTCGCTGTAGTTGCGCTGCTCGCCGATGTCACGCCCGAGGAAGATCAACTCGTGGCGCTGGCCGAACACCATCGGCCCCATCTTCTTGCTCATCCCATATTGCGTCACCATCGCCCGCGCGAGCTTCGTGACGCTGCTCCAGGTCATCCACCGCGCCGTTCGTCACATCATCGAAGATGATCTCCTCGGCGACGCGACCGCCCAGCATGGCGCTGAGGTCCTGCTCGAACTTGGTCTTGCTGACCAGGACGCGATCGTTTTCGGGCAGCGACATGGTATAACCGAGCGCCATGCCGCGGCTGATGATGCTGATCTTGTGCACCGGGTCGCACTTGGGCAACATGCGGCGGACCAGCGCGTGGCCGACCTCATGATAGGCGACGATCTCTTTCTCGTGGACCGAGATGATCCGGCTGCGGCGCTCAGGCCCGGCCATCACGCGCTCCACCGCTTCCTGGATCTCGCTCATCCCGATGCTGCGCTTGTTCCGCCGCGCCGCCAGGATCGCCGCCTCGTTCACCAGGTTCTCCAGATCCGCCCCGACAAAACCGGGGGTGCTGCGCGCCACCGTTTCGAGGTTGACGTTCGGCTCCAGCGGCTTGCCCTTCACGTGCACCTTCAGGATCGCCTCCCGCCCCCGCACGTCCGGCCGATCCATCACCACCTGCCGGTCGAACCGCCCCGGCCGCAACAACGCCGGATCCAGAATGTCCGGCCGGTTCGTCGCCGCAATCAGGATCACGTTCGTGTCCGTGTCGAACCCGTCCATCTCCACCAGGATCTGGTTCAGCGTCTGCTCCCGCTCGTCGTGGCTGCCGCCCAGCCCCGCGCCCCGCTGCCGCCCCACCGCATCGATCTCATCCACGAAGATGATGCACGGCGAGTTGCGCTTCGCCTGCTCGAACAGGTCGCGCACCCGGCTCGCACCCACGCCCACGAACATCTCCACGAACTCGCTGCCCGAGATCGAGAAGAACGGCACCCCCGCCTCGCCGCTGATCGCCTTCGCCATCAGCGTCTTGCCCGTGCCCGGCGGCCCCACCAGCAGCACGCCCTTCGGAATCCGCGCCCCCAGCGAGGCGAACTTCTGCGGCTCCTTGAGGAACTCGACCACTTCTTGCAGCTCTTGCTTCGATTCGTCCGCCCCCGCCACGTCGTCGAACGTCACCGTCGGCTTGTCGCCCGTGAACACCCGCGCCTTGCTCTTGCCGAAGGACATCGCCTGGCTGTTCGACCCCTGCGCCTGACGCAGAATCATCAGGAACAGGCCGCCGATGAGCAGCAACGGCAGCAGCGTGCCGAGGATCGTAAACCAGCCGGTCATGTCGCTGGGCGGCGCGACCTTGAGGTCAATCTTCGAGAGCGCCTCGGGGGTCACGCCCATCTGCATGAGCGCGGTGGTCAGACCGACATCGGATTCTTTGTTCGAAACGTAGGGTTGCTTCTGGCCGTCCACCTGCACCTGAAGCTGGTTGCCCATCACGGTGATGGCCGATACCTTGCCCTCGTTGATCATTGTCGCAACCTGGGTCAGATCCATCTCGGGCGGTCGCTCGGTGGACTGGGTTGCGCTGTAGAAAAGGGCGACTACCGCGACTAAAATCAGCAGGTAGACCAGCCCATTTTTCTTCCACATAGAAGGGTTCACTCTCTTTTGCCTCCAGGGGCGGGGCCGGCAAGCCTAACCGCACATGCCGACACGTCGCCTACAATAGGGCGATTATAGCAGAGAAGGGGATTATCTGCTAGACGGCTGGCTTACAGTTAAGCAAGCCGGACTGGAGCCTTCAGGCGGTTGCTGTCGTCGCGGGCGAAACCGGCTGAAGCCTCGACTCCAGATCGTGGGCAAGGCACCGGAGACGGCAGCGCTACGAACGGCGGCGCAGAGGGCGGCGCGCTACGAACGGCTTGACTCCGGATGGGGGCGGTTAAAAGTTACGGCGTCTTTTGACACCGACCGGCGCGGGTGCTATGCTCATATCTGCCACATTGTGGCGCTTATCACGACTTCTGCAAGCGAAAGGAATGCCACCATCGAAAAGCAACGTTATGGCGTCCTGGCGGACGGCGTCGCCGTGGACGAATACACTCTGCGCAACGCCAACGGGGTAGAAATCAAGATCATCACGTATGGCGGGATCATCACCTCGGTGAGCGTTCCCGATCGCTACGGCCGGATGAGCAATATCGCGCTCGGCTTCGATAATCTGCGTGATTACGAAACAAGGAACCCGTTCTTCGGGGCCATCACGGGCCGCTATGCCAATCGCATCGCCAACAGCAAGTTCACGCTGGACGGCGTCGAATACACCCTGCCCGCGAACACGCCGCCCCATCACCTGCACGGCGGCATGAAAGGGTTCGACAAAGTGGTCTGGGCGGCCAGGGAGCTTGCGGGACAAGAGGGCGTCGAGTTGAGCTATCGGAGCGCGGACGGCGAGGAAGGCTATCCGGGCAATCTCGACGTGACGGTCACCTACACCCTGGACAACGAGAACCGGTTCCAGATCGCCTACGCGGCGACCACCGACAAGCCGACCATCGTCAACCTGACGAATCATTCTTACTTCAACCTGGCCGGCGAGGGGATGGGCGACATCCACGGTCACATCATGATGATCAACGCCGACACGTTCACGCTGGGCGACGCGAACTTGATCCCGACCGGCGAGTTCGCGGATGTGGCGGGCACGCCCTTCGACTTCCGCACCCCGAAAGTGATCGCGGCGGGGCAACGCGCGAATCATCCGCAGATCGCGGCGGGGCGCGGCTATGACCACAACTGGGTGTTGAACCGGCCTTCGGCCGACGACCATTCCCTGATCATCGCCGCGCGGGTGTATGAGCCGGAGTCTGGGCGCGTGATGGAGGTATGGACCACGGAGCCGGGCATCCAGTTCTATGCGGGCAATTTCCTGACCGGGGCGCACTACGGGCCGAGCGGCCGCGCCTATCGCCAGGGCGATGGGCTTGCGCTGGAGACGCAGCATTACCCGGATTCGCCCAACCATGCGAATTTCCCGTCCACCGTGCTGCGACCGGGCGAGACTTACGAGACGACGACCGTCTTCAAGTTCGACACGGATTGAGCGCATGAACATACACCCTTCGCCCGATGTCATCCGCCGCGCGGCCGAGTTGCATATGGCGCTGCCGGCCTTCAACATCCCCTATCTGCCGATGATGGAACCCGTCACGCAGGCCATCGTGGACCAGGACTGCATGGCGCTGATCGCCACGGCGCGCCTGGAGTGGTACAAGTTCGGCGCAAAGAGCCTGACCGCCGTCGCCGAGGAATATTTCCGCTGGGAGCGACCGGGGTATACCTGGCTGCACCTGGATCACGTGCCGGTGATTGACGAGGACAACCTGGAAGTGGACTATCTGCCGGTGATCCGCGAGGCGCTCGACGCGGGGTATCAGTCGGTGATGGTGGACGGCTCGCGGCTGTCGCTGGATGACAACATCGAGGCGACGCGGCGGGTCGTGGAGATGGCGCACGCGGCCAACGTGCCGTGCGAGGCCGAACTGGGCGCGGTGCTGGGCCACGAGTCGGGGCCGCTGCCGCCCTACGAGGAGTTGTTCGCGTCGGGCAAGGGGTTCACCGATGTGGAAGAGGCGCGACGTTTCGCCGCGGAGACGGGGTGCGACTGGCTGTCGGTCGCCATCGGGAACATCCACGGGGCCATTTCGGGCGCGGCGCGCGACCAGAAGAAGCCGGAAGCGCGGCTCCAGGTGCAGCATCTGGAGTTGCTGGGCGAGGCGACCGGGCTGCCGCTGGTGTTGCACGGCGGGTCATCGGTGAAGCAGGAGTATCTGCTGGAGGCGATCAAGCGGGGCATCGCAAAGGTGAATATCGGCACGGAAATCCGCCAGGCGTATGAGACGATCATGCGCGAGAACAGCGATGTGGCCGCCGCGCAGCAGGCCGTCTATGATCGGACGGGCTGGCTGCTGCGCGATTACTTCGGCATTGCGGGGACGCGCGGCGCTGTTCTCTGTAGTGCTTCTATACGCCGGCGGCGCGACGGTAGTCTTCCGGGGTGTCTATGTCGTGGATCACCTCGGGGGTGGGCCAGTCGAGCCAGGCGATCTCATCCGTGTGCGCGGCGATGATCGGGCGACCGCCCACGTCGCCGCGCAACCCGGCGAACTCGGCGAACACGGCGCGGTCGAACAGGACGGGCGCGCCGCGGCGGCCCGCGTAGCGCGGGGCGACCACCGGGGCCAGCGTCTCGCGGTGGCGTTGGATCAGCGCCGAGAGTAGCGCGGGGGTCACGCCCGGCTGGTCGGCCATCATGAAGATCGCCGCGCCCAGCCGGGGCTCGGCGTCCAGCAGCGCCGCCAGGCCCGCCTGCACGCTGCGGCTCTGCCCGGCGGCCCAGTCGGGCGCATGGGCCAGCGTCACCCGCTCCCCCGCCACCGCTGCGGCGACTTCATCCGCGCCGGCCCCGGTGGTGACCACTGTGCAGCAGACATCGGCGCACCCCACCGCCTGCGCGGCCACATGGGCGACCAACGGCCTGCCCTGCCAGGGCGCAAGCTGCTTGAGCGCCCCGAACCGTTGTGCATCCCCGCCCGCCAACACGACCACGCCGACGCGCGACCACACCTCGCGGACAGGCTCCGGCCCGGCCAGCGCGCCGATTGTGATACTATCCACTTGCGGCTGAGAGAGCAGACTACGCGCAATCGCGCGCCCGGCTTCCAGCGCCGCCACGTCGTCGGCCTTGTTGAGGAAGGGCGCGAGCCGCGCGCCCGCAGGGAGGCCCTTCGCGCCGCCGTCGGGGTGGGCGAGCACGGTCGCAACCATGCCGGGCGTGACGGGATCGCCCTCGGCTGCGCCGGCCAGCCGGGCCACCAGCGCCGGGCGATGGACATATTCGGGCGTCAACGGCTTCCCGATGATATCCAGCCCGACCACGGGGATGAGCAATGTCGTTGCTGACGGGATGACCGGCTCGTGCGCCGCCGGCGCCTTGAAGGGCAAGCGCCGCGCGCCGTCGCCCTCGACGATCACGGCGTCTACGCTGTCGAGCGCCGCGATGTGATCCACCTGCTCCGGCGCGATGCCCTGCAACCGGTCCGGCTCATCCGCCGCGCCGCCTACCACCAGGACGTGACCGTGCGCGGCGAGCAGAGACGCCAGCCGCACATCCGGCGCGCCGGGATCGGTCAAGGTCAGCACGGCGGGCGCGTGAACCGTCTGCCCGGCGTAGATGTGCGTGGTCATGGTGGTGACGACGCGCCAACCGGCGCGCGCCGCATCGGTCGCCAGGGCGAACATCAGCGTGGTCTTGCCGCCGCCGCCGACCAGTGTGACCACATCGCCGCGTTGCACACGCAATGCGCGCATCAGGTTCATCGGGGCCGCTTCGCATGATAGGACAGGATGGCCTCCAGCACGCCGCCCGCGACCGCCAATGACTTGTCGGAGATGGTGAAGCAATGTTCCACCGTGGCGCGCGCATCCAGGTCGCCGATCTTGAGCCCGGCCGGGATGGTCAGGCCGTCATGGATCAGGCCGCGCAAGACGCCGGAGAACGCGGCGCGCACCGGTTCGCCGCCCACTGTGGCAATCAGGTCGCCCGCGTCCAACCGGTCGCCGATGCGGGCATGGGCGCGGAGGACGCCCGCGACCGGCGCGCGCAGGGCGCGTTCCTCCTTCCGGCCGCCGATCTCCGCGGGCGTCCCGGTGTCGGCTTCCGCCGGGCCGTCCCAGATCACGCGGCCGAGGAAATGCCCGCGGTTGGTCTCGATCACGGCATGACAATCCATGCCCGGCGACAAAGCCGGGGCCGAGGGCGATCACCAGCGGCGCATCGCCGATCCGCACGCCGGTGTTGCGCTTCGCCATGACGCCGTCAACGAGGACGCGCGGCGCCAGCCCGGCGCGGGATCGCCCGGCGGGGTCTATCAGCACCGGGATGACGCCCGACCGCGGCGAGCGCGAGGGCCGTCTCCGCATCCGGCGCGAGCCGGGCGGTGATCTCCTCGACCCGGACTTCACCGGCATAGACGGCTTCACCGAAGCAGACGGCCCGGCGCACCATGAGGGGTTGCGGCAGTTCGGTCATCGCCACCGGGAACCCGCTGCGATGGAGCCGCGCCGCGACGCCGCTCGCCAGGTCGCCCGCGCCGCGGATCAACACGAGGCCATCCGTCACGCACTCACCATTTCGACCATTCATGGGCGGCGCAGTCCCTTCGGATAGTGGCTCTTCAACAGACCAGCGGCGCGCTTGCCCCAGCCCACCGGGTAGCCGTCTACCGTGACCAGCACCCAGCCGGGCGGGCCGGGGTCGTTTGATCCTTCGCCGCGCAGGTAGGCCGCCAGGCGCGGGTCATGGGGGGCGAGTTCGAGCGACTGCCGCGCTTCGGCGGGGGTCAGCGCGAGGGCCAGGGCGTGCGACGGTTCGAAACGCCCGGTCTTGATGACGCCCAGCCACCAGCCGGGGTGAATCACGCGCAGGCCGTCGAGGGGCGGCGCGCCTTCGGGCGCCGCATACAAGTATGCGCCCTCCAGGGTGAGCCGATCCGCGCCGGGCGCGCCGTTGAGGTGTTCGTCGCAGAAGGCGCGATAGTGATGCGGTCGCCGCGCGATAGGCGGCCGGGGCACGCGCGGCGCGCGGCCGCGGGCGACATCGGCATCGTCGCCGCGTGCACCGGCGCGGCGCAGCACGGCGATGAAGTGCCCCTCGCCCGGCCCGATGTGCGGCCAGAGTCTCCTTGCTTTACATAACACATCGGTTTCTGTAGCTGCGGCCCATTCAGGGCGACCCGGCGTCAGGCCCGGCAAGTCCGCCGTTGCAGCAAGTTCGAAATCGGGGTGGTGGGCCAGAAAACGGGCGATCACCGCTTCATCCTCTTCGGGCGCGAAGGTGCAGGTGGAATAGACCAGTACGCCGCCCGGACGGACCAACCGCTGCGCCTGTGCGAGCAAGGCATCCTGGCGGCGCGCGCACCCTTCCACCAGCGCGGCGCTCCACTCGGCGCGCGCGGCGGGCGTCTTGCGGAAGAGGCCCTCGCCGGAGCAGGGCGCATCGAGCAGCACGCGGTCGAAGTAACCCGGCAGCCTGTCGGCCAGGCGCTCCGGTTCCTCGTTCAAGATCACCGCGTTGCGGACGCCCCAACGCTCCAGGTTCTCCGCCAGATCCCAGACGCGCTTCGGGTGGATCTCATTGGCGAACAGCGCGCCGCGCCCGGCCAGGCGCGCGGCGATATGCGTGGCCTTGCCGCCGGGGGCCGCCGCCAGATCGAGGATGCGCTCGCCGGGCTGCGGGTCGAGAAGGAGCGCGACGGCCATCGCCGAGGGGTCTTGCAGATAGTAGAGCCCGGCGGCGTGGTAGGGATGCGCGCCGGGGTGGTCGTCATCGGCGACGAGAAAGGCTTCGGGGGCGAGGCCGGTCGGCGCGATCTCGAACGGGGAGATGCTCGCGAACTGTTGGGGCGTCACTTTCAAGGTGTTGACGCGCAGGCCGGATTGCGCGGGCGCATCGTAGGCGGCGCGGAACGCCGGGTATTCCGCGCCGAGCAACCGCTCCATGCGCGCCAGATAATCGGGCGGCAACGGCGGAACGCGCTGCGCTGCGGGCTTGCTTACGCGCGCGCGACATTCAGCGCAACCCGGCCACGTAGGCCTGGAACACCTCGCCGAGCGGGGTCACCTTGAGTGTCTCCGTATCGAACAGGTTCGGTGTGGGGTAGCGCGGATCGCCCACGCTGAACCAGCAGAACGCCTGCACCAGGCGGTTGTCGTCGGCGGGATAGCCGATCTCATCATCGGCGGCGGTCAACAGATAGTCGAAGGTATCTACCATGAACTGGCTGACCAGATCGGGCGGGAACCCGTAGCTTTCGGGCATGAGGATGCCGTACTCGCTGACCAGCAGCGGCTTGTCGCGAAAACCCTTCTCGGCCATCCAGCGCCGGAAGTCTTCGATCTGCCGGCGGAAGATCGCCATGTCGGCATGATCCGCGATCTCATAGAGCGTACCCGTGTCCGCCTCCATGCCGGGGGGGATGTCTACGCCCCAGGAGTCGCGCTCTTCGCGCAGGATGAAGGCGTGGATGTTCCAGACGTCTACGGGCATCGGTTCGCCGTATTGCGCCTCATAGGCCGCGAGGATGCGCTCGATATACTCGATGCGCAAGGGGGTCGGCTGGCCCACCCCGCCGATGGCGACCTGGGCGGTGGGGTCGGCCTCCTTGATGGCCTGGTACAATGGTCCATACGTCGCGGCGTATTGCTCCGGGGTGGCGTTGCCCTGCCACTTCACGTCCGGCTCGTTGCCGATGAGCCAGAGCGAACCGGGGTTGTTGCGCACGGCGGTCAGGATTTCCGGCAGGTCCGGTTGGTAGCGGTCTCCGTTGATGGAGACCATCTGGACGAAACGGATGTCGCCGGGCAGCGGTGGATCCTGCTTGACCTGCCACCCCAGGTACCATCCGGGCAGCCCATCGCCCCAATCGTAATCGGTGATCTCTCCCACGACGAGGCCGACGCCGATGCGCGTATACCCGTCGTCAGGAATGCTATGCGACGAAGCGGCCGGTGTGATCGCGACGGTGGGCGCAACCGTCGCCGTGATCGTGGGCGAGGCGGTGAGAGTGGGCGTTTGCGAAGGCGCGAGGGCGCATCGGCGGTCGCATTGGCGGGCGCGGACGGCGTGGGGGCGGGCGTCATGGTGGAGGTGGCCGTCGGCAGGGGCGTCGGCAAAAGCGGTTCGGGCGTGAGCGTGAAGGTCGCGGTCGGCGTCGGTGTGAGGGTGGGCGATGGTGTGGGCGTAGCGGTCAGCGGCGGCAACGTGGTGCAGCCGGCCAGCAAGATGACCGCGGTCAAGGCCGCGGCCCATCGCGCGCCCGTCCGAAAGACTTGTTTCCGTTGTTGTGTGTTCAAAGGATGTTCTCCTGCCGTGGTCATTATAGAGATGGGACATGCGGGTGTCAATCGGGGGGCCGCCGGCGGCCGCGCGTCGCACGTCAAGTTCGCCCGCCGAGCGATGATGCGGATTGAGAATTTACGCCGGTCATTGTCATTCTGAGCGGGTTGACCCATGAAACTCGGTCACGGTTGACTCCAGCGAAGAATCTCGCCGTCGCGTACGCAGAGATTCTTCGCTGGAGTCTACGCTGCAACGAACGCTCGGTAGTAGACCCGCTCAGGATGACGATGATCGGAGTAAAGCTCAATCGGCATAAGCGCTTGACGGAGCGCGGCGGGAACTCCTATAATCCGGCTACGGAGTAACAACATCATGCTGGAACAACCCTGGCTACGACACTACGCGCAAGGCACGCCGCAACATATTGACTATCCGCCGGTCTCGCTGGTGGAGCTGCTGGAAGAGACGGCGGCGAAGCATCCGCTGCAAAACGCGGTCACGCTGATCTTGCGCGCGCCCGATGGCGAGACGTACCGCGCGAACGCTCACGTACGCCGCGCTGCTGGCCGAGGTCAACCGGTTTGCGGCGGCGCTGACGGCGCTGGGCGTGCAACCCGGCGACCGGGTGGGCCTGATGCTGCCGAATCTGCCGCAGTTCGTGATCGCCTTCTACGGCGCACTCAAGGCGGGGGCGGTCGTGGTGAACACCAACCCGACTTATACGCCGCGCGAGCTGGAACATCAGTACCGCGACGCGGGGGTCGAGACCGTCATCTTGCTCAGCCCCTACGTGGCGCGGCTGGACAGCGCCCCGGTGCGCCAGGCGGTGAAACGCGTGCATTGTGACGGAACTCACGGATTATCTGCCGGAGGAATTGCGGGAGCGCGCCGAAGACGCCTATCGGGGCGAAGGACAGATTGTGGAGGTTCCCGCGGCGGCGGGCGTGCATCGTTTCCGCGATCTGCCGAGCGGCGCGCCCGCGACGGCGGGCGCACACGTGAATCGCCCCGATGATGTGGCGCTGTTGCAGTACACGGGCGGCACGACGGGCGTCCCGAAGGCTGCGATGCTGACCCACGCCAATCTGGTCGCCAACGTGCTCCAGTTTCGCCATTGGCTGCCGGAGTTGGAGGAAGCGCGAGAGGTGATCGTCGGCGCGCTGCCGTTCTTCCACATCTACGGGCTGACCGTGGCGATGAACCTGGCGGTCGTCCTGGCCGCCGAACTGATCGTGCTGCCGACGCCACGCCCGGTCGCCCACGTGTTGCAGACGCTGGCCGAGGAACGCGCGACCGTCTTTCCCGGCGTCCCGACGACGTATGTGGCGGTGATCAACCACCCTGACGTGGCGCAGTACGATCTGCGGAGCATCAAGGCGTGCATCAGCGGCGCGGCGCCGTTGGCGGTGGAGGTGCAGACCCGGTTCGAGCGGATCACCGGCGGCAAACTGGTGGAGGGGTATGGGCTGACGGAGGCGGCGCCGGTGACGCATTGCAATCCATTGAGCGGACTGCGCAAGGCGGGGGCGATCGGGCTGCCGCTGCCCGATGTGGAGGCAAGGATCGTTGACCCGCAGAGCCTCGAAGACGCGCCCATCGGCGCGCAGGGCGAGTTGTGGGTGCGCGGCCCGAACGTGATGCCGGGGTATTGGAACATGCCGGAGGAGACGGCGCAGGCGCTCACCCCCGACGGGTGGCTGCGCACCGGCGATCTCGCGCGGATGGATGAGGACGGCTTCTTCTATATTGTAGACCGCCTGAAAGACATCATCATCGTGTCGGGGCTGAACGTGGTCCCGCGCGAGGTGGAGGATGTGCTCTACGAGCATCCCGCGGTGCGCGAGGTGGTCGTGGCGGGGATCCCGGACGCGTATCGGGGGGAGAGCGTCAAGGCGTTCGTCGTGTTGCAGGATGGGGAGACGGCGACCGCCGAGGCGCTGATCGCGTTTTGCGCGGAGCGGCTGGCGCGCTTCAAAATCCCGGCGGCGATCGAGTTTCGCGCGGAATTGCCGAAGACGACGGTGGGCAAACCGTTGCGGCGCGCGCTGGCGGCGGAGTGAGCAGCCTCAGATGCAACGGAGCGGCTTGGACCACGACAGCTGCCCTCTACCGGGGATCTGCGACGAAGGGTCGCGAAGCGCGTCTGCATCTCCTGCGGAACGCGGATCGTGAGGGGCGTCCGTCTTGCGCCGGGGCTGTGTAGCAAGTACAATACGGGCATCACCCTCGGCGCGGATGCGCCCGGAAGGCATGACCGATGGCGGGCGAGGTCCTCAAGGCGACCCATGAGCGAATCGCTGATTTTCTGGCCGCGCACACGACGCTGACGTTGGCAACCGTTGGGCCGGAGCGCGCACCCGCCGCCGCCGCGGTTTTCTATGCGCACGACGACGATTTGACGCTCTATTTCCTCTCGGAAGAAAAGACCCGGCACGCGCAGAACCTCCTCGCCAACCCTGCGGTCGCCGGGACGATCCAGGCCGATCACCAGGATTGGCGCGTGATTCGGGGCTTGCAATTGGAAGGGCGCGCCGAGCGCGTGCCGGCGACGCGACAGGCCCATGCGGTCGCCGTGTACGCCCGCAAGTTCGCCTTCGTGGCGGGGCTGCTGGCGGGGGCGCAGGGGCCGGCGGCGTTATCGGGGCCGCTGGCGAAGGCGCGTTTCTGGCAGTTGACGCCCGATTGGTTCCGCCTCACCGACAACACGATCCGTTTCGGTCACAAGGAAGAGCTGGATTTGCGAGAACGCCGATGAATAGGATACGGGTCATCGCCATCGGGATCATCATGAACCCCGACCGGCCCGGCTTGCTCGTCTTCGAGGGGATTGACAGTGCAACCGGGCGACGATATTGTCGCCCGCTCGGCGGAGGCGTGGAGTTCGGCGAACTGGGGTGCGACGCGCTGCGACGGGAAATGCACGAAGAACTCGGCGTAGAGATCACCGATGTGCGCTATCTGGGCACGCTGGAGAACCTGTTCAGCGTGAATGGCAAAAGCGGCCACGAGATCGTGCTGGTCTACCAGGCCGGGTTGCGGGACGCTGCGCTCTACGCACAAGAGCATTTTGAAGGGGTGGAGGACGACGGATCGCGCCATCCCGTATATTGGGCCGCGCCGGATGATATCCGATCGGATCGAATCCGGCTCGTGCCCGATGGTCTGTGGAACTGCTCGGCGAACGCCATGTCCTCGCCTGAGACCGCGTTTCAGCGCACCGATGATGAGGCGGCGCGGCTGGGGCATCCCTCCTACGTGTGGCGCGCCGGGCAGGAACGCCGGCTCTCGCTGGTGCGCCGCTGGGCCGACCTGCAGGATGCGCGCATCCTGGATGCCGGGTGCGGCGTGGGGATGTACACGGCGCAGTTCGCGAAGTTCTCGGAGCGCGTGACCGGCGTCGAGATAGACTACCCGGCGGCGCGGCAGGCGCGGGCGCAGGTCGCGCGGATCATCGTTGCGCCCGCGGAGGCGCTGCCGTTCGATGACGCCTCATTCGATGTGGTATTCTCGCATGAGGTGATCGAGCACGTGAACGATGATCGGCGGGCCGCGGCCGAGATGGCGCGCGTGACGGCCCCCGGCGGGCGGATCGTGATGTTCTGCCCGAACCGGTTCTACCCGTTCGAGACGCACGGGCATTACTGGCGCGGCGAGTACCACTTCGGCAACACGCCGCTGATCAATTATCTGCCGAATGCGCTCAGAGACCGGTTTGCGCCGCACGTGCGGGCGTATAGCGGGGCGGCCCTCAAGGCGCTGTTTGACGATCAGGGGGTGCGCGTCATGCACCACAGCATCATTTACCCCGGCTTCGACAACGTGATGGCCCGCAACCCCGCCGCAGGACGTATTCTGCGCAGGTTGCTCTATACCGCGGAGACCACGCCGCTCCAGACGTTCGGCCTGAGTCACTTCCTGGTTCTCGAACGAGACGCACGCGCCGACTCTCAATGATGACTAGCCCGCTGCTTTCGTTCGATGCTTGCACCATGCATGTGCAGCGTGTACAATCCCGGTGTGATGGGTAAGGCCTGCCGGCCCCATCAGCATTCTCTGGGAGGCACTATGAGCGAGCATGTTTGGCTTGAACCTGTGGATGCGGTGGATGTCACGATCCTCGTGGATAACTCGATAGATCTCCTGATGCTGGGCAGCGAGACGGTACGCCGCGCCCCGCTGGCCTATGATTGGTCGGAACGCGAGCAACTTATCGCGGAGCACGGATACGCGCTGTTGGTTGCCATTCACAGGGGGAGCCGCGTCGAGACTCTGCTGTACGATGCGGGGCTGGGCCGCACGACGGCAATACACAACATGGATGTGTTGGGCCTGAGGGCAGATGCGCTGCGCACGGTCGTCCTCTCGCACGGCCACGCCGATCATCACGGCGGTCTGGAAGGTTTGTATGCGCGTGTGGGCCGTAGAGGGATGCCCCTGGTGTTGCACCCGGATGCCTGGCGACAACGCCGCGTGGTGTTCCCTACCGGCGAGGAAATCATGATGCCGCCGCCCAGCCACAATGACCTGGATCGTGAAGGCTGGGAGGTAGTGGAAGAGCGCGGACCCTCGCTATTGCTGGAGGGCGCAGTGTTGGTCACCGGCCAGGTAGAACGCACGACCGATTTTGAGAAGGGGTTCCCACTACAGGAAGCTCGCACCCATGATGGCGGCTGGGAGCGCGACTCATGGATTTGGGATGATCAGGGCATCGTGTGTCACGTGCAGGGCAAGGGGCTGGTGGTGCTCTCCAGTTGTAGCCATGCTGGAGTCATCAATGTGTTGCGGCACGCGCAACGGCTCACAGGGATCGAGAAAGTTCACGCCTTCGTGGGTGGACTGCATCTGACCGGCGGGCTGTTCGAGCAGATTATCCCGCGGACGATCGAGGAGCTGGCGCGTATCGGCCCGGAGGTGGTTGTGCCGGGACATTGCACGGGGTGGCGCGCGACCCATGAATTGGCGCGGCGCATGCCCGAGGCCTACGTACAAACCAGCGTCGGCACCCGTTTGCATTTCGCCTGAGCGGACAGAGCTGCGGCACTCTTTCCGTCGCTGAAGTGGAACGATGCGCGTTCCATCTATCCTGTCGCACATTCCACTTCTTGAGGAGGAGTAAGATGAAAATCGTCACCGATAGCGCGGCCGATATGCCGCAGGAGGAACTTGAGGCGCTCGGCATCACCGAGGCGCCGCTCTATATCAGCTTCCCCGAAGGCGAGGTGGCTTCCTCAGATCTGACGACTGACGAGTTTTACGACCGCCTGGAGGCGATGGTGCCGGCGATTCCCACGACCTCGCTGCCTTCGAGCGGGCAGTTTGCGGAGATCTATCGCAGGCTGGCGGAGACCGACCCCGATATCCTGTCCATCCACATTTCGTCGGGGCTGAGCGGCACGTTCAATTCGGCGCGCACGGGCGCGGACGAGGTGGGCGACGCGGCGCGGGTCACGCTGGTAGACACGATGACGTTGTCGGGATGCGAGCGTTTCCAGGTGCTGGCGGCCGCGTATGCGTTGCGCAAAGATTGGCCGCTGCCGGCGATCCTCGAACGGCTGGACGAGATTCGCGCCCAGACGGAGCTGATCTACACGCTGGAGACGCTGGAATACCTGGCGCGGGGCGGGCGCATCGGCCGGGTGGCGGCGCTGGCAGGGGGCATCCTCAAGCTGAAGCCGGTGATCCACGTGGAGCACGCCGACGGCAAATATAGCACGGTGGGCCGGGGACGCACCATCCCGCAGTCGCTCGATGTGATGATGAATCATCTGGAGCATATTTACGCGGCGACGCCCCTGCTGGCGACGATCGTGCATGGGCGCTTGCCCGATGCGGCGGCGCTGCTGGCGACGAAGCTGCACGAGAGGTTGAACATCACGAAGCTCGAAACGATGCGCGTGTCGCCGGTGCTGGGCGTACACACGGGGCCGGGGCTGGTGGGGGTCGGGGTGGTTCCGTACGCGCTGTTCGAGGATTTGATGTAGATTCGCAGTCGCTCGGCAGGAGAAGGTTGAGGCGAGTCGAGGGTGTAGTCGCCGCGAAGTTGCGAAAAGCGGCCATTTCGGTTAGAATCGCTGTTACGCGGGGAGCCGGTCATAAGCTCCCCGCTATTTTACGCCGGGAACCGAACGGGGCGCTGTGGAGTCTCATACGAGAATTGAGATTCTTCGCTGGAGTCATGCCGTCAAGCATGTCGTGGAGTTAACCCGCTCAGAATGACGATGGCTCTATCACCTGGCGGTCTGAATACAAATCAATGAATCGAACTGAGCAAATTCAACGCTGGCGACGCCGTCGCCGGGCCCGCAGCGGGCCGCACGTAGGGCAGTGGGTCCTCCGCCTCGGCGCCGCTTTTCTTCTGGTCAATATGGTGATCGCAGTGGCCGCGGCTTCGAGCGCGGCGGCCTCGGTGGCCGGGGTCTATGCCTACTTCGCCAAAGACCTGCCCGACCCGACCGCGATCCAGACCGAACAGGTCACCTACGAAACGGTCAAGATCTACGACCGCACCGGCCAACACCTGCTCTACGAGTCCATTGATCCACGCCCGTTCCGCGGCGACCGCACCTATCTGCCGATTGACCAGATCCCGCAGATCATGCGCGACGCGACGGTGGCGCTGGAAGATCGCACCTTCTACACCAATATCGGGGTGAACCCGCGCGGCATCGGGCGCGCGCTGATCTCGAACCTGCGCGGGCAGAGCGTGCAGGGCGCGAGCTCGATCACGCAGCAGCTCGTCAAGAATATCCTGATTGACCCTGAGGAGCGCTACCAGGTTTCGTATGCGCGCAAGATCAAGGAAGCGATCATGGCGATCGAGATCACGCGCAAGTATCCGGGGCGCGAGGGCAAGAATCAGATCCTCGAATGGTATCTCAACTATAACTTCTACGGCAACGCGGCGTATGGCGTGGAGGCGGCGGCCAAAGTCTACTATGACAAGCCCGTCGCGGATCTGACGCTCGATGAGGTGGCCGTGCTGGCGGCCATCCCACAGTATCCCGGCCTGAACCCCATCCAGACGCCGGCGGACGCGTATCGGCGGCAGCGCAAGGTGCTGGACGCGATGCAGGAATCGGGCTATCTGACGCAGGAACAGGTGGATGAGGCGACGCGCTTCTTCAACACCGGGCTGCTGAACGATCTGGTGGATCAGGGCTTGCTGAGGCAGGAAGACTTGCCGCTGGTGGCGCAGGGGAACCGGGCGGCGACGGCCCGCGCGCTCAACGCGCTGGTGAAGGCCGACGAGATCACCCAGGCGGAAGCCGACGCCGCGAAGAAGTTGCCGGGCACGCTGTGGCAATACGTGCGCGAGTCGGCGCAGGAGCGTTTCGAGGTGCCGCCGGACGCGCCGCACTTCGCCCTGCAAGTGCTGGATCAGGTGCAGCAAAAATACAACACGCCCGAAAACCCGTATTACATCTGGCAGAACGGGTTGAAGGTGTACACGACGCTCGATTGGGACTTGCAGACCTACGCCGAGTGCGTGGCGCGCAGCCATATCGCGTCGTTGCGGCTGACAGACCCCAAGCCGTGCCAGAACGATCTGGCGCCGCTGCCGGCGGTGCCGGAAGCGCTGAAGCAGAACTTCGACCACGAAGTGACCAACGCGTCTATCGTCGCCATCCGCCCGCCGACGGGCGAGGTGCTGGCGATGGTGGGCAGCCTGGACTATTTCGACAAAGATATTGACGGGCAGGTGAACGTGGCGCTGGCGTCGCGGCAGCCCGGCTCGTCTTTCAAGCCGTACACCTATCTCACGGCGTTCGAGTCGGGGCGGTTCTCGCCGTCGAGCATGGTGATGGATGTGCGGACGGTGTTCCCCGACCCCGGCAACCCGCCCTATGTGCCGGAGAACTACGACCGCAAGTATCACGGCCCGCAGATGCTGCGCTGGGCGCTGCAACGCTCCTACAACATCCCGGCCGTCTGGCTGATGGATCAGGTGGGGATCAGCAACGTCATCAAGACGGCGCGGCGGCTGGGCGTGAGCTCGCTGGACCGCGAGCTGAGTACATACGGGCTGAGCCTGACCCTGGGCGGCGGCGAAGTGGCGCTGCTGGATCACACCTATGCGTTCAGCGTCTTCGCGAACGGCGGGGTGATGGCCGGGCAGCGGCAGCCGGCGGAGGAACAGCGTCCCGGCTATCGCAAGCTGGACCCCGTCTATGTGCTTAAAGTCACCGACAAAGACGATCAGGTCATTGACGAATACCGGCAGCCGGACGTGGAGCAGGTGGTGGACCCGGCGCCGATGTATATGCTCAACAACGTGCTGAGCGACAACGGGCCGCGGCCGGTCGCGTTCGGCAGTTACGCCAACTATCTGACGCTGCCCGACCGCCCGGTGGCCGCCAAGACCGGCACGACGAACGGGTGGGTGGACGCGTGGACGGTGGGCTATACGCCGCAACTGGCGGTTGGCGTGTGGACGGGCAACAGCGACAACAAGCCGATGAAGCTGGCGGACGGCTCCATCACGGCGGCCCCGATCTTCCAGCGCGTGCTGGCGAAAGGCATGGAAGGCTTGCCGGTGCAGGGGTGGCAGGAGCCGCCGGGTCTGCAACGGGCGCGCGTCTGCGTGCCGTCGGGGATGCAGCCGACCGCCGACTGCCCGCGGTCAACCACCGATCTGTTCCTGGCGGGGCAGACGCCCACCGCGCCGGACAGCATCTATCAGGCGTTCGAGATCAACAACACGAACGGCAAGCGCGCCACCGCCTGCACGCCGCCCGAAGTGCGGCAGCGCATCGTTTATGAGATTTACCCGCCCAACGCGGCGGACTGGGTGCGCGACCAGGGCATCCCGCAGCCGCCGGTTGACATTGACGGGCCGTGCGGTGAGATCGAGGCGACCGGCGACGTGGTGATCGCCAGCCCGCTCTTCGGGCAACGCGTCAAGGGCGGCGTGCCGATCATGGGCAACGCGCGCGACGGCGATTTCCGGGCCTATCGGGTCGAAGTGGCGTCGCAAAGCGCGCCGGATCAATGGATCCCGATCGGCGGCGAACACGGCGAGCAGATCACCAACGGGCAACTGGAGACGTGGGATACGACCGGCTTCGAGGGGCTGTATACGCTGCGCCTGGTGGTGGATCAGAACAGCGGCGGCGCGCGCACCAACGAAGTGCAGGTGGCCGTGGACAATACGCCGCCGGTGGTGAGCATCGTCCATCCGCAGAACAATCAACCTTATGTCAAGGAAGATGACGAGCTGGTCAGCATCACCGCCGACGCGCAGGACGAGTGGGAGATGGATCGCGTGGAGTTCTATCTGGACGGGGCCAAGCTGGGCGAAAGCACCGTGGCGCCCTACAGCCTCCGCTGGACGATCACCATGTCGAATGTGACGCCGTCGCTGGCCCCGCCCGTCATGGCGACCCGCGTGATCACCAACCCGGACGGGACGGTGAACCTGGAGGAGTACGTCGTGCGGCAGACGACGACCGAGGAATACAAACGCAAGGACGGGACCACGGGCCGCCGCATCGTCATGACGACCGGCAGCGGCTTCGGCGCCATCGCCGAGGGCGGGGTGATCACCGAGACGCATCGCATCCACGTCAAGGCGTTCGACCGCGCGGGCAACGAGGCGACGAGCGAACCGGTGACGATCCGCGTGATGCACAAGCCGAAGGAGCCGAAGAAGACGTCATTCGCCTTGCCGGATGCCGCCGTAAACGCGGCCCGGACCGATGAAGACGCCCGCGGGAACGCCGCGCCGATCCGGTCGCAGCCGGCCGTGGATGCGGTCGCCCGCGTTCGGCCCGCTGCGTGGCTCGACCCGCTGAAACGCATCCCCGGCCAGGGGCCGCCCGGTTGAGCTCGAACGCGCGCAAGATGCCTCCACATATCCTGATCACAAACGATGACGGGTATGAATCTCCCGGCCTGCTCGCCCTGGTGAAGAACCTCGCGGGCCTGGGACGGTTGACGGTCTTCGCGCCCGATCACAACTGGTCGGCGGCGGGGCACACCAAGACGATGCACAAACCGCTGCGGGTCACGGAGGGCGCCCTGCCGGACGGGACGCCGCTCTACGTGACCACCGGCACACCCTCCGACTGCGTCGGGCTGGCGCTGCTGGGGATTGTGCCCGAGTGGCCCGATCTCGTGGTGTCGGGGATCAACCAGGGGGCGAACCTGGGGCATGATGTGACCTATTCGGGCACGCTGGCGGCCGCAATGGAGGGGGTCGTCTTCGGGATTCCGGCCATCGCCGCCTCGCACGAAGTGATGGATGGGTTCGAGCCCGATTATGATTTCGCCGCGGGGGTCGTGGCGGGGCTGGCGGCGCGCGTATTGGCCGACGGTCTGCCGCCGAACACGCTGCTCAGCGTCAATTTTCCGGCGCTGGCCCCGGCGGAGATGCGCGGCATCGAGGTCACACGGCTGGGGAAGCGCGTCTATCGCGATGTGCTGATCCGGCGCGCCGATCCGCGCGGGCGACCGTATTACTGGATCGGCGGCGAGCCGCCTGCGGGCGAGCCCGGCGCGGGAACCGATATCGGGGCGCTGATGCAGGGCTACGTCTCGGTGACGCCGCTGAATCTGGATATGACGGACGAGCCCCTGCTGGCCGAACTCGCGCGCTGGGAACTGCGCCTGAACTCACCTGAACCGCCGGGGCTGAGATGACGTTCAAACCGCACGAATGCCCCGAGCGCTGGTACGGCTTGCTGGTCGTGATCGGGTTGTTGTTGTTGGGCGTCCTCGGCGCAACGATTGTGATTGGTCGTCCCGTAGACGGCTTCAGCTTTCTGCTGATGCTCTTGATGCTCTTCAGCCTGGCCGCGGCGATTTACATCAGCTACCGGACATTGGGCGCGTTCACGCTGGAATACTGGGTAGATCGCGACGCCGTCACGATGGTGTGGGGACCGACCCGGCAGATCGTGCCGATCGGCGCGATTCGGGAGATCGTCCGTGGGCACATCGGCGCAAGCCCCAACGCCGCCCCGGTTGTGGCACTGGCCGTGCGTCAATCGGCGGCGGGTGCAATATGGCAACGAGCTGGGAACGGTCAACGCATATGCGACGCGACCCCCGGCGGAACAAATCTTCCTGACCACGAGCGGAGAGACCTTCTCGCTTTCGCCGGTAGACGCCGCCGGATTCGTCGCCGCGCTGCAAGAGCGTTATGCTCTGGGAGCGGCCCGGCAAGTGCAGATGGAAATTCAGCGCCCGCCGTTGTGGACGTGGTCGCTGTGGCGTGACAGGGTCGCGCTCTTTCTCATCGGCGCGGGATTGCTGGGGGTGATCCTGCTGTTCGGGATTCTCTCGTTTCGGTTTCCCTATCTTTCTTCGGATTTGCCCCTGCATTTCGATGTGAACGGCATCCCCGACCGGATCTCATCAAAGACCGGGCTGTTCGCCTTGCCGGTGATCGGGTTGCTGGCGTGGGGTTTCAACCTGATTGCGGGGATCGTGCTGTATCGACGCGTGCAGCGGGGCGCGGCGTATTTGCTGTGGGGCGGCGCGCTGGTCGTCGGGGGGATCGCCGGGCTGGCGCTGTTCAACCTGATGCGGTGGTGAACCGCGTCACTGCGTCGCGGCCGCCGAGTCGCCGGCCGCCGGGCAATGAATTGCCCGGCTGGGACAGGTGGAAACCCGATGAATCGGGTTACGCGCTTCCCTGACCGGCTGCTAACCGGGGAAGGCATGTTGACAGGAGCGAACCCACGGACGAGATGGCGGGGCGGGTTGCGCTGGGGCTGACGGCGAGCGCGGTGATCGGCGCGCTGGCTTATCGCGCCGGCGCGCTTTCACCGGGCGGGGTTGCGGGCGCGATCTTGCTCGGTACAGTCAATCCTGGGGTTCGGCGGGTGGCCGTGGGCGCTCATACTGGTGGCGTTCTTCGTCAGTTCAACCGCGCTCTCGTACTATGGGCGGCGGCGCAAGGCGCAGTTGTTGGGTGAAGTCATCAAGGGGCATCGCCGCGACCTGGCGCAGACCCTGGCGAATGCGGGGATTGCCGGCTTGATCGCGCGTATGGGCCGGGCTGATAGGCCCTGCGAACCCCGTTTATGCTATACTGGCGCTGGCGTATGTGGGTGGGATGGCGGCCGTCACCGCGGACACGTGGGCGACCGAGCTGGGGGTGCTGGCCGCGCAACCGCCGCGGCTGATCACGACGGGGCGACGCGTCGCACCCGGCGCCTCGGGGGGCGTGACGCCGGCGGGGACGCTGGCTGCGCTGGCCGGCGCGGGCTTCATCGGGGTCGTGGGCGCGCTGCTCAGGCCGACGGCGCCCTTCCTGCCGGAGTGGTTGTTGTGGCCGCCGTCACTGACGGCGATCTCCGCGCCGATGTGGATTGGGGTCGGCGCGATCGCCGGGCTGGGCGGGCGCGTTGTTCGACAGCGTGCTGGGGGCGACCGTCCAGGCGACGTATTATTGCGATGCGTGTGGGAAGGAGACGGAGCGCCCGACGCATGGGTGTGGCCGCGAGACCACGTTGATCCGCGGTTGGCCCTGGATGGACAACGACGCGGTGAACGCGCTGGCTTCGGCATGCGGGGTGGTTGTGGGGGCGTTCGTGGCGATTGTCATGATTGCATAGGCGCTTTGCCGGCATTGGAATCGGGGCTTGCGCCGAGTTTACCCGTCGCCAGGAGTCGTGTGCATGACCGGCTGAAGCCTCGACTCCAGATACGTTTGGAATATCGGCTCCTGCGCGGAGCCAGGCTACGGTTTGTGGACCCATTTTTCAGTGACATCGAGAGTGAGCATGGTTCAGGCAAATGAGCCGGTGTTGAGCCTCATCATCCCCGCGTACAACGAGGAGAGGCGGCTGCCGAAATCGTTGGATCAGATCATCGAGTTCATTGACGCAAAGCAGGAACCGATCGAGGTTCTGATCGTGGAGAACGGCAGCACCGACCGGACGACCGAGATCGCAGAATCCTACGCGGCGCAACACCCTTACATCCACGTGCTGCACAGCGAGAAGGGCAAGGGCGCGGCCGTCAAAGAGGGGATGATGGCGGGGACGGGTCGCTATCTCTTCATCTGTGATTCCGATCTTTCGATGCCGATCAGCGAGGTGCGCAAGTTTTTGCCGTCGGCGCTGGGCGATTACGACGTGGCCATCGCCTCGCGCGAGGGGCCGGGCGCGCATCGCTACGGCGAACCGGCCTACCGGCATTTGATGGGGCGCGTGTTCAACCTGATCGTGCGGATCATGGCGATTCCGGGGTTCCAGGATACGCAGTGCGGGTTCAAGAGCTTCCGGCGCGAGGTGGGGCGCGAGGTGTTCGCCGATCTCACCATGACCGGCTGGGCCTTCGACGTGGAGGCGCTGTTCATTGCGATGCAGCGCGGCTACGGGATCATCGCCGTGCCGATTGACTGGTATTTCGACGGGGATAGCCGGGTGAATCCGTTGCACGACACGTGGCGCATGGTGCGCGATGTGATGAAGATTCGTATCAATCACCGGCGCGGCGTGTACGATGCCGGCGTGATACTCAGAAGAGCAGCAGCAGGGCCGCCAACGCGCTCGCTTCGAGCAGGTAGACCGGCCAGTAGGCGGACAGGAACCCCTTGTGCAGCGTTTTGTGGTGGAAGACGCGCATCCCCAGCAGGCCGCCCGGCCACCCACCCGCCACGCTCATCCCTTTCAGTACCACTTCCGGCACGCGTTCGCCGCCGACCTGCGCGCGCGTCTTGTCAAACCCGAAGAGGATGAAGGTCGCCACGCCGGCGCATAGCATCCATAACCCCAACCACAGGCCGGGCGTCCGCGGCCAACCAAGCCACACGCCGATCCCAAGAAAGAAGATGACCGTCAGCCCCAGGCCCATCGCGCCGTATTTCCAGGTCGGGATGGTCAACACGGAGCCGGGCTGCACATCCACGGCCGTCAGGCCCCGTTGCCCGTTCTTCACCCGATAAGAGACCTGCTGACCGACGCGGGGCGGCCCCTGCCCGATGACGTGGCGGATGTGGAAGTACACGTCCTGCCCGTCCGCAGCATCGCGTCCCTGGGGTCGGATGAAGCCGTAGCCGCGCTCGGCGTTGTATTTTACGATCACCCCCGCTGTGTCGTCCCGATTCCGTCTATGCTCGCTTCCATGCATTTGACGTGACCCGGTCACGCTCGTACGGTGTGTCTCCAGCGAAGTCCAGCGCCACGAAGGCCGCTCAGAATCCCTGGAACTAGTGCGTGATTGAGAGCTATCCAAAACCTGTAGTTTCAGTCACCGTCGTCAGGCGGGCGTGATAGCGCCAGAGGACTGCGGCGCGGGGTCGAGGCGCGCCAGGCGCAGGAGGGTCTTTTCCACGCCGACCGGGTTGCGCTCGATGAGCGTGGCATGGCGGCCCAGCCGCGCCGCGACGACCCCCGTTGTGCCGGCCCCCGCGAAGAGATCGCCCACACGGTCGCCGGGGCGACTGGATGCCCGGATGATCCGCGCCAGCAACGCTTCGGGTTTCTGCGTCTCGTAGCCGACGCGCTCGGAATGGATGCGCGCCACCACCGGGAAATACCACCAGTCTTCGGGCACCTTGCCGCGCGCCAGGTTCGGGACCTTGCCGAAGCCGGCCTTGCGGCTGCTCGCGAAGGTCTTAACCGTCGAGTCATGATAGGGCACGCGCACGGCGTCGGCGTCGAAGAAGTAATCGGGGCCGCGCGTGTAGACGAGGATGGTATCGTGTTTGCGCTTGAAGGCCGACCGGATGGGCGAGGGGCCGTGATAGCACCAGATGATCTCGTTGAGGAAGCGCCCGCGCCCGAAGAGCCGATCCAGCTCGACCTTGGCGTAGTGGACGGCGTGCCAATCGAGGTGGACGTAGAGCGTGCCCGAATCGGTGAGCAGGTCACGGGCGAAGGCGAGCCGCCGGAAGAGCCACGCCAGATAGGCGTCGAAATCGCGGTCGTCGCGATAGGCGCGCACCGCCGCGGACTGGCGGCCGCGTTCGCCCTCCACGCGCGCAGAGTATGCTTTGCCGCTGCCGAAGGGCGGGTCGAGATAGAGCAGTTGCATCGTCCCGGCCCACGCCGCGCCAGGCTGCTCCAGCAGGGCCAGGTTCTCGGCGCAATAGAGCGCGACCTGGGCCGGGCCGTCACCGCTGAGGCCGTCGGGCAGGGGCACGACGACGGGCGCTGCGTCCCTCGCGTCCTCAACGGCCAGCGCGGGCAGGTTCAGTTGCGTATAGTTGTGCTCGTAGGTTCCGCGTCCCATGGGCGTGCTGCGCTCCGTAGGCTCACATGATAGCGCAGCGCGACGGAGAGGGCAATTTACGAATTTCAAAAACTCGTCAAAATTTAACTTGACAAAAGTCACATAACGGAATATTATATCCGCAATAGATATATCCGCATTCGATATAAGGAATTTGGAGGGACACGATGGTCGAAACGAAATCCGCTCCCGACGGGATGCTCCCACTGACGCCGGCGGTATTCAACATCCTGCTGGCGCTGGCCGATGGCGAGAAGCACGGCTACGCGATTATGCTCGAAGTTGAAGCGTGCAGCAACGGCGAGATGAGCATGGGACCGGGCACGCTCTACGGCTCGATCAAGCGCATGTTGGCGGCCGGGTTGATCGAAGAGAGCGACCGGCGTCCCGACCCGGCGCTGGACGATGAGCGGCGACGCTACTATCGCCTGACGGGCGTGGGGCAACGCGTGCTGAAGGCCGAAGCGGAACGGCTCTCGCGACAGGTCGCCGTCGCACGCCTGAAGCAAGTCTTGAACGCAGTCGGCTGAAGGCGGTGCAAAATGACGCATAGACAACCCGAAGCCCGATCCGTTGCCCTTTCCACACGGATATACGCGGCCATGTTACGCGCTTACCCGGCTGCCTTCCGCGCCGAATATGGCGAGCCGATGGCGCAGCTCTTCCGAGATCGCTGCCGCGCGGCGCATCACACAGGGCGGCCCGGCGACGCTGTTGATCCTGTGGGCGCAGACGCTTGGGCGATTATATCCGCACGACAATCGAAGAATATGCCAGCGGAGGTATTCAGATGACACGAGAAACGTTTCAAAAGCTCAGTGGGTGGGCGCTGTTGATGGGCGCCGTCTCGCTCACCATCGGATTACCGGCGCACAGCCGCCCGAACTATAACCCGGACAACATGAGCCAGCTGCCGATTGACCGGTTTGCCAATGCAAGCGACGGCTTTCTCATCGTCTTTGGCTTCTTGCTCTGCGCACTGGGCATGGTGGGCCTGCTGATCCGTTACGGGCGCGCCGCCGGAGCATGGGGGCGTTTTGGGTTGGGCGCAGGCGCGTTCAGCGCCCTGGTCGCCGCGGCTCGGCGTCGTCATCGGCACGGGGAACCCGGACAGTTCGGTAGCCTGGCCGATGTTCTTCTCGGGATGACGTTCATGTTCGGCGGGTTGCTGGTGTTCGGCGTGGCGTGCATCCGGCGCAAGCTGCTGCCGCGCTGGAATGCGCTGCCGCTGCTGGCGGCCGTGTGGCTGCCGTTGTTTACGCTGTTGGGGATTGTTTCCCAGGCGCTGACGGGGAACTTCCTCGATCTGTCCGCCACGGCGAGTGCAGCCCTGGGGCTGGCGTCTTTCGGGGGCCTGGCCCTGCTGGGCTACGCGTTGCTGACCGCTGCGGAGACCACATATCCGCAGGCGGGCGCAGCCTGAAAAATCCGCTACACGATATTTCGCCGGGAGTCGCTGAGCAAGATGCGGTGGCTTCCGGCGGAGCCTCTCTCCCCACATCTCCATCTGCAACCTCCACAGATTGACCGACAGCCCGTTATCGGATAAAATAGCGAAAGTTGAAACAAATTCATCGCCGGAGCTACCTGCCATGCGCGACCGGCGAAGGTAATTCGTGACCTTTAAAGCACAATGCTCGGGAGCCCATTTGAGCCGGGTTCACTCGCTGCATTCTGTTCGACAATGAGGCGTTTGAAACACGATGCGCATTGAGCTTCCGTGGACGAAGAGCAAAGCGAAAATCGTCTGGATAGACCTGGGCGACCTGGGCGACCTGGTTCACCCGGACGGCCCCCACGAGCAGTGGCAAGACCACGGGCTGGGGCTGCTTCGCACCATCCTCCACCAAAACGGCATCATGACCGATGTCGTGTCTACCCGCGCCGTGACCTCATGGGATCAACTGAAGAAACAGCTCGCGGGCTACGACATGGCGCTGATGAACGTGCGCAGCTATACGTTTCCCGCTGGGCGCAAAGCCGCCGAGATTTTCAAACAGGTCAACCCGCACGGCATGGTTTCGGCGGGCGGGATGCACGCGACCGTCGCGCCCGATGAGATGCTTCGGGTGCCTTATTTCGACCACATCTGCCAGGGGCCGGGCGAGAAGATCATCGTGGATCTGGTGCGCGATCCCGCGGCGTTCCCGCGCCTGATTCAGGGCGTCGGGGCCAGCTCGATGGCCGAATGGCCGATGATTGACCGGACGCTGTGGCCCAGGCCGGCGAGCCGGAAGGTGAGCCGGAAGTTCAACTGGCCGCTGGAGCCGGAATGCGGCTGGGGGCCGCCGCCGGTCGCCACGATCCTCACCAGCCGGGTGTGCCCGTGGCAGTGCGTGTTCTGCAACGAGAACTCGTACATCCCGAACATGGGCCGCCGCCCGGTGGACGCGGTGATCGAGGAGCTGAACTATCTCGACAGCAACTACGGCGTCGGCTCGATCGTCATCCACGACTCGATGTTCTTCCAGAATCCGAGCTGGCTGCGCGAGTGGATCGAGAAATACCCGCGCACCGCGAACAAACCGTGGCCGTATTGGGCCGCCGCGCGTTCGGATACCGTGCGCCAGTGGCCCGACCTGTTCGAGACGCTGATCCGCGAGACCGACTGGAATATGGTCTCGATCGGCTTCGAGTCGGGCAGCGACCGCATCTTGCGGCTGCTCAACAAGGAATGCACGGAGGACGACAACAACTTCACGATTGATCTGGTGAACCGCGTGGGCGACGACATGGCGCGCCAGGGCAAGGAGCCGCCGCGCTTCTGGGCGAACATCATGCTGGGCATCCCCGGCGAGACGCACGAGGACGCCTTCAAGACGATGCGGATGCTCAAACGGATGAAGCGCGTCTACCCGTCCATCTCCTACTACGCGCCCTATCCCGGCTCGGCGCTGGGCTTCCAGATCATCGCCGAGGGGAAGAGCCTGATGTCCATGGAGAACTATCATCGGTTCCCGGATGACGAGAAGGTGAAGGGCGTGGACTATACTTTCTATCGCGAACTGCTGGCGGGCAAATATGACGCGGAGGTCAACCGCGGGCTGACGTCGGAAGAGACGCGGCGCGGGTATCAGGGCCTCTACGCGCAGGCGTTGACGAAGGCGTAATGAGCAGCTTCAGCAACCCCCACTACATGTATCTTGTTCAGCCTCACCAACGGCAAGCACAAGCTGGCCTACGGCGAGTCGCCGGAAGACGCGCTGGAGATCCTGAGCATCCGGCTGACGCCGCAGGAGATGGCGGAGATCATCCGCGATGACTATGTGAAGATCAGCCAGCGCGAGTTGCAGAAGTACGCCAAAGACCTGGGCTGACCAGAAACCCTCTAGCGAAGTGCACGTTGTCCAGGCCGACCCGGCCAGGAATGAACTCCCGGCCTGATATGAAAAACACGCTGGAAGCACGTTGGAGAGGGGCGAGAGTGAGAGTAGATCGCATGCGCCCCGCCATCGTCATGCCGATGCACGACCCCGCCGGCATCCTCTTTCCCCATCTGAAGCACGCCACCCCCTTCCTCAAACAGGCGTTTGCGCGCGGTCTGTTATCCGTGACCGCGGTCACGCTTGCGCGGCAGCCCGATTGGGCCGCCTGGCTCGACGGCGAACCGTTCTTCGATGTGCTGAACGGCGGCGATGCGGCGCGCCCCGGCGACCAGTTTGCGGAACTGTATCGCCATGCGGCCGCGGTCAGCCCGCCGGAGCAGGCGCTCCACCTGGGGTTCGTGGATCGCGTGGTCTACGCGCTGGGCAGCGACTTCCGCGACGCCTATCTGGCCGACGTGAATGCCGCGACGCACGCAGAGACGCCGCGGCTCTATCACCGTTCGGCGGCGGCCTGGGCCACGCATCCGGCCAACTACCGCGTGATGGAGGGGGCCATCACCACCGCGGGGGAGGCGCTATTGGGGCGTTCGCTCGATTTCGCGTGGTGCTACATGACGATCAGCGCGGGGCGGCTGGCGCGGTTGATGCCCGCCGTCACGCAGCCAGACATGAGCATGTTGGCCGAGATGATCGTGGGGCTATGCGACGAATTGGAGGTGCGCGAGGTGGATTGGCTGGCGTGGGAAGACCCGTATTTGCTGGGGCGCGACGCGGCGGAGCTGCGAGCGCGAACGCGAGGCCAGCCCCGATGAGATGCGCAAGCGGCTGGGCTACGTGATCCCGATGTTGCAGGTGTTGGCAGGGTATAACGGCAATGCTTGAGAAGATACCACCGGTGATGTAAAATGACTGAGACACAGTGGTGTCGCGTCAGAGTCGGTTCACGGAGAGAGTGGAGCCAGCACAATGCCCGTGATTTCCATTTGAGCCGCTGAAGTAGGAGCCGCAAATTAATCCGTATGTGAAGTCTGTTGAGCCGCTGGATGAATACCGGTTGGAGATATTGTTCGAGAACGGCGAACGACGCGTGTTTGATGCGACGCCTTATCTGTATCGAGGCGTTTTTACCCGATTACAAGACCGCGCGCTGTTCTCGGCAGCGCGGGTCGTCGCCGGTTCCGTCGAGTGGCCGGGGGGCGTAGATTTGAGTTACGATACTCTTTATCTGGAAAGCATACCGGTCAAGTCAACGGCTACGAAGCAAACCGCATCTGCCTGATACGCTCTTCGGAAGCTGGTTCTTATCCACGCGCTTCCGATCCGAGAGTTTTTATGACCCTCGACGCCGAACAGCAGGGCAACCTGCTACGCAGTTCGCTGATCTGTTCCCAGTTGATGTGTTGTCTGCTATAATCGCGATCGGCTGCACGTTGCGCGGGGCGGCTCCGCAATTCGGCGCACGAGGCAGTGAGGGTCTGACCTTGGAAGAACGATACGTCGAAGGAACGGATCGGTTGGCGGCCGAGGATCTGATTGTGGCCGAGCTGGAGCGGCTGGACATTCGTTACCTGTCGCGCCAGGGCGGCATTGCCATCGAACAGCTCCGCTCCCCGGAAGCCCTACTGGCTGACTTGATGCGCCAGCCGAGCGTGCGCGTCCGTGAGGCGGTGATTGCGGTTTTGCTGGCGCATCCCGCCTATTCCGGAGCGATCAGCGCCGCGCTGGCGCAATTGTCGCCTTCGGAGCAAATGGCCCTGCGGTTCTACTATACCGCGTCTGTCTTGCTGCAGCGATCCTATGCTGACTTGCTGCGTCCGCACTTGGCTGAATCCTGGCAATGGCTGCCGGACTTCTTCTCCAGCGAATTGGGTGTGCCCGAGCAAGGCACACCTGCGGAGCGGCTGGCGAGTCTGGGGGCGGCGCATCGCGTGTATGCCGGCTCAGCCGTTAACTGGGCCGGCGCCTATGAGAACGTGGCGCATAAACTCGTCCGGCGGTGGCGCGCAGAGCAGCGATGGAACCCGTAACACCGGAGTCGCTCCAGCTTCTTCTCGTACGTCTCGGCGAAAGCTGCACTCAGCATGCAGACCTCTATCTACTCGGCGGGACCGCACTTCGACTGCTGGGCAGCCCCCGCGAGACTCTCGATGTAGACTACATGGCCGACGCGCCGGCGGGGATAGATCAAGCGTTCCGGCGCGCCCTGATGCGTTTGGCCGACGAACTGCATCTCGACCTCGAGGAGGTTCCCCTGGGAGAGTTCATCCCGCTGCCGCCGGGCGCGCCAGAGCGACGGCGCCTCGTTGGCCGCTTTGGGCTGCTGGAGGTCTACTTGTTCGATCCGTACAGCATTGCATTGAGCAAGATCGCGCGCGGTTTCGAATCCGATCTGGAAGACGTGTCGTTTATGCTAAGATCTGGCGTCATTGAGTGGCCCGAGTTAGTGCAGCACTTTCGAGCCATCCTCCCGCGTGCGCGCAGCGCCGACATCGTGCCCGACGAGTTTTTAGCCTACTTTGCCGAAATCGAACGACGTTACAACGCTGACGTTGCTTAACACGGTGCGATCAATGCGCGGCCTCTCTTACACCACTTCGCCCAACCTCCCCTAACGCCGTCTAGCACCTGTTGATGTAAAATACTGACACGCATGGAACTCTGCGTCAGCCTGAAGCTTTTTGGGACTTTATGACTCTCGACGCCGAACAGCGAGCGATTCTCAGCGCGATGCGCGACGGGGC
The DNA here is from genome assembly GCA_963695715.1 of uncultured Chloroflexia bacterium. Lineage (GTDB taxonomy): Bacteria > Chloroflexota > Anaerolineae > CG2-30-64-16 > CG2-30-64-16 > JBBQRS01. The sequence continues at coordinate 62,473 of CAVOHP010000014.1, forward strand.
GACCCTGAAGGCGCACCGCACGCTGGACGGCGCGAAGACCCACGTCCTGCATCCCCTGGAAGGCCCGCCGGAGTCGGTGAACAGCGCCGCGGTGGAGGCGCTGAAACGGCGCGGGCTGATCGCCAGCAATATGAAGTTCCCCGTCGCGGTCTATCGGCTGACGGACACTACTGACTGACCTCAAAGCCGCGCCGCGTCATAGTCTTGCGAACGCAACGCGTATAGTGTGTGGGAGCAATATAACCCATCGTGTACCAGCCAAAGGAGGCTCATCGTGCATGTCCCGGTTCCTGTTGCGTTTCGTCGCTTTCTCTTCCTCATCCTCGCCGTTCTCCTCATCAGCGTTAACCTGCAGCTGCAAGCCCTCGCTCAGGAGGGCCATGAATCAAACGCTGCGCCCAATGCTACCTTCCGGCTATTTCTGCCGCTGGTGCTAAAGGAAGCCGAGCCGCCGTTGCCCGGCGAGATGGTGGATGTACCCGCCGGAACCTTCCAGATGGGCTGCGACCCGGCGCACAACGGCGGCTACGACTGCGAAGGCGACGATTTGCCGCTGCACACGGTGTATCTGGACGCCTACCACATTGATCGGACGGAAGTGACGAATGCCCAGTACGCGCAATGCGTGGCAGCGGGAGGCTGCACTCCGCCGAAGTATAGCGATTCTCGTACTCGTCCTTCGTACTACGACAACCCGACCTATGCCAACTACCCGGTGATCTACATGACCTGGTATCGGGCATCGGCATACTGCGCCTGGGCCGGCAAGCGGCTGCCGAGCGAGGCGGAATGGGAGAAGGCGGCGCGCGGGGCGAACGATACGCGGGCGTTCCCGTGGGGCGACGCCAGCCCGACCTGCGCGCTCGTGAATGGTTGGAGCAATGGTGAGTGCGTAGGCGACACCAGTGCAGTGGGTAGCTATCCGGCGGGGGCCAGCCCGTACGGGGCGCTGGACATGGCGGGCAACGTGTTTGAGTGGGTGAACGACTGGTACTCAAGTGATTACTATGACGTCTCGCCGGGGATCAACCCGCCCGGACCAGGAACCGGCAGTCAGAAGGTGCTGCGCGGGGGCGCGTGGAGAGACAGTGAATTCCTGCGCGTGGCGTACCGCCACTACTACTACACGCAAATTCCCTACAGCCATTTCGGGTTCCGGTGTGCGGCGGCGCCAGGCCCTTGATCTGCTGGTTCCCGATCTTGCGCGGGAGCGGCAGCATACCACGATATGAGCTCCCATTGTGGGCGTGTGCGCTCGCCAATCATGCTCCCTTTCGTGCGCCCGGTGTCGGATGGTTGACAGGCCTGGCCCTTAACGTATAATTACAGCAGAAAAGCAGTATTTCTTCCATCCGGGGTGTGCGATGATCGAATCTACGATTCAGTTGCGTGAAAAGGGCGTACTGACGCTTCCTGCCGCGCTGCGCAAACGTTACAAGTTAGAGCCAGGCGACGTCTTCTCTCTGGTTGATCTGGGCGACGGCAACATCATGCTCACGCCGCGCGTCAGCCGTGTAGCCGCCCTGGGTGATCGCGTCGCCGAGATGATGCAGGAAGCAGATGTGAGCGTTGACGATGTTCTGCTGTGTCTCGAAGAAGAGCGTGAGGCGTACTACCGGGATCATTTCGCGACGACAGAATAGACGGCGTGGATCGGGCCATCGCCATGTCACCGTCTCCCCACCCAACTCGCCCTGATTTGTTCTTTGATTCCAGTGCGCTCTTCGCCGGGGTGGTTTCCGCCGGAGGAGCGGCGCGTGTGCTGTTGCTGCTCGCAGAGGCAGGAGCAATACGCATCACGGTTTCGGAACAGGTGATCGTCGAGACTGAACGCGCGATTGCGCGCAAAGCATTGCACGCGCTGCCGATTTTCCGCGAAACGCTGCCGCGCCGCCAATATCCGCATCGTAAGAGATCCCTCCCTTGCTGAAGTTACGGCCTGGCATGGAGCGATCGCCCATGAAGCAGACCTCCCCATTCTGGTTGCGGCAAAAGAGGCGCGAACCGATTTCCTCGTCACGCTCAACCGCCGGCACTTCGTAGACGATCCTGAAGTTCGCAGGCGCAGCGGCCTGCGGATCGGCGCGCCCGGCGAGGCGCTCGTCTGGACACGCTCACGCCTGTACATAGACGAAATGCAACTGCGCGAATATACGGATGACGAACTCGAGCAGATGCTCGCAGATGATCAGATTGACAAAGCAACTGCGGCCACAATTCGACGCCTGTTAGCGGATAGCGGATCATGACGGAAGCGCCTTGCGACAGAACGGAACGGCGAAGACCGCCGGAAGGGTCATCGCGCTCACACATTTTACTAACGTTTCACCAATATTGTTCTAACAGATGGCGGGGTAAGATATGATGATGGCATCATATCGAAGGAGGGGCAGGTATCTATGAGACTCGATCGTTTTACCCAGCGCGCGGAGGAGGCCGTGGCGGCTTCGCAGGAGATCGCGCAAAGCTATAACAACAATCAGATTGAACCCGAACACTTGCTGCTGGCGCTGTTGCAGCAGGCCGACGGCGTGGCGTCGGAAGCGATCCAGCAGATCGGCGTGAACCCGGCGACGTTGCAGGCGCAACTCGAGGCGGAGCTGGCGCGCCGGCCCAAGGTGTACGGCGGGGCCGTGCAGGTGGGGCTGGGCCAGGCGGCATCGAAAGTGCTGCAAGACGCCCAGAACGAAGCGGCGGCGATGAAGGACGACTACGTCAGCACCGAGCATATCCTGCTGGCGCTGGCGGGGCGCAACGGCGGCGAGACGGCCAGGATGCTGGCAGCGCGCCGGCGTCACGCGCGACAAGATCCTTGCGGCGTTGACCTCCATCCGGGGCAGCCAGCGGGTGACGAGCCAGAACCCGGAGACCACGTATCAGGCGCTGGAGAAGTATGGCCGCGACCTGACCCAGGCGGCGCGCCAGGGCAAGCTGGACCCGGTGATCGGCCGCGATGAGGAAGTGCGCCGCGTGATCCAGATTTTGAGCCGGCGCACCAAGAATAACCCGGTGCTGATCGGCGAGGCGGGCGTCGGCAAGACGGCCATCGTCGAGGGGCTGGCGCAGCGGATCGTGCGCGGCGACGTGCCGGAAGGGCTGAAGGACAAGAAGATCGTCGCCCTGGACATGGGGGCGCTGGTGGCGGGCGCGAAGTACCGCGGCGAGTTCGAGGAACGGCTCAAGGCGGTGCTGAAAGAGGTCACGGATTCCGCCGGGCAGATCATCCTGTTCATTGACGAGCTGCATACGGTGGTGGGCGCGGGCGCGGCCGAGGGGGCCATGGACGCGGGCAACATGCTCAAGCCGATGCTGGCGCGCGGCGAACTGCGCACCATCGGCGCGACCACGCTGGACGAATATCGCAAGCACATCGAGAAGGACCCGGCGCTGGAGCGGCGCTTCCAGCCGGTGCTGGTGGATGAGCCGTCGGTGGAGGACACCATTTCGATCCTGCGCGGGCTGAAAGAGCGCTACGAGGTGCATCACAACGTGCGGATCACCGACGCGGCCGTGATCGCCGCGGCGATGCTGTCGCATCGCTATATCTCGGACCGCTTCCTGCCCGACAAGGCGATTGACCTGATTGACGAGGCGGCCAGCCGGCTGCGGATGGAGATCACGTCGGACCCGGCGGAGTTGGACGAGATCAAGCGGCGGATCATGCAGCTCGAAATCGAGCGCGAGGCGCTGAAGAAGGAAAGCGACGAGGCCAGCAAGACGCGGCTGGCGACGCTGGAGAAAGAGCTGGCGGATCTGCAAGAGGAGCAGCGGGCGCTGGACGCGCGCCTGAACCGCGAGCGCGAGATCATCGAGCGGGTGGCGAACCTCAAGCAGGAGATCGAGGAGACCCGCGTCCAGATCGAGCAGGCGCAGCGCCGCGCGGATTACGGCGCGGCGTCGCAACTGCAATACGGCAAACTGGCGGGGTTGGAGCAGGCGCTGCGGCAGGCGGAGAGTGACCTGGGCGAGATGCAGCAGCGCGGCATGTTGCTGAAGGAAGAAGTGGGCGCCGAAGAGATCGCCGAAGTCGTCTCGATCTGGACGCACATCCCGGTCAGCAAGATGATGGAGGGCGAGATCGAGAAGCTGGTGCAGATGGAAGACCGGCTGCATCAGCGGGTGATCGGCCAGGAGGAGGCGATTCACGCCGTCTCCAACGCGGTGCGACGCGCGCGGGCGGGGTTGCAGGACCCGAATCGGCCCATCGGCAGCTTCATCTTCCTGGGGCCGACGGGCGTCGGCAAGACGGAGCTGGCGAAGGCGCTGGCCGAGTACCTGTTCGACGACGAGAACGCGATGATCCGCATTGACATGAGCGAGTATCAGGAGCGGCACACGGTGAGCCGGCTGATCGGCGCGCCGCCGGGCTACGTGGGCTATGACGAGGGCGGCCAACTGACCGAGGCGGTGCGGCGCAAGCCCTATAGCGTGGTGCTGTTCGACGAGATCGAAAAGGCGCACCGCGAGGTGTTCAACATGCTGCTGCAAGTGCTGGACGATGGCCGGCTGACCGATGGCCAGGGGCGCACGGTGGACTTCAAGAACACGCTGGTGATCATGACCTCGAACATCGGCAGCCAGTTCATCAATGACCCGTCGCTCTCTGAGGAAGAGAAGGAGCGGCTGGCGATGGAGGCGCTGCGGCGCGAGTTCCCGCCGGAGTTCCTGAACCGCGTGGATGACATCGTGATGTTCCACTCGCTGAACCGCGAGGAACTGGCGAAGATCGTGGATATCCAGCTTGGGCGGCTGCGGAGGATGCTGGCGAACCAGCAGATGTCGCTGCGGTTGACGGACCGGGCGCGGGCGTTCATCGCGGAGGCGGGCTGGGATCCGACTTACGGCGCGCGGCCATTGAAGCGAGCGATCCAGCGATACGTGCAGGATCCGCTGGCGATGGCGCTGCTGGAAGGCGAGTTCAAGGCGGGCGACTCGATCGTGGGCGACTACGAGGACGGGGAGATCACGTTTTATAAGGAAGTCGAGGCCGAGCCGGTCGAGGCGTAAACGACGTAGATGAGTCAAAGGCTTCTCTGACACTCTGAAGCAATGTGAGAGAAGCCTTTTTCGTTCGTCGGCTGACCACTACGCCACGCACAAGCCGCGTTTTTGGCGGTCGATCGGAGTCCTAGGCACGCGATCGGCGAGAGCGACGACTCCAGACGCGTTCGGATTTCCGCTCGCCGCGTCGAGTTATCCGTGCTAGACTCAGTATATAGCCAAGCGTTATGCGGAGCGGGAGTAGCAGTCATGAGCGATTCAATCACCGGTATTTATGAGGGTGGAGTTCTGCGACCTTGGCAGCCGCTGGCCCTGCCTGAGCACGCGCGTTTAGAAGTGCGGATCGTTCGGCGCCGAGGACAGGCGAGCGATGAACGCGAGCAAGCCACGATGCGCTCCAGGCTGCGGGCATGACATCAGCGCCCAGCCGCCTGCCGAGGCCATCCCTGTAGTCACCGACGAAGGGCGTGCCATCGCCAAGGCAGTAATCTCGCGTGTAACTACGAGGAGCTTGGCCCACCTCACCTTGCCGTTGCCCATGTTTTCGCTGTAACGCCTTTCGGTGGTGATCGTTCCCCGCCACTGCGTGACGTCCGCCTGCACAGGACACGCCGGGAATAGAGGCAGCAGGGCGAGCAGAAGAAGCAACGCGAGACTCGCGCGCAGATCGAGACATCCGTAACCTCCACACAGATTGCGGTGAATACAAGTTCGAGAGTTTCACATTTATAGCGCATGAGACACACAAAAATATGTAAGACCTGGTACAAATTAGTAGCAAGCCTTTGGACACAAGCAGCCCGGCCAGGGACGATAAACATCGAGTTGAACTGGACTGGTTGCCGCCCAGGCGTGAGCCCGCCTTTGCGCCCGATCGGCCGGGTTGGCGACTTTCTGGAGAGGACGACTATGACTTGGCCTACGGCGCGCGGCCGCGATGGAGGTTAAAATTTACTCCGGTAATAAGCGTCATGGTCATTCTGAGCGGGTCTACCAACAAACGCTCATTACGGCGAGAAACCAGCGAAGAATCTCACCGTCACTCACTGAGATTCTTCGCTGGTGGCACACCGTGACGACCTTTTCGGGGTCGGCCCGCTCAGAATGACATTTACCGAACTAAATTCTTAATCTCCATAAGCGGCGATCCAGCAATACGTGCAGGATCCGCTGGCGATGGCGCTGCTGGAGGGGAAGTTCAAGGCGGGCGACTCGATCGTGGGCGACTACGAGGACGGGGAAATCTCGTTCTATAAGGAAGTCGAGGCCGAGCCGGTCGAGGCGTAGGCGAATCAGCAGACATGCCAAAGGCCCCTCTCACATCTTGCAGTGGTGTGAGAGGGGCCCTTTGCATGTCGAGACCATCAATGGAAACCGACAAGTATCTCACGGCAGGATTTCGTGTCCACCAACATTACGCAGATAGATGTGGTCCTCAAACTCCTGCAAGGTGATGCGGATGCTCATGGTGACAGAGATTTCCTTGACCGGCGGCCGCAGGTGTTTGAGTTTCTGCACCGGTTTATATCGTAGTGAAGGATGGCTTTTGTCTGCAAGGAACAACTCGATTTTTGCGTAAACCAGATCTCGAGTCTTGCGATCGAGCCGCCGCATGCCCTTCTCGAACTGCGGCGAAAGTACCAGTTCCATCGCCTTTACTCCGCCGTGTCATCCACCCCGGCTTCGATATAATCAGCCGCCTCGCGGAGTGTATGAAACCGCTTTATCTCCCCGCGTTTGTAAGCTGCGGTTGCTTCCCGCTCTGCTTCGATCCAGGAAGGGGTGTCGTAGCGTGCTTCATCAGCAAGAATAAACTTCTCCTTGAGAAACACGACGGTCTCGTAGATTTTCTGCATCTCATGGGGGGAAAGGTCGCTGGTTTCATCCAGCAATCGTTGACGGTAATCTATTGACGTGGCCATGGTATAACCTCCGTACCGAGGATCACCTTCCTCCTCTACTGGCACTGACCAAAATTCTACTTCCAATCCTGGCATCCGTCAACAGTAAGGGGATTTAGACTCAGGGCTTTTCATCAATCTCCGGGCGCGTCCGGTTTTGCGCTCAGGAGTTATGCACAATCGCCCGTGGTTACCCACAGGCTGACCCCAGGTTATCCACAGATCGAGCCTTTAGCGGGCGCGAACCGGTTCGTAGAGGCGATTACGCAACTCGTTGAGCTGGCGATTCAAGTCCTGATTGCCGTCGAGTTCCGTGGATATTTTCTCACAGCCGTGGATGATGGTGGTGTGGTCGCGGCCGCCGAGCGCCTGCCCGATCTGCGGGAGGGAGGCGTCGGTCTCTTCGCGCATGACGTACATCACCAGTTGACGCTGGAGGGCGATGCGCGCGCTGCGGTTGCGGCCGGTGAGTTCTTCAGTCGTCACGCCGAAATAGGCCGCCGCCGACTCGAGGATGGATTCGAGGGTGAGCTTGCCCTGGGCGGGCGCGAGATAGGCCAGCGCATCCTCGACGAGCGCGGCGTTGAGGGGCCGGCGCAATAGCTCGGCGTGGGCCAGCACTTTGGTGAGCGCGCCTTCCATGTCGCGGATGTTGCGATGCGCGCGTTGCGCGATGAGGGTCAGGACCTCGTTCGGGACGTAGCGCCCCATGGAGGCGGCCTTCTCCTGAAGGATGGCGATACGCGTCTCCAGGTTGGGCGGCTGGATGTCGGCGGTCATGCCCCAGCCGAACCGCGAGCGCAACCGCTCTTCCAGCGTTGTGATGGCCTGCGGCGGCCGGTCGCTGGTGAGGACGATCTGGCGGTTGGCGGAATGCAGGGCGTTGAAGGTGTGGAAGAACTCTTCCTGCGTCTGCTCTTTGCCGGCGATGAAGTGGACGTCATCCAGCAGGAGCAGATCGGTGTTGCGGTACTTCGCGCGGAACTGATCGGTGGACTGGGTGCGGATGGCCGCGATCAGTTCGTTGGTGAACAGTTCGGAGGTGACGTAGAGCACGCGCAGGTGTTGGCGCTGCGCCATATGCCCGATCGCCTGAAGCAGGTGGGTCTTCCCCAACCCGCTGCCCCCGTAGATGAAGAGCGGATTATAGGCGTTGCCGGGGCGCTCGGCGACGGAAAGGGCCACGGCATGGGCCATGCGGTTCGATGAGCCGACGATATAGGTCTCAAAGGTATAACGCGGGTTCAGGCTCGCGCCGGTTGCAGGGCTCACGGTTTCCGGCATCACCAGCGTTTCCGGCAGGGTCGCCTCCGCAGCCGAATAGTCGAGGAGCGGGCCGCCTGAACGGGCGTCGTCCTCCGCAGCGGCCGCAGACTGCACCACAAAGGACACGTCTACGGCTTGCCCCAGGATGCTCGTCAGCGTGCGCTTGATGACCGGGCGCAGGCGCATGGACAGCCAATCTTTGGCATAACCGTTGGCGACGCCGATGACAAACGCGCCGTCCTCGAACGCGAGGCAGGACGTATCGCGCACCCAGGTGTCATAGGTGCTTTTGGTCATCTGGAGGCGCAACTGGCTGCGCGCGATTTCCCAGATCTCCTTCGGGGGACGGCTTACAGGAGTATCAGGCGCGTACATCGGGTCATCTCCAGTCGGCGACGGAACAAGGCAACAGGCGACCGGCGCGCGACAGGGGGCCGGTCCGCGAGACTTGATCCGACGATGAAAGAGGTGAAGCGTTCTGCTTCCCCTCGGTTGATCCAAAAACCGTGTTCTAACTTCTGAAGGCCTATTGCGCCGATACATGGTCTGGGCGACCATTCCGGGACTAATCGGCGAACGACACCCATCAAGCGAGGGTCATTGGCTCATCGTGAGGTTCACGAGGGCGACCCCGTCCGTGCTAGTTGTGGGGAGATTCTAGCAGGTCATCCGATTTCAGACAACCGACCTTTTTCGGCGCTGCCACGGGACTTCGGAGCGATTCGCGGATTCTTATGTCGAACGCCCTTCATACGCACGTTCGTTCTACGCGACCGATAGGGGTCGCGATATGGGCCGGCACAGTTTGTGGCCTCACTCATGCGCCATTAATCTAACCTTAAAGTTAGGTTCGTTGCATTTCTTTTAAGGTTCGTTATGGCAAGTCTCGCCGTGTCGAATAATTCTCAATAAAATCTTAGTAATTGACAAGGCCCTTGAGGTATGGTATCATCCCCAAACACAAAAGCAGCAATGAGCGTGTCGCCAGATCGTCGCTTTGATGCGACAGCGGGTGAGGGAAAACAAACGTGCAAGCAGTTCGGCAGCGGATCATCGAGATCATCAAGGCGCAGGGGTCGGCCACCGTGGCGGAGCTTGCGGAAAAGCTGGAGATGGCGCAGGTTTCTGTGCGCCATCATCTGGATATCCTGATCGGCGAAGACCTGGTCTTTGCCGCGGGCGTCCGCCGACGTGAAGGCGCGGGCCGGCCGAGCCAGGTGTACGAGTTGACCGACGAGGCGGCCCGGTTTTTCCCGCAGCGGAACACGGTCCTGGCCGCGGACATGCTGGAGGAGCTGAAGACGACCCTGCCGCCGCAGGAATTGCGCGAGTTGTTATTGCGCCTGGCCCAGAAGACAGCCAATCAGGCGCCGAAGTTCTCGCCCGGCGAGCCGCTGGAGGCGCAGTTGGATATCATCGCGTCATTCCTGACCGAGCAGGGATACAGCGCCCATTGGGAGAGGCAAAACGGGACTTATGAGTTGCACGTGTGCAATTGCCCCTACACGGGGGTGGCCGATCAGCACCCGGAGTTGTGCATGATGGATCAGGCGATGATCCATCAGTTGATGCCCGATTTGATCCGTCTCGAATCCCGCGTATTGGATGGGACGACACACTGCCGCTATGCCCTGCAACTGCCTGTCAGTGAGCAGAAGGCTTCATAGGGGCGATTGGTGTCCGGCATTATATTGATTGATCCGCCGCCTGCGGCAATGCACGACTCGTATCGGTCGACATCTGCATTATTTACGGGTTTCGCTGACGGACGCCTGTAACCTGCGCTGCGTCTATTGTATGCCGGAAGATATCATCTTTCGGCCGCCGGCGGAGCTGATGCAGGATGATGAAATCCTGACCCTGATCCGGGTTGCGGCGAGCCTGGGCGTTGACAAGATTCGCCTGACCGGCGGCGAGCCGACAATCCGCCGCAACGTGGTCGAACTCGTCCGGGGCATCCGGGCCATCCCGGGCATCGAGCGGGTGGCGATGACGACCAACGGGGTGCGCCTGGCCGAACTGGCGCAACCGCTGGCCGACGCGGGGCTGGACCAGGTGAACATCAGCATTGATACGCTGAACCCGGAAAAGTTCCGGCGCATTACCCGCCGGGGCGACCTGGCGGAAGTGTGGCGGGGCGTCGAGGCGGCGGAGGCCGCCGCCCTGCGACCGGTCAAGATCAATTGCGTGGTGACGCGCGGGCTTCAACGATGATGAAGTGGTGGAACTGGCCCGGCTGACTTATGAGAACCCGTGGGAAGTCCGGTTCATCGAGTTGATGCCGTTCGGCAGCGTCACCGATTTCCAGGTCAATCAGGTGGTCTCTTCGGCGGAAACCCGGGCGCGGATCGAAGCCGTGCTGGGGCCGTTGACGCCGGTTCCGGGCCATAACGGTCACGATCCCGCCAGGCCTTACCGGCTGGAAGGGGCATCCGGCAAGTTGGGATTCATCAGCAGCGTCACCGAGCCGTTTTGCGAAGGTTGCACCCGGCTGCGGTTGACGGCGGACGGCAGGCTCAGATTATGCCTGCTGCGCGATGATGAGGTAGATTTATTGTCGCCGCTGCGAGCCGGGGCCGATTTTGCAGATGTTGCAGGAGATCATGGCTGCGGGGGCGTATCATAAACCCTGGGGACACAGGTTGGAAGAACACGAGTATGCGGAGTCCAGGGAAATGAGCCAGATCGGCGGATAGTTGAGTCGTTGAGTCGTTAGTCATTCACTCTAGTTACGGAGGATTATCATGGCGGTCTCGACACACGAGAGCGAAGTGCAGACAGTGGAAGAACAACAGGCGGCCATTACGCTGACCGCCACCGCGGCCGAGAAGTTGATCGGCGATCATGGAAGAGAAGGGCGTGCGCGAAACGCATGGCCTGCGCGTCTTCGTCAGCGGCGGCGGTTGCAGCGGCCTGCAATATGGCATGACCTTTGATGATAAACCGCGGACCGTGGATTCGGTCTTCGAACAGCATGGGATGCGCGTGATCATTGATCCGCAAAGCCTGGGCTACATGACCGGCGCGCAGATTGATTACGTGGACAGCCTGATGGGCGGCGGGTTCCACATCGAGAATCCGAACGCGGTATCGAGCTGCGGCTGCGGCCATTCGTTCCGCGCGGAGGACGGCGCGGCCGAGGGTGGATCGAGCGGCTGCGGTAGCTGCCACTAAGACGAGACGTAACGCTGCGGTGAGCCGGCGCGGCGGCCGGGTTTTCGAGCCTGGCCGTGATCGGCTTGCCGCAGTTTGTTGTTGCAGGCCCGCGCGTTTCGTTTCCAGCCGAAGGAGGGGGAGATGAAAGCCATTACCCGTGATGACCTGCATCGCATCGGCGAGTATCGTTATGAGGCGCCGCAATCCTTCCGCGAAGATATGCGCGTCCCGGCGCATATCTTCGCCGACGATGACATCGTCGCGAAGGCCCTGGAAGACAGATCCCTGGAACAACTGGTGAACACGGCCACGCTGCCCGGCATCGTGGGGCAGGCGCTGGCGATGCCGGATATTCACCAGGGGTATGGTTTCCCCATCGGAGGGGTCGCAGCCACCCGCTTGCCCGATGGCGTCATTTCGCCGGGCGGCGTCGGCTATGATATCAATTGCGGCGTCCGCGTGATGGGCACGGCGCTCGACGTGGATGAAGTGCGCCCTCATCTGAACCGGCTGGCCGACGCATTGTATCAGCACCTGCCCGGCGGCGTCGGCGTCAAGGGGCACTTACACCTCAACCGGGCCGAGATGGATCAGATCCTGGCCGAAGGCGGCGATTGGGCCCGGCGCGAGGGGTATGCGCGGCGTGAGGATCTCGCGCACACCGAAGAGGGCGGCTGCATGGCCGGGGCCGACCCCGCACAGGTGAGCAAGAGCGCCAAAGAACGGGGGATGGGGCAGATCGGCACGCTGGGATCGGGCAACCATTTCGCCGAAATTGACGAGGTCGCCGAGATCTTCGACCCGGAGGCGGCGGACGCCTTTGGCCTGCGCCCCGGTCAGGTCGTGGTGCAGATTCATTGCGGCAGCCGCGGCCTGGGGCATCAGGTGGCCACCGACTATATCGAAGTGTTCCAGCGGGCCGCCGGCCGTTTCGGATATGAACTGCCCGACCGGCAATTGATTTGCGCCCCGCTGGATTCGCCGGAAGGGCGGAACTATCTGGCGGCCATGAACTGCGCCGCGAACTATGCCTGGGTCAACCGTCAGGTGCTCACCTATCAGACCCGGCAGGCGTTCGAAGAGGCGCTGGCGGGCAAGGTGCGAGACAGGGATTTGTTCCTGGTCTACGACGTGGCTCATAACATGGCGAAGATCGAGAAGCACAGGGTGGAGGGCCGCGAGATGACCGTGTGTGTGCATCGCAAGGGCGCCACACGGGCGTTCGGCCCCGGCCATCCCGACGTGCCGGCCGATTATCGGGATGTGGGGCAGCCGGTGCTGGCGCCGGGGAGCATGGGGACCGCCTCATACATCCTGGCCGGCGCGGCGGAGAGCGCGACGTTGACCTTCGGTTCTTGCTGTCATGGGGCCGGCCGGCTGTTGAGCCGATCGGCGGCCAAGAAGCAGGTGCGCGGCGACCGGCTGCGCGGCGAGCTGGAAAGTCAGGGCATTGCGGTGCGCGCGGGAAACATGGCCGGGTTGGCCGAAGAAGCCCCGCAAGCGTATAAGGATGTCAGCCAGGTTGTGGCAATCGTCGAAGCTGCCGGCATCGCCAAAATCGTCGCCCGGCTCGAACCTCTGGCAGTGATCAAGGGGTAAGCCGGTCAGATTGATCTATCGAGAGGCCCATATTGCGCGTTTTATTTGTTGAACGAGAACTGAGCTACGAGCCGCAGGGCATTATGTCAATGTCCGCCGTGCTGAAACAGGCCGGCCATGACGTTGCCCTGACCGTGGAGAGCATGGAAGACCCGGTCGCATACGCCGCCGAGTATCAGCCCGACATCGTGGGCTATAGCATCATGACCGGTTCGCAACGCGCCGCGCTGGATACCAACCTTAAGCTGCGCCAGGCCGTCAACCCGATTCGTCAATCGGCGGGCAAGAAGCCCGTCATGTCCGTGTTCGGCGGCCCGCACCCCACCTTCTTCCCGGAGATGGTCGGCGAAGCCGGGCGTGGACGGCATCTGCGTGGGCGAAGGCGAGGGCGCGATGCTGGACCTGGCGAACGCGCTGGGCAATGGCGGCTTTCACCCCGATATCCCGAACTGGTGGTTCAACGTCGAGGGCGAGATCGTCAAGAACCCGGTGCGCCCGTTGATCCACGAGCTTTCGGCGCTGCCCAACCCCGACCGCGCCCTGGTGTACGACAAGCATCCGGGGCTGGCGAGCAGCGGGCTGAAGCACTTCATCAGCTCACGCGGCTGCCCCTACAACTGCACCTATTGTTTCAATCACGCGTATTACGAGCTTTACAAGCGCGAGAAGCGCGGGCAACAACGCGAGGTGGATGACGTCATTGCGGAAGTGAACACGGTGCGGGCGCGCTGGCCGCTGGAACAGGCGATCTTCATTGACGACCTGTTCATCATCCATAACGATTGGCTCGAAGAGTTCGCGGAGAAGTGGCCGGTGCAGGTGGGGTTGCCGTTCTTCTGCAACGTGCGCGCGAATATGCTGGTCAAGGATCCGCGCAAGATCGAGTTGCTGAAGCGGGCCGGCTGCCAGACCGTCAGCATGGGGATCGAGGCGGCGAACGACCGCATCCGGGTCGAGCTGCTCAAGCGGCGGATGACCAAAGAGGATATCATCAAGACCGGGCAGATGGTGCGCGACGCGGGGATGCACATCACCGCCACCAACATCCTGGGGCTGCCCACCAGCACGCTGGAAGATGACCTGGAGACCATGCGGCTGAACGCGGCGGCGAAGATGAGCTATGCCTATGCGTTCCTGTTCCAGCCCTACCCCGGCACCGAGTTGGGACAGTTCACCCAGGATAATGATCTGATGGTCGGCACGTTCGAGGATATCGGCGAACTGGCCTGGGACCATTCGATCCTCAATTTCGAGAATGAGGCGGACAAGAGCCAGCGCGAGCATTTGCAGCGCCTGTTCGCCATCGGGGCCGAGTGGCCGTGGCTGGAGCCGGTGATCCGCAAGCTGATCAAGCTGCCTCACAACGCGGTGGTAGATAATTCCTTCTGGTTGGTACACAAGCTGCATAAGGGGTACGCGATCTATCATCGCGTGCATCCGGTGAAGGCCAACCCGATCGAGTTGTTCAAGACTGCGCTGCACTTCATGAAGATCAATAGCTGAGACTGCACTGAGATTCTTCGGAGCCGAAGTCCCCCCATTAGGGGCTGGAGTCACGCCGCAAAGATCACAGCGGGCATAGAGCCGCTGTCAGGAGGGTACTTCCCTTGAAAGTCGCACTGATTAATCCGAAGTTCCGTTTGCCTCTCGACACCCGGACGTCGCCGCACATGGGGCTGGCGTATCTGGGCGCGGTTTCCGAAAAACGCGGCGACGAGGTGCGTATCTACGACGCCGACGTCGAGGAACAGCCGTTGGCGGAGTTCCTCCAGGAGTTCCGCCCGCACATTGTGGGGATCACGGCCAACACGCCGCAGGTGAAGCAGGCGTGGCGCACGGCAGCGGCCATCAAGGCCGCCGCAGATATCCCCATTGTGCTGGGCGGGCCGCACGTCAGCGTCGTGTCCGAGGACCTGGACTTCGAATCGCTGCGCCAGCCGGGCGTGGATATGGTGGTGCGGGGCGAAGGCGAAGGCCCCTGGATCGAGATTTGCGACCTGGTGGAGGCCTATCTGCGCGATCAGGCGTCGGGCAGCGCCACGGCCCTGATGAACCCGGAGACCGATCTGTTCGGTGAGGTCAAGGGGGTCAGCTATAAGACCAGCGACGGGCAGTTGCATCGCAACGCGGATGCGCCGGTGATCGCGGATCTGGATAGCCTGCCGTGGCCGGCCTATCACCTGTTCAAGATGGGCGGCTACACCAACCTGCAACCGGCGACCGATGCGATTGACGGGTCGCGCAGTTTCTCCATCCTGACCAGCCGGGGCTGCCCCTATCGCTGCACCTTCTGCTCGCAGAGCATCATGCCGATCAAGTGGCGCGCGCGGTCGCCGGAGAACGTCATCGAGGAGTGGCGACACCTGGTGCATGACCTGGGCGCGCTGGAGATCGGCGTGCTCGACGACAGCGCCAACATCCGCAAGAATCGGCTGGCCGTGCTGGCCGATGATCTGGTGGCGAACAAGCTGAATCACGTGCCGTGGATCTTCGTGAACGGCATCCGCGCGAACCTGGCCGACCTTGACTTGCTGATCAAGCTGAAGAACGCCGGTTTGCGGCGGACGGCCTTCGGCGTGGAGACCGGCGACCCGCAGATGTTGATCAAGATTGACAAGCACGTGGATCACGACACGATCCGGCAGGCGTTCAAGAACGCCAAAGCCGCCGGCATCGAGACGATCGGGTTCTTCATCATCGGGCTGCCCGGCGACACGCGCGAGACCATGCAGCGCACCATTGACTTCGCCATCGAGATTGACCCGATGATCGCCAACTTCAGCATGATGACGCCCTATCCGGGGACCATCGTCTACGAGCAGGTGAAGCAGGAAGGCCGCTTCCTGGTGACGGACTGGGAGGACTACGTCTTCTTCGATCAGAAGGCGCGCTTCGAGATCGGCGACCTGACCGCGGAGTTGATGGAAGAGATGTATCGCAAGGCGTATCGCCAGTTCTACTGGCGGCCCAAGTACATCGCGCGGGCCATGTCGCGCAAGGATTTCTGGCTCAACTTCGGGCGCAACGCGCGCCTGGCCTATCGCACGGTCGTCCCGCGCAAGGAGAAGACCGAATTGCGTCACGCGATCGAGGCTTCGGTGTAATGCCGATCCGTAAAGTCATCCTTGTGCAACCCCGGCGCGATGGGCGTTTCCTGGGCCGGGGCACCAGCCAGCCCTACACGTTGATGCGTCTCGCCTCCCTGGTTCCCGCCGAATTGCCGGTGGAGATCTGGGATGAAGACCTGATGGAGCTGCCCATTCACACCCTGGGGAAGCATGACCTGGTGGGCATCAGTTCCAAGACGCTGCTGATCAACCGGTCGAAGATGCTGGCGCGGCGGATGCAGGCGCAGGGCGCGACCGTGGTGGTGGGCGGCGCGCACGCGACGCTCGTCCCGGATGAGGTCGAGCAGTGGGCGGACGCCATCGTGGTGGGCGAGGGCTATCGCACCTGGCCGGAGATCATCCACGACTTCGACGCGGGGACGCTCAGGAAGCGGTACGTGGATGAGGAGTGGGCGCCGCTCGATTCGGGCGTGGCCCTGTTACAGGATCGGGTGCTGCAAGCAGGTGGATGAGCATCGCAATTACTGGACGCCGTATCTGGAAATCACGCGCGGCTGCCCGCGGAGTTGCACGTTCTGCACGGCGATCCGCGTGTCGGGCCGCAAGATGCGCCTGCGCCCGGTGGATGAGGTGGTCGCGGAGATCGAGCAACGGCGACTGCGCCGTTTCTTCCTCACCGACGACAATTTCGGGCTGAACTTCCGGCTCTATCCAGACTACATGGAAGAGCTGTTCCGCGCGCTGGCGAAGCTGCCGCTGGACGGCTGGACGTGCCAGGCGGAGCAGATGGTGGCCGAACTACCCGGATCTGCTCGACCTGGCCCGCGAGGCGCACCTGGACAAGTTCTTCATCGGGTTCGAGTCGGTGAATCCCGGCAACCGCAAGGAACTGGGCGGCAAGGCGCGCGGCGATATCGTGAAATCACAAGAGGTGATCCACGCAGATCCACGCGCACGGCATCGGCGTCGTCGGGCTGTTCGTCTTCGGGTTCGACAGCGACACGCTGGACACCTTCCGGCAGGCGCGCGAATTCGTGGTCCAGGGCAGCGAGCTGGACAGCGTCAGCGCGACCATCCTGACGCCGTATCCCGGCACCGAGCAACGCGAAGAGTCTGCTCGCTGCGGGGCGCATTTTGCCGCACCCGGCCGCCGACGGCGAGGGGCTGAACTGGGAACGCTACGACACGAATCACGTCACCTATCAACCGGCGCTGATGAGCGTGGACGAGTTGACCGGCGCGTACGACTGGCTGTGCAAGCAGCTCTATCACCCGACGCAGATGGCGCGGCGGGGTTTCCGGGCATGGTCGCGCCACGGGATGACGAAGGCGCGGGCGCGGCTGGTCTCCAGCTTCAGCAGCGATATCGGCTACCGGCGCGAGTTCGAGCACCGCTATAACTAACACGAGGTAATAACCTATGCGAGTCTTGCTCGCTTCTCCCGAATCTGAGGTCTGGACGTCACGCAAGCACATCCCGCTGGGGCTGGGCTATCTGGCTTCGGTGCTACGCGAGACGGGGCATCAGGTGGGCATTTACGACGCGGCCATCGAGGATGAGCCGCTGGAGACCATCGTGCGGCGCGGCAGTTACGAATTGTTGGGGATCACCGCGGTCACGCCGCTGATCGTCGACGCCTGGACGATGGCGAAGGAGGGCAAGCGCGCTGGGGATGACCACGGTGCTGGGCGGGCCGCACCTGACGCTGATGCCGGAGGAGTCGATCGGCCCGGAACACCCGGAGGTGGATTACGTCATCCAGGGCGAGGCCGAAGAGAGCATCGTCGAGTTCGTGGACGCGCTGGAAGGCCGCCGCCCGATGGAGCTGGTGCATGGGCTCTACTGGCGCAAGAACGGCGAGATGTCGTCAACGCGCCGCGCCGGCCTGGTGCCGAACCTGGACAACATCCCCTACCCGGCGCACGACCTGTTCAAGATCACGCGCTACACCAATTTGCAGCCGCTCACCGACGGGCTGGACACGAACGCGCGCGCCTATACGATCATGACCAGCCGCGGCTGCCCGTACAAGTGCACCTACTGCTCGAAGCCGATCACCGGCGACACGTGGCGGCCGCGCACGGTGGAGAACGTGATCGGCGAGTGGCGCTGGCTGGTGCACGATCTGCGCGCCACCGAGATCGGGCTGACGGACGACATCTGGAACCTGAAGCTGGATCGGGCCAAGGAGCTGTGCCGGCGGATCATCGACGAGGGGCTGAACACCGTGCCGTGGGTCACGGTGCACGGGATGAAGGTGAACCACGGGGACGCCGAACTGTTTCAACTGATGAAGGCGGCCGGCTGCAAGCGCGTCGGCTTCGGCGTGGAGAGCGGCGACCCGACTATCCTGCGCAACGTGATCAAGAAGAGCCAGTCGCTGGACAGGTGCGCAACGCGTTCCGCTGGTCACGCGAGGCCGGGCTGCAAACGATGGGGTTCTTCATCTTCGGCATGCCGCAGGAGACCGAAGAGACGATGGAGAAGACGATCCAGTTTGCGCTGGAGCTGGACCCCGATCTGGCGAACTTCATGCTGGCGACGCCGTATCCCGGCACCGAGATGTACGACGTGATCGAGAAGTACGGCAACATCTTCGCCAACGAGTGGGCGGACTACGCCATCCAGTCGCGACAAGGCGCGCTTCACCATGCCCGACTACGATCCCGATATGGTGGTGCGCAAGTGGAAAGAGGCGTATCGGCGCTTCTATCTCTATCGCCCGAAACGGGTGTGGCAGAAGGTGAGCCAGAAGAGCTTCTGGACGGAGCTGCCGAGCACGTTGGTGAACGCGAAGCGGTTCTTCCTGCCGGAGAAAGTGACGGATGGCCGATAGCTTATAGCGAATGGCGGATGACAGATTGTAACGCCCCTGAGATCATCTCGGGGGCGTTGTTTGGTCAGGCCAGTTCGACGCGGAGTTGGCGACCGACCGCTGCGCGAGGCTCTGCTTGTTTCAGCGTGATTGCGGTGTCGGGTTCCAGCAGCTGGCCAGTTGGGACCGGCTGGCGCCGAGCGTGCAAACCACATCTTGATGAGATCGGATGCTTCACGCATCGACGTGTAGACAACAGTCGTAGCGTCTTCGCAGACACGCGTCAAGCGATGTCGATCATCCACACGGGGAAGTCTCGACGTTGCACCGCGCTTTTGCTCCAGGTTGGGCCGGCGCGCGCGGAGGCGAGATCGAGATGCTCTGTCACCGATTCGCCGTCATCGAAGGCGCTGTCGAACTCGGATGCCTTCATGCGACTCACGCTTTGGGAGGATACAGCGTTTCCCGAAGCCGCTCGGATGACTTCGGGCGAGAGTTCGCGCGGTCATGCCTCATGAACCGTCTTCGCGCTCGTCCAGCACGGCGCGGAATTTCGTCATGCGATGCGCTGCCCAGGGTTTGCAGCAATGCGGTGTAGGCCGCCCGCTGCTCCATCGATTTCCTCATCTGAGACGAGCCTAGTTGTTCTGTTCCATCTTGTCCGTACACCCATTCGTTGAACAGGGCATCGAGGTCGCGGCCGGAGACTTCTTCGGCGAGGGCCTGGAATTCGGCGGGCGTAGCGATCTTCCAGCGGTAGCGTTCGAGGTAGGTGCGGAGCAGCTGATCGAAGGCGTCGGGGCCGAGCTGGTCGCGCAGGGCGGCGAAGAAGAGCGCGCCCTTGCCGTAGACCATGGTCTCGTAGTTGTTCTCGTACTCAGTGACGGCCTTGCCGATGGGCGCATCCTTGCCGCGGCGTTCGGCGTCGGCGACGGGCGCGGCCCAGCGGGTGCGCTGCAACTGCTCGGCGGTGGGGTCGCCCCAGCGGTCGCGATAATAGTATTGCGTGCTGAACTCGGCCAGCCCTTCGTCCAGCCAGGGCGTCAACACCTGGTCGTTGCCCACCTGGTTATACCACCACTGGTGCGCGACCTCGTGGACGGTGAGCATCTCCAGGTCTTGCAGGAACTTGTTGTAGGTCTGCCCGCCGATCAGGTTCATGCCGGGGAATTCCATGCCGTGATAGGTGAGCGGCGCCTGCACGATGTCCATGTCGCTGTAGGGATAGGCTCCGAAGCGGTCGCTGTAGACCTGCAACGCGGCCAGCCCCGCATAGAGGGCGGTGCGCGCGTTGGCCGCGTCCTCGGGTTTGAAGTAAGAGCGAACGCGCGTGCCGAGCGCCTCGGCTTCCTCGATCTGGAAGTCGCGGGCTCATCAGCAGAGAGAACTCGCGCGCGGGGCCGACCACGAAACGGGTCGTGTCCCAGCCCGTCGCCTGTTGCGTGCGCGTGATCTCGACGCCGGTGGCCGCGATGATCTGATCTTCGGGCGCGGTCACGTCGACGCGATAGAACGCGGCGTCGTGAAAGCCGACGTCACCCTGCGGGTTCGCCACATCCAGCGCCCACGAGCCATCCGGTGCGCCGCGCGGCGAGGATCGGGTAGAAGTTGGTGAGGGTCAGAACGCCCTCGTTGGTCCCGAAAATCGTGTACGTACCGGGGTTGCTGGCCCACGTTTCCTTGCCGTTGAACTCCAGAGCGATGCGCGTCGTCTCGCCCGGCTGGACGGGTTCCGGGATGGTGATGTGAATGGATGTGGGGTCGGCGAGTAATCGTAATTGACCAGTGCATCATCCACGCCGCGCGCCGGTCACCTGCATCCGCGCGCCGAAGTGATACAGATTGGGGTAAAGCCGGAAGTAAAGCTCGTCCAGCGGGGCCGTGCCGGTGTAGGGCAACGTCAACTCCAGCGTGCCGGTGTAGGCGCGCGCGGCGGGGTCTACCCTGACGGTGATGCTGTATTGCCCCAGAGTGTCTATCAGATCGGGGGAGATGGGGAAGCTCGGGTTGAGCGCCGGGCGATACTCGGCCAGCGGGTCGGGCGGGGTCGCCGGGGCGAAGGCAGCGCAACCGGCAAGCGCCAGCACAGCCGACACAGCCGCAATGAGCGCGGCCAGCAACATGAGCGCCGGACGCTGAAATCGTGCAGTTGAATCCTGACGGGGACATGGTGGGAGTATAACATAACGCGCAAGACGAGCCAACACGCGATCCGGGCTACGTTTGAAATTTCCGCCTCACACCGGAGTGAGTTGGGCAGTCGTCTCAGCAGTGCTATAATGCCGGGCGACGCATTTTCCATTGCTGGAGCCTGTTCATGTCCCTGACCATTACAGCAGGTCGAGCATATCGCGGCACTGGCGCGCCTCGGCCTGACCGAAGAAGAGAAGGCCGAGTACGCGGAGCAACTTTCGGATATCCTCGACTATGCCGCCATCCTGCAAGGGGTGGATACGTCCGCCATCCCGCCCACGGCAACCGTGTTGCCCCTGCGCAGCGTGATGCGCGATGACGCCATCGCGCCGTCGCTGCCCGTGGAGGACGTGCTGGCCAACGCGCCGGACGCGGAGGGCGGTTATTTCCGGTGCAGGCGATCCTGGATCAATCCGGCTGACCGCGCCGTCATCACCCTGAAACCGAGGCGTTTGTGTTGCATCAACTCACCATCCACGAAGCCGCCGACCAATTGCGGGCGGGCGCAGATCAGCGCCGTCGAGTTGACGAGGCCGTGCTCGACCGCATCCTCGCCGTCGATAACGACGTCAAGGCGTATCTGACGCTGACGCCGGAGACTGGCGCTGGAGCAGGCCGCCGAGGCCGACGCGGTCATCGCCGCCGCGCGCAGAGCAGGGACGTCCTGGCCGACGCTGCCCCTGCTGACCGGCATCCCGCTGGCGATCAAGGACGTGATCACCGTCGAAGGGGTGCGAGACGACGTGCGGGTCGCAGATCCTCGCAGGCTATATCGCCGCCGTACCAGTCCACCGTGGTGGACAGGCTGCGTGCGCGCCGGCGCGGTGATCCTCGGCAAGACCAACACCGACGAATTCGCGATGGGTTCCAGCACCGAGAATTCGGCCTATTTCACCACGCACAACCCGTGGGATCTGTAGCCGCGTGCCGGGTGGATCGAGCGGCGGCAGCGCGGCGGCGGTGGCCGCCGACGAATGCGCTGGGCGCGCTCGGGTCGGATACGGGCGGCAGCGTGCGCCAGCCGGCGGCGCTGTGCGGCATCGTCGGGGTCAAGCCCACCTATGGGCGCGTCAGCCGCTACGGGCTGGTGGCGTTCGCCTCGTCGCTCGATCAGATCGGCCCGCTGGCGAAAGATGTGACCGACGCCGCGCTCTTGCTGGAGGCGATCGCCGGGTCATGACCGCGCGACAGCACCAGCGTGAATGTGCCCGTGCCGGATTATGCCTGCGGCGCTGCAGCGACGGCGATCCCGGCAGGAGCCACTGGCAGGGCTGCGGGTCGGCGTGCCGAAGGAGTATTTCATCGCCGGGATGCAGCCCGAGGTGGAGGCGGCGGTGCGCGCGGCGGTCGCGACAGCTGGCCGACCTGGGCGCCGAGGTGCGCGAGGTCAGCCTGCCGCACACGGATCTGGCGCTGCCGGTCTACTATCTGATCGCGCCCGCGGAGGCGTCGGCCAACCTGGCGCGCTATGACGGCATCCGCTACGGGTTATCCGCGCCGGGCGCAACGCTGTGGGAGACGTACCGCGGCACGCGCGGCGAGGGTTTCGGGCCGGAGGTCAAGCGGCGCATCATGCTGGGGACGTATGCGCTCAGCGCGGGCTACTACGACGCGTACTACCTGAAGGCGCAGCAGGTGCGCACGCTCATCAAGCAGGATTTCGACGCGGCGCTGCGCGATGTGGATGTGATCGCCTGCCCCACCACGCCGACCACGGCGTTCCGCATCGGCGAGAAGGCCGACGACCCGTTGCAGCATGTACCTGTCGGATATCTTCACGCTCTCGCTGAATCTGGCGGGGATTTGCGGGATGTCGCTGCCGTGCGGGTTCGACGCGGCAGGGCTGCCGATCGGGCTGCAACTGATCGCCGGCGCGTTCGCCGAAGAGACGCTGCTGCGGACGGCCTACGCCTACGAGCAGGCGACCGATTGGCACACGCAGCCGCCCGAACCTGACGGGCAACGCTATCTGATGGAGACAATGACGGCATGACCGGCGACGCGTTCGCACCGTTTGCGGAGAAGATGGCCGCCGCCGGGCTGCCGGAGCTCGCCATCCGCAACTTTCGGCGTTACTACACGCAGCTCATCGCAGGCGACACCGGGCTGATCGCGGAGGCGGAAATCGAGCCGGTCTTCGATCTGCCCGACGCCGAGGAGTTGCCGGATGAGATGGCGGCGGTGGGCGACGCTGCGCTGGCGCAGACGGTGATGATCAAGCTGAACGGCGGGCTGGGGACGAGCATGGGGTTGGAGAAGGCCAAGTCGCTGCTGGTCGTCAAGGACGGGTTGACGTTTCTCGATATCATCGCGCGCCAGGCGCTGAGCAGCGGCATCCCGCTGGTTTTGATGAACAGCGCCAACACGCAGGCCGATTCGCTGGCTGCTGCTGGGAAACTATCCCGAACTGCACGGCGCGATCCCGCTTGATTTCACGCAGCACATCGTCCCCAAGGTGGATCAGGCGACGCTGGGGCCGGTGCGTGGCCGGACGACCCGGAGTTGGAGTGGTGCCCGCCCGGTCACGGCGATATCTATGCGGCGCTGGTGACCAGCGGGATGCTGGAGACGCTGCGGGCCGCGGCTACCGTTATGCCTTCACGTCCAACGTGGACAACCTGGGGGCGACCATCGAGCCGGCGATCCTGGGCTACTTCGTCGCGCAGGGGCTGCCCTTCATGATGGAGGTGGCCGACCGGACGGAAGCCGACCAGAAGGGCGGACACCTGGCGCGCCGCGCGGCGACGGGGCGGCTGCTGTTGCGGGAGACGGCGCAATGCCCGCCGAGTGACACGGAAGCGTTTCAGGATATCACGCGGCACCGCTATTTCAACACCAACAACCTGTGGATCAACCTGGACGCGCTGGCCGACCTGCTGGCGCGTTCTGAGGACGGCGTCGCCCTGCCGCTGATCCGCAACAGCAAGACGGTAGACCCGCGTGACCCGGACTCGCCGCCGGTGTACCAGCTCGAGACGGCGATGGGCGCGGCCATCGAGCTGTTCGACGGGGCGGGCGCGATCCGCGTCCCGCGCAGCCGCTTCGCGCCGGTGAAGACCACGGACGACCTGCTCGGCGTGCGCTCGGATGCGTATCTGTCTGACCGACGACTAGCGCGTGATGCTCGACCCGCGACGCGACGAGCCGGCCGCCGGTGATAGACCTCGACCCGCGCTACTATCGGCTGATTGACGATTTCGAGGCGCGCTTTCCCCACGGCCCGCCCTCGCTGATCGTGTGCGACCGGCTGACGGTCCGCGGGGATGTGGCGCTTCGGGCGCCGTGGAGCTGGTCGTCGCCGGGGCGATCGTGACGAGATCGTGAACGAGCGACGGATCGAGCAAACTCGGATCCAGATGCGGACGGACGAACGAGTGCATGACTGATCGTATTTCGCGCCGGGTGGCGGAGGTTCCGCCGTCGGGCATCCGCAAGTTCTTCGACATCGCGGCGACGATGGACGATGTGATTTCGCTGGGGATCGGCGAGCCGGATTTCGTGACGCCGGACGTGATCCGCAAGGCGGGGATCGCGTCGCTGGAGCGCGGCGAGACGCGCTACACCTCGAACTCGGGCATCGCTGGAGTTGCGCCGCGCCATCGCGGCCAAGTGGGCCGGCTGTTACGGGGTGGAGTATGATCCTGAGGACGAAGCGCTGGTGACGGTGGGCGGCTCGGAGGCGCTTTACCTGACGCTGACCGCGCTGCTGAATCCCGGCGACGAGGTGATCGATCCCGCAACCCTGCTTCGTCTCCTACGCGCCCGAAGTGACCTTCGCCGGCGGCATACCGGTGCCCATCGCAACGCACGTCGAGACGGCGTTCCAGGTGACCGGCGCGCAGATCGAAGCCGCCGTCACCCCGCGCACGAAGGCGATCCTGATCGGCTATCCCAGCAACCCGACCGGCGCGGTGCTGGAACGCGAGCGGATGCTGGAGATCGCCGCGGTGGCCGAACGGCATGACCTGCTGGTGATCTCCGATGAGATTTACGACCGGCTGGTCTATGGCACAGCGACGCACACCACCTTCAGCTCGCTGCCCGGGATGCGCGACCGCACGGTGGTGCTGGGCGGGTTCTCGAAGGACTATGCCATGACCGGCTGGCGGCTCGGTTTCGCGCTGGGGCCGGAAGATGTGCTGGGAGCGATGCGCAAGGTACACCAGTACACCATCATGTCGGCGCCGACCACCGCGCAGATGGCGGCGATCACCGCGATGACCGACCCGGCCGCGGAAGAGGCGGTGCTGGCGATGCGCGAGTCGTACGACGCCCGCCGGAAATTGCTGGTCGGCGGGTTGAACAGCATCGGCATGCCGACGTTCGAGCCGCGCGGCGCGTTCTATGCGTTCCCCGATATCCGCGTGAGCGGGATGAATTCGGACACGTTCGCCTGGACGCTGCTGGATGAGGAGAAGGTGGCCGCGGTGCCGGGGCCGGCGTTCGGGCTGGGCGGCGAAGGCTACGTGCGGATGTGTTATGCTACTGCGAAGGACAAGCTCGAAGAGGCGCTGGAGCGGATGCACCGCTTCGTGCGCCGGCATGGATGAGAACCGCATGACCACCTACGAAACGATCATCGGGCTGGAAGTCCACGCCCAAATCCTGACCGAATCCAAGATGTTCTGCGGGTGCAGCGCCGCTTACGCCGCCGCGCCGCCGAACACGCACGTCTGCCCGGTGTGCATGGCGCTGCCCGGCGTGCTGCCGGTGATCAACCGGGTGGCCGTCGAGAAGACGATCATGGCCGGGCTGGCGCTGGACTGCACCATCAGCCGACACAGCGGTCTTTGCGCGCAAGAACTACCACTACGCCGACCTGCCCAAGGGCTATCAGATCAGCCAGTACGAGCTGCCGCTGTGCCTCGACGGCTGGCTGGAGATCGAGACGGAGGCGGGCCAGCGAGCGCATCGGCATGACGCGCGCCCACCTGGAGGAGGACACCGGCAAACTGGTGCACGCGGGCGGCGCACAGCCTGGTCGACCTCAACCGCGCGGGCGTGCCGCTGCTGGAGATCGTCAGCGAGCCGGACCTGCGCATCGCCGGAAGAGGCGCACGCCTACCTGACCAAGCTCCAGACCATCCTGCGCTACCTGGGCGTGAGCACCGCCGACATGGAGAAGGGCGCGATGCGCTGCGAGGCCAACGTCAGCGTGCGGCCGGTGGGCCAGGAGCAGTTCGGCACCAAGGTCGAGGTCAAGAATCTCAACTCGTTCCGTTCCGTCAAGCTGTCGCTGGAATACGAGGTCGCGCGCCAGATCGCGCTGCTGGAGGCGGGCAAGCCGGTCGAGCAGGTGACGATGGGATGGGACGAAGAACACGGGCGCACGGTCGTGCAGCGCAGCAAGGAATCGGCGCACGACTACCGCTACTTCCCCGAGCCCGATCTGCCGCCGCTGGAGATCAGCCGCGCCTGGGTGGACGGAGCTCACGGCGCGCCTGCCCGAACTGCCCGACGCCAAAGCGGATCGCTTCGTCTCGCAGTATGGGCTGGACCGGCGCGACGCGGCCGTGCTGGCGGATGACCGCGGCCGTCGCGGACTACTTCGAAGCCGTGATCGCCGCGCGGCGCGGCAGGCGCCACAGGTCGCGGCCAACTGGGTCACCGGCGAGTTGTTCCGGCTGATGAACGCGGCAGGCGTCGAGATCGAGGCGGTGAAGATCACGCCGGACGCCTTCGCCGACGCTGCTGGGGCTGGTCGCCGCGGGGCAGATCAACCAGAACAGCGCCAAGCGGGTGCTGGATGCGATGTTCGAGACGGGACGTCAGCCGGGCGAGCTCGTGCAGGAGCTGGGACTGGCGCAGGTCAGCGACGCCGACGCGCTGGCGGCTGTGGTCGCGGCCGTGCTGGCGAAGCATCCCGACGAGGTCGCCACGTACAAGGCCGGCAAGGACACGGTGTTGGGGTGGCTGATGGGGCAGGTGATGCGCGAGACGCGCGGCAAGGGCAATCCGGCGATCGTGCGCGAGCTGCTGGAGCAGGCGCTGCGCGAGTAAGGGTTGTGGGGCGAGATTCTTCGCTGGAGTCTCGCCGTAGCGAACGTCTGGGGGTCGACCCGCTCAGAATGACATTGTCCAGTCCGCGGCGATGCGCATCTGGAGATGCATACTCCGCAAGGACGCGCAGGAGTGCGACACGGGAGAGGTGTTCATGTCGCTTGACAAGCTCGTTGAAGAAATCATCCGCGACGCGATGGCGCGCGGCGAGTTCGATAACCTGCCGGGCAAGGGCAAGCCGCTCGATCTGGACAGTTATTTCGATCTGCCGGAAGCGGAACGGATGGCGATCAAGCTGTTGAAGGACTCCGGGTTTTTGCCGGAAGAGGTTCAACTGCTGAAGGACATCAACGCCCTCAAGGAAAAGCTGGCGACGGCGAACACGGAAGCCGAGCAGGCCGCGCTCAAGAAAGCGCTGGACGACAAAACGCTGGCCTTCAATATATTGATGGACCAGAAGCGCGCCCGGAAGACGCCCCGCAGACGCTAAACGCCCCTATGGCGCGACGACGATGCGATAGATGCGACCGGCGTCTATATCCGTCAGATACACCTCGCCCTGTTCATCCTCGCCGAAGCTCGTGAGCCATACGCCTTGCTGATGCAGGAACTGGTTCGTCCACCCGGCGCCGGTGCGTTGCAGACCCCAGAATCGCCCGAAGCAGAAATCGCCGTAGATGTACACCCCCTGAAGCTGCGGCTCTAATGAGCCGCGATAGACCACGCCGCCCGTCACCGAACAGCCCTCCGAGTGATCATAGGTATGGATCGGCATGGTAAGGCCCGTCGTGTCGCAGGTGGCCGCGCCGTAACAGTGATCGCCCTCCATGATCTTCCAACCGTAGTTCTCGCCGCCCGTTGACGCCGCGGGCTGGAAGTTCACTTCCTCATAAAGCTCTTGCCCCACGTCGCCGATGTACAGGTCGGCGGTAAGGCGGTCAAACGAGAAGCGCCAGGGGTTGCGCAACCCCAGGGCCCATATCTCAGGGCAGATACGCGGCATTGCCCACGAACGGGTTACTCGCGGGGATCGCGTAGGGCGTGACGCCCGACTCCACGTCAATGCGCAGGATCTTGCCGAACGGTTCCAGCGGGTTCTGCGCCCGGTTCTTGGGATCCCCGCCGGGGCCGCCGTCGCCCATGCCGATATAGAGATAACCATCTTGTGGGCCAAAGGCCAACTGGCCGCCGTTATGGCTCGGGTCGGGTTGATCCGCCGTGAAGACGAACTCCTCACTCGATGCGTCTGCGACATTCGGATCGGTTCCAACGTGGAAACGCGAGACGACCGTATCGCCGTTAAGATCCGTATACATCACGTAGAAATGATGTGCGGTCGCGTAATCGGGAGGGAACGCAACACTGAACAGACCGAGCTCACGGCAACAACTCACGCGGTCGCGGATGTCCAGGAAAGGCGCAGGGAGTAGCACGCCGTTTTGGACGATCCGAATCCGGCCGCGTTGCTCGACGACGAAGAGGCGGTTGCTGCCGTCGCCCGCATTGGTGACGTGCGTAGGCCGCTCGAAGCCTTGAAGCATGTCCACCAGCGCAATCGCCGGCAACGGCGCGGTGGGACCCCTCGCGATCAGGGGGAAGTAGACGTTTTGCGGTGTCACAGCAGCGGCGTCAGGCTGAACCGATGCGCCGATCGGCAAAATCATAAACAACATCACGAGAATGCCGACGCCCAACACGCGTTGGGTGATCTGAGATGTACGCATGTGGATCTTGCCCTCCCTTAAGGAATGGTGATTTCAAGCGCGCGCTCCCATTCATCCAAAAGCGCAGGCAGTTCATCCAACGTCACGATTTGCGCGTCCGGCCTGATTTCCGAATCCCCCGCCTCGGTGCGGTAGGGCGAATCCACCAGGACGGCGCGCATCCCGATCTTCTGCGGCCCCGCGATGTCTACGTCCAGCCGGTCGCCAACGAACACGGCCTCGGCGGGCGCGACGTTGAGGATATCGAGAGCCTTGCGGTAGATGTCGGGGTGGGGCTTGATGAAACCGGCCGTGCTGGAATAGACGCGCACGGGCAGATAGCCGTAGAGACCGAAACGCTCCAGGTCACGATCGTGCAGCGCCGGCGCCCACAGGGTGTTGGAGACCAGCCCCAGGGTGCGCCCGTCATCAACCAGCGCGCTCAGCACGCCGGGCGCATCCCCGGCGACGGGCTGGACGGCCGCAGAAATCGTGTTGTAGTAGGCGGCCAGCCCCGTATCCCACTGCGCGGGCGATAGTTGGATGCCGATTGCCTCCAACCCGTCGCGCAGGATGGTTTCGGCGGTGTTGGAGTAGAGCGTCCGGCGCGATTTCGCCTCGATGGCGGCGGACATGCGCCCCACGGCGCGGACGGCCAACTCGGGGTCGGGAACCCTGGCGCCTTCCGCTTGCGCCGCCTTCAGCAGGGCCAGGAACGCGGCCGCATTGAGCCGCTCGAACGAGCGCTCGGGCGGCTGATCGTAATGCAGCAGGGTGCCCCCAAGATCAAAAAGAACGACCTGAATCGCAGGCATAAATCTCTCACTTTCGGCCAGGATCGGCCCGGATTACGGCTAATACCCGATCAGGGCGGGCATCGGCGTCATGACTGCCCGAGCGGGTTGTACGGACGGGCTCGCCGACTCTCCTCCGGCCCAAATACGTCATCACCTTACGGAGATTGAGCAGCACCGGTTCGGCAGTGTCAACGATCAACCGGGGACCGTTCAGACGCTCGAACGCGGCGCGCTCTTGTTGATAGTCGGCCCAATCGCCGCGGCGCTCGACGCGTTCACGGAGTTGGGCTTCATCGGTGCAGATGCACTCGATCAGCTTGATCGTCGCGTCATGGGCACGCGCCAGACCTTCGACTTTGTCGCGGTATGCGCTATACCGCGCAGGGCTATCCAGCACCACAGATACCCCCAGGCTCAGATTATCACGCGCGAGATTGACCAGCAACGTATAGGCCACGGGGCGGGCCAACTCGACGCCCTGTGCAATGTTCATCTGCCGCGACACTTCGACCACGGCATCGCGGATCGTGTCCTTGTCCAGATAAGCGGCGCGCAGTTCGCGCGCGATCGCGCGCGCCAGGCTGGTCTTGCCGGTGCCGGGCAACCCTGCAAACACGATGAGTTGCAAATCCGACATCCCATTCGCTCCTCGGCCGGCTCTACATGCCGGCCGGCGCAATGACCTCCATGCACTTCGGCAACACCTGAATCGTCATCCGCCGTGCGTCTTCACGATAAATCTCTCCATCCAGGTGGACGGGCATCCCGTCGGCGGCTTCAATCGTCAGGGCTGAGGTGCGGGCCGCCGCCACGAACCGGGTCAAGCCGATGTGCGTCCCACGCATGAAATGCGGCAGAAGATAAAGCGTCGTGGGAATGTTCGAGCTGGACGCCATAATCAGATCCAGTTCCCCGTCATCGAGCAACGCCCCCGGCGCGATCTTGAACCCGCCGCCGGTGCGTCCTCCGTTGGCCGCCGAGACCAACAGCATCGGCCCGGTGCGCGTCGCACCGTTGTATTGCACCGTCACCAGGGTGGGCCGCACGTATTGCGGGATCACCCGGGTCAGCGCGGCGAGATAGAGCGTGAGGCCGCGAAAGCGCTGGATTTTCAAGCTCTCAATCGCCGCCGCGGCTTCAAAGCCCGCGCCGAAGTGATTGTGGAAGATCTCGTTCCGCCCGGCCTCGTCGGTCACCTCGCCCAGGTCTACCCTGCGCTGCGGGCCGACGAGCAACAGTTTTGTCGCAGCGGCGGGATCGTTCAAGGGCAAACCCAGACGCCACGCGTAGTCGTTGCCGGTCCCGATGGGGATCAACCCCAGCGTTCCAATCGGTTGCGCCTCGGTCACCGCGTGGTTGCGCTCGCGCGCCGCGCGGACCATGCCGTTGACGACCTCGTGAGCGGTGCCGTCGCCGCCCACCGAAACGATCACTTCATAGCCCTGCGCCGCCGCGTCGTGCGCCAGGCGCTCGGGATGATGCGGCCCCGATGTCTCCACCAGATCATACGATACGCCGGCCCGGCGCAACTCTCGCTCGATAGGTTCACGGGCCAGGGCGCCGGCCCCCCGCCCCGCAGATGGATTGAGGATCACAAGGTATTGCGCGACAGTTTCTTCCACAGGCAATGCCATCCGTTAAGTGTTTGTCTTAGAATAGCACCATACGGTCACGGGGGCAAGCGAACTGTTTTCGCGAAGGATGCGACATGGGCGCAACGATTGACATCCGCGGGGCGCTGGTGTACAACACCGGGAGATCAATCATTTGCGAGTGAGGCAGCATCATGACTACCCTTTTACTGAAGAATGCGGACCTGCTGGTGACGATGGACGCTGAGCGGCGACAGATACCGAACGGCGGGGTCTTCGTCCAGGACGACCACATCATGCAGGTGGGCGCGACGGCGGAATTGCCGGCCACCGCCGACCGCGTCCTCGATGCGCGCGGGATGATCGTGCTGCCGGGTCTGGTGAACACACACCATCACCTGTACCAGACGCTGACGCGCTGCATGGCGCAGGATAGCGTCCTCTTCGACTGGCTGACGACGCTCTACCCCATCTGGGCGGGGTTGACGCCGCAGGGAGCTTACGTCTCGGCGAAGCTGGCGCTGGCGGAACTGATGCTCTCCGGTTGCACCACGTCGAGCGATCACCTGTACATCTACCCCAACGGCGTGCGGATTGACGACGAAATCGAGGCCGCGGTGGAGCTGGGGATCCGCTTTCACGCCACGCGGGGCAGCATGAGCCTGGGACAGAGCCGGGGCGGGCTGCCGCCGGATAGCCTGGTGGAAGACGAAGGCTTTATCTTGCGCGACAGCCGGCGCGCCATCGAACAGTTCCATCAGGCGCAGCGGTTCGGCATGGTGCGCGTGGCGCTGGCGCCCTGCTCGCCGTTCAGCGTCACCGCCGATCTGATGCGCGAGAGCGCGGCGCTGGCGCGGGCCTACGGGGTGCGGCTGCACACGCACCTTGCGGAGACGCTGGACGAAGAGCAGTTTTGCCTGGAGAAGTTCGGCGCGCGCCCGGTGGATTATGTCGAGTCGTTGGGCTGGATGGGGCCGGACGTGTGGCATGCGCATTGCGTCCACCTGGACACGGCGGAGATCGCCCTGTTTGCGCGCACGGGCAGCGGGGCGGCCCACTGCCCCTCTTCGAACATGCGGCTGGCGTCGGGGATTGCGCCGGTGCGCGCGCTGCGCGACGCGGGCGCAAAGGTGGGGCTGGGCGTAGACGGTTCGGCCAGCAACGACGGCGGCCACCTGCTGGCGGAAGCGCGGCAGGCGATGCTGTTGCAGCGCGTGGGCGGCAACCCGGCGGCGCTGGGCGCGCAGGAGACGCTGGAGATCGCCACGCTGGGCGGCGCGGCGGTGTTCGGGCGCGATGACATCGGGGCGCTGGCGCCGGGCATGGCCGCCGACTTCATCGGCTACACGCTGGCGCGGCCGGAATTCGCGGGCGCGCTGCACGACCCGCTGGCGGCGCTGGTGTTCTGCACGCCGCCGAAGGTCGACCTCAGCGTGATCAACGGCGCGGTGCGCGTGCGCGAGGGCGAGATCGTCGGGCTGGATATGCCCGCGCTGGTGCGGCGGCATGACGCAATAAGTCGCGCGTTATTGCGCGGCGAAGACGCATGACAATGAACGGTGCGATCAGCCTTCAAGTTCTCATCAATATATCTTTACAAAGGCTTAAATCTGTGGTAAGGTGACATAAGCGTAAATGCACAGCCGCATGAGCGCACTGGAAAAGAAGCTCACTTAGGAAGGGAGAGAACGATTATGGCCTATGCCTTCACCAACTCCAAGGGCAAGACCTATATCCTGCACGCGAAGGAGCGCCCGTTGAAAAACGGCGGCGTGCAGACCCTCTACTACTTTGCGTCTGAGAAGAAAGAAGGCGCACTGGACGCGATCCCCGATGGTTACATAGCCGCCGAAAGCAGCACCGGGTTGCCCGTGCTGAAACGCAAATAGTCAAACCGTCCCCTCGGGAAAACCGGCCGCATCCTTCAACGGGATGCGGCCGGTTTTGTTCTCACTTCCCGCGCGGCGTATTATCTACGGCAACCCGTCTCTGCGCCTCCAGATAGTCGCTGTAGCCGCCGATCACCTCGGTCAGGCGACCATCCTCCAGCCCGACCACCCGATCCACGATGCGATCGAGGAAGTAGCGGTCGTGCGAAATGACCAGCACGGTCCCGCCGAAGTCCTCGATGGCCGCCTCCAGCACTTCCGCCGAGGGAATGTCGAGGTTGTTGGTCGGCTCATCCAGCAGCAGGAAGTTGATGTCGGAGAGCATCAGCCGCGCCAGTTGGAGCCGGCTGCGCTCGCCGCCGCTGAGGTGACGCACCTGTTTCTGCGCGGCCTGATAATCGAATAGGAACTTGGCGAGAAAGGCGATGGCGTCGTTCTCGTACATCGGGCGGGCGTCGCGCACCTCCTGGATCAGCGTCCAATCGGGATGCAGCGTTTCGTGCTGCTGCGCGTAGTAGCCCACCCGCACGCTCGGCCCCAGCCGGATGACGCCGCCGTCGGGCGCTTCGCCCTCCAGCCCGGCCTCGCGCAAGATGCAGCGGAACAGCACCGACTTGCCCGCCCCGTTCGGCCCCACCAACCCGACGCGCTCGCCATGCCACACCAACAGATCCAGGCCGTCCAGCACCACGTTGACGCCCGCGCCGTCCGGCCCGGCGTATTGCTTCACCAGCCCCGTGATCTCCAGCACCTTGTTGCTGCCGCGTTTGCCGTTCAGCTCCAGCTGCATGCGCGACTGCTCGGTCGGCCGCTCGATCTTGTCCATCCGCTCCAGCATCTTGTGGCGCGAACGGGCCTGGCGCGCGGCGCGCTCATCCTGCAAGGTCTTCGCCGCCAGTTCCCACCGGGCGATGGCGGCCTCGATCTGGTTGATGCGCTTCTGCTGCGCCCGGTACATCTGCTCCTGGCGCATCACCGCCAACTGCTTGTTGGTCGCATAGACGGAGTAGGTGCCGGGCCACACGGATATCTGACCGCGGTCAAGCTCCGCAATCCGATCTACGACCAGGTCGAGCAGATAGCGGTCGTGGGAGACGATGATCACCGCGCCCGGATAGGCGCGGATGAACTTCTCCAGCGTCTCTTTGCCCGCCACATCCAGGTGGTTGTCCGGCTCATCGAGCAACAACAGATCGGGTCCCCAGACCAGCAACCGGGCCAGCGCGGCCAGCTTGGCCTGCCCGCCGCTGAGGGTCGCGAGGGGCTGGTCGAACGTGTCATCCGTCAGCCCCAGGTCGCGCAGGGTCGAGCGCACCCGGTTCTCGAAGGTCGCGCCGCCCGCGACTTCGTAGGCGTGGAGCAACCTGTCATGGGCCTCCAGGACGCGGGTCAGCTTTACGGCGTCGCCATAGATCGCCGGGTCGCTGAGTTGGGCTTCCCGCGCCGCCAGGTCGTCTCTCAATTGGCTGACCTCGGGCGAGCCGGCGAGCGCGGTATCCAGCACGGAGCGCGTCATGTCCAGTTCGGGGTCGTTCCTCACATCCTGGGGGAGATAGCCGATCTTCAGATCGCGCTTGCGGAAGATGGCCCCGGCGTCCGGCGTCAAGCGCCCCAGGATCAGCTTGAGCAGCGTGGACTTGCCGCCGCCGTTTGCGCCGACAAGACCGACCTTCTGGCTCGCTTGAATCTCCCATGCCAGGTCGGTGAGGACGGGCCGGTCGAAGTATGTGTAGTTGATCCCGGTCAGGTTCGCGATAATCTCAGCCATGTCTGTCTCCCCACAATATTAAAACAAAACGGCCGTGGCGATTGCGCCCACGGCCGATAAGTTGACGTAACGATCCGATTGATGGGCGCGTTGAACTAGGCCAACACCACCCCCGACGGCGTGATGGGGAGAGCGAACTGCGCGCGGCCCATCGGAACGTATACC
Source organism: uncultured Chloroflexia bacterium (assembly GCA_963695715.1). GTDB lineage: Bacteria > Chloroflexota > Anaerolineae > CG2-30-64-16 > CG2-30-64-16 > JBBQRS01. The sequence continues at coordinate 97,387 of CAVOHP010000014.1, forward strand.
ATGGGGTGAGTATAGCCGGAGATGGTCGGGGCGTCAAAAATTGGGGGCGCAAGTGATGACACGGATGGCCGACACGGAGGGACGAGGAGCTAACACGGAGGTATGGTAAAATAGATACGAGGGATTCGAGTGAACCGGGATATACACAGCATACCAGCCGATGATACGATTGCGCGCCTGCGTGCGGCGCTGGGCGCGCCGCTGCCGGGGCTGCCGGCGCAGTTGCGGATGTCGCCTAACCCGCGCCCCGGAACCGAGCGCATCCTGGAACCGGACCTGGATTGCCGGCGCGCTGCCGTGCTGGCGCTGCTCTACCCCGGCGCGCAGGGGTTGAACCTGGTGCTGACGCGGCGCACCGAGGCGCTCGTCAACCATCGCGGGCAGATCTCATTTCCGGGCGGCAGCCTGGACGATGGGGAGACGGTGGAGGCGGCGGCGTTGCGCGAGGCTGAGGAGGAACTGGGCGTGCAGCCCGGCGGCCCGGAAATCCTGGGGCGGCTCTCTCCGCTCTATATCCCGCACAGCGGATTCTGCGTCTACCCGGTGGTCGCCTACATGGCGCAGCGGCCCCATTTCGCGGCCAACCCGCACGAGGTCGCGGAGGTGATCGAAATCCCACTGGCGCACCTGCTGGCCCCGGCGACCTGTTGCGAGGAGACGTGGGAGCTGCGCGGCGCGCCGGCCCAGGTGCCATTCTTCGCCGTCGGTCCGCACAAGGTGTGGGGCGCAACGGCCATGATGCTCAGCGAACTGCTGGCGTTATTCCCAACGGAGATTCAATCATGAAAGCGATCATGCTCTACGAACACGGCGGCCCGGAAGTGTTGAAGTACGAGGAGCGGCCCACGCCGACGCCCGGCCCCGGCCAGGCGCTGGTGGAGATGGCGGCGACCGGCGTGAACTTCGTCGAAATCTATCAGCGGCGGGGGTGGTATCCGATCCCGCTGCCGGGAGGTCTGGGCGGCGAAGGGGCGGGCGTCGTGCAGGCCGTGGGGCCGGATGTGACGGCCGTCAAGCCGGGCGACCGGGTGGCTTTCTCGTCCGGCTCGGGCGCATACGCCACGCACATGCTCGTCACGGCAGAGCGGCTCGTCCCTGTGCCCGATGACTTGAGCCTGGAGGAGGCGGCCGCGAGCATGGTGCAGGGGCTGACGGCGCACGTGCTGGCGACGCGCACCTACCCGATCAAGCCGGGCGACCACGCGCTGGTACATGCGGCGGCAGGCGGAGTCGGTCGTTTGTTATGTCAAATCATCAAGATGCAGGGCGGCTTCGTCATCGGCACAGTGTCTACCGAGGCAAAGGCGCAAGTCGCGCGCGAAGCGGGCGCGGATGAAACGATCCTCTACACGAAGGAGGACTTCGCGGCGGCGGTCAAGCGCATCACCGACGGCGTGGGCGTCAATGTGGTCTATGATTCGGTCGGCAAGGATACCTTCGATCAGAGCCTGGACAGCCTGGCCCCACTGGGGTACATGGTTTCCTACGGGCAGGCCAGCGGGTTCCCGCCGCCGTTCGATATTCAGCGGCTGGCCGGTGGGCGGTCACTCTTCCTCACGCGGCCCTCGGTGTTCTCATACACCTCCACGCGTAAGGAGTTGCTGGCGCACGCAGAGGCCGTCTTCGATATGATCATGAACGGCAGGCTGAAGCTCCACATCGAGCGCACGTACCCGCTGGAACAGGCCGCCGAGGCGCAAGAGGCCCTGGCGAGCCGGGGGACGGTGGGTAAGCTGTTGTTGATTCCGTAGGGTAAGTAGACAAGTAGGCAAGTAGACAGGTAGACAAGTAGACGGGTAGACGGGTAGACAAGGCAAGGATACGGGGAAATCAGGAAGGGCAAGAGGAGAATCATGCAGTATCGGAAATTTGGTCGGTTGGATTGGGAGGCGTCGGTGCTGGGGTTCGGCATTATGCGGATGCCCGTCATCGGCGAGGACCGCTCGGCAATTGACGAGGCGGAAGGCACGCGGATGGTGCGCCACGCGATTGACCAGGGCGTGAACTATATTGATACGGCGTATCCGTATCACGGCGGGGCGAGTGAACCATTTGTGGGGCGCGCCCTGCGCGACGGCTATCGCGAACGCGTGCGCGTCGCCACCAAGTTGCCGTGCTGGCTGGTGCAATCCGCCGCCGACTTCGACAAGTACCTGGATGAGCAGTTAGAGCGGTTGCAGATCGGGCCGATCAACTTCTATCTATTGCACGGGTTGGACGCGGAAAGCTGGGGCAAGATGCGCGATCTCGGCGTGCTCGATTGGGCCGAACGCGCCATGGCCGACGGGCGCATCGAACACCTGGGGTTCTCTTTCCACGACAATTACGATGCGTTCAAGACCATCGTGGACGGCTACGACAACTGGACCTTCTGCCAGATACAATATAACTACATGGATGAAGATCAACAGGCGGGGGCGCGCGGGCTGCGCTATGCGGCGAATCGCGGGCTGGCCGTGGTCGTGATGGAGCCATTGCGCGGCGGGCTGCTGGCCGGCAGCGCGCCGGAGCCGGTTCAGAAGCTATGGGACGGGGCAGCGACGCGGCGCAGCCCGGCCGAGTGGGCATTGCAGTGGGTGTGGAATCAGCCGGAAGTGAATGTTTCGCTGAGCGGCATGACCACAATGCAGCACGTCGAGGAGAACCTGGCCTCCGCCGACCGGGCGCAGATCGGGGGACTGACCGAAGATGAAATGGCCCGCATCGGCCAGGCGCGCGACGCGTATCTGGCGCTGTGCCCTATCCCCTGCACAGATTGCAAGTATTGCCAACCGTGCCCGAACGATGTCGCCATCTCGCGCATCTTCGAAATCTACAACCAGGCCGTGATGTATGCCGCGCCGGAACGTTCGCGCGTGGCCTATAACCAGTGGATTCGCGAGGAAGAGCGCGCCGATTGTTGTTTGCAATGCGGCGAGTGCGAGGCGAAATGCCCGCAGGGCATCGAGATCATGGATTGGCTGGAGAAAGCGCACGACTTCCTCCAGATGGAGAACACCGGCGACAAGTCGTGAAGTGAGGTAAGATCGAAAGATCGTCAGGCAAGGAGGCGCGCCATGACCGTCATCACCGTTTCACGAGAGTTGGGCAGCGAAGGAGATCGCATCGCAGAGATGCTGGTGGCCGAGCTGGGCTATCGCTGGGTGGATAAGGGGCTGCTGACGCAGATGGCGCAAGAGGCCGGGATGGACGAGGAAGCGGTGCTGACCCTGGAGCGCAGCATCCCCAACCGCGCCCGCTTCACCAGCACCGATATGCGATCGCTCTACAGCAAGCAGCCGGGGGCGTGGGAGAAGAAGTCCGCGCTGGACGACGAGACCTATCGCCGAATCGTGCGGGAGACGATGGAACGGTACGCCGCCGAAGGGGACGTGATCATCATCGGGCGCGGCGGGCAGATGGTGTTGCGCGATCACCCCGCCGCGCTGCACGTCCACCTGTATGCGCCTGCGGAGCTGCGCGCGCAACGTCTGGCGGCGCGGGCGGGCATCTCGGAGCAGGACGCCGCGCGCCGGATCACGACTTCGGACGAGGAGAAGCGGCTGTTCATCCGCTTCATGCACGACAACGCCAACTGGAAAGACCCGAAGTATTACCACCTGATGCTCAACACCGGCGCGATTGCGCCGGAGGTCGCCGCGCGGGATGATCGTGCTGGCGGCGAAGGCGCGATAGCACTGGCAAGAGACTCCTCTTGCTTTGTACATATTACTGTAAATATGGTAATATGGGTTCGGGTTTGATCCAGAGTAGGGAGTACGAGATATGAAGACAACGGTCGAAATACCCGAGGAGCTTCTTCGCCGCGCGAAGGCAAAAGCCGCGCTGGAGGGGATCCATCTGCGTGATCTGATCGTCCAGGGGTTGCAATTGGCCGTAGAATCCCCCCCGGCGAAACCTCATCGCGCCCAGTTTCCCCTGATCAAAGCCACACCCGGAGCGCGGCCGATCACCGATGAAGACGTGGCGAAAGCCATCGCGGCCATGGATGAGGAAGAAGCGGAATACTATGCCGGCTTTATGCGACGCTAATGTATTGCTCGCGATTTGCCATGAAGAGCACCTGCATCACCGCGCCGCACTGGATTGGCTAGACCATCAGGAGTCGCGCTCCGTGGCCGTGTGCCGCGCCAGCACAGACGACGCTGCTACGACTCTTGACGACTCCGACTGTGATGAGCGCCCAGGTACGCACTATGTCTGGAGCATGGGCAATATACGATGCGCTACAAGATGATGATCGCTTCTTGTTCACAACAGAACCGCTGGGTACCGAGTCCGCATGGCGCGATTACACGCTCGACGAGACCGTCTCACCCAAGCGATGGCAGGATGCTTACCTGGCTGCTTTCGCGTTGCGCGCGGGGATGGAGATGGTCACATTCGATCGAGGCTTCCGCCAGTTCGAGGGCTTGACGCTGGTGTTGCTGTCATAGCGTTCCGCTCCTCGGTCGTCTGCCGCTCAATGCCGCTCCTCGCGGACGTAGGGGATGCCGAGCGCAGCGGGGGCGCCGACGCGCTTGCGGGCCGACTCGAACCAGGTGATGGCGACGAGCACGACGATGGTGAAGATGTAGGGCAACATGCCGAGGAAGGCCGCGGGGATGGGCGTGCCCATGGCCTGCAAGCGGAACTGGATGGCGTTGATCGCGCCGAAGAGCAGCGCGCCCAGCACCGCCCGCCACGGGTCCCACATGGCGAAGATCACGAGGGCAATGGCGATCCAGCCGCGCCCGCCGGTCAGGTTCTCGGTCCAGCCGGGGGTATAGGCCAGGGAGAGGTGCGCCGCGCCCAGCCCGACCAGCGCCCCGCCCACCATGGTGTAGAGATAGCGCGTCCCCCCACGGAGATGCCTTTGGCGTCGGCGGTGTGCGGATTCTCACCGACGGCGCGCATGTGCAATCCCTGTCGCGTGCGATAGAGGTAAAACGCGGAGATCGGCACCACGATGTACATGAGGTAGACCAGCGCGTCTTGCTGGAAAAGCGGGCGGCCCACGATCGGCAAGTCGGCCAGGACGGGGATCGGCAGTCGCTCGAAGCGCGGCCCCACCATGCCCACCAGCGGCCCTCCGTTCGGCCCCAATCGCTGCCCCATGAAACTCGCCAACCCACCGGCGAAAATGGTCAGCGCGAGGCCCGATACCACCTGATCGGCGCGCAGGGTGACGGTGAGGAACGCGTGAATCAGCGCCAGCAACGCGCCGATGATCATGGCCGCGCCCACGCCGGCCCAGGCGCTGTTGCTGTGATAGGCGACCGCGAAACCGGTCATGGCCGACATGAGCATGATCCCCTCGATGCCCAGGTTCAGGATGCCGGAACGCTCGGTGTAAATCTCGCCGATGGTCGCAAACACCAGCGATGTGCCCGCGCGGATGGCGACGGCGAAGATGGCGGCGAGCATCACGGTATCCATAGCGGGCGTCCTTTAGCGAAGGGTTGGCCGGGAGCGGGCAGGGTCATGAGCTTTGCCCTGCGCCGGAGAGGGTGGGGTCGGAGGGCCGGTCAATCACAATGCGGTACTGGGTGAGGATGTCGCCGCCGAGCACAAGGAACAGGATGATGCCCTGCAAGACCAGCGCCACGGACGCCGGCAGCCCCATCGTGATCTGAATCTGATCGCCGCCGACCAGCAGACCCGCCAGCAGAAAGGCCACGATCAGCACCGCCCACGGGTTGAGCTTCGCCAGCCAGGCGACGATGATCGCCGTGTAGCCGTAGCCCACGGTGAGGCCCTTTTGCAGGCGGTGTGAGATGCCCGCCACCTCGGTCATGCCGGCCAGGCCGCACAGCCCGCCGGAAACGATCATCACCAGCACGATGTTGCGCACGCGATTGATGCCGGCGTACCTCGCTGCGTCCGGGTTCTCGCCGATCACCCGGATTTCGTAACCCCATTTGGTGCGGTTCAGCACGATCCAGATGAGGAAGGCGGCGACCACCGCAATGATGAGGCCGAGATTGACGCGCGTGCCGGTGAAGCGCGGCAACCAGGCCAGTTCCGAAATCTCGGCCGTGCCGGGGAAGCCATAACCCTGCGGGTCCTTCCAGGGGCCATAAAACAGATACTCGACCCAGAGGATGGCAATGTAGTTCATCATCAGGGTGACGATGATCTCGTTGACGCCGATGTAGGCCTTGAGCAGCGCGGGAACCAACCCCCACAGCGCGCCGCCCAGGAAACCGGAGATGATGACGCCTGTCAGCAAGATGATGCGAGGCAGCGCGGTTGCCAGAAGATCCAGCCCGGCCCCGTTGAGCGCGCCCACCATGGGGTCCATCGCCGTGAGCAACCTGGGCGCCACGAACAACGCGAAGCCCGCCGTCAGGAAGCCGCCCATCGCCAATTGACCCTCGCCGCCGATGTTCCAGAAGAGCATCCGAAAGGCGATGGACACGCCCAGGCCCGTCAGCATGAGGGGAACCGCTTTGACCAGCGTCTCGGAGATGGCGTATCGGCTGCCGAATGCGCCCACCATCATGGCCTTATAGGTTTCAATGGGGTTTGCGCCGACGAGCAGAAGGAGAATGCCGCCCAGGATCAACGCCGCAATCACGGAGAAGACGGGGACCAAAACGGCAGCCGAACGAGAAGGCTCCAGGCGTTTTTCGAGGTGGATTCTCATGCCGCATTTCCTGTCGGGGTCGAGCACTTGCCGCCCATCATCAAGCCGATCTCGTCCACGTCGGCGTCTGCCGCGGGGACGATGCCCATGATCTCGCCGGAGAACATTACCGCAACGCGGTCGCTGACGGCGAGCAATTCGTCCAGATCTTCGGAGATGAGCAGGATGGCCGCGCCGGCGCTGCGCTGTTCGATGAGCAGCTTGCGAACGGACTCGGTCGCGCCCACGTCGAGCCCGCGGGTGGGATGGACGGCCACCAGCAACGGGCGCTTTTCTTTGTTGCCGGTCGCCTCTTGCCCCGCGGTGATCTCGCGCGCGAGGATCACTTTTTGCAGGTTGCCGCCGGAGAGCAATCGCACCTGCGTATCGGGGCCGGGCGCGGAGACCTGGAATAATTGCATCAAATCACGCGCGTAGCGTGTGACGGCGGTACGATTCAGGAACGGGCCGTGCGAGAGCGGCGGCCGGCGGTAGGCCTTCAGGGCCTCGTTATCGGAGATGGGCAGATTGGGCACCAGCCCCATGCCCAACCGGTCTTCGGGGACGTGGCTGACGCCCTGACGAATGACATCGAGCGGCGACTGATTCGTCACATCGGTGTCGTAGACCTGGATGCGGCCACTCCTGGCGCGGCGCAACCCGGTGATGACCTCGGCCAGTTCGCGCTGTCCGTTGCCTGCGACGCCGGCGATGCCCAGGATTTCCCCCTCACGGATGGTGAGCGAGACGTCTTTGAGCGCGGGCAGGCCCTTGTCGTTGATCGCGTTGACTGCTTCGACGGCGAGCATCGTCCGGCCCATTGCAGCCGCGGGTTTTTCCACCGTGAACAGCACATCACGGCCCACCATCATGCGCGCCAGTTCGGCCTCGGTCGTCTCCGCAGGAGAGGTGGTGCCGACCACTCTGCCGCCGCGCAGAACGGTCACGCGGTCGGCGCTGCTATACACTTCGCCCAATTTGTGGGTGATGAAAATGATCGTTTTGCCCGACGCCGCCAACCGCTCGACCGTCGCATAAAGTTGGACGGCTTCCTGGGGGGTCAATACGGCGGTCGGTTCATCGAGGATGAGTATGTTTGCCCCGACATAGAGGGCTTTGAAAATTTCCACGCGCTGCTGCTCGCCCACGCATAGCTGCCAGATACGCGCTTCGGGGTCAATGCCGAGGCCGTATTGCTCCGAAAGGGAGGCGATCTCGGTGTTGATCGCTTTCATATCGAGGACGAAACGCGGCGTGGGGAGGCCGAGGATGACGTTCTCGGCGACGGTCTGCGATTCGACGAGCATGAAGTGCTGATGCACCATGCCGATGCCCGCGGCAATGGCGTCACGCGGGGAGCGAAAGTCCAGCGGTTGGCCGTGGATGATGATCTCGCCCTCATCGGGCCGATAAAGCCCGGCGAGGATGTTCATCAGCGTGCTTTTGCCGGCGCCGTTCTCGCCCAACAACGCGTGGATTTCGCCGGCTGCAACCGTCAGGTCTACGCGGTCATTGGCCAGCACGCCCGGAAAGCGTTTGGTAATCCCGCGCATTTCGATAGCCAGGGGGCGCTCGCTCGCGCCGACGGGGATGTGCGTCACGGGCAGCGTGTCGGGAGTAGCCAATCGCCGGCTCCTGTGAGAAGGGGATAGACGTGCAACGCACCTGGGAGGTGCGTTGCACGTTGGTGAGCTGTCGTTATTGCGGCAAGTTGCCCTTGATGCCCTCGACCAACCAGTCGAAGGCGAGCATCTCTTCGTCGGTCATCGCGGCGCCGGCGGCCACACGTTCCGCGCCGGTGTTGTCGTTGATCGGGCCTTCGAAGACGCCGAATTCGCCGCTGACGATCCTGGCCTTTTCGGCATCAACCAACGCCTGCACGTCGGCCGGCACCATGTCGCCGTAAGGAGCGAGGGCCAGCAGGCCTTCCTTCATGCCCCACCAGACCGGCGTGTTGGTCCATTTGCCATCCATCACGTCTTGAACGGCCTGCGTGTAGTAGACGCCCCAGTCCCAGATGGGGGCCGTCAACACGGCGTTCGGCGCGACATCGGCGGAGATCGCGTTGTAACCGATGGCGTAAACGCCTTCCTGCTCGGCCAGCTTGTCCGGTTCGACCGAGTCGCTCTCGCGGGCGACGACGTCCACACCCGAATCAATCAGCGCCTGCGCGGCCTCGCGTTCCTTCTGCGGGTCGAACCAGGCATTGATCCAGATGGGGGTGACTTCGACATCGGGGTTGACGGAGCGCGCGCCCAGCGTGAAGGCGTTCATGTTGCGGGTCACTTCGGGGATCGGGTAGGGCGCAACGTAGCCCAGCTTGTTGGTCTCGGTCATCTTACCGGCGGTGATGCCCGCCAGATACCAGCCCTGATAGCCGCGCCCGTCATAGATGCCGACGTTATCGGCGGTCTTGTAGCCGGTGGCGTGGAGGAAGGTCGTATCGGGATAATCCTTGGCGACGTTGAGCACCGAGTCCATGTAGCCGAAGGAGGTGGCGACGATGATGTTGTAGCCCTTTTCGGCGTAGTCACGGATGATGCGCTCGGCGTCGGGGCCTTCCGGCACCATTTCGCTGATCGCCGTCTCGACGCCCAGTGCCTTCTCCATCGCCAGCCGGCCCTGATCGTGCGCGTAGCTCCAACCCAGATCGCCGACGGGGCCGACGTAGATGAAGGCGACCTTGGGCTTCTCGCCCGCGGCCGGCGCGGCGCCGGCGGCCATCCCGGCGGGCGCCGGTTCGCCTTGCAGAGCCCTTGTCGAGCAACTGGCTCGGTTGCAATTCGCCCTTGACGCCTTCGATGAAGAAGTCCATGCTCAACTTCTCATCGAGGGTCATGCACTGGCCCTCCGCCAGCACTTCGGTCCCATCGGCGGCATTCAGCGGGCCACAGAACACGTTGAAATTGCCGTCAATCAGGTCCTGCTTGCGCTCATCTACCAGCGCGCGGACATCTTCGGGCACGCGGTCGCTCATCGGCGCGAGGTCGAAGATGCCGTCGGCCATGTGGCCGTAGAACGACTTCGCTCTCATATGTGCCGGCCTGCACCTGCTTGATGATGTCCACGTACTTGGGGCCCCAGTTCCAGATGGGGCTGGTCAAGACGGTGTCGCCGACGAATTCAGCCATGTCGGAGTCGTAGCCGATGGACAGGGCGCCGCGATCCTTGGCGGCCTTCTGCGGCTCGGTCGTGTCCTGGTGCTGCGCGATGACGTCCGCGCCCTCATCGAGCAACGCTTCGGCCGCTTCCTTTTCCTTCACCGGATCGAACCAGGTCTGCGTCCAGACGACGCGCACCTCGGCATCGGGGTTGACTTCGCGCACACCCTGGGTGAAGCGCGTTGATGCCGCGGATGACTTCGGGGATCGGGAAGGCCGCGACATAACCGAGGATGTTGCTCTTCGTGGCCTGGCCTGCGACGAGGCCGCTCAGATAGCGCGCCTCTTCGATGCCGCCGAAGACCGTGCTGACGTTATCGGCGGTCTTGTAGCCGGAGATGTGGACGAACTTGGTGTCCGGGAACTCCTGGGCGACGGTGATGGTCGGATCCATGAAGCCGAAGGAGGTCGTGAAGATCACGTCGTAGCCCTTCTGGGCGAAGTCGCGGATCACGCGTTCGGCGTCGGGGCCTTCGGGCACGTTCTCGATGAAGGCCGTTTCGATGCCCAGTCTCTTTTTCGACATACTAGGCGACCCTGATCGTGCGCCCAGGTCCAGCCCAGGTCGCCAATGGGGGCGACGTAGACGAACGCCGCCTTAATGGCGTCTTCCGCCGGCGCGGCGGGCGCTTCGGGCGCCGCCGTCGCTTCGGCAGGGGCAGCCGCCGGGGCTTCGGTGGGCGCAACCGGCGCGGGTGCGGCCTGCGGCGCGCACGATACGGCAAGCATCGCGATCACGACCAGCAGGGCGAGTAAACTCCAGATTCGCTTTTCTTTCATCGGTCTTCTCCTCAGGTAGAGTGAAACGAGGAACGGGGCGTAGCCTCGCTTCCATTCTAGCTTACGGAGGGGTCATGCGCAAATGACGTGTATCATCGTAGGGGTCATGAATTTGCGTGGTATAATGACCGGAAACCTGCGGATGACTGCCACTCACCCATTTGCTGCGTCGAGGAGGCAAGATGACAGAGCTCAACGGCATGATCAGCGTGGCGCGCGGCGACAAGCCCGCCGACCTGGCGCTGCGCAACGCCAGGCTTGTAAATGTCTACTCCGGTGAGATCTACCCTGCCGACGTCGCTATCTACAATGCTCGCATCGCCGGCATCGGCCCCGGCTATCAGGCTGCCAATGAAATTGATCTCAAGGGAAGCTATCTCGCGCCCGGTTTGATTGACGCCCACGTCCACATCGAAAGCGCGATGGTGGGCGTGCGCCAGTTTGCCGCGGCAGTGGTGCCGCGCGGCGTCACCTCGGTCGTCGCCGACCCGCATGAGATCACCAATGTGCTGGGGCTGGACGGCATCCGGTATATGTTCGATCAGGCCAAGTATGGCCGGTTGAGCATGTTCGTGATGGTGCCTTCGTGTGTCCCGGCCACCGATATGGCGACCGCGGGCGCGTATCTCGAAGCGAAAGACATCGCCTCGCTGCAAAATGACCCGTGGGTGCTGGGGTTGGGCGAAATGATGAATTACCCCGGCGTCGTCAACGCGAACCCGGGCGTGATCGAGAAGATCGAAGCGTATCGCACGCGCGTGCTCGACGGCCACGCGCCAGGGCTGACCGGTAAGGCGCTGAACGCCTACCTGGCCGCGGGAATCGGGTCGGATCACGAATGCACCACGCCCGAAGAAGCGCTGGAAAAGCTGCGGCTGGGCGCGTACATCCTGATCCGCGAGGCCACCAACGCGCACGACCTGGCGAACCTGTTGCCGATGCTGACGCCGGAAAACGCGCGGCGCGTGTGCTTCTGCACCGACGATCGCCACCCCGGCGATCTGCTCGACCAGGGCAGCGTGGATTATCTTGTGCGCTCGGCGATCCGGTCGGGCGTAGACCCGGTGACGGCAATCCGCATGGCTACGCTGAACACCGCCGAATGGTTCCGCATCTACGACCGCGGCGGGATTCGCCCCGGCCACCGAGCCGACATGATCGTGTTCGACGATCTCGAGGAGTTCAACGTGCGGCTGGTGCTGCGGGGCGGGCAGGTGGTGGCGCAAGACGGCGTGATGCTGCCGTTCGAACTGCCGGAACGCCCCAGCTATTTGCGCGGTTCGATGAACGTCAACTGGCACAGCGTGGACTTTCGCATCCCCGTCGAGGGGCGGCGCGCCCGCGTCATCGGCGTCTTGCCCGATCAACTGATCACGGAAGAGCGGATCCTGGAAATCCCGTCATCCTCGGATGTCGCCATGTCTGACCCGCAGCAGGATATCATCAAGATCGCCGTGATCGAGCGGCACATGGCGAGCGGGCGGATGGGTAAGGGGTTCGTGCAGGGGTTGGGGCTGCGCCGGGGCGCGGTTGCCTCCACCATCGCGCACGATCATCACAACCTGATCGTCGCGGGAACCGACAACGTCTCGCTGACCACTGCGGCCGCGGCGGTGGGCGATATGGGCGGCGGGCTGGCCGTCGCAGACGGCATCCGCATCCTGGCGAAGCTGCCGCTGCCGGTGGCGGGGCTGATGAGCAACAAGCCGATCGGTGAGGTGCGCAAACAGCTCGATGACGTGATCAAGGCGGCGCACCACCTGGGCAGCGAGTTGCACGACCCGCTGATGGCGCTCAGCTTCCTCGCGCTGGAGGTGATCCCGCATCTGAAGCTGACCGACCAGGGGCTGGTGGACGTGGATCAGTTCAAGATTGTGCCGTTGTGGGTGGATTGAGCACGCGATAATTGGCGTTCGATACAGCCGCTTTTATGGTATAGTGAGATACGAGACGGAATGAGGTGTCGTATGGAGAGTTCGAATCTCGCTCGGGATATTGCCTCCCTACCGCCGGAAGCACAACGGCAGGTGGCAGACTTCGTGGCCTTCTTGAAGTTACGCTACCGACGCAGGTCGCCGGTCAAAGTTTCTTCGGTCACCGAATTAGCGGACGAGCCGTTTATCGGCATGTGGCACGACCGCGAGGATATGAATGACAGTTCGGCGTGGGTAAGCCAGTTGCGCGATCGTGATTGGGAAGCTGATCGGTGAACCACATACGCCCATCGTTGATACTGATTCTCGGAGACCGACTATCGCGGATCGGTGTAGTCTCAATTATGCCGGTCACGCGGCAGTAGCTCCTGAACGACCTTGTCCCGAGTTGCGGCCAAATCTCGTCTCAGGTCCTGCATCGCTGCAACAGCAAGCTGACGCAGCGTCATCGCAGGCCGATAGGACGTCATACCAGTGATAAGAGTACGAGCGATCCGAGCCTTCATCCGTGATCGTTGATCATCTCCATCTCGGATCAGCGTACTGATCGCTTCATCAGATCGAGTTTCTGCTTGTCTTCCCGACGTCATCAGCGCTCGATGTACTCCTCAATATACTCTCCGGCGGTTGCAGCACGAAATCGAACGCGCGCGTCGCGGTCGCAGACGAGGACGCCATCATGTATCTCCAGCTCGGCCACCTGGATGGAGGTTCGCTTGTATTGGTAGGGGTGGGGATCGTCCGCCGTTTCACCGGGGGCGGATCGTCCGGGGTGGGTGAAGTAGAAGATGTAGGCCCGCTCGCCCTGGACGAGGACATCGGCGTGTAATCCATTGGTGTGATCATCCTGCCGGCTGCCCGGTTGATCGAGGATATTCGCCTGTCGTGTCCAGGTCTCGGCGTCCGCAGAGCGATAGACGGCCTGCCCCCGCCACATATCGGTGACCATCCAGTAGTAGCCCTGCCAGCGAAACACATTCGGGCCTTCGTGGGGACCATCGGTGATCACGGGGCCGCGCACTTGCCAGTGATAGAGGTCGTCGCTGTCGGCGGCATAGGTATGCGAGCCGTGCGCTTCGTCCTTGTACCACATGCGCCATCGGGCGTCGGGGAGGCGATAGAGGCAGGCGTCAATCACCCGGTCGGATGAGAGGGCGAGGCGGCTCTCGAAACGCCATTGCCACAGATCGCCGCTGGTCATGTGCACGATACGGCGCGTACCCGACCACTCCGCAGGCACGCCGGGCACATAGCTGACGTACATGTGATACAGACCATTGTGCCAGATGACTTCGGGCGCCCAGAAGGTGTTGCGGCCCGGTTCGAACTCCAACCCCTGAAGCACGCCGCGATAGAGCCAGCTTTGTCCGCCGTCCACTGACGACGCGATCCCGATGTCTGTGCCATGTACCCAGGCGAAGCGCGAGCAGGGGACATTGGCGCGCCGCGCGCGTGTAGAGCAGCCACCAGGCCCCCTCGTCGTGGTTCCAGATCACGGTCGGGTCGGCGGCCCCGTCATAGATGGGGTCGCGGAATAGCGGCGCGCTCGGCTGGTTCATAGATCAGGAATTCCCTTCATCGCCCCACAAATACCCATCTGCTCTGTGACTGCTCACCGACCCTTCAGTGAGAATGATCGTGAGATGCAACGTCCGCACGGGACGCGGGGTCAGCCTTTCAACAGCCGGGTTCGCCGTGATGCCCGCAGCAATTCTGCCTGAGCACGACTCGTCGCCAGAGGTTCCGCGAAAGCTTAGACAGCTTCTCGGGCAACGGCATCGGCTGATCCATGTTCGTCAGGAAATCGGAGATGGCTGGACGGGCCATGGCAGAAAACCCTCGCTATTTACTCCAGGTTGAACCGTGCGCGCAGTCGCGCCATATCCTGTGACTGGACTTCGGGCAAGTCGTAACCGGTGTGACATACGATCTGGATTTCGGGAGTGAGGCAGCGGACGGTCAGCCCGGCGATGACGCCCTCGCCGGCGAGGTCTTGCGGCGCGAAGACAAGCCCTTCGGAGTCCCAGGCGGGCAGGCCGCCGCCCCCGACATCGAGGCGCAGCGCGTGCGCGTCAATCTCGCGCCCGTCCGCATCCTGTAACACGAAGGCGGTCGCTGTTTCGACTCCGTGCACGTCTACGGTCTGCCGGTTCTCGGACCAGATTTCTTTCAGGGTGTAGCCTTCGCGCCCCAGGAGTTCACGCATCCGCACGACGTCATCCACGAGCATGATGATATCGAGGTCCTTATGCGGGCGGGTCTGCTCTCCGAGGAGCGCGTCAATACCCCAGCCGCCGGTCAGCCAGACCAGGATGCCCGCCGTCTCAAGGAGCTGGTAGGTATGAATGACATCTTCGGTGTGAAACATGTCAGATCAAACCAGCTTCCCGCGCCGCCAACTCCCAGGTGTGCTGCGCCTTGAAGCCCAACCCCGCCTCGGCATGGCGGCTATCGAGCGGCGACATGCGCCCGCCAAAGCCCTCGGCGATCTGTTCCACGCCGGGGAAGTGGCGGTTGACCAGTTCCAGCGTCGGCTCGCGCATCAGCGTATCGGGCGCAACAATGTAGAAGGCGTCGAAGCCCGGTTGGGCTGACTCCAGGGCCAGACGGCACGAAAGGGCCACATCGCGCGCGATCAATGTAGGCCCACAGATTAAACGTGTTGTTGGCCGAATCGGCCCAGGCCAGGCGCAATTCAGCGGCGTAGTCTTTCGGGCGGTATGATGTAGGAGAAACGCAGGCTGATGATGGACATATCGGGCGCGCGACGGGCGTAACCGCGGCCCAGCTCCTCGATGACCGTTTTGCCCAGCCCGTAGGCATCTTGCGCCAGCAGCGGGTGCGCCTCATCAATCGGCAGATAGAGCGGGTTGAGCGGGCGGAACGCAAAGGGGAAACCGAGGGCCGACTCGCTGCCGGCAATGATCACCTTCTTGATGCCGAGGACACAGGCCGCCTGCAAGACGTTGAAAGTGGACATGACGTTGTTGCGAAATACCACTTCGGGGGCGTGTTCGCCCGGCCAGGGGATGGCCGCCAGGTGGATGACCGCGTCCCGGCCCTCCAACACACCGTAGACCTGGCCCAGGTCGGTGAGGTCGGCGCGATAGGTGTGCACCTGAGTCGAGGGGCGCGTATCCACGTTGACCACTTCGTAGCCATGCTCCAGCAAGTCGGTGATGACCCAGGGGCCGGCCTTGCCGCTGCCGCCGGTAACGAGAACTTTCTTGATGCCTGTCATGAATTCCTACCTTCACTTTCTCGCACGATTTCGATCACGCGCTCAGCCGTTTGATTGCCCGTCAGGTACGTGGTGTCAATGGTCGGATACGGCAATGCATTATACAAGTTACGCGCGGCGAGCGCACGTCGGATACGGGTCGGATCGCGGCCATCCCGCGCCATGCGCACGATGTGTTCGCTCTCCTCGCAGGTAAGCGTTATCGGCACGAAGGTATAAGAAATATCCCGAAGATTGCTGAGGATGGCTTCCCAAATCTGTTGACGTGGCCCGTGAAAACCATACGAGAAGACCACATAGTCGAGCCAGGTGCACGTCAGATAGCCTCGCAGCATATGCGTGATGTTGTTCACCGTCAGCGAAATGGTCGCGTCATTCAAAAGGAACGGGTTGGTCATGCGACACCACTCGCTGTCGAGCCACGCAGAAGGCGCCAACCGCCGATGAACGGCCTCGCAAACCGTTGACTTGCCGACGCCGTTAGGCCCGGTAATGAATATCAAGGCGCTCATTGACTGAAGGCATCAGCCATTGGTGGAGTACCGCGCATGACAAAAAGCCGCGCTCAAGTCACTTGAACCGACAATCGCCGTCCGGCGGACGCCCGGCGGATATCGAGATGGGTCAGACGCTCGGCTACCATATCCGCGCCGGATTCCAGCAATTCTTCGTGGCGATGCGTGGACGCGATACCCACGACGCGCATTCCCGCGGCCTTCCCCGAGGCGACGCCGGCAGGCGCATCTTCGATGACGACGCATCGCGCGACCGGAACGCCGAGCCGCTCCGCGCCGATCAGGTACGGGTCGGGCGCGGGTTTGCCCCGTATCACGTCGTCGCCGGTCACCAGCGCGCCGGGGATGGGCAACCCTACCGCCGTCAGGCGCGCCCGCGCCAGCGCCGAGCCGCCGGAGGTCACAATCGTCCAGGCGTCATCCGGCAGCGCCCCCACGATCTGCTTTGCGCCGTCTATGCATAACTACGCCCTCGGTGTCGCCTACTTCGTGCGCCGTGAAGCGCGCCTCCTCGCGCTCCGCGTCCAGGTGGGGCGCGACGCGCCGGATGGTGTCAATGGTGCGAACGCCGTGCGCGGCCTGCATGATGGCGTCCAGATCGAGCCCGTGTTGGTCGGCCCACTGCTGCCAGTGGCGCGTGATGCAAGCTGTTGAGTCAATCAGGACGCCGTCAAGGTCGAAGAGTATGGCGTCACACGCCAGGTAGTTTGTGTTCATGGGAGTCGCTATCTAATGAACCGCGAGTCTTACAGTCACCATGTCGCCCGATGTCAAGATTCTCTGCCCTGCGGACGCTCGCCTTGATGGGCACAATGTAGCGGCCATCTTTGGGAAATAACGACGTTTTCCACCCGGTTGCGCCGATGCGAACCGTGGCGGGAATCATGCCCCAGCCATACGTCACGACTCCCGCTATGGCTTTCAGGTGGTCGCACTGCTCCGCCGGAACGGTGACGAAGTACCAAGGGGCGGGGCCGCGCCAGTACCAAATTTCGCCGTCAAATTCGATGTTCATTAATCCACTCAGTTCACGTAATCCTCTGGCCAATCTCAATCACGCGATGAGCAGTTTGGTTGACTGATAGATAATTGTCGGATAGCGGCTATTTTTACCCCATCAATGCAAGCAGACCATCCGAGCGAACCTTACCAATAGCTACTGGTCCTCCGCATGAATCGGGAGAATGCGCGTACGAGTCTGTTTCTCGGTCACGCTGATGATTACCCCCCGCACCAATAACTCATCATGCTGATCGAGGATTGCTTCCAGATAGCGATTAACTGTCTCAGGACGCATGCTGCGCAGCCGAAAGATGACAACGCTGGGCAATCTCGCTCCACTCGCCGCCATCAACTCGCCAAAATCGAGATCGTGCGTCAGAACTATTCGGCCTTCTGCCTGAGCCTTGTCCAAAATCCCTGAATCTGGCATACGGTCTAAGCCCAAGGCATGCAAATGTACCGCATCGTGACCAAGCTCGCACAGGAAGGCCGCACTACGTGGCGAAATGCCCATATCTGCCAGAAACTTCATGCCGCGACCGGCTCCAATGCCTGCACCGAATCCTCAGCCAACCAGGCAGCGTACTGCAATGCCTGTCGTACATCTTCAGGCTCTATATAGGGGTAGGCGTCAATGATCTCCTCGAGTGCTCATCCCGTCCGCCACCAGGTTGACAATCAAAGATACAGTAATGCGCATTCCGCGTATACAGGCGCGTCCACCCATCAGATCGGAGGCGAAGGTAATTCGATCAAAGCCTAACATGGTATGGCTCCCGTTTGCTTCTTGAGGCTCCATACTATTGCGTTGGAGTTAATCGTCTGATCCGCTCAACAAGTCACGTTCGGCCGGCAATGAGTTAAGCATAGCATCGAGAGAGAACCGGTGCAAGTGACCGAAACGCATGGCATTCGAGTGATTTTCATTGTGTTACTTTTTTCACACGGAGCATTTATTCCTTGTGTAGAGCTGGAACGGCCCAATTTCATCCCTGCCTTCTTTTTCGAAGGCGCATGCCGATTTTCTCGGCCACGCGGATCGAGGCCAGGTTCTCTGCGTCGATCAGGCAGACCAGGCGCGACAGGCCCAGCGTCTCGAAGCCGTAATTGAGGATCGCCTGCGCGGCCTCCGTCGCCAACCCCTGGCCCTGGCAGGCCCTGCTTATCAGGTAAGCGACTTCGACCTCGGCCTGCCCGTCAATCGTCCAGGGTAGCAGGCCGCAGCGCCCGATGAACGCGCCGGTCTCTTTGTGGATCGTCGCCCACAGGCCCAATTCCGGGCGTCCCGGCCACCCGTGCATGTGCCACTCGATTTCTATGCGCGTTTCTTCGTAGGTGCGCGACGCATCGGGGATGAAGCGGATGATCTCAGGATCCATATACAGCGCGTACAGACTATCGAGATCGTCGAGCGCCAGATGTCTCAAAATAAGCCGATCGGTTTCCAATATGGTCACAGACACGGTCAAACATCCTCCCCGGACACATCCGATCTCAACAGGGTTATGTTGGCGCGCTTGTATTGCGGTAGAGCCTTTCGACAATCCAACCAGTGATGCGCGGATATACAGTCCGCGCGCCCCTCCTGGACGAGATTTCATACGGAGGCGGTCGGCTCGGATCAGGCGTCAGGTCTGGTTGTTTCGCGTCTGCGCCGCAATGTACTGCACACCGGCGATATGTTCGAAGTGCTCGTCCTGCGCCCACAGCGTTGCGTCGTGAACACGAGCCGTCGTCAGGATGATGCTGTCGGCCATCGGGAGGCGGTGCTGAAGGGAGAGCCTGGCGGCGGACATTGCGAGCTGTGCATCGAGATCCACCACGCGTCCTCGCAACATGGGGGCAACTGCCTGCAAAGCCTCGCCCTCGCCGCGCTGCTGAAGGACACGCTTGAACACCTCGTATACGCTGATCGCAGGCACGACTAATTCGGACGCGGCTTCGATTGCAGGCGCAAAGAAGTCTGCGTTCGGACCATCGGCAAAGTACTCGAGCCAGCCGGATGAGTCAACGAGATTCATACGCGATCCGGCTCCCGTTCGACGGTCGTATCAATGCCTTTGAGAAAGCCGCGCATCTCTTGCGTGGGCCGGATGGGGATCAACTCAATCCGGTCTCCGTACTGAATCACCTGCACTCTTTGTCCGGGATGGATTCGCAACGCCTCGCGCACTGCGCGCGGAATCACGATCTGAAACTTCGGAGAAACCCGCACCGATTCCATATGGCCCCCTATCGATCAGCCTATCGTCATACGTAGCGCTATTTTAGCATACTTCAATGGGAAATGCACGCATGGCTTCGGCGTCTGATGGATGAACTTCTCAGAAGCTCGCAGCTCGCAGGCAACATTGTGCCCGCTCCGTCGAACCGTTATACTATAACCCGGAAAGTGCTCGCGGCAATCTCTGCCGTTCGTCTTGCGCATCACCCACTCCCAGGAGGCACACATGTCCGACATCCACATCATCCCGCAGCCGGTGAGCGTGAAGCCCGCCGATGGACAGTTTACTCTGACCCCCGAGGCCGTGATCGTTGCGCCGGGCGCGGCGGAACGCACGGGCCAACAACTCGCCGCGGCGCTGGCCCCGGCGACCGGTTTCTGGTTGCCCGTGCAGGCGGCGTCATCGCAGGCAGGCGGGCCGCATCGAACTGGCGCTGGACGATGCACTGATCCAGCCTCGGCCCGGAAGGCTACCGGCTGACCGTGACGCCTGAGCAGCGTGGAGATACGCGCGGCGGGCGAGGCCGGGCTATTCTACGGCGTGCAGTCGCTGTTGCAGCTTTTCCCGCCGGAGATGTTCCGCGCGGCCCCGATTGGCGACACCGAATGGACGGCGCCGTGCGTCGAGATCGAGGATAGGCCGCGCTTCGGCTGGCGCGGCGCGCACCTCGACGTGGCGCGTCACTTCATGCCGAAATCTTTTGTCCTGAAGTTCATTGACCTGCTGGCGCTGCACAAGCTCAACTCGTTCCACTGGCATCTCACCGACGACCAGGGCTGGCGGATCGAGATCAAGCGCTACCCGCGGCTGACCGAGGTGGGCGCGTGGCGTAAGGAGACGCTGGTGGGTCACTGGAGCCGCAACCGGGAGGATCGGCGCTATGACGGGGTGCGGCACGGTGGGTTCTACACCCAGGATGACGTGCGCGAGGTGGTGGCCTATGCGCGGCGCGGCACGTCAATGTCGTGCCGGAGATCGAGATGCCGGGCCATGCGCAGGCCGCTATCGCCGCGTACCCGGAGCTGGGCAACACGGGGAAGCCGGTCGAGGTGGCGCGCGAGTGGGGCGTGATCGAAGAGGTGTTCAACGTCGAGGAGAGCACCATTCAGTTCATGCAGGGCGTGATGGACGAGGTGCTGGCGCTGTTCCCCGGCGAGTTCATCCACGTCGGCGGCGACGAAGTGCCGAAGGTGCAATGGCAGCAGAGCCCGGCGATGCAGGCGCGCCTCCGCGAGCTGGGGCTGAAAGATGAAGACGAGCTGCAAAGCTATTTCATCCGGCGGATGGACGCGTATCTCACCGGGCGCGGCCGCCGGCTGATCGGTTGGGATGAAATCCTGGAAGGCGGGCTGGCCCCGAATGCGACGGTGATGTCATGGCGCGGCGAGGAGGGCGGGATCGCCGCCGCGGCGGCGGGGCATGACGTGGTGATGGCCCCGAATACTTACACGTATCTGGATTACCTTCAATCGCAGGATGCGGCCAGCGAGCCGCTGGGCATCGGCGGCTACCTGCCGCTGGAAACCGTCTACGGCTATGAGCCGATCCCGCCGGCGCTCTCTGCGGAGGAGGCGGAGCATATCCTGGGGGCGCAGGCGCAACTGTGGACCGAGTATCTGCCGACGCCGCGCAACGTGGAATATATGGCATTCCCACGGCTTGCGGCGCTGGCCGAGGTGGTGTGGACGCCGGCGGCGCGCAAGGACTATGCCGATTTTCTGGGACGGCTGCCCGAGCATCTCGAACGGCTCGATGCGCTGGATGTGAACTACCGCAAGCCCTGACGGAATGTGAGGTCCACGGAGCGCATCTAGCCGACACGGGGGATGAGATGCTTCACTCCGTTCAGCATGACACAGGCTGCGCTGCCTGATAATTTGCCTGGCTTATGACCCCCGTCATACCCTGTAACCCTTGCAAGTGCTATGCTTTGTGTGTTCAAAAATGCATTACGCACCGACGCCGGATCCGTTAGGCGGATCCGGTTTTAGCGTGCAAAACACGCCATTCGACAGATATCCGACGGATCTCGGCAGTGAGTCTCCAGGACTCGACCCTGCTGAGAGCCTCGCAATGAAATAACTGGGAGGATGATAGCTATGACATCCGGTAACGGGAATGGGAACAGCCGCCCCATCGTGACGATTGACGGCAACGAGGCGGCCGCCCATATTGCCCACAAGACCAACGAAGTGATCGCCATCTACCCGATCACCCCGTCGAGTGCGATGGGCGAATGGGCCGATCAGTGGAGCGCCGAGGAGAAGAAGAATATCTGGGGCACGGTGCCCCTGGTGGTAGAGATGCAGTCGGAAGGCGGGGCCGCCGGCGCGGTGCATGGCGCGCTGCAAAGCGGGTCGCTGACCACGACCTTCACGGCCTCTCAGGGCCTGCTGCTGATGATCCCCAACATGTTCAAGATCGCCGGCGAACTGACCCCGACGGTCTTCCACATCGCCGCCCGCACGCTCGCCACGCACGCCCTGTCGATCTTCGGCGATCACAGCGACGTGATGGCCGTGCGCAGCACGGGCTGGGCCATGCTGTGCAGCAACAGCGTGCAGGAAGTGATGGACCTGGCGCTGATCGCCCAGGCCGCCACGCTGGAAGCGCGCGTGCCGTTCCTGCACTTCTTCGACGGGTTCCGCACCAGCAGCGAAGTCGGCAAGATCGAGCAGATCACCGATGACGACATCCGGGCGATGATTGACGACAACCTGGTGATCGCGCATCGCAACCGGGCGCTGAACCCCGATCATCCGGTGCTGCGCGGCACCGCGCAGAACCCCGACGTCTTCTTCCAGGCGCGCGAGGCGTGCAACCCGTATTATCTCGCCGTGCCCGGAGATCGTGCAGAACACCATGGATAAGTTCGCCGGCATCGTCGGGCGCAGCTATCACCTGTTCGACTACGTGGGCGCGCCGGACGCCGAACAGCGTCATCGTGATGATGGGTTCGGGCGCGGAAGTGGCGCACGCCACGACGGAGATCCTGATGGCGCAGGGCGAGAAGGTCGGCGTGCTGAAGGTGCGCCTCTACCGGCCCTTCAGCATCGAGCACTTCATGGCCGCGCTGCCGGCGACGGTCAAGATCATCACCACGCTGGACCGCACCAAGGAGCCGGGCGCGCTCGGCGAGCCGTTGTACCAGGATTGCGTGACCGCGGTCATGGAAGCGGGCCGCCCGATGCGTGTGCTGGGCGGGCGCTATGGTCTCTCCAGCAAGGAGTTCACCGCCGCGATGTGCAAGGGCGTGTTCGACAACATGGCTTCGGCGACGCCCAAGAACCACTTCACCATCGGCATCAACGATGACGTGACGCACACCAGCCTGGCCTACGATCCGGCCTTCAGCGTCGGAATCGCCGGACATGGTGCGGGCGATGTTCTACGGGCTGGGCGCCGACGGCACGGTGGGCGCGAACAAGAACTCGATCAAGATCATCGGTGAGGAGACGCCGAACTACGCGCAGGGCTACTTCGTCTATGACTCGAAGAAGTCGGGCGCGACGACCGTCTCGCACCTGCGCTTCGGCCCGCAGCCGATCCGCCTGACCAACCAGATTGAGCCGGGCCAACTTCGTCGCCTGCCATCAGTGGGTCTTCACCGAACGCTATAACATCCTGGAGAACGCAGAAGAGGGCGCGACCTTCCTGCTGAACAGCCCCTATCCGGCGGATGAGATTTGGGATCATCTGCCCAGGGTCTACCAGGAAGAGATGATCAACAAGCATCTGAAGTTCTACGTGATTGACGCCTACGACGTGGCGCAAGGCGACGGGCATGGGCGTGCGCATCAACACCATCATGCAGACCTGCTTCTTCGCGATCTCCGGCGTGCTGCCGAAGGACGAAGCGATCGCCGAAGATCAAGAAGGCGATCAAGAAGACCTATGGCAAGCGCGGCGATATCGTGGTGCAGCAGAACTTCGCGGCGGTGGATCACACGCTGGCGCACCTCTATCAGGTTGACTATCCGCAGACGGTGACCAGCACGATCGAGCTTGTGCCGCCGGTGCCTGCGAACGCGCCGAAGTTCGTCCAGGAAGTGACGGCGCCGATCATCGCCGGGCATGGCGACGCGTTGCCCGTCTCGGCCTTCCCGGTGGACGGCACCTATCCCACGGCGACGACGCAGTACGAGAAACGCAACATCGCGCTGGAAATCCCGGTGTGGGATGAGGTTATCTGTATCCAGTGCGGCAAGTGCGCGCTGGTGTGCCCGCATGCGGCCATCCGCACGAAGGTGTATCCGGCGGAACTGTTGGCCGGCGCGCCCGAAACCTACAAAGGCGGTGGATTACAAGAGCCGCGACCTGGCCGGGATGAAGTATACCGTGCAGGTGGCCCCGGAAGACTGCACCGGCTGTACCCTGTGCGTCAACGTGTGCCCGGCCAAGAACAAGAGCGAACCGCGGCTCAAGGCCATCAACATGGCCCCGCAGCCGCCCCTGCGCGAGACGGAACGGGCAAACTACCAGTTCTTCCTCGATCTGCCCGAGCTGGATCGCACGCTGATCCCGCTGAATACGGTCAAGAACTCGCAGTTGCTGGAGCCGCTCTTCGAGTACTCCGGCGCGTGTTCGGGTTGCGGCGAGACGCCTTATGTCAAGCTGGTCAGCCAGCTCTTCGGCGATCGGGCGATCATCGCCAACGCCACCGGCTGCTCGTCTATCTACGGCGGCAACTTGCCTTCGACGCCGTGGACGGTGAACCGCGATGGGCGCGGCCCGGCGTGGTCGAACAGCCTCTTCGAGGACAATGCCGAGTTTGGCCTGGGGTTCCGCCTGACGCTGGACAAGCAAAAAGAATTCGCGAATGAACTGTTGGATGCGCATCGCGCAGTGCTGGGCGACGTGCTGGTGGACGGGCTGCTCGAAGCCGACCAATCCACCGAGACGGGGCTGGCCGAGCAGCGCGGCGCGTGGCCGCGTTACGCGAAAAGATCGCCGGGAACACCGAATCGTGGGCGGTCTCGCTCAACGGGGTGGCCGATGCGCTGGTGAAGCGCAGCGTCTGGATCATGGGCGGCGACGGCTGGGCCTACGATATCGGTTACGGCGGGCTGGATCACGTGATGGCCTCGGGCCGCGACGTGAACATCCTGGTGCTCGATACGCAGGTGTACTCGAACACGGGCGGGCAAGCCTCGAAGGCGACGCCCCGCGCGGCCGTCGCGAAGTTTGCGGCCGCCGGCAAGCCGCTGCGCAAGAAGGACCTGGGCTTCATCGCCATGAGCTACGGCAACGTCTACGTGGCGCAGATCGCGATGGGCGCGAGCGACGCACAGACGGTGCGGGCCATCATGGAGGCGGAAGCCTATCCCGGCCCCAGCATCGTCATCGCCTACAGCCACTGCATCGCGCACGGCTTCGATCTGGCGAACGGGCTGACGCAGCAGAAGCTGGCGGTGGATAGCGCCGCCTGGCCGCTCTACCGCTACAACCCGATGAACCTGGACGAAGGCAAGGCCGCACTGAGCCTCGATTCCAAGGGGCCGAAGATCCCGTTGCGCGACTACGTCTACAACGAGACCCGCTACAGCATGTTGGTTCGCTCGGACGAAGAACGCGCCGAGATGCTGCTCAAGATGGCGCAGGACGACGTGAAGGTTCGCTGGGAGCAGCTCGAAAAGATGGCGGCGGATTCATAAACTAGATTCTCATGGTCGTCGGGCCGTGTAGCCCGACGACCATGATCCGGTTGCGAAAGGAATAAGATATGGTTGACCTTACCACGACCTATATGGGCATGACCCTCAAGCAGCCCGATCGTGCCTTCCGCTTCGCCGCTATCGAAGACCATCAGCGGCATCCGCCAGATGGAAGATGCCGGCGCGGCGGCGATCACGCTCTATTCGTTGTTCGAGGAGCAGATCGAGATCGAAGCGCTGGCTGCAACATCACTTCATCGAGCAAGGCGACCGAGAGCTACGCCGAAGCGATATCGTACTTCCCGACGCACCGCCGATTACAATCGCGGCCCGGACGGACTATCTGGACCTGTCGACCCAGGCGAAAGCAGGCCGTGGACGTGCCGGTCATCGCCAGCCTGAACGGCGTCACCACCGGCGGCTGGATCGAGTATGCGCGGAAGATCGAGCAGGCCGGGGCGGATGCGCTGGAATGCAACGTCTACCTGTTGCCGACCTGGCCGAATGTGACCAGCGTCGAAGTCGAGCAGACCTATCTCGAGATCCTGCAGCGAGGTCAAGGCCAACGTCAGCATCCCGGTGGCGATGAAGCTCAGCCCGTTCTTCAGCGCGATGCCCGAACATGGCGCACAGGCTGGATGCGGCCGGCGCGGATGCGCTGGTGCTGTTCAATCGCTTCTATCAGCCCGACTTCGACCTGGAAGAGTTGACCGTGACGCCGAACCTGGTGCTGAGCACGCTCTGCGGAGATGCGGCTGCCGCTGCGCTGGATCGCCATCCTCTACGGCCACGTCAAGTGCTCGCTGGCGCTCACGACCGGCGTCCACACGGCGGAGGATGCGCTCAAGGCGATCATGGCCGGCGCCGACATCGCCAACGTGGCGTCGGTGCTGCTGCACGACGGGATCGAGCCAGATCACCGACGCTGATCGACGGCGTCGCGCCGTGGATGGAAGAGCACGAGTACGAGTCGGTGGCGCAGATGAAGGGCAGCCTGAGCCAGCGAAGTCGGCCGAGCCGGCCGCCTTCGAGCGCGCGAACTACATGAAGGTGCTGGGTAGCTGGCGCTAACGCCGGTCTGACCCTGTACGCTACGCGGGACACCCGAAGCCTCATGCCAGCAGGCTTCGGGTGTCCTGTTTTCATTTGTCATGCTACAATTTGAGTCTATCATCGGGATTTCTGAGTCACCATACATCACAGTGAGGGACCATGAACGACACACACAACAACCGCCGCCCCATGCGCTCCGACATGATCAAAAGAGGCTTCGAGCGCGCGCCGCACCGCTCGCTGCTGCGCGCCACCGGCGTCATCCAGAGCGAGGACGACTTCAACAAGCCGTTCATCGCCATCGCCAACTCCTACACCGACATCATCCCCGGCCACGTCCACCTGAACGACTTCGGCGAGGTGGTGCGCGAGGCGGTGCGCGCGGCGGGCGGCGTGCCGTTCATGTTCAACACCATCGGCGTGGACGACGGCATCGCCATGGGCCACGTCGGCATGAAGTACTCCCTGCCCAGCCGCGAGCTGATCGCCGACTCCGTCGAGACGATGGTCGCCGCGCACTGCTTCGACGGCATGATCTGCATCCCCAACTGCGACAAGATCGTGCCGGGCATGCTGATGGCCGTCGATGCGGCTGAACATCCCGACGATCTTCGTCAGCGGCGGGCCGATGAAGGCCGGCGTCACGCCGGCCGGCAAGGTCGTCGACCTGATCTCGCGTCTTCGAGGGCGTCGGCGCGCATCAGGCCGGCAAGATCGACCGACGCGGAGCTGGCTGAGCTGGAAGCAGTCCGGCTGCCCGACCTGCGGCTCGTGCTCCGGCATGTTCACCGCCAACTCGATGAACTGCCTCTGCGAGGCGCTGGGCATGGCGCTGCCCGGCAACGGCACGATCCTGGCGGTGGACCCGCGCCGCGAAGAGCTGGCGGAGCGGGCCGCGCGCGCAGATCATGACGCTGATCGACATGGACCTGCAGCCGCGCGACATCGTCACGCGCGGAGGCGATCGACAACGCGTTCGCGCTGGACATGGCGATGGGCGGCTCGACCAACACCGTGCTGCACACGCTGGCGCTGGCGCACGAGGCGGGCGTGGACTATCCGCATCGGCCGGCTGAACGAAGTCGCCGCGCGCGTGCCGAACATCTGCAAGGTGTCGCCGTCGTCGCGCTATCACATCGAGGACGTGGACCGAGCGGGCGGCGTCTCCGCGATCCTGTGGGAGCTGTCCAAGCGGCCGGGCATCCTCCACGGCGACGCGCTGACCGTGACCGGCAAGACGCTGCGGCGAGAACGTGCAGGGCGCGGAGAGCCAGGATACGGCGTGCATCCGCCCGCTGAGCAACCCCTACAGCGAGCAGCGGCGGGCTGGCCGATCCTGTTCGGCAACCTGGCGCCCGAGGGCGCGGTGGTCAAGGCCGCGGGCGTGCTGCCGGAGATGCTGCGGCATCGCGGCCCGGCGGTGGTCTTCGACTCGCACGACGAGGCGAACGCGGGCATCCTGAGCGGCAAGGTGAAGGCCGGCGACGTGGTGGTGATCCGCTACGAAGGGCCGAAGGGCGGGCCGGGGATGCAGGAGATGCTGGCCCCCACGTCGAACATCATCGGGATGGGGCTGGGCGGCTCGGTGGCGCTGATCACCGATGGCCGGTTCAGCGGCGGCACGCGCGGCTCCTGCATCGGCCACGTCTCGCCGGAAGCGGCGGCGGGCGGCCCCATCGGCCTGATCCAGAGCGGCGACATCATCGCGCATCGACATCCCGGCGCGGCAGGCTGGAGGTCGAGCTGTCGGACGAGAGCTGGCCGACGCCGGCGCGCGAGTGGTCGCCGGTGCAGCGCGAGCTGAGCGGCTGGCTCAAGCGCTACGCGGCGATGGTCACGTCGGGCAGCCAGGGCGCGGTGTTGCAGGTTTGAGAGTCATCGAGACGCAGGAGATACAGATGCAAGACGAGACAGTCCAACAAATTCATGCCGAAGTCGAACGGCAGCGCGATGACATCCTGAAATTCTTCCGCGAGATCGTGGCGATCCCCTCGATGGATTCGCAGATCGAGGAAGTGGGCAAGCGCGTCCAGGCGGAGATGCTGAAACTCGGGTTCGAGTCCGCCTGGTTCGACCGGATGGGCAACACGGTCGGCGTGATCGGCGACGGGCCACGCGTGCTGATGTACGACAGCCACATTGACACGGTGGGCGCGAACCTGACAGAGTGGGCGCACGATCCGTGGCAGGGCAAGGTGGAGGACGGGATCCTCTACGCGCTGGGTTCGGTGGATGAGAAGTGCAGCACGCCGGGGATGATCTACGGGCTGAGCATCGCCCACCGGCTGGGGCTGCTGGACGGCTGGAAGGCGTACTACTTCGGCAATATCGAGGAATGGTGCGACGGCATCGCCTGCCGGGCGCTGGTCGAGCTGGACGACATCCGGCCCGATTACGTCGTGATCGGCGAACCGACCGATATGCGCGTCTATCGCGGGCACAAGGGCCGCGTCGAGATGAAGGTGGTCGCGAAGGGCAAGAGCGCGCACGCCGCCAGCAACCATCTGGGCGACAACGCGATTTACAAGCTGTTGCCCATCATCGAAGCCATCAAGGGTCTGGAGCCGGAACTGGGCGACGACCCGTTCCTGGGGAACGGCAAGATCACCGTCACGGATATGACCGTGGTCACTTCCAGCATCAACGCCGTGCCGGGCGAGGCGAGCATCTTCATAGACCGGCGGCTCACGTTCGGGGAGACCCCGGAAGGGGCCATCGCGCAGGTGGAAGCGCTGATTCCGGCGGACAACCGGGCGCGCGGCGATATCCGCGTGGAGATGCTGCGCTACGAGGAGCCGAGCTATACCGGTTTCGTCTTCCCGGTGGATAAGGTTTACCCGGCCTGGGCGCTGGAGGAAGAACATGCGTTGGTGCAGGCCGGTCAAGAGGCGCGCCGGCTGATGGGTCTGCCCGATGCGCCGACCGGCAAGTGGGACTTCTCGACCAACGGCAACTACTGGGCCGGCGCGATCGGCATCCCGTCTATCGGCTTCGCTCCCGGCGACGAGAAGCTGGCGCACATGGCGAGCGAACACATCCGGCTGGATGACGTGGTGAAGGCGACCGAATTCTACGCGCTGCTGCCCGGCCTGATTGACTGGAACACTCATAATGACGTGCAACGCACTTTGGAAGTGCGTTGCACGTGATGAAAGGGCAATCACGATGCAGACATTTCTTCACGGACGTGATTTCATCGGCGATCTCGATTTCTCCAAAGAGGAAGTCGAAACCGTCCTGGACGTGGCGTTTGACCTGAAGCGGCTGCGCGCGCTGGGCCAGCCGCACGCGTATCTGCGCGACAAGGCGCTGGCGATGCTGTTCTTCTTCACCTCGACGCGCACGCGCGGGTCGTTCGAGGCGGGCATGGCGCAATTGGGCGGGCACGCGGCATTCATTGACTCGGAGACGACGCAAATCTCGCATGGCGACACGGCGAAGGAGATCGGCGAGATCTTCGGGCGCTATTTCGACGGCATCGCCATCCGCCAGTGCGACTGGCAGTTCGGCAACAACTACATCAATGAGGTGGCGCAGGCCAGCCGCGTGCCGGTGCTGAATATGCAGTGCGACGTCTATCATCCGTTCCAGTGCCTGGCCGACCTGATGACGATCATCGAGAAGAAGGGGCGCGACCTGCGACGCAAGAAGATGGTGGTGTCGTGGGCCTATGCGGCGTCCTACAGCAAGCCGATATCGGTGCCGCAATCGCTGATCTTGCAGATGCCACGCTTCGGGATGGATGTGGTGCTGGCGCATCCGCCGGAGTTCAAGCTGATGCCCGAGATCATGGATGCGGCGCGCGAACAGGCGCGCAAGCACCATGTCGGTTTCGAAGTCACCGATGACATGGATGAGGCGTTCAAGGACGCGGATATTGTCTATCCGAAATCGTGGGGGCCGTTGGTGACGACGACCGCGAGGGAGGACGGCAAGGCGCTGATCGAGAAGTACCGTTCGTGGATCACCGATCAGCGGCGCATGGACCTGGCGAAGGAAGACTGCATCTATATGCACTGCCTGCCCGCCGACCGGAACCTGGAAGTGACGGATGAGGTCATTGACGGGCCGAACTCCGTCGTCTACGATGAAGCCGAAAACCGCCTGCACGTCCAGAAGGCGGTCATGGCGTTGACGATGGGGTGATGAAGGAATCAGGGATTGGGTATCAGGTAGCAGGAACACGGGAGCCAGTTAGGATGAAAGCCGCGGGTGAGATCGGATTCGAGACGCTGACTTGTTATCAGTTGTCGTTGAAACTGTTTGAGGCAGGCGTATCGCCTTGCGGCCCGGCTACCGGATTATGAACGATATAATCTCGCGGACCAGTTGCGCAGAGCGGCGTTGAGCGTGCTTCTCAATATCGGTGAGGGGTATGGACGGTATCACTACCTGGACAAGCTACGATTCTTCTACATTGCCAGAGGATCTCTGCTCGAATCGCACAGCGCCTTAATTGCCGCACATGCGGCTGAAATACGTCAGTGATGAGGAGCTGTCATAGTGGAGCGCCAGGAGCAGTGAAGCTGAAAAGGCGCTTAACGGCTACATCAACTTCATACGCCGGCAGCAACAGGGCAGCGCGGAGTACGGACACCGGGTTGTTATGTGAATCGAGACCCGTTATATCAAACGACCCTGGACACCGATACACTGTTACTCGCGCAATCCGATGAATCCCGATCCCTGATCCCTGATTCCCGATCACCAGATCCTTACCAGGAGGGATCCAAATTGAGCACCAAACCCCGTCCCCTCGCGGTTGTTGCGATTGGCGGCAACTCTTTGATCAAGGACGCGCAGCATGTGAGCGTCGAGGATCAATACTGAAGCGGCGAAGGAAACCTGCACCCACATCGCCGACATGATCGAGGCGGGATGGGATGTGGCGCTGACCCACGGCAACGGCCCGCAGGTCGGATTCATCCTGCGGCGCTCCGAGATTGCCGCACGGGTGGAAGGGATGCACGAAGTGCCGCTGGAGGTGTGCGGCGCCGATAGCCAGGGCGCGATCGGTTACGCCTTGCAGCAGAACCTGCAGAACATCCTGTACCAGCGCAAGGTCAACAAGAACGTCGCGACGATCATCACACAAACGCTGGTAGATCAGAATGATCCGGCGTTCCGCAATCCCACGAAGCCGATCGGCGGCTTCATGGATGAAGCGGAAGCACAGCGACGGGCCAACGAGATGGGCTGGGTGGTGGTGGAGGACGCCGGGCGCGGATGGCGTCGGGTGGTGCCGTCGCCCCAGCCCAAAGAGATCGTCGAGCTGAGTTCCATCCGGGCCATACTGCGAGAAGGCATCATCGCGATTTGTGTCGGCGGCGGCGGCATTCCCGTGATTGATCCGGGAGACGGCAACTATGAGGGTGTGGCCGCGGTGATTGACAAGGACTATGCCAGCAGTTTGCTGGCCCGCGAGCTTGCGGCCGAGATGTTCGTGATCTCCACCGGCGTCGAGAAAGTGGCGCTGAACTTCGGCAAACCGGATCAGCAGTGGGTAGATCAAATGACGCTTTCCGAGGCGAAGCAGCACCTCGCCGAAGGGAAGCATTTCGCCAAGGGTTCCATGGCCCCGAAGATTCAGGCCATCATCTGGTATCTGGAAGACGGCGGCGAACACGCGATCATCACGAACCCGGAGAATATCGGGCGCGCCCTGCGCGGCGAAACCGGGACGCACATCGTCAGGGAGTAGTGATCGGGTATCAGGGAACGGTGAACAGGTATCAGGGATCGGTGAACAGGCATTGGGTCTCTGGTTCCTAATCCCCGATTCCCGATACCTGGTATCTGATACCCGATCACCAATCACGCCATGAAATACGTCAAACATCTACGCTGTCTGATTTGCGGACGCACCTATGCGCCGGGCGAGGTGGATTACGTCTGCCCGCTTCACGGCGATGAGGGCATCCTGGATGTCGAGTACGACTACGACGGCCATTCGGGCGCGCATCAGCCCGGAATCGCTCGCCGCCGACCCCGATCCGACCATCTGGCGCTATAAAGCGCTGCTGCCCGTAGAGCCGGACAGTCCTACTCCCCCGCTGGCCGTGGGCGGCACGCCGCTCTATCGCGCCGACCGGTTGGCCGCGGGGCTGGGGTTGCGCGATCTATGGGTGAAGGATGACGGCCGCCAGCCAACGGCGTCATTCAAAGATCGGGCCAGCGCGGTCGCAGTGGTCAAGGCGCAAGAATTGGGCCGGCAGATCATCACCACGGCGAGCACGGGAAACGCGGCCGCGGCGCTGGCCGGGTTGTGCGCGAGCGTCGGGATGCGTAACGTGATCTTCGTGCCCGAATCCGCGCCGCCGGCCAAGGTTGCGCAACTGCTGGTGTTCGGCAGCACGGTGTTGCTGGTGCGCGGCACATATGATGATGCGTTCGAGTTGTGCCTCCAGGCCGCGAAGGCGTTCGGCTGGTATAACCGCAATACGGGTTACAACCCTTATATGACCGAGGGCAAGAAGACCGCGGCGTATGAGATTTGTGAGCAGATGCCCGTAGGGGCGATTCATGAATCGCCCTTACGGGAATCGCCCTACGAGCCCCCGACGCCGTGTTCGTCTCCGTCGGCGACGGCTGCATCATCGGGGGATTGCACAAGGGGTTCAAGGACCTGGTTGCGTTGGGCTGGATCAGGCGGATGCCCAGGCTGATCGGGGTGCAGGCGACGGGTTCGGCGGCGCTGCACGACGCGTGGCGCGACGGGATGGACGCGATGGCGATGCAACCCATCGAAGCCCACACGGTCGCCGACAGCATCTCCGCGGGGCTGCCACGCGACCGGATCAAGGCGCTGGCCGCCGTGCGCGAGACGAACGGGGCGTACGTCACCGTGACCGACGATGAAATCCTTGCGGCCATTCCGGCGCTGGCGCGTGGCTGCGGCGTGTTCGCAGAGCCCGCCGGCGCGGCCGCTTACGCGGGGCTTGTCAAAGCGGTAAGCGCAGGGTTGGTATCGGCGGATGAGCGCATTGTGGTGGTCGCGACGGGCAACGGGTTGAAGGACATCGCATCGGCGCGCCGTTCGGTCGCAGAACAGCCCTACACCGTAGACGCCGACCTGACTGCTGTGGAGCGAGTTTTGCGAGGGATCGGGAATCGGTGAGCAGGTATCAGGAATCGGGTATCAGTGATCTGTGAACAGGCATCGGGTCTCTGGTTCCTGCTTCCCGATTCCTGATACCTGATTCCTGATACCATTCAACCATAGACCGCCTACATTTTTTGTACACCATCATTCCGCAAGAACGAAGGATCATCACATGATTGACCTGACCATTCATCCCGACCGCATGGAGCGCGCCGTACAGCGCGCCCGTGAACGCAATATCATCATTCCGACCTTCAAACAACAGAAAGATCCTGCGCTGATCCCTGACCGAATCAAGGCGGAGTTGCAAGGCGTCGGCCTGTGGGAGTTGGATTCGCGCAACCTGTTCCGCATCACCTGGCGCAACGCACCGGTTGACTTTGGCGGCGGGTTCGGCGAGGTCAACTACATGGAGTTCCCGCGCGAGCTGACCGGCGTGGACGCGCGCGTCCTCGCGCTGGTGGGCAAGTGGTTCCCGACCGGCGCGCACAAGGTCGGCGCGGCGTTCGGTTGTCTCGCGCCGCGGTTGGTCACGGGCCAGTTCGACCCGACCACGCAGAAAGCCGTCTGGCCGTCCACGGGCAACTATTGCCGCGGTGGGGCGTACGATTCGGCGCTGCTGGCGTGCGAGTCCATCGCAATTCTGCCGGAAGGGATGAGCCGCGAGCGTTTCGAATGGCTGTCGCAAGTCGCCGGCGAGGTGATCGCCACGCCGGGCAGCGAGAGCAACGTCAAGGAGATCTTCGACAAGTGCTGGGAACTGCGGCGCTCGGGCCAGGATTTGATGATCTTCAACCAGTTCGACGAATTCGGCAATCACCTGTGGCACTATGATGTCACCGGCCACGCCATGCGCGACGTGCTGGAACGCGAGTTGGGGCCGCATGAGACGCTGGCCGGCTCGGTGTTCACGACCGGTTCGGCGGGGACCATTGCATGCGGCGACTATCTCAAGGAGCTATTCCCGCAGAGCAAGCTGGCGGCCAGCGAGGCGCTGCAATGCCCGACGCTGCTCAACAACGGTTTCGGCGCGCATCGGATCGAGGGGATCGGCGACAAACATGTGCCGTGGATTCACAACGTCCGCAACACCGATATGGTGATCGCGATTGATGACGAATCGCCGATGCAGGTGATCCGCCTGTTCAACGAGCCGGAAGGACAGTGCTATCTCGCCAAGATGGGCGTACCGGAAGACCTGATCGCGGCAGTTGCCGCTGCTCGGCATCTCCGGCGTGGCGAACCTGTTGTCGGCCATCAAGATGGCGCAGTGGTATGAGTGGGGCGCGGGCAACGTCGTGATGACCGTGTTGACCGACTCGATGGACCTCTACGCGAGCCGGCTGGAGGAATTGCGGGCGGAGCGCGGGCCGTTCACGGCGGAAGACGCGGCGGTCGCCTATCATCACCATCTGATCGGGCAACGCACCGACAATATGGAAGAACTGACTTACCCGGATCGTAAGCGGGTGCATAACCTGAAGTATTACACCTGGGTCGAGCAGCAGGGCAAGACCTACGCGGAAATCCAGGCGCAGTGGTATGAGCCGGATTACTGGTCGAATATCCACGGCCAGGTGGATGAGATTGACGCCCTGATTGACGAATTCAACGGACGCGTGGGACTGCTCTAGTCCCTTCGTAGTGACGGCCTTCAGCCGTTGTAGTGCCGGCAATACAACGGCTGAAGCCGTCACTGCGAAGGGCCCGATCTGGTTACGAGAGAAAAGATACAGGGTTTTCAGAGTAGACACGCAATGGTAGAATAAGGTCATGAGCCAACCTACTCACGAGGATGCGATGAAGCACTTCGAATTCACGATGCAGGCGGCGGACGGGCAGAAGCTCTACGGACAGGGCTGGGCGCCTGTCGGCGCGCCGAAGGCCGCGATCAGCCTGGTGCATGGGCTGGGCGAACACAGCGGGCGTTACGCGCACGTCGCCGCGCATCTGACCGGGGCGGGCTATGCGCTGGCGCCTTCGATCTGCGCGGGCATGGCCGGACGGAGGGGAAGCGCGGCCATGCTGCATCATACGATGCGGTCATGGACGACATCGGGTTGCTCTTACAGGAAACCGCGGCGCGTTATCCCGGTCTGCCGTATTTCCTGTACGGTCACAGCCTGGGCGGAAATCTCGCGCTGAATTACGCGCTGCGGCGCAAACCGGAACTGGCGGGCGTCATCGCCACCAGCCCCGCGCTGCGACCGGCGACGCCGCTTCCAGGTTGGAAGCAGAGCCTTGCGGGTCTGCTGTATGACCGCCTGCCCGGCTTGCAGATGCCCAACGGGCTAGACCTCAGCGGGCTGAGTCGCGACCCGGACGTGATCGCGCGTTATCAAGCCGATCCGCTGGTGCATGATCGCGCCTCGGTGCGGTTCGGGTCAGACATCCTGACAACCGGCGAGTGGGCGTTCGATCATGCGGCGGACTTCCCGCTGCCGCTGCTGTTGATGCATGGCAGCGCCGACCGGCTGACATGCCCCAGGACGAGCGCCACGTTCGCTTCTGAGGTGGATGACTGCACGTTCGTGTTGGTGGATGGCTGCTATCACGAACTCCATAACGAACCGAACTCGCACGAAGTATTGGGCGACATGGTCGCATGGTTGGACCGCCGCACAGGTGATTCTCAAGTCACGATTGAGCCAGGAGAAAACGCTTCATGACAGGCCAACTTCTCATCACGCACGGCAACGTCTTCACGCTGGGCAAGCGCAACGAGGCTATCGCCGACGGCGCGATCTACATCGAGGGCGACACCATCGCGGAGATCGGGACCACGCGTGATCTCGCCGCGAAGCACCGGGGGGCCGAACAACTGGACGCCGGCGGCAAGCTGGTGCTCCCCGGCTCCGTCATCGGGCACACCCATTTCTACGGCGTCTATGCGCGCGGGATGGCCGTGCCGGGCAAGCCGGCCACCAACTTCCTGGAGATCCTCGAACGGCTGTGGTGGAAGCTGGATCGCGCCCTGCTGTGGGATGATATCCAGTATGCGGCGCTGGCGTGCCTGATAGACGCCATCCGGCACGGCTCGACCACGCTGATGGACCATCATGCCAGCCCGAACGCCATTGACGGCAGCCTCGACGTGATCGCGGCCGCCGTGAAGCAGGCCGGGCTGCGGGCCGGTCTGTGCTACGAGGTCACCGACCGCAACGGCGCGCAGGGCGCGGCAGGCCGGGATCGCCGAGAACGTCCGCTTCATCAAGCGCTGTAAGGCGGAAAAGGACGCGCAACTGGCGGCCTCTTTCGGGCTGCACGCATCGTTCACGCTGACCGATGAGACGCTGGAAGCGTGCCATGATGCGGTCGCGGCGCTGAACGGATCCACCGCGCGCAGCGGTTACGATGATGACGACGAGGATGTCTGGCCGGTCAAGAAGGGCGGCGACCGGGTCGGGTATCACATCCACGTGGCCGAAGACGAAGCGGATCAGGAAGACAGCCTGCGCAAATACGGTCTGCGCGTCGTCGAGCGGCTGAAGAAGTTCGGCATCCTGGGGCCGGAAACGATCGCCGTGCACTGCGTCCATCTGGATGCCTATGAGAAGGACATGCTGCGCGAAAGCCGCACGCAGGTGACGCATCAGCCGCGCTCGAACATGAACAACGCCGTGGGGCTGCCGGATGTGACCGGTATGCTGGCGCGCGGCATCCCGGTGGCGCTGGGCAATGACGGGTTCTCGAACGATGCGTATGCGGAGATGACGGCGGCCTATCTCGCGCACCGGCTGCGAGCGGCGACCCGCAGAAGCTGCCCGGCGAGGACGTGATGCAGATGGCCTACGCACAACAACACCGGGCTGGCGTCGCACTTCTTCGCGAAGCCGGTCGGCGAACTCAGCGCGGGCGCGTACGCCGATATCACCTTCCTGGACTATCAGCCGCCGACGCCGCTGACGGCCGGCAACCTGCCGTGGCACATCATCTTCGGCGTGGACGGCTCGAACGTGACGCACACGATCGCGAGCGGCAAGGTGCTGATGAAGGACCGCCAGTTGACCACGCTCGACGAGGCGGAGATCATGGCGAAGGTCCGCGAGCACGCGGTCAAGGTGTGGAAGCGGATCGGGTAGAAATCTGCGCAACCGGAAAGTATCCGGACGGCGCACATGTCGTGCGCCACGATCGAGGACCATTGGAGCAAAGAGGCTATGTCTGAAGTTATGCGAGTGCAACCCTTCGACCTGCTGTCTGCGGCGCATCCTGACGGAGTACGCGCATAGCGGTTCCATCTTCGGGATCCACCAGTCGCTATTGTATACGCCCCGAACCGACAGCCCCTACGCGCTGGATCACTTCTTCCCGGCGCGGCGGGCAGCCAGTATCTGGCGACGCCGATCGGCCCGTCGGCGGGGCCGCACACCCAGCTCAGCCAGAACATCATCTCGGCGTGGCTCTGCGGCGGCCGCTTCATCGAGCTGAAGACCGTCCAGATCATGGACGAGCTGGAGATCCCGCGCCCGTGCATCGACATGGACGACGAGGGCTACAACGTCGAGTGGTCGCAGGAGCTGAAGCTGGAGGAATCGGCGCAGGAGTACATCAACGCGTGGGCCGCGCTCACATATGCTGCGCCGCCTGCTCGGGTTGGGAAGCACGCCGCCCCTGGGGCGTGATCTTCGACATGAGCGTGGGCTACAACCTGGAAGGCATCCAGAGCCCGCGCATGACCCGCTTCATGGATCAGCTGGCCGACGCCACCGCGGAGATCGCCGAGATCAAGGCGATCCTGCAGACGCGAGTTCCCGCAGTTCGCCGATATCGACAATCCCGACGCAGCTGGCGAACAGCGTCACCCTCTCCACGATGCACGGCTGCCCGCCCGACGAGATCGAGCGGATCGCGCGCTATCTGCTGGAGGAGCGCGGGCTGCACACCGTCGTCAAGATGAACCCGACGCTGCTGGGCAAGCCCGACGTGCTGGATATCCTGCACAACGATCTCGGCTTCACCGAGATCGACATCCCGGACTCGGTCTTCGAGAAAGACCTGAAGTATGACCGCGCGCTGGACCTTGATCCGCACGCTGAAGGAGGTCGCCGCCGGCGCAGAACCTGACCTTCGGCGTCAAGCTGAGCAACACGCTGGCGATGCACAACCACACGCGGCGTGATGCCCGGCGACGAGATGTACATGTCGGGCCGGGCGCTCTACCCGGTCACCATGAACCTGTACGACAGGCTGGTGGACGAGTTCAACGGCGACCTGCGCGTCTCCTACTCCGCGGGCGTCGACGCCGCTGAACATCGCGACGATCCTGGCCTGCGGCGCGCGGCCGGTCACCGGTTGCTCCGACCTGCTGAAGCCGGGCGGCTATGGCCGGATCGGGCAATGGCTGGAGAACATCGAGACGGCGATGC
This sequence comes from uncultured Chloroflexia bacterium, assembly GCA_963695715.1. Taxonomy (GTDB): domain Bacteria; phylum Chloroflexota; class Anaerolineae; order CG2-30-64-16; family CG2-30-64-16; genus JBBQRS01. Next base: position 136,030 of record CAVOHP010000014.1, read on the forward strand.
AGGGCAGCGGCGCGACACGACCTGGACGCCTTCGCGGCGAACCGGCTGGCGAACGTCGATGGGCCGCGGCGGAGGCGCTGGAGAATCCCCGCTACAAGAAGCACACCTTCCCGTATGGGCTGCCCAAGGTGAAGTCGGGCCTGGAGCTGTTCGACTGCATCGTGGCGCCGTGCGTGGAGGCGTGCGCGGTGGAGCAGGATGTGCCGGAGTATGCCTGGTGGATCGCGCAGGGCGACTACGACCAAGTCGCTGGAGGTGATCCTGGCGCGCAATCCGCTGCCGGGCGTCACCGGCTACGTCTGCAATCACCTCTGCCAGACGCACTGCACGCGCAACGACTACGAAGAACCGGTCGCCATCCGCGCGCTCAAACGCTATCGCTGCGGAGAACGGGAACGCCTCAGCCGATCGCCAGACGCTGCGACCGGGATGCGCGCCACGTCGCCGTGATCGGCAGCGGGCCGTCGGGCTTTCGGCGGCGGCGTTCCTGGCGCTCAACGGCGTGCAGGCCACCATCTTCGAGGCGCAAGGATGTGCCGGGCGGCATGATGCGCGCTGGTGCCGCCCTTCCGCCTCCCGTGGCAGATCATCCAGGAGACGTGGATCGCATCACGGGGCTGGGCGTCAAGTTGAAGCTGAACCACCCGATCGACCGCCCGCCGGAAGCGTTGCTGAACGAGGGCTTCGACGCGGTCTTCGTCGCCAGCGGGTTCCAGCGCGACACGCCGCTGCACATTCAAGGGCATCGAGGGGCCAGGGCGTGATGCCGCGCTGCACCTGCTCGACCGGTCGCGCCGCGGCGAGCGGGTGGACCTGGGGCACAAGGCGCTGGTCATTGGCGGCGGCGACACCGCGATGGATGCCGACGCGCACCGCCCACCGGCTCACCGGGCAACCGACGACCATCGTGTATCGGCGCACGCGCCACGAGATGCCGGCCAGCCGAGAGGAGTTGGAGGGCGCGCTGGAAGAAGGCAACATCCTGGAAGAACTGGCGACGCCCATGCGCGTCTCCTCGGCGCGAGCCGGCGACGTGGTCGGGCTGGAATGCGTGCGCAACCGGCTGGGCGATCCCGGCCCGGATGGCCGTCGCGCGTCCGGAAGCCCATCCCCGGCAGCGAATTCGTCATCGAGACCGACACGGTCATCGTTGCCGTGGGCCAGTTGCCCGACTTGACGTTCATGGCGGATAGCGTCGTGAACCGCCACAAGGGCGGCGGCATAACGGTTGATCCCGACCGGCGCAGGCCGGCCCGGCAGGCGTCTACGCGGGCGGCGACGTGGTCGTCAAGCCGAGCAGCATCATCGACGCGTGCGCCGACGGGCGCCGCGCCGCCGAGGCGATCTGCCGGCAGTTCGGCATCGCATTCGAGCAGCCGCCGTTCGAGCCGCCCGCGCTTTCGGAGCATGACATCCTCAACGTGAAGCAGATGCGCGCGCGCAAGGAGCCGCAGCGTCAAGCCGGCGATGATCCCACTGGTGAGAGCGGTTCGATCTGGGGGTGATCGAATCTCACCTTCACCGACGCGGAAGCGAAGGCCGAGGCGATGCGCTGCGTGCAGTGCACGACCATCTGCGACAAGTGCGTCGAAGTGTGCCCGAACCGGGCCAACTTCACTTTCCTGATGCAGCCGGTGCACTGGAAGCTGCCCAACTGGTCTGCCAGGACGGCGGCATCGCGGTGGCCGGCGGCGAAGCATTCGACGTGGTGCAGACTCGCCAGATCCTCCACGTGGACGACTGGTGCAACGAGTGTGACGACTGCGAGACCTTCTGCGTCCACGAGGGCAAACCCTTTTTCGATAAACCGCGCCTGTTCCTGACCGAAGCGGACTACCTGCTGGAGACCGATAACGCGTTCCACGTTGATGGAGACACGTATCCGGCGACGCGAAGGCGGCAAGGATTTAGCGCTCACCGTTGAATCCGACGAATTGCTATACGAAGACGACCACGTCCGCCTGCGCCTGACGCCGGAGTTCGAGATGAAGGAAATGACGTTGAAAGCCGCGTTCGATGGGACGCTTTCGCTGAAACCTGCGGCCGAAATGGCCGTGGTCCTCCAGGGGATTCAGGGGTCGCTGCCGTTTCTGCTGGTTTGAGAACGGAGGTGCGCCATGACGGTGAAGTGATTCTCCTGGGTCACGGCCCTGGAACAGGGCACGCTGACCGAGATGCAACTGGAAACGCTGCAGGCGGTCGTGGACAGCGGCCAGGCCGACTCGCTGCCCGAGGCGGCGCGCCTGCTGGATTTTGAGGCGACACATCCGGCGGGCGGGGAGCCGGGGCCGCAAGCGTACTGATCGAGTGACGAGTAACGAGTGACATCGAACTGGAGGCTTCGTCGTTCATCGTCCATCGTCGGCGCCAACGGAGACCTGATCATGTGGCACACCTACTTTGCGCCCAGCAGCGTCGCCGAGGCGCTGGAACTGCTCGCGCGACACGGCGACCGCTGCCGGATCATCGCGGGCGGCACCGATCTGATCCTGGAACTGGAGCGGGGCGTCCGCAAGCGCGGATCATCGTGGATGTGTCGCGCATCCCCGATCTGGATGAGATAACGTCCTTTCATGATAACGGGACTGCGGACTGGGCGCGCGGAGTGACGCATAGCCAGGCTCATTGCCCGCTGCACAACAAGGTCGTGAATCGCGTCGCGTTCCCGCTGGCGCGCGCGTGCTGGCTGGTCGGCGCGCCGCAGATCCGCAACCGCGGCACCGTCGCCGGCAACCTCATCACCGCCAGCCCGGCCAACGACACCATCACGCCGCTGTGGGCCATGGACGCGACCGTCACGCTGGCGAGCAAGGCCGGGGCGAACGCACCCTGCCCTTCGACCAGTTCTTCCTCGGCGTGCGCCGCACCGCCCTGCGGCCCGATGAGATGCTGTGCGCATCAACGTGCCCCTGCTCTGAAGCCCACCGAGCGCGGCACGTTCCTCAAGCTGGGCTTCCGCCAGGCGCAGGCGATCAGCGTGGTCAACGTCGCGGTGGTGGTGGATTTTGCCGTCGGCCGACAGATAGCCTGGCTGTCCGCCGCGCGCGATCGCGCTCGGCTGCGGTCGCCCCGACCATCGTGCGCGCGACCGAGGCCGAAGCCTACCTGGCCGGCCAAGAGCTGACCGATGCAGTCATCGAGCACGCCGCCGAGCTGGCCGCGGCCGCCGCCCGCCCGATCTCGGACGTTCGCGGCAGCGCCGACTACCGCCGCGACATGATTCGCGTGCTGACCGCGCGGGCGCTGCGCCAGTTGCGCGACGGCACGGAGCGGGCGGATTGGCCGGAGCAGCCGGTGTTGTTGTGGGGCGAGCGCAACGGGAACACGAAGGCGCGAAGGCGATTGGAACACGAAGATCACGCACGTCACGCGCAGCGCGCCATGCGCCGACGTCACCCGATACCGTGATCGGTTCACGGTGAACGGCAGGCCGTCACATCTGGCGGGACGTGCACGGCAAGACGCTGCTGCGGGCGCTGCGCGAGGACGCGGGGCTGACGGGCACCAAAGAGGGTTGCGCCGAGGGCGAGTGCGGCGCATGCACCGTCTGGCTGGACGGCGTGGCGGTGATGAGCTGCCTGGTGCCGGCCGAGCGGGCGGATGGGTGCGAGGTGGTGACGGTCGAGGGGCTGGGCCGGCGCCGGACGGCACGCTTCAGCCCGCTCCAGCAGGCCTTCGTGGATGCCGCGCGCGGTCCAGTGCGGCTATTGCACGCCCGGGCATCCTGATGTCGGCGGCCAACCTGCTGGACGAGAATTCCCACAGCCCACCGGCGAGCAGGTCAAGCAGGCGCTCACGGGCAACCTGTGCCGCTGCACCGGCTACTACAAGATTGTGGAAGCGATCGAACGGGCGACGGTCAGATGCGAGGTGGCAATGCCACGACCTGCATCAAACCGGACCGGTTCACCATCGGTCAAAGCATCGCCCGCATCGACGCGCCGGCCAAGGTGACCGGCCAGACGCTCTACCCCGGCGACATCACCTATCCCGATATGCTGCACATGGCGACGCTGTTCGCCGGCCGGCCGCACGCGCGCATCCTGAGCATCGACACATCGGCGGCCGAGGCCGCGCCGGGCGTCGTGGCCGTCTTCACCGCCGCCGATGTGCCGGTGAACGAGTATGGCCTGCAGATCAACGACCAGCCGGTGCTGTGCGGGCCGGGCTCGAGCAAGCCCGGCGCCGACATGGTGCGCTTCGTGGGCGATCAGGTGGCGCTGGTGGTGGCCGAGACCGAGGCGCAGGCGCGCGCCGCGTGCAAGCTGATCCGCATCGAGTGGGAAGACCTGCCGCTCGTGCTCGATCCCGGAAGCGGCCATGCAGCCCGGCGCCTACCAGCTTGCACCCCGACACAGCGGCCGACAACGATACCTTCTACAGCTATCGCATCCGCAAGGGCGATGTCGAAGCGGCCTTGCGGATCGGCCGATGTGGTCATCGAAGGCGTGTACCAGACGCCGGTCCAGGAGCACGCCTATCTCCAGCCGGAAGCCGGCGTGGCCTATCTCGACGAGGAAGGCCGCGTCACGGTCGAGGTCGCCGGCCAGTGGACGCACGTGGACCAGAAGCAGATCGCGCACGCGCTGGGCATCCCCGCCGAGCAGGTGCGCGTGATCTACCCGGCCATCGGCGGCGCGTTCGGCGGCCGCGAGGATATGTCGGTGCAGATCATGCTGGCGCTGGCCGTCTGGCGGCTGGCGCAGCGCGGCATTCGCCGCCCGGTCAAGACGATCTGGAGCCGCGAGGAGTCGATCATCGGCCACGACAAGCGCCACGCCGATGACGCTGCGCACCCGCTGGGGCGCGACGCGCGACGGCAAACTGATCGCGGCCGAGGTCAACGTGGTCGCCGACGGCGGCGCGTACTGCTACACCAGCAACAAGGTGCTGGGCAACACCACGCTGACCTGCACCGGCCCATACGAGATCCCCAACGTGGCCGATGGACACCTACGCGGTCTACACCAACAACGTGCCGGGCGCGGCCTTCCGCGGCTTCGGCGGGCCGCAGGGCCACTTCGCCGCCGAAAGCCAGATGGACAAGCTGGCCGAGGCGCTGGGCATGGACCCGGTGGAGCTGCGCCTGCGGAACGTGCTGACGGACGACACGCTGCTCACCACCGGCACGCCCATCCCCGGCGGCGTCGGCCTGATCGAGACCATCGAAGCCGCGGCGCGCGCGGCCGGCTGGCCGCGAGCAGCGGCTCACAGGGATAGCACGTTCAGCGCAGCACAGGAGCGACGCGATCACCGACACGCCGCGGCATCGGCTTCGCCGCCGGCTTCAAGAACGTCGGCTTCAGCTTCGGCTACCAGGAGAACAGCTACGGCGCGGATCGAGCTGCGCGGCGCGACGGAGATCGAGGAGGCGCTCGTCTACTTCGCCGGCGCCGACGTGGGGCAGGGCAACCACACGGTCATCGCGCAGATGGCCGCCGCCGGATTGGGGATATCGCCGGATCGCGTGCGCGTCGTCGCCTCCGACACGGCGCAGATGGGCGATTCGGGCAGCGCGTCGGCCTCGCGGCTGACCTACATGGCGGGCAACGCGGTGCGCGGCGCGGCGGAACGCGCCTCGCACGCCTGGGACAACGAAGATCGCCCGGCAGTCGGCGAGTACGTCTATCTGGCCCCCAAGACGACGCCGCTGGATCACGACACCGGGACAGGGCCAGCCGAACTTCGCCTACGGCTACGTGGCCCAGGTGGTCGAGGTTGACAGTGGACATCGAGACGGGCAAAGTACGCGTACGAGCGCTTCATCTGCGCCGACGACGTGGGACCGCGATCAACCCGCAGCAGGTGGTCGGCCAGATCGAGGGCGCGGTGGTGCAGGCGCTGGGTTACGCGCTGCTGGAGGATTTCCGGACGCGCGACGGGCGAGTGCTCACCGACCAGCTCAGCACCTACCTGATCCCGACCGTGCTGGATATCCCGGCGCAGGTCGATTCGATCATCGTCGAGACGCCCGATCCGAACGGGCCCTGGGGCGCACGCGGCATGGGCGAGATGCCCTATCTGCCGCTGGCGGCCGCGGTGGCCAACGCGCGTCTACGATGCGACCGGCGTGCGCTTTGACGACTTCCCGCTGACGCCCGAGCGCGTCTGGCGCGGGCTACGCGAGGCAAAGGAGAAATCATGATCGAAGAACTTGTCGCTCGAAACCGCAGTTACCGGCGGTTCCACGAGGATGTTACCGTCAGCCTGGAAACGCTGCGCGAACTGGTCGGGTTGGCCCGGCTGACCGCATCGGCGCGCAACATGCAGTCGCTGAGATTCATCCTGTGCAGCGACCGCGAGACGAACGCCGCCATATTCGCCACGTTGGCCTGGGCGGGCTATCTGCCCGATTGGCCCGGCCCGGGGGAAGGGGAGCGACCGGCGGCTACATCGTGGTGTTGGCCGATGAGACGCGTAATCACCACACCCGCATTGACGAGGGGCTGGCACTGCAAAGCATGTTGCTGGGCGCGATGGAGCACGGGCTGGGCGGGTGCATCATCGGTTCGATCAACCAGAAGGCGCTGCGCCAGGCGCTCGACATTCCCGATGCGTTAGAGATCTTCGATGTGCTGGCGCTCGGCAAGCCGAAGGAGACCGTGGTCGTCGACCCTGTCGGGCCGGACGGCAGCATCAAGTACTGGCGCGAACCCGACGGCACGCATCACGTGCCCAAGCGCGACCTGGGCACCCTGATCGTGGCCGTGCGCGGCTAGACCTGACGGTTGTGAGAGAATCACCCGGTGAACCGCCTGAGATATCGGGGGAAGTGAGCTTATTGGAGAGCCAGGAGGCAACCCATGGATAGAGCGGGTGGGTATGACCAGTACGGCTTCGTGGCCGAGTTCTATGATTTCATCGAGCCGTACCGGCAGCGACCGGACGTGGATTTCTACATCGAGCTGGCGCAGGAATCCGGCGGCCCAGTCCTGGAGGTCGGCTGCGGCACGGGACGCATCCTGCTGCCGGTGGCGCGGTCGGGCGTCGCGATCACCGGCCTCGATCTTTCCACAGGGATGCTGGAGATTTGCCGGCGCAAACTGGCGCAAGAGCCGGCCGAAGTGCAAGCGCGCGTCACGTTGCACCAGGACGACATGCGGGATTTCGACCTGGGACAGACTTTTGCCCTGGTCACAACGCCCTTTCGCGCCTTCCAGCATCTTGAGACCGCAGACGAGCAGCTTTCCTGCCTGGCGGCAATTCATCGGCACTTGCGACCCGGCGGCGCGCTGGTGCTCGATCTGTTCAACCCCGGCCTGCCCTTCCTGACCGACGAAGCCCGGCTGGAAGAATGGGGCGATGAGCCCGATCTTCTAATGGCGGATGGGCGGCGCGTGCGCCGGAGGATGCGCATCGCGCGGCGGGACTGGTTTCGACAGATCCAGGATAGCGAGATCATTTACTACGTCACGCATCCCGATGGACGAGAGGAGCGGCTGGTACACAGCTTCCCGATGCGCTACATCTTCCGCTATGAAGCCGAGCATCTGCTGGCGCGCAGCGGTTTCGAGGTCGAAGCGCTGTATGCCGGATTCGACAAGAGCCCGTATGGATCGCACTATCCGGGGGAGTTGATCTTCGTAGCGCGGCGAAAATAGTTCACAAATCGCGCACCACTGGAAGAAGCGGCAGCGAAGGGAATCTCTTACGCTGCCGCTTTATTGTTCTATGAGGACAGGCTGCGCTGCTTGAGGATACGGGGATAGATCTTACCCACTTCGGTGAACAACCCCGACAGATTATTCCAAAGGCCCAGGGCGCTCAACGCGCCGCCTTTATCTAGTTTGATCTGACCGCTGAAGTACGCTTCCGTCAAGTTGGCTTTACCCAACCATACGTTATGCAGCACATCGGTCGGCATGCGGATGATGAAATCGGGCGCCGGTTCCTTGACGGGGCCGGCGATGTAGCGCGGCGGCCGCGAACGGCCATCGAGCGTCAGGGTGGCGTCGGGAGCGGTGAGCCGAATCTGGATGACCTTGTTGGTCTTCTGCAACGGCTGCAAGACTTGCGGCGTCTCCATGACCTCACCAAAAAGCTGCTCCATCACGTCGTAGACTGTTTCGCTGTTGGGATATGCCGGCACGGATTTCTCCTTGAGAGAGCGCAATGGGTTTGCGCGGCGGTTTTTACCTTTCAGAACCGGCCACTTCGAGGGCGACCCTGGCCACAGTGGGCGTGTGCAGCAGCATGTTCGCGTAACTGGCGTTTGCCATCGGACAGGCGCATTCCTTCTCGTAGATGGAACGCCGCAACGCGGTCATCTGTTCGCCGAACCAGATCGGCGCCAGGTCATAGCCTGTCTCACGTAAGTTACCCACCGGCTCGGCGCGGATGCAGCAACTCCAGATATCACCATTGGGCGCGATGTGCGCGCTGGCCCAACCGGCGTAGCAGTCAATCACCTGCGTGCGCTCATAGAGCACGCGCTTGGCAAGCTGGTAATACTCTGCCCGGAACGCCTGCGTGAAGCGGGCGATGCCTTTCGCCGGACGGGAATGCGCCTGCTCGCTGAGAAAGTCGGCAATCGGCGCATAGGCATCCGGGTCCGGGGTGATGCCCCACCCGATGGTATCCAACTCCACGCGCTCCTCGGCGACCTCCGTGATGTACGAGTCCGGCTCCAGGAATTGCAAACCCTCGTAAATTTCCTGAAAACGGTGCTGATTGAAACGACTCACCACCGTGTGCACCGTCAGCGCGAGATTGGGCCGTGTGGTCTGCAGCGCCTTGAGCCGCGACCACGTCGCCATAGAGCGATCCCAGTTACCCGTTACACCGCGGATATCGTCGTGCTCATCGCCGATGCCGTCAAGGCTGAGGTTGATTCCGATCTGACTGTCGGGACATTCGGCGCAGATGCGATCCACACGCTCGACAATCCGATCCGTGAGCAGGCCGTTGGTCGGGATAGTGATCACGGAAGGCCGGCAATGATTATATGCGCTGATCACCATTTCGTCCAGATCTTTGCGCAGGAACGGCTCGCCGCCCGTGAAGGTGATGTAGAACGGGGTGCGCCCCAACCCGGCGAACACCCTGTCCCATTCCTCCACCGTCATGTCGTCGTTGGGTTTGCGCCACACGTCGCATGTGCGGCACTTGGAATTACAGCGATAGCTGATGCTCACGACGACGGAGAAGGGATACATGTGAGGCCGCCCGTAGCGGCGAAAGCTCCAGTACAGCGGTAGTCTGGAAGCGAGGCTTAGCATTGACATGGGGTCATTATAGGCGCTGGATAGGCGCATGTCAATAAATAAAGGGAACAGTTTAGAAATTCTATCGGCCGGTGCGCGCATCATTTTCGGTGATCTGTGCTACAATGCACGGGTTTGCACCACCAACCATCTCAGGGAGCGCACACCGCGTGGACTGGATCAAATACCCCCTCATCGTGCTGGCCGGCATCGCGGCGGGCTTCGTCAACATCCTGGCGGGCAACGGCTCGCTCATCACCCTGCCGGCGCTCATTTTCTTCGGGCTGCCCGCCAACGTCGCCAATGCCACCAACCGCGTCGGCGTGGTGTTCCAGAATGTCGTGGGCGTAACCAGCTTTCAGCGCAAAGGGATGCTGGATACGCGGGGGGCGCTGCTCTACTCCCTTCCGGCCGCCGTCGGGTCGGTGATCGGCGCGTATATCGCCGTGGATATCAACGAAGAGGTTTTCCGCCGCGTCCTCGCCATCGTCATGGTCCTCATGCTGGTGTTGATGTTCATCAAGCCTGAACGCTGGATCAAAGGAAAAGGGAGTCAAGAGATTATCCATCGCCTGACGCCGCTGAATATCCTTATTTTCTTTGCAATCGGCATCTACGGCGGTTTTCTGCAAGCAGGGGTCGGGATCTTCTTACTGGTTGCACTGGTGTTGAACGCGGGCTATGATGTGGTGCGCGGCAATGCCGTGAAGGTGTTCATCGTACTGGCGCTGACCATAGTTGCATTGATCGTTTTCCAGGCCAATGGTCAGGTTCAATGGGGCGTGGGCTTGCTGCTCGCCGTGGGGAATATGATCGGCGCGTGGCTGGCTACCCGGTTCGCGGCAGAAAAGGGCGCGGTATGGGTGCGCCGCTTTGTCATCGTCGTCGTGTTGTTCAGTGCAGCCGAACTGCTCGGCGTGTTCGATTGGGTCGCCACGCTACTCGGTTGATTTCAACCCAGACATCATCCAAATCAATCTGATGGGAGACAAACATGGTTCAGACACCTGATATTCAACGACCGTCTAAGGAGTTAATCGAGGGACTGAAGGGGATCAGCAGCGCCACCGCCAGCGGCGAGCTGCATCGCCTGGGCATCCGCGATGCGCACATCCGCGGGCCGGTGGCCCTGACGCCCGGCAAATCGGTCGTGGGGCCGGCGCTCACGCTTCAGTGCATGCCAAAACGCGAGGATATCTATGTAGAAAGCGAATATGGCGACCCTGAAACCCAACTCCATCGTCACGTCCTGTATCACACCCAGGCGGGAGATGTTGTGGTGGTAGACGCCCGTGGGAGCATGGGCAGCGGTATCTTCGGCGAGATGATGCTGACATTTTTCAAAGGTCAGGGCGGGGTAGGTGTCGTCATAGACGGCTGCATCCGCGACTCACCGTATGCAAAGACGCTCGGGCTGGGGCTGTGGACGCGTGGCGTCACACCCAATTATCATACGCAGACAGACATTTTCCCGTATGCCGTCAATGTGCCAATCGCCTGCAACAACGTGCTGGTGATGCCCGGCGACATCATCATCGCCGACGACGACGGCGCGGTGGTGGTGCCGATCAATCTGGCGCCTGAACTCCTCAAACATGGCAGCGAGCACGCCGAATGGGAAGTGTTCACGCACATGAAGCTGCTGGAAGGCGGCCACCTGCGCAAATACTACCCGTTGAGCGAGGAAGGTCGGGCCGAATATGAGGCGTGGAAGAAGGAAAGAGGAGCCTGATCCGTGAAAATCACCGATCTGAAATGCGCCGTGATCGGCGAGAACCCGATCGTGCGCATCGTCACCGACGAGGGGATCGACGGCTACGGCGAGGCCGAGAACCCCAAGCCCTACCTCAAGCCGCACGTCCTGTTCTACAAGCAGTATCTGCTGGGCGAGGACCCGACCAACGTCGAGCGGGTCATGATGCAAGATCCGCCGCATGGGCAGCTTCAAGCCGTGGGGCAGCGCGGTCAGCGCCATCGAGATGGCCCTGTGGGATATCGCCGGCAAGGCCGCCGGGCTGCCGGTCTACAAGCTGCTGGGCGGCAAGGTGCGCGACCAGGTGCGCGTCTACAACGGCGGCGTGCGCTTCCCGATGACCGGGCCAGCACGCCGCAGGATTACGCCGAGAACATGGCGAAGATGAAGGCATGCGCCGGAGAGGCTTCACCATCATCAAGCCAGGCATCGGCTTCCACAGCGCGCATGGTCCGACAACATGCCGGATCTTCTTCTACGGCGACGTGCAGAAGCGGCGCGCCGCACCCCAACCGCGGCCTGCTGACCGAGACGCGGCCTCAAGCACATCATCGCCTGCGTCGAGGCGATGAAGGACGTGCTGGGCGACGAGATCGGCCTGGCGCTGGACTGCGGCCCCGGCTGGATGGTGCCCGACGCCATCCGCCTGGCGAAGGCGCTGGAGCCGCTGCAACCTGATGTGGCTGGAGGACATGATCACCGGCGATTACACGCCCTACGTCCTGGCCGACGTGTACCGCGAGGTGACCACGCAGCACCTCCACGCCCATCCACACCGGCGAGCAGATCTACCTGCGCCAGAACTTCAAGGAGCTGATCGAGAAGCACGCCGTGCAACATCATCGGCCCCGACCCGGCGGACGTCGGCGGGCATCGCCGAGCTGAAGTGGGTGGCCGAGTACGCCGACCTGCACGGCATCCTGATGGCGCCGCACGGCATCTTCGACGGCGTGATCGGCCTGGCCGCGCTGGTGCAGGTCTGCGGCGACGCTGCCGCACAACTACATCGCCTTCGAGTACCCGGTCGGCAAGCCCGACTGGTGGTACGACATCGTCGAGGGGCTGCCCGATCCCGATCGTGAAGGACAGCCTGATCGAGGTGTGGGATCGGCCCGGGCTGGGCGTGACGTTCAACGTGGACGCCGCGCAAGAAATACCTGCCCCAAGGCGATGAGGACTTCTTCGATTGAGTAGATCAAGACTTCCGAAGTCTCAGAGACTTCGGAAGTCTTGCGTTCGACCCAGATGAAACGCCCCCGGATGAAGCAAGGACTCGATCCATATGCGATCGAGTCAATGTTTGCCTGATGAAACCCGCGAAATATAGTGTACAATGGATCTGATTGACGTTGGCTCTTCGCTGTTTCCCTTTCTCATGAGGAGGACTTCCATAGTCACTCGTCGCAGGATCCTCGTTTTTGTGCAACTCATCATTACCTTACTGATGGTATGGAGAGCGGCTCCAGCATCCGCCGACAGCGCCATGCCGGAGAACAAGGTGCCCGGATGGGTGGAAAGCACGGCTCGCCGCCTCGCGAACGACCTCAAGCAGCAAGGCTACGAGGTCGCCCGCGGCTACTTCAAGCTTTATACGCAGGAGGATTGCCCGTACTCCTACGAGGTGCTGCACTCCTGTCTGGGCAACAATCCAGCCGCGCCGTATGTGCTGCCCATGGTGCCTCCCTGGCCGGACGAGTGGGTGGATCCCGGCACCGCCGGCATGGTCGGACCCACGGTGAAGGGCTACAACGCTTCCTACCGCCTCGACCCACGCGAGGCGATCGTGATCCTCGGCGAGCTCCCCCCGCCGGCTCGCTATTTCGGGCTGCAAACCTACCTGCTCTCGCGGCCGGGCGAGTGGAATGAGGACAGCGATCAGTACCTGTTCGTCAGGGACAAAATCCCCGCCCTGCTCAACACGTTCTTTAGCAAGCTGCCCAACAACGAGGAGCGCCTGCAGCTCTTCGCGGACCTGAGCGACCCCATCAACAATGTGGTGATCAAGAACGGGTCGGACGCCGTCTGGGACCAGGTGCGCACCTTCGTTATCACGCCGGACCAGACCATGGACAGCGCGGTCCGGCAAGCCCTCGCCGGGCTGGGCATCCCGGACAACCATGTCTTCACCGAGCAGATCCCTTCCGTGCTCGGAGACGCGATATGGGGATCGGGCTCGGCGAGGAGTCGGATGATTTCCTGACCGTGCTGCGGTATGCGATGCCTGAAGACGGCGGTGGGGACGGCGCCCGCTCGACTGCATGGCGAGAACACCTGCCCCTCGTCGTCCTGCGCATCCGGGACACGCGGCCGGCCCACCAACCGCAGCCTTACCCGCCGGTCGCGTTCGAGACCCGGTCCGGCACGACGCCGCCCGAAACCGCCCTGGCGCCCGACCTCGTCACGCTGGCGGAGGCCGTCTGCAGCCGGTGGGGACAGCCCTGCGACCGTCATTGGTTGTTGAACATGAAAGCATCCCGACTGAAGTTGACCGGGCCCGAGTGCGTGAAGGTCGGGATGAACTGCCTGGCCCCCAATGAGGACGCGGCTTATTTAAGGAGGCGTCACCACGAAACTGCTCGCGCCGCTCTCGATCACGACGCCCGACAGGGTCTAAAACAACCTGGACTTCACGAACACCACGAAGGTGTTCGTGAAGTCCAGGCAGGGCGTCAGCGGGCACGCGAGCAACTTGACGATGGAACCACAAGATGGCGCCTTTGAGGGTGTCTTCTATTCAGGTTGAAAGGAGAATACGGTGACAACAGTCAGGGATTTCATCAAGCGGCATCCTCTGCCGATTTTCTTCACCCTGGCATTCATCATCTCATGGGGCGCCATGCTCATCCTGGCCGGTCCCCACGGAATCCCGGCAAGTTCGGAACAATTTATGGCGTTGGGGATGGCGATGCTCCTCGGCCCCAGCGTAGCAGGCATCCTGATGACGGGTCTTACCTCCGGACGGGCGGGCTTTCGCGAGCTTCGATCCAGGTTGCTCAAGTGGCGGGTGGGCGCTCGCTGGTACATGATCGCGCTACTCACCGCCCCGCTCTCGACGGCAGCAGTACTCCTTGCGCTCTCGCTCTTCTCTCCCGAGTTCCTCCCTGGCATATACACTTCGGACGACAAGGCTACCCTTTTACTGATGGGTATCGTGGGGGGGCTTATCGTCGCCTTCTGCGAAGAGCTCGGCTGGACGGGGTTCGCCATCCCCAGAATGAGACTGCGGTACGGTGTTCTTGCCACCGGTTTTATCGTAGGCCTCCTGTGGGGAGCATGGCACTTCCTCCTGTTCTGGGAAGACGACAGCTTCGCTGGAGCATTCCCTCTCGTCCTCTTGCTGGCGCGACTCTTCTCCTGGCTGCCGGCCTACAGAGTGCTCATGGTATGGGTCTATGACCACACTGAAAGCCTGCTTGTAGCGATACTCATGCATGCGAGTCTCGTAGCCACCACGATGATCGTTGACCCTGCGCTGACAGGGGGAGGACTCTTGATCCGTATCCTCGCAGGGGCCGCCGTGCTATGGGGCATCGTTGCAGCGGTCACCTTGCTCAACGGTGGGCGCCTTGAGAAGAAGATGGACCCGGTCAAACTCGCCAGGTCTGCCGCCTGACACCGGGTTGCAGCCGACTCGCGTCCTGCTTCGCTATCATGCGAGCGGCTGAACCCGATCTTTGGGCGACCGGATGACTCACAAGCATTGTCTTGCTCCCATCCAGGAAGGAGGGTATTCCCATGTCTGGTACGGTTTACGAGGGACTTTCTGATCGGGTGAAAGCGAAGCCCAAGATGGCTACCGACATCCCCGCATCCATCACCACACCGGATAGCGTGGAAACGCGGCTGGGCACGTTGAACTTCTTCGACGGCTTCCCTGACGACGCGACCGTGCAGACGGTCTATGAGAATCTGGACTTCCAGCGCGGCGTGCAGGCGTTTCTCACCGCCTTGCCGGCGGCATCGCTCGTAGCGCTGCGGACAGGCATTCGGACTTTCGGCCCGGACAATCAGACCGTGCTGATCACCGAATCGCTCCTGGACTCGCGCTCGCTTTCATCGTGGCGAACACCGAGACCGTCTACAACTTCGCCTGGCTCGACACGATGGATGGCCCATTGGTGGTCGAGGTGCCGCCGCACGTGCTCGGCATCATCAACGATCTCTGGGGCCGTTACGTCACCGACCTGGGCAGAGTCGGCCCCGATCAGGGCCAGGGCGGAAAGTACCTGCTGCTCCCCCCGGACCACACGGGCGCCGTGCCCGACGGCTACTTCGTCCTGCGCTCCCGCACCTACGGGAACTTTATGTTCTTTCGTGGCTTCACCGTGGGCGGCGACCCGGCAGGCCGTCGAGAACACGAAACAACACTTCCGGGTCTATCCGCTCGACCGGGCGGCGAATCCGCCCACGATGACGTTCGTCAACATCTCCGGAACAGTACTTCAGCACCATCTTTGCCAACGACGTCTCATTTTTTGAGCACGTGGCGCAGTTGTGCAGGAAGAGCCGCTCGACACGATCGACCCGGAGACCCGCGGCCTGCTCGCCGCCATCGGCATCCGCAAGGACAAGCCGTTCGCCCCCGACGAGCGGATGCAGCGCATCCTCGCCGAGGCGGCTGCCGTCGGCACCGCCACGGCACGCGTCCTGTTCTTCAGCACGCGCGACCAAGGCACCTACTACTACCCAGACAGCGCGTGGAAGATGCCCTTCACGGCAACGACTGCTAGTTCTCGCCCGGCGGGATGCTCGACCTCGATTCGCGGGCGCTTTACTTCTACGGCACTGGGGCATCAGCCCAGCGATGTCGGTGAAGATGGTGGGCATCGGCTCGCAGTACGCCTTCACAGAGCACGACGCCGCAGGCCAATACCTCGACGGTGGCAAGACCTACCGGCTGCACCTGCCGCCGAATATCCCGGTGAAGGACTTCTGGTCGGTGGTTGTGTACGATCCGCAGACGCGCACCATGCTCCAGACCGACCAGCAGTTTCCCAGCATCAGCAGCCAGAAGGAGGTCTCATCGTCAACCCGGACAGCTCGGTGGATGTCTACTTCGGCCCGGAGCCGCCTGCGGGCAAGGAGAGCAACTGGATACAGACCATCCCCGGAAAGGGCTGGTTGTCATACCTGCGGCTCTACGGACCTCTCGAGCCGTGGTTCGACCAGACCTGGCGGCCCGGGGAGATCGAGCCGGTCGCTTGAGGCAGTCCCCCGAGAGCGGCCAGCTAACAAGCGGCTGCATCCTTATCTGATCTCCGGCGTTGGGCTATGGGTTGGGACTTTCTGACGCACGGTGTTTGCGATACGACAGGCACCGTTCTGGCACAGGAGGCTGAATTGGCTCAAATTCACGGTGAGATTACGATCGACCGCCCGGTCGAAGAGGTCTTCGATTTCGTCTCGGACGAGTGCAACGAGCCCCGCTACAACCCTCAGATGCTCTCGGTGGAGAAGCTCTCGCCCGGCCCCATCGGTTCGGGCACGCAGTTCCGCGTCCAGATGAAGTCGGGCGCTCCGATGCTGCTTGAGTTCACGACGTTCGAGCGCCCCGTCCGTCTGGGCTCGCATACGTCGTTTTCCGGGGTCACCATCGACGGCGAACTCACCTTCGAGGGGAGGGGCGATTCCACGTTGATGTATTGGGACTGGAACATCACGCCGTCGGGAGCCCTCAAGATCCTCACGCCTTTCATCGTCTGGATGGGACGCCGGCAGGAAACTCGGATCTGGTCCGACCTCAAACGCTGTCTGGAGGAGTGAGCCCCAGACGGCGTCGATTGTGGCGACCATCCGGCGCGCTAACGAGCGCATCGAGCGGACGGCGCAAGGGAGACTGCGGAAGAGAGGCGCGTGACCGCCGCTCATGCGCAACACGTTAGGCGGCGCCAATGACTGATACCAGCGCTTGCGAACGAACCGACCGGAGACTCATGAGAGCAGTAGTGTGCACCGGTTACGGACCACCGGATGTCCTTCAACTCAGGGACGTGGCGAAGCCTGTTCCGAAGGACAACGAGGTGCTGGTTCGAATCCGCGCCACGACGGTGAGCACGGCCGATTGCGAGCTGCGGAGATTCGACTTCGCCCCCTGGATATGGCTGCCCATGCGGCTGGCGTTCGGCATCATCAGACCGAGGCAACCCGTGCTTGGTCAGGAGCTTGCAGGTGATGTCGAGTCGGTAGGCAAAGACGTCCGGTCTCTCCGGAAGGGTGACCGGGTCTTCGCGTCGACGGGCGTCGGGCTTGGAGCCTACGCGGAGTACCTCTGCCTGCGAGAGAACCCCCAGACCGGGGCGATCACGACGATGCCGGCGAGCCTGAGCTATGAGGATGCTGCGGCCGTACCCTACGGTGGCGGCGAGGCACTGCGGTTCCTGCGAAAGGGCGGACGTCCAGAGCGGACACAGGGTCCTTGTCAACGGAGCGGGAGGCAGCTTCGGCACGTACGCCGTCCAACTCGCCAAGGTCCTCGGGGCTCACGTGACCGCGGTGGACAGTGCGCCGAAGCTGGAGATGCTCCGCACGATCGGCGCGGACCGCGTCATCGACTACGCCCAGGAGGACTTCACCGACGGCCCTGAGACCTACGACGTCATCTTCGACGTCGTCCGCAACACTCCGTCTGGTCGCATGGTGCAGTCGTTGACGGAGAACGGATGCCTGCTCATGGCCAATCCGGGCTTCATGCAGATCGTTCGCGCCAAGTGGGCTTCGAGGGGCAGCAAGAAGCGGGTGTCGTTCGCGGGATCGGGCGTGAGCGAGCGAGGACCTCGCCTACCTGGCGGGCTTGGTCGACGCGGGGAAGGTGCGCCCGGTCATCGACCGGCGCTTCCCACTGGAGCAGATGGCCGAGGCCCACCGGTACGCCGAGACCGGGCAGAAGTTGGGGAACATCGTCGTCACGGTTGCGTAGTTGCGGCCGCTGAAGCCGATACACGTCGGGCCGAGCGGGCCTGAACGGAGGGGGATCACGATGAAGGCAGTCATCCAGACCGGTTACGGTACCGCGGACGTGATGGAGCTCAGGGAGATCGAGAAGCCCACGCCGGGCGACGGTGAGGTGCTCGTCCGCGTACTGGCGGCCTCTCTTGCCGCCGGCGACTACTTCGGGATGCGGGGCACGCCGTTCCCGATACGGATGTACATCGGGTTCCCCAGGCCCAAGAAGGACTTCGTCGTCGGACTCGACTGCGCGGGAGTCGTCGAAGCGGTCGGCACGGATGTGACCCGTTTCCAGCCTGGTGACGAGGTGTACGGCGAGTGCCGCGGCTCGTGCGCCGAGTACGCGGTCGCCAAGGAGGGCGGCCTCGCGCCAAAGCCGGCGAACCTCTCGTTCGAGCAGGCCGCCGCCGTACCGACGTCCGCGTGCACGGCGCTGCAGGGCCTCCGCGACCACGGCAAGGTCCAGCCCGGCCACAAGGTGCTCATCAACGGCGCGTCGGGGGGCGTGGGACCGTTCGCCGTGCAGATCGCCAAGGCGCTCGGCGCCGAAGTGACCGGCGTGTGCAGCACGAGGAACGTGGAGATGGTCCGCTCGATCGGCGCGGACCACGTCATCGACTACACCAAAGAGGACTTCACCAAGGGGAGCGCGCGCTACGACGTGATCATGGACAACGTCGGGAGCCACTCGCTGTCGGCCACGCGCCGCGTGCTCACGCCCACCGGGGTCCACGTTCCGAGTAGCGGTCACGCCGGCATGGGCTGGGTCATCGCCGCGTCGCTGGCAGGCGATCTTCGTGCGCCAGCAGGCAGCTCCGTTCGTCGCAGCCACGACCAGCGAGAGCCTGCTCGCGCTCAAGGACCTCATCGAGGCCGGCAAGGTCACTCCGGTCATCGATCGAACGTATCCGCTCGAGCGATGCACCGCCGACGCGTTCGCCTATCTGGACGAAGGTCACGCTCGCGGAAAGGTCGTCATCACTGTGCAGCATGATGATGCGTAGCGCCGATCACCTTGGGAGAAAGGCAGTCGAACCATGGTGGATGTGATGTAGTTTCCTGCTTCCGGCGGCCCCTGCGCGCAGTGCTTGGTTCGATACCCATATGGCCGCACCATTATGGGCAAGCGAATGTTCGACCAAGGCGAGCGCGCCTGGCCAGAGGAGGCTCCGTTTCACACACCGGTATACGTTCTTACCCATGAGAAACGCGAACCCTGGGTGCGCCCGGGTGAGACGACCTTCTACTTCATCAATGACGGGCCGGAGCGTGCCCTTGAGCTGGCTCGGGAATCCGCAGGCAGTCGTGATATTCGTATCGCGGGTGGAGCCGATGTGATCCAGCAGTACCTGACCATGGGTGTGTTGACGAGCTGGAAATCGCCTTGACGCCCGTGTTGTTCGCCGGTGGGCGGCGTCTCTTCGAGAACCTACGCGAGCCCGGGCCGCAGTTTCGCATTGATAAGGTTCTTGATGGTCCAGCTGCCACACACTTGCGCTATGTGCGTCAGTGAGGGCGGCCTAACAATCGGTTGCAGCGGACGGCCCGCTGCGCGGCCTGACCGATGCGCCCGCGCAGGAAGTCGCGGCCGAGCGCGCAAGGGGTCGCCACCGAGGGCTGGGGCGTGCGGCTGCTCGCGCTGCAGGGGGCCGATGGCTGGTGGGGCGGCGCGGCAACTGGATCTAGACTGTCCCCGGTCGAGGCTGGTTCGTGCTGCTGCGCCTCTATGGTCCGCTCGAGCCGTTCTTCGAGCGGGTTCGCTTGCTCTCAAGTGAACTCATCCGCCGCTGATGAGGTGGAGCGCCTGCACTTCGGCTTCGTCGGGGATTTCCGTCGTCGCGTAGTCGGCGCGCAGCACCGCCACGCCGTTCACGCGCACGGCGATCATCTTGAATGTGAAGTTGAGCGCGTCGAGCAGGTCCTGCACGGTCATGCCGGGCCGCCACGCGACTTCGTACTGGTTGTTGACGTGAATCATCTCAGATCGCCTCGCTACCAACCCCTCCAGACGCCCTAAGCATATCGCATGGACTTCGATTTCCGCAATCTCTAACCGATTGCGGAAACTCGGCCCCTTGCCTGGGGTCCCGGGATTCTCTCTTACCTCCATTGGCTTGCACAAGATTCGTGCATAAGTTATACTTTTCTTGTATCAATCTTGCTTGCCCAGGTGGATTGCCCGGCGATTCGGGAATCTGCTCTCTGGCGCCTGGGAAGGCTCTTCCGGTAGACTGATCTCAAGATAACGTCTGTCAGAGTCTACCAGAAAGGAACACACACTATGAACTCTCGGTTATTGGGAGCTATGCTGATTGTAGGCTCGCTGGCGGTCATGCTGGCAGGGCTTCTCGGTGGAATGCCGGACACGCTTAGCACGGCAGACCACATCGCCTACGTCCTGTGGGGCGTCGGCGGCATCGCCGGCGTCGTCGGTTTGATCCAGCTGAACGCCCTGGGAACGAACGCTACAATCCGCGCTACGGGGTCCCTCCCGATCATCGGCTTCGTCGCTTTCATCCTGGCCGACGGGCTGAGCCTGCTCACGAGCGGACTCGAGAAAACGGTATACGATGCCCTGATTAGTTTCGGTTGGATCGCGATTCTGGGCGGTATGTTGGTGGTCGGGATCCTGACTCTCGCCGCGAAGAGTTGGCACGGTTGGCGGCGCTTCACGCCGCTGCTCACGGTGATGATGATGCCGATGGCGTTTGTGATCGGCGACGCCATTGGCAACCTCGCCGTTGGAGGGACGATTGCGTACTCGTGCTGGGTACTGCTAGGCCTCGTCATCGCCACCACCGAACCGGCGCAGACTGTCCCGCAGATCGCAACGGCGTGACGGGGACGGCTACACACCTTGTAGACTTCCGAAGTCTGGCAGACTTCGGAAGTCTCTGTCGTCCGAGTGAGGTAGCGTGACGACCCAGATCGCCGCCAGAACCCTTGGGAACTCCCTGACCACCGGCCGCCGTGTACAAGCGGCCTGGTTGGCCTTCCTGTTGCTGGCGCTCAGCCTGGCGCTGCCCGGCATCGCTCCCTATCGTCAGCTCTTGCAGACGGTCTGCACCGGAGACGGCTGCATCACGGGCCAGTTGTCGCCGCAGGAGGCCTGGAGCATCACCGAGTCTGGAGACACCCTGCTTGAGTACGCCGACCTGGCGCTCATGGTTTACCTCTTCGCCGCTGTGCTGGCCCTGATCACGGCAGGCTATCTGATCTGGCGCAAGTCGGCCTACCCCCCGGCTGCGTCCATGGGCTTCGCGCTCGCGGCGCTGAGCGCCGCCACCCTGGCTCAGGCCGCCGCGACGACCTATCCCGCGCTGCACCTCCCGGCGCAGTTGATCGGGATCGTTCCGATAGCTGCTGCAACGCTGTCCTTCTGTCTCATCCCCGACGGTCGCTTTCACCCTGGCTGGCTGCGGTGGGGCGTGCCGGCGGCGATGACAGCCGGGGCCCTGGCAACACTTGGAGTGTTCGGCGCCGCCATGGTGGCCGCGATCCAAGTGGGGATCGCGGCGCTGATCGTGGGCAGCCTGATCACCCGCTACCGCTCACTGCCGTCCTCGCCGCAGCAAGAGCAAGTTACTTGGGCGCTGGCAGCCTTCGCGTTGTTCGCAGGCGTACAATGGATCGGCAGACCGCTGCAATGGCTGCCTCTACCCGCACTGCCCGTGTCAGCATTCCCGCTGACGTACAACATGTTCATGATCGTGTTCGGGCTGCTGTTGTTCATCGGCGGTCTGACCTGCGTCGCCGTGGCGCTTCTGGGCGATGAGTTGTTTCGGGTCGAAGTTGCGCTGAATCGCGCCCTGGTGTATAGCCTGCTCACCCTCTTCGTGATCGGCGGGTATGCGCTGGTCGTAGGCTACCTGTCATTGGTATTCCAGTCACAAGGCAGCCTGTGGTTCTCGCTGATCGCCACCGGACTGGTGGCGGTGCTCTTCCAGCCGATCCGGGTGCGCGTGCAACGCGCGGTGGACCGGCTGCTCTACGGCGAGCGGGACGATCCCTATAAGGTCGTCGCCCAGTTCGGGCAGCGCCTCGAGGATACGTTGGAACCGGGCGCCATTCCGACCGCCATCGCGGAGACCGTGCGGGCGTCATTGCACCTGCCCTATGCCGCCCTCACCCTGGAACTGAATGGAGCGACTGAGATGCTCGCTGAAAGCGGCGCCTCGGCATCTGAGCTGATCTGTTTCCCGCTGATCAACCAGGGCGCGACGGTGGGCAATTTGCTGGTCAGTCCTCGGCGCGGCGATGCGGGGCTGAACGCCGCAGACCGCGCCCTGCTCACCGACCTGGCGCTGCAGGCGGGTGTCGCGATCCACGGCGTTCGCCTGCTGAACGACCTGCAGCAGTCACGCGAACGATTGGTGCTGGCGAGAGAGGAGGAGCGCCGCCGTCTGCGACGCGACCTCCACGATGATCTCGCGCCGACACTGGCAGGACTATCATTACGCGCCGGCGCGATCAGCGATTTGATTCTGACGGATCCGATCAAAGCGCAAGGCCTCGCAGACGGCCTGGTCTCAGCGATCCGCGACGCCGTGGGCGACATTCGGAGACTCGTCTATGACCTGCGCCCGCCGGCGCTGGATGACCTGGGACTGCTGGGAGCCATCCGCGAGCGCGCGGCCGATTACAGCCTGGGGTCTGCCGGCGCGCCCGGGCTGACGGGTGGATGTGGATTTACCGGATAGGCTGCCGCTATTGCCTGCGGCCGTCGAGGTTGCGGCCTACCGGATCACTCAGGAAGCACTGATGAACGTCATCAGGCACGCCCAGGCTCACAACTGTCACGTTCGGGTGACGCTGACGGATGCGCTGACCATCGCGATAGAGGACGATGGCGTCGGCCTGTCAGGACCACGTACGGCAGGCGTAGGACTCCGCTCCATCCAGGAACGCGTCGCCGAGTTGGGCGGCGAATGCAAGATCACATCGGGCGTAGAGGGCGGCACAAGCATTGTGGTGCGCCTGCCGGTCGCGCAGAGGCAAAGCAAATGACACAGCTCCGTATCTTGATCGCCGACGATCATCCCGTTTTCCGAGACGGCTTGCGGGCGGTGCTGGAAGCCACATCCGGCGTCGAGGTCGTCGGCGAGGCGAAAACAGGGGAAGAAGCTGTTACTATGGTGGAAGAACTCTGCCCCGATTTAGTTATGATGGATGTGCAGATGCCCGGAATCAACGGCATCGAGGCAACGCGGCGGATCGCTCGCAATTGCTCCGAAACGCGCGTACTCATCGTTACGATGTTCGAGGATGATGCGACGGTGTTCACGGCCATGCGGGCCGGCGCGCGCGGCTACATCCTCAAGGACGCAGAGAAGGAGGAAATCCGCCGCGCCATTGAAGCAGTAGGCAACGGCGAGGCGATCTTCAGCCCGGCCATCGCCGCTCGCCTCATCGCTTACTTCGCCAGTCCGCATCTGACCATGCCA
Organism: uncultured Chloroflexia bacterium; assembly: GCA_963695715.1. Taxonomy (GTDB): domain Bacteria; phylum Chloroflexota; class Anaerolineae; order CG2-30-64-16; family CG2-30-64-16; genus JBBQRS01. The sequence goes on from CAVOHP010000014.1 coordinate 159,375, forward strand.
CAGCAGACGTTTCCGGAGCTCACCGCACGCGACCGCGAGATCCTGGACCTGATCGCTCGCGGCGAGAATAACGGCAAGATCGCCGATCTGTTGGGGCTGAGCACCAAGACGGTCAGCAATTACGTCTCGACGATCCTGAACAAGCTGCAAGTGGCCGACCGCTCCGAGGCGATCGTGCGGGCGAAAGACGCAGGCTTCGGCAGCGCACCCTGACCGCATGGAGACTCCCGAAACCTGGATTATGGATTTACGCCGCGCCCGAAGAGATGTTATCCTCAGCTACCATTCAAGTCAACTGTCTCAGAACACGCGAGGTAAACCAATGACCGAATCGGACGGCGCGGTATTTCCGGGCGCAGAGTGGGAGCCGGCGACGCCGGAGTCGCAGGGCGTGGACACGGCCGGCATCGCGGCCGCGCACGCATACCTCGAAGAGATGATGGGAGAGAGCAGCACGCGGGAGACGACGATCATCCGGCATGGCCGCCTGATCTGGGAAGGGCCGGACAGCCGGGAAATGCACGGCGTGTGGTCGGTCACCAAATCGTTCACGAGCACCTGCCTCGGCCTGTTGGCCGACGACGGCCGGTGTGGGCTGGGCACGCCCGCGCACGAGTTCGCGCCGGAACTCGACGCGGATTATCCTGATGTGACGTTGCGCCACTTCACCACCATGACCAGCGGCTATCGCGCGGTGGGGGATGAGCCGCGTAACGGTTACCTGCACGGCCCCAGCCTGACGCCCTTCGATCCCAGCCCACAGCCGCTGTTCACCCCGCCCGGCAGCCACTATGCTTACTGGGATTCGGCCATGAACACCTTCGCCTGGGTGCTGACGCGCATCGCGCGCGAACCGCTGGAGACGCTGTTCCGGCGGCGCATCGCCGACCCGATCGGCATGAACCCGGCGGAGTGGCGCTGGGGCGTGATCGAAAAACGCGACGGGATCGCGGTCAACGGCGGGTCGGGTAACATGAACAAGCACGTCTTCATTTCGGCGCGGACGCTGGCGCGGCTGGGGCTGCTCTTCCTGCAACGCGGCGTCTGGGATGGCCGCCGCCTGTTGAGCGCCGACTGGGTAGACGCGGCGACGCGGGTGCAAGTGCCCGCCTCGACTGCCGCTGGGCCACCCGGAGAGCGGCATTGATGGGCGCGGGGTCTATGGGTTCAACTGGTGGACGAATGATCTCCAACCCAACGGGGCGCGCCCCTTCCCCGATGCGCCGGCGGGGACGTATCTGGCCCGCGGCAAGTTCGACAATATGTTGTTCGTGATCCCCGAATGGGATATGGTGGTGACGCGCCTGGGGCTGGCGGGCAATGCGCCCGATCACGTGTGGAACGGTTATCTGAAGCGGATCGGCGCGGCTATAAGCCTGGCATCACATAGAAGGTCGTGACTCAGGGATTCCTGAGCGCATCATCGTGTACGCCGACATTGCGCAACAGGATCGTATCGTCGTGTAGTTCAAAAGTCAGCCGCAATGAGTCGCCTGCAGGGGCTTCCCCCTGCTGCCCGCCGGCAAGGACGCGCCTTGGACACCCACGAAGAGGCTCCGGGATCTGCGCAGACCCCGGAGACCTTCTTCGCCGGTTCAGCTCACGGTATTGTCAGCCCGCGTTCGGGGCGGCTGAAGGTGTGGCACCAGACACAGTCATAGCGTTTGTCGGTGACGTGTTTGTTGTGCAGATCATTGAACGGCTTCCTTTCCTCCAGGCGGTGGCACTGCGTGCAGACGGTCGCCTCATCGCCTTTGAGAACGTAGCCTAGCTCCGGCAAGTTCATCCGCGCCGTATTCTCGTGGCAGTCCGCGCACCTCAAGGCGCTGTCCTTCGGCCCGACGCCATGGGTGATCAACTGTTCGGCAGTCGTGTTGACCCAGCTATAGCTGCCGTTCAGATTCATGAAGGCTACGCCCCGGGCCGCAGCTTCCTCATACTTGCCTGTCATGAAGTTCCACAGCACGTCATACTGCACCATACGTCCACTGGCATCATGGCGCGGCTGGACCGCCTCGTGCAACTTGATCGGATATAACTTGCTGCCGTCTTCGTCAATGCTACCGTTGGCCTTGGCCATCGCGTACGTGCCATCCGGCTGCGCGGAGACTGACTGCGCCAGGTCATAAACATAGCTCGTGCCATTCCAGAAGGTATATCGCGGCACGACGTTGCTCGCCTTGACTTCTTCCCCCACCCACGCGCCCTGTCCGCTGCAACCGGCAGGATTCCAAACGGGGTGCCTCCAATCGCGCGACAACTCGGTCGGCATGTCTTTCGCGAATGTGGGAACGTGGCATGTCTGGCAAGCAACTCGGTCAGTATGTCTATTCAATTCGGCATTGCCGTGAGGCTTCGCCCCGTGGCAGTCTGCGCAAGACTTGACCGCTCCCCCTTCGGAGATACGCAAGTCAATCCCTTTGCCGGGGATCTGGTGATCGGTGGTTACGTGACATGCCTGGCAGGTGAAGTTCGCGCCTTGCGGCGACATGTGAACATCGGAGGTCAACGATGGATTGATGAGCGCCGTGCTCATGTCGCCGCGCTTCGCGCCGTCCGAGCCGCCCGCCGTGGCATGGCACCGCAGACAGGTCGCACGTGTCGGGAGATGGACGTTCTGAGCTAGCTGCGCCATAGTCGTCCCCGCCGGCATCAGGTCGAAGCGGGGCTGCATGGTGTAGTTTCCCTCGGCATTCTTGCGCGGGGTCATGTAGGTTTTCTGGTTGCCCTGCCAATCGGTGACTGTGAGCGGGATGTCCAGCGGTTGCAACGAGCGCCGATACGTGTCGCTGTGGCATATCAGGCAATCCACATCGTTGACGGTCTGATTGGTCACCTTACCGGTGCTGGCGTGGCATGAGAGACAGGCGTATTCGGCCGGTTGGGGCGCGGTGCAGTAGGTATTCACCTGTGCCCACTTGCCGTCCCACTTCATGTGCTCAGAGTGCAGCGCGTCATTCGCTTCCTGGGTGTGGCAGGCGACGCAGGTCTGCGGGCCTTCGTAGTTCGTGATGTTCTGATGTGGTTGGGCCGGATCCGGTGTCAGGGATGGCGCCGGCGTGGGCATCGAAGTCGGTGTCGGCGACGCTGTCGGAGGCGGTGTCGCTGTGGCCGTCGGAGGCGATGTTGGTGTAGGCAATGGTGTCGGTGTGCGCGACGGTGTCTGTGAAGGCGTCGCTGTCGAGATTGAGGTTTGAGTGGCTGTCGGGGTCGCCGATGCGAGCGGCGTCCTGGTGGGGCGTCTCGTCGGCTTGGCCCGCTGGGCCAAAACCGGCGCCGGCTGTACAAACAGCACGATTGCCATCAACAGGATCAATGGGGTGACTGCAACTCGAGCGCGCATTCTTTCCTCCATTGTTGGGTGGGATTCCGATCCGCTACGCTACAGCGCTCACAACGTGAAAGCAGGGGACATTCTGTAGCTCGATCGGATTTAACGGCGTGATTCCAGCCGTGTACCTATAGGTACAGAGTATCATTAGGTACGCTGATGGACAAATCTGGAAAGGACCGAAGAGGCGGGCTATGGAGGGAAGGCGAGGATTCCCCCCAGGCCTGTGACTGAGTCACAAGCCCAGGGGGAATTCGCGGGGAGGAATCTCAGCTATGCGCTTCTACCAGGGCGACCACGTCCGGGAAGTCGATGCCCAGCTCGTGCAGCTTCTCCACCGTCGGGATGCCGTTCGCGTTCCAGCCGCGGCGCTCGTAGACCGCGTCGCAGAGTTCTGGTATTGATCCTCGCGATAGGCGCGCAGCGCGGCGATCTTCTCGGCGTGGTCATGCCTGACGGATCAATGCCGACCTTCTCGCGCAGTTGCTTGTCGTAGCGCTCGACGCGGCTCTCGTATTCCTCGACTGTCACCGGCCCGGCGGAGCGATAGGGGATGCGATCGTGCCGGCGCGTGCCGAAGCCCATCCGCAGGTTGAAGACGCGCTGGAAGTTGTAGACCCGCTCGGACATGGTGATCAGGTCTTCTTTGGTCACCTCCACGCCCGGTGATGCCGGAGAAGAGCGCCGACGTAGTTCGCCACATGCTCCGGCACCTTCGCCGGCTCATCGGTGAGCGCGTTGTCCACCGGCTCGATGTCGTTCCACGGCAGCTTGCACAGCCCGTTCAGCCCGAACCAGGTGCGCCACATCGGGAAGTAGTGCAGCGCCTCGGCCTTGTCTTCGAAGGTCGGGAATCTGGTTGTTCACCATGTCCATGAAGATCAGCCAGGCCTCGTCGTGCTGCGCGCCCTTGTTGGTCATGCCGTAGCCGCCCTGCTGCGCCAGGCTCTCCTTGGTCATGTACTCGCGAGTATTCCATCCCCTTGTTTTCCATGCCGATGTCCTCGAGGAACGCCGGATCGGCGCCGTAGTGCTCGGCGAAGTAGGTCCTTCATCGCGCGGACGCCCATGCCCGGCGATCAGGCCGAAGCCGCTCGCCCGCCGCCATTCGATGCAGCAGCGTCGATCGCCGCGTCGGCGTTGCCGAAGCGCAGCTCCAGCCCGCCGGTCTTCTCCAGGTCCAGGATGCCCGCCTCGAAGCACTCCATGACGAACGCGGTCAGCGTGCCGAAGGAGATCGAGTCGATGCCGTAGGTGTCGCAGTAGAAGTTCAGCTCGATGATGTCGGGCGGGTTGAAGATGCCCAGGTTCGAGCCGCAGCCCGCCACCGTCTCGTACTCCGGCCCGTCCACGGTGACGCACTGCGCCGCGATACGGCCCGGTGCGCAGCACGAAGCGATCCACCCCCTTCGAGCACGCCATGGTGCAGCCGTAGAAGCAGGCGTCGGGGATGCCCTGCGTGAAAGGTCGTCCCACACCGTGTGAGTTGATCTTCGGCGCGTCCGGATGGGAGCCGAAGCTGAAATTGTGAACCGGCAACAGGTCGTAATCGTCCATGATCTCGACCAGGTGCGCGGTGCCCACGCGGCGCATCCGGTTCTGCTCGTCGTCGAGATCGGCGATCTCCTTGTTGATGCGTTGGCCTACGGCGCGGATGCGTTTGAGATCGGCCGGGTCGTTGGAGTCGGCCTTCAGCCGGTGTAGCGGCAGACGATGGCTTTGATTTTCTTGTCGCGCAGCACCGTGCCCAGCCCGCCGCGGCCCGGCCTGCTTGATGCGCGCCGTGCCGCGCCGCAGATCGTACCAGCTCACGTTGAGGCAGCCGATGCGCGTATGCTCGCTGCCCTGCCCGGCGGAGACCACCGACATGTTGCGCCTGTCGGCTTCGTCCTTCGCGTACATCGCCGTCAGCTGCTCGCCGATGAGGTGGGAATCCACGGCTTCGAGGGGCGCCGTCCTCGATGGTGACGCGCCCGGTGTCGCCGTCGATGACGAGGATCACGTCTTCGTCGGCTTTGCCCTGGACCTCCAGCGCGTCCCAGCCGGCGAACTTGAGCAAGCGGGCCGAAGTAGCCGCCGACGTTGCTGTCCACGACGATGTGGGTCAGCGGCGAGATGGCGACCACCAGCGATTTGCCCGTGCCCGGATAGAGCACCGTGCCGCCGATGGGGCCGGAGGCGATCACGATTTCGTTTTCGGGGTCATTCCACTGGGTCTCGTCGCGTCACGGCGTGCCACAACCGCCACAGCCCGAACCCCTTGCCGCCGACGAAGATGTCGCTTCATCTCGTCGGTGACGGGTCGAGCTTCGATATGGCCGGTGGCGAGATTGACGTAGAGGGTTTGCCCGGCGTAGCCGCGATGCACCTTGGGGACCGCGTAGAGATATTCCGACGTAATGTAATGCGCCGTCTTCAATTCCTGGATTGCTTCAAGGGTCATCTTTGACGCCTCCTGATGAGTTTTCCCATGACCCCATTCTCGCGCTATCCGAGGCCAACAGTCCATGACCGGCGTCATGGCCGCGAACGGGGCCGGTCAAGCGGGGAATGAAAAGAGCCGACGATTTCTCGTCGGCCCCTTCGATGATCTCAGGCGGGATCAAGTACGAACGGAATCGACTAAGCAAGCAGGCTGAGAATCAGATTCATGGCAACAGGATTTGCGTCGACGCCGATACCCAACAGGCTCAACACCCAGTTGATGAGCCAGCCGACAACGCCAATCGCGATGGCAGCGATGAGCGCGCCGGTGAAGCCATTGGTCTTTAGGCCCGGCAGGAATGACGCGCCGAACATCAGGACAAGCGCTGCGACGACGACAGTGATGATCCATCCAAGGAGGCCGCCCATGGATCCGAGGTTGATACCGAGAAGCCCGAGCAGCCAGTTGACGACAGCGACAATCAGGGCGATCACCAAAGCCGGCGATGATCGCGCTGCCGAAGCTGTCAACACTGAGGCCGAGGTTGAGTCTGCTCACGATCCAGAGAACCAGAGCAGCCGCGAGAAGAGCGATGATAAATGTCAGAATTGCACCAAGCATGTAGAATGCTCCTTTCAGATGAGCCTGAGAAATGAAACGCCCGCCTGTAAGAATATTATATCAAGTATGTTGACGCTTGTCCAGATAGCAAAATTTGAAAAGGGCCCAGACTCACCCGGCTGAAGCCTCCAGTCCAGCGCGGGAGAATCGCCTGCACTTTGGAATCCTAACCGGCGTGCGCCTCCAGCTTGCGGAACAGATCGGCGAAGATCTTGTCGCGGCGCAGGCGGGTGGCCTCGCGAATCAGGTGACGGCGCGGGTCGTGGCTCCAGGTCTGGTCATCCGTCAGGATCGGGCTGTGGATCACGGCGCTCTCGACCCACTCCTGATTGACGAGCCAGGCGATGGCCCCCACATCCCAGATTTCCTTCGACCACGCGTAATGATCGTCATGGTACGCGCTGAATGTGTCATACAGATATGCGCCGAGCGCGCCGGAGCCTTTGACGTAACGTTCCAACTCGGCCTGCGTGGTCTTCAGATGCTCGGTCACGTTGATGCACGGGATCTGCACCAGCGGGACGCCGCAATCGAGGATCAGCCGCGACGCGGCCATGTCCTGAACCATGTTGAATTCGGTGGCGCGATACCAGTTATAGGGGTTGCCGCCCAACCACACCACGACGATGCGCTCGATGATCTCGGGCGCAGAGAGGATCGCCGAGGCCACGTTCGTGATCGCGCCGATGGCGACCACATAGAGCGGGTCGTCCGCCGGCATCAGCGCGCGCCGCACGAGGTCTTCCGCCGCCGGGCTGGGCGCGGGGCCGTCGCCGCCGGTCAGCCACCGCCGCGAGCCGTGATGGACGAACCCTTCGGCGGGGCGATCCATCCGCGCGAGGATGCGGAGGATCTCGTCATAGCTCTTGAGCATGCCGTCTTCCGGTCCCGTCGAGCGGTCGTTGAAGAAGGGCGCGGCATAAATCGCCTCACAGTGCAGGCGATCCGGCGAGAGCAGGGTGTAGGCCAGCGCGAACTGATCGTCCACTTCGTTGAACGTGTCGGTGTCCAGCACCATGCGGACCGGTTTGGCCGGCCACTCCAGCATCTCCAATCGCCGGGCGGGAGAGATCACAGGGTAGGTCATCGTCTATTTGGCTCCTTCGGTCGTATGTGAGTTTTCAGCGACGCGCCTTCAGACGGGCAGCGGGAAACCTTTGCGGCGCTCTTCCAGATAGGGCCAGAAGCCTTCGGGCGCGTGGGTGGAAATCCAGCCTGCGCGGTCGGCCAGCATCGCGGCCCAGATCGTCTCGGCTTCCTCCCAGGAAATGCGCTCACCGGCAGGCAGCGCCTCAGCCTGCCGTAGCAGTTCGTCGGAGAGTTGCTTGAAGTAGGCGACCTGGCTGGCGACGATGGCTTCGCCTTCGCGCCGCGAGGACTCGCGCGCGTTCGAAGGCGACGCGAAAATAACGCCCTCATACGGCTCATCGGGCATCCGGGTGAGGTCTACCAGTTCGGGGCGCAGCGCAAGCAGTTGCGACGTCTCGCACTTACCGGCGTGGTCGCCGCGATAGCCGCCGTAGCGAATGGCCTCCCAATCGGCCAGCGCGACGGCGCGCAGGGGCCGTTGCGCGGAGTAGAGCGCGCAGACCTGTTTCATGTCCACCTCGATGCCGCCGTAATGGCCGGTGACGCAGATCGCCGCGCGGAAACCGGCCGCTTCGGCGGCGCGCAGTTGATAGACGAGTTGGTGGAGAAAGACCTCCGGTGGGACACAGGTCAGATAGGGTGACGGCGCATTCTGACGCGCGAGCCAGTCGAGGCCGAGCGGCGTCTCATGCACGTGCCACCAGACGGGGGGCGCGACCACACCGCCATGCGTCGCGGCGGCGCGCTGCACCAGGGCATACGCCTTCAGGCCGTCGAGACCCATGGCGTTCTGCAAGCCGTGCGGCTCACTCAAGCCGAAGGAGAGATAGCAGACCGGCCGCGCAGCGACGGCAGCCTCGAACTCATCCACGAACATTTCTTGCCAAAGGACGGATGCACACATGGGTTTGCTCCAAATGGGGTGGATTCTCGCGGTGGGACGGGCGGGTTATCCGCTCACCGGTATTCTACGCCAACTCGGATGCGCTGCACAAGTGCACCCGCACCATACACGCCGCGTGGCTCTTCTTCGTAGTGGCGGCTTCTACGCTGCCGCGATACTCACGGCGGCTGATGCGATTAAGACTTACGCCGGTGAGCATTGGCGGTCGCCCGTGATGCTCTACCCTATGACATCCGGAGGAAAAAACGATAGCTTAGCGAAGAATCTCGCTGCGTCAGAGATTCTTGGCTGAGACGTCGCACCGTAACGGTTCTCAGGTCAACCGCTCAGAATGCAGCGTACCACTGACGTCGCACTACGAAGAGGCCTGCGACGCGGTCTGGCGACGGCTTTGACGCATGCCCCGAAAGACGCTAGAATCACCTGTGAGCCATGTTGTGTGGTTCGCCTGTGATCTCTGCCCTGTCACATCCGGAGGAACAAAACGATGAAACGCACCTTTGTCTTGCTATCTCTGCTGGCGCTTGTCAGCCTGTTGTTTGCGGCTTGCACGCCCGCCGTGGCGCCGGCGCCGCCCGCGCCGCCTACCGAAGCGCCCGCCGAAGCGCCCACGGCGATGCAGCCCGTCTTGCCGACGCCCACCGATGCGCCGGCCGACGCGCCTACGGTCGAGGCAACCGATGCACCGGTCATCGAACCGGCGGGGCTTTCAGCTCCCATGACGCTGCGCCTGCCCGATCTGGAGGGGCGCGAAGTGATCGCCGTGACAGAGAACGCCTATACGCCGCTCAACTTCGTGGATCCCCTCACCGGCGAGGCCGTGGGCTGGGAATATGAGGCCGTCGAGGAAATCTGCCGCCGCCTGAATTGCACCGTGGACTGGCAGATCTCCTCGTGGGACGCCATGATCCCCGCCGTGAAGGACGGCCAGTTTGACGTGGGCATGGACGGCATCACCATCAACGACGAGCGCAAGGAGCAGGTCGACTTCTCCATCCCCTACATGACCTCGGAGCAGTTCATGCTGCGTGCGCGCCGGGGAAGACCGCTTCACCGATGCGGCGAGCTTTGCCGCGGATGAGAATCTGTTGATCGGCTCGCAGGCCGGCACGACTAACTTCTACACCGCCGTATACGAAGTGCTGGACGGCGACGAGGCGAACCCGCGCATCAAGCTCTTCGAGACCTTCGGCGCGGCCGTGCAGGCCCTGTTGACGGGCGATGTGGACATGGTGCTGATGGACGCCGCGTCATCGAAGGGGTACATCGGCGCCAACCCGGATAAGCTGGAGACCATCGGCGAACCGCTGGGCACGGAGGAGTTCGGCTTCATCTTCACGCCCGGCTCCGACCTGGTCGAGCCGTTCAACGCCGCCATCGCGCAGATGGCAGCCGACGGCTACCTGGATTATCTCAACAATCGGTGGTTCTTCCACACCGACCCCAACGCAGAAGACATGTATGACAAGCTGCCCGACCTGGAGGGGCGCGAGGTGATCGCGGTGACGGAGAATGCCTATACGCCGCTCAACTTCGTGGATCCCCTCACCGGCGAGGCCGTGGGCTGGGAATATGAAGCCGTCGAGGAAATCTGCCGCCGCCTGAATTGCACCGTGGACTGGCAGATCTCCTCGTGGGATGCCATGATCCCCGCCGTGAAGGACGGCCAGTTTGACGTAGGCATGGACGGCATCACCATCAACGACGAGCGCAAGGAGCAGGTCGACTTCTCCATCCCCTATATGCTCTCGGAACAGTTCATGCTGGTGCGCGCGGACGAGGATCGGTTCCAGACGCCACAGGAATTCTCACAGAATCCAGACCTTCTGATCGGCTCGCAGGCGGGCACGACCAACTTCTACACCGCCGTCTACGAAGTGCTGGACGGCGACGAGGCGAACCCGCGCATCAAGCTCTTTGAGACCTTCGGCGCGGCCGTGCAGGCCCTGTTGACGGGCGATGTGGACATGGTGCTGATGGACGCCGCCTCCACACGGGGGTACATCGGCGCCAACCCGGATGCGCTCAAGAGCCTGGGCGAACCGCTGGGGACAGAGGAGTTCGGCTTCATCTTCACGCCCGGTTCCGACCTGGTCGAGCCGTTCAACGCCGCCATCGAGACGATGCAGCAGGATGGCTACGCAGGATCGCTGAACCTGCGCTGGTTCTATCTGTACGATTCGGCCGCCAACTAATCCCCACGTTCGCACGATCTACGAAGCTGGAGGGCGGCTCGGAAGCAGCCTTTCAGCTTCGTATTTTTGCCGGGTTCGCAAAACCGCAAATATATCAAGGGAGCGCATCATGAGCGCAGACACACTGACCTCGCCCGACGCACGCAGACCTTCCCTGGGCAAACGCCTGCGCGGCGTCCCCTACTGGCTGGTCGCCGCGATCATTCTGGCCGTCATATTTCTCTATGTCATGCTGACCGACGCCGATTATCGGGTCATCCTCATGGCCGTCGCGCAGGGCGTCAAGGTGACCGTCACCGTCACGCTGATCGCCTTCACGCTTTCATTGATCCTGGGCCTCATCATCGGGCTGATGCGCGTCTCACACAATCGGCTGGCGAATGAAGTCTCGACCTTCTACGTCGAGATTATCCGCGGGGTGCCGATGCTGGTGATCCTGTATTACATCGCGTTCGTCGCAACGCCGGCCATTATTGTCCCGGTCAACGCCCTCGGGCAGGCGCTCTTATCTATCGGGATCCTGGCCGATCCGGCGAGGGCGCTGTCGGAAGTGACCGTGCGCCAGATGAACTTCACGGTGCGCGCCGTCATCGCCCTGACCATCGGATATAGCGCCTTCATCTCGGAGATCTTTCGGGCCGGCATCGAGTCTATCGGACGGGGGCAGATGGAGGCCGCCCGCTCGCTGGGGATGAGCTATCCCAGGGCCATGCGCTACGTGATCTTGCCGCAAGCCATCCGCAACGTCTTGCCGCCGCTGGGCAATGATTTCATCGCCATGCTCAAAGATTCTTCGCTGGTATCGGTGCTGGGGGTGCAGGACATCACACAAATGGGCAAGGTTTATGCGGCCAGCACGTTCCGCTTCTTCGAGACGTATAATGTGGTCGCCTACTTATATCTCATCATGACGGTGGGGTTGGCGCTGATCCTGCGCGGGGTGGAGAAGAGGATGCCGGATCGGTGATAAACAGGGGAATCTGTCTGTCATACAGAATCTTCATCAGTTCCGTCGGCGAGTCGAGCACCAGGTCGGCGTCGCGTAAGATCTTGGCGTGTGCCGAAACCACACAGCACCCCCACCGACGAGCGCGCCCGCCAACCTTGCCGCGCGCACGTCCAGGTTGGTGTCCCCCACCATCACGCATTGCTCCGGCACAAGCCCTAATTGCTCGGCGGCCTTTTCGACCGGCATGGGATGTGGCTTGAGCCGCCGCACATCGTCACGCGTGATGACGACCCAGAATAGGTCGCCCAGCCCCTGCTGCGCCAGGTAAGCGACCGCGTCTTCGCGGCTGCGCGAGGTGACCACACCGAGCATCAAGCGTCTTGCCGACCAGGTCGTGCAGCATCCTCACGCTACCGTCCACCGGCACGAACTTGGCCGGCTTTCGGTGGCCTTGCAACAGACTGCACGAAGCCATTGGTCTTGAATAGAAGCCCATCCAGATGCAGGATATCCAACGGGTGATGACGCGATTGGCAAGACCCTCGTTGGCCATGAGCACCCGGCGGGTCAGGCGTTCGTCTCTCCTCGACCGTGAGAGCGCGCCTCCAGGAAGCTCGACAGCGACACAAAGCGCTCGATGATCTGGTCATCGGTTTCGATGAGCGTCCCGTCGAGATCGAACAGGACGGCGCTGAGCGGGCGCGCGGCCACCTTCTCCTCCCAGGTCACTTTCGGGTCGGGTGAGAGGCTCAGGCCCCGGAAATGGTTCCTGATCAAACAGTTTGCGCCCCACGTAAGAGCCGATCACGCGTAACGAGGCGATGGTGGGCGCGGCCAGGAGAACGCCCAGCACACCGGCGATCTGCGGCGCCTGCGGCTGCGCCCACGATGACGATGGCCGGGTGCAAGGCGATCCGGCGGCCTACAATGCGCGGCATCAGATAGGCGTTTTCGACCTGGCCCAGCAACACGTAGGTCAGGGTCACGACGATGCCGAACGCGAGGTTGGGGATGGGCAGCCATGATGAGCCAAGGATCAGGGCGATCAGGACGGCCGGGATGGCCGCCAGTCGTCAGGCCGATGCCGGGGACAAATTCCATGACCGCCGCCAGCAGCCCCAGGGCCGGCGCGTTACGCACCCCCAGGATGCTCATCAGAATCCACACGATGATGCCAATCACGGAGTTCATGACGAACTGGCCCTGCACGAACAGGTTCCAGACCGATGCCAGTTCGCTCATCAGCCGGTCCAGCTCTGGCCGCCAGGCGGCAGGAACCCGGCTCAGGAAGGCCCCGCGAATCCGTGGGCCGTCACGCACGAGGATGAACACGAGGATGACGATGAAGAAGATCCAGAAGATGCTGGTGACTGCGCCGATGACCACCGATGCGGCGCCGGTCGCGACCGGGAAGAAGTATCTTTGCAGATTCTGGATCGTCGTCAAGTCGGGCTGAATCACGCTACGCAGCCATTGGTTGACCGGGGTATAGAGCGGGCCGAGATCGAAAGTCAACTCAGGCGTGATCGTTATCGGTCGGGGCGTGACGTCCAGAAGCTCGGTGATGACACTGACGAGGGTCACGGCAAAGGAGACAAGAAGATTATAGAGCGCCGGTACCACCAGCACAATCGCCAGGACAAGAAGCACGATCGCTGAGAGCAATACGATGACAGCCAGCAGCGTCCGCGACCAGCCTGTGCGCCTTTCGAGGCGGTTGACCGGCAACGAGATTACATAGGCAAAGAGAACGGCCAGGGCGAGAGGACCAAGGATGGCGTGGATGCGAAAGAGCAACCATATTGACCCGATCAGGCCGGCAATCACTACCAGTTGCTTGAAGAAGGGACTCCAACGAGTCGTCGTCACAGTATATCCCTCAAACCAATATCTCGGGGTGAGTCAATCAGGCTTAATCTTACCACAAGCAAACATGAGAGAGAAAGCCTCACCGGGAAGAGAAAGATCAGGCGCTGGGAAGATAGGCGCCGATCCGTTCATTGAGCCATTACCCGGCGGGCCGAAGTGTTATCCCAGCGCCTGATCTGTTCATTCAGCTATACCCCGGCGAACCGAAAACCGCTTCGGCTCGCCGGTGAGAGCACAAGTCGCTTACGGGAGGATCACCGGGCAGTCCGGCGCCGTCCCGAGGCCGTTGCTGTCGGTGCAGACGATGCGGCCCTGAGGGGCCGGGTTCACGGGGGTGTTGGCGCTGATGTAGTCCGCCAGCACGTCATCCATTAGGTTCTGGGTGGTCATTCGAGAGGCGACATTCGGATACCCGTCGCCGCCGTAGGCCACGAAGTCGTTGGTCGTGAGCGTGTAGCTCGCGCCGGCCGTCATATCAATCGGCGCGCCGGTGCACGACCCATCGGCCGCCTGGCGCACCGCGCTCGACACGCGGCTATTGGGCGCCAATGCGATGTCATAGGTGAAGCAGAGGCCTGAGATTTGCGGGAAGCGCCCGTCGCTGGTGGTCGTATTGAAGAACGATACGCCATTTTCCAGGAACGCCTTCAACTCGGAGCCTGAGATTTCCACCGTCACCGCTACGTTTCCGAACGGCAGCACGGCGAGGACTTGTCCACGCGTGATGGGGTACGGAGGCGGCGTGAAGGCCGGGCAGTAATCGCCGGCGATGTCCGTCGTCGGGCAGGTCAGATTGGCGCGCAAGCCGCCTGCGTTGGTGAGGGCGAAGTCGGTGAGGTAGGTCGTGCGCATCGCATCGGTGGTCAGATCGCCGATCAGCGACTCGCAGCGACGCCCGCTGGCGTTGCCGCAGATGTCGGCGCGCGGGATGGCGACGCCAGATTCACCAACCATCGTGTTGAAGATCGGCCCAAGCTGGGTATTGAGGTCGTCAATCATCGCCTGGATCTCGGGATCAGATGTCACGCCGATGTTCCAGGGCTTGTGATAATCACCCGTCATGTAGATCACGTCCTTGCGGTTCGTGTCAATCGTGAAGCGGGTGCGGTTGAACCGGACGCCGGCGTTGATATTCTCCGTCACCATGACGCCGTTGGGGCGGAAGGTCACGTACTGAAGATGCGTGTGGCCGCCATAGACGGCATCCACACCGACCAATGCATCGGCGAAGTCGAGCAACTCACTGGTCGCCGGGTCGGGATCCGTCACCGTGCCGCCAAATGCGCCGATGTGCCCCACCGCCAGCACGACGTCGGCCTTGGTCTTGCCCTTGAACTGAGTCACTGCGGTGTTCACGGCAGCAACGGGGTCGGTCACCACGAACGGATCGAGGTAGCCGGGGAAGATGAGCTGAGGCAGCTCGGTCAGGGTGTAACCGACCACGCCAACCTTGTACCCGCCCATGTTAAAGACCCGCGAAGGCGACCATTCGGCGGGCGTTTTGTTGGTTGCGGGGTCAATCACATTGGCCGACAGGTAAGGATGATCCGCCAGCGGGATCAACTCGGTGCGCAGGTACTCCTGCCCATAGTCGAACTCGTGGTTACCCAACGCGTCCGAGGTCACGCCCATCATGTTCTTCGTTTCGATGGTGGGTTTATCGCCAAAGAAGTTCGAGATGGGCGGCGTCGCGCCGGTCGAGTCGCCGGCGGCTACCGTCAGTGAACCATCTTTCGCCTCGGCCCGGTATACGTCGAACCACGGCTTGAGGAAGGCCGCGCCGCCGATGGCGAACGACGGATTGGTGACTCCGGTACCGCTGAGGTTATCAGAAGTCTGCGTCAGCGGGACGAGTTGGCCGTGGAAGTCGTTGATGCTCAATACGGTGAGCTCTTTGTATTGGCCGGGCGCCTTGAACAGCTCGTACATGATCCGGCCGCGAGCATTGACCGGGCCGGGGAAGTTCAGCATGAACGAGAGCGTCGGCGTCAGATCAATGGCCCGGACGCCCGCCGCAGGGCCGCCCTTCCAGATGCCGGGGCCGGCCGCCACGAACGTGGCGTGCATGTTGACATTGTCCGCCAGGTTGACGGTCTCCGGCAGGTAGCCGTGCTGCCCGAAGAACTGCGAGAAGGCGATGGTCTGGCCCAGGGTCGCCGCATCGAACTGATACGGCGGCTTGAGCACCACGACGACATCGCCGCTGCGGTTGGGATGGAGGGAGTCGCTGCCATCCACGTCACGCAACTCTTCCTTCATCATGATCTTGAGCACAACGTCCGCGCCGGGGTTGGCCGGGTCGGTCAGGCCCTGGAAGGCGTTGACCACGGCTGTGCGCACCTGCTCATAGGTCGTCCCGGCGGGCAGCGTCGTGTTGACGTAAATCTGCGCCGTGCCGCCCGCCCAGCAGGCCTTGGCCAGGTTGACAGCGCCGGTTCCGGTCGCCGCGCGGCAGTTGCTGAAGACTTCGCTGCCGTCGCCGTTCTTCTGGATGCCGGCGTTGGCCAGCACCTTGCCGGCGTTCACCGCCAGCCACTGGGCGCCGAACCCATGATCGGAGGCGGCGAAGACGGTGGTTTTGTTGCGGCCCATCATCAGCCGGGCCAGGGCCAGCGTGTCATCGGCTTCGGAGTAGGCGGCGCGGATATACCCGTCCGCAATTTCGGGCGTGATGACCTGGCCGAAAGAGGTGTAGGTGTTGTAGTAGGGGTTGTTGACCCCGTTCACCGAGGAGGTCGTGAGGCCCAGGAACATATGGGAGAACTCATCGGTGACAGGATTCCCCAACATCAGCAGGTCGGGCTGATAACCCATACCCATGACGGTCCCACCGCTCACCGTGGGCACAGGCCCCGTGCCCAGGATGTACTTGAGGTAGGTGTGGTGGGCGTCTTTCCACTTCAGGCCCTGCTCGGCATAGGTGTCTGCATCTACCAACCCCGATTCGAACACGGCATAGTCGGCGGCGGTCGAGCTGGGGAACCACTTGTTCAGGTCTTCTTCGAAGTCGCCGGGATACCCACAGCCGTTGCAGGTTGCAATGGCGCGCGCTCGCGGAGGTGAAGAAGAGGCTGAACTGGCTCAGGTCGGGCGCGAACAGCATGGCCTTGACGTAGAACCCGGCCGTCTTGCCCGAAGTCAGAGTGACCTTAACATCTGCCCAGCCGCCCTGCATCAGAGTGGCGATAGCCGCGCTGCCATCCTTACCGGCGGCATGGGGGGCAATCAAGACCTTGTCGTAATTGACGACACCGTCGTTGGTGGTGTCGTAGACGTAGAAGTCGTACTGGTCGTCAGCAACAGACGACGACGCAATATCGAATGTGCCCTGTTTGGCCGGGCTGTAGCTGGCCGGAACGTTGCTCCAACCGGCGGCATCGGCCAGGTCGTAACGCTGATATTGGACGCCGAACGCTGCGGCGCCGGCAGGCTGACCGGGCACATCCCAGTTGGTCCACAACCCGCGATTCGAGTAGAAGCCCCGATAGTCAATCACCGGGCCTTGCAACGGGGTGGATGTGCGGGATCCGCCGGCCCATTCAACCGATACGACCCGCTTGCCGGCGCGCTCTGCGGCTTCGGCGATGGTGTCTGCCTGCAGAACGTCATTCGAGAACGCCGCCGTGCGGTTGTTGAACAGGTCGCCGGATCGGAAGAAGGTGTTGTTGGTCGAACCATGTTCGCTGGGGTACGCGCCGGTTGCCAGGGTATACCACCCGACGCCGGTGTTGGGCGGGAAGGCTTGAACGAGACCATTATCGCCCTTGACGCCTTTTGCCATCAATTCGGCATAGGTGGGCATGTCGCCTTCTGAAGCATAACGCTCCATGATATCGGGGCGCATCCCATCGGCGGCGAAGAAGATCGCCTTGTAGGCGAGCGGCTTCGGCGGCTGGGGCACTCCCACGGGCGCGGCGCTTGCGCTCAACGGCGCAAGCAACATCACGGCCAGCAGGCTGAAAACCAGTAGCCTGTACACGGACTTCCTACTCATGACCGTCTCCTTTCAGCAAACCTGATGAAAATTGGGCCGGGCCGATGGCGCACTGAAATCAAGGTGCACGCGAAGACACACCCCGGTTGCGTGAGCTATCGGCAAAATGATGAGAAACTTCGACGGACCGTCAGATGCTGGCATTAGCAGAAGATACCTGCCCACAGATGATAGGATATTATCATGCCTCGATTAAGAGGCCGGCAAGGTTCCGTGATGCAGCGATAAAGAGAAGGTTAAACTATCTTCAGGATAAATGAAGGGCGGCCGATTCGGCCACGGCCAGTCATCTATCAACTCGCGTATATTGAGTATAGCAGGGTCGCGGGGATAATTCAAGCACAATATAGCGGTAAACAAAAACTGCCGGGCTTCACATCCCGGCAGTCGAGCCTCCTTCTGCGGTGAGGGCTATCGCTGACCTTCGCTTTCAGTTGAGCAGGCTGCGCCGCAAGAACTCTACGACGACATGCGTCGGCACAGCCAGGCCCACATCCGGCCCGTTGATCATGGTGTTGATGCCCATGAGCCGCCCTCGCACGTCCACCAGTGGGCCGCCGGAGTGACCGGGCCGCATGTGCAAGCCCACCACGACCCAATCTCGACCGGATCGCGGTATATCCGGCCATTCCGAGCCGGCTCCAATGACGATGCCGGCTGTGGCGGCGCCTTCGATGCCCCACGGATGCCCGACAGCGACGACCCAGTGCCCCGCCCGCAACCGATGTGAATCGCCCAACTCGATCGTCGGCAGCGCTTCCGCCTCAATGCGGAGAGCCGCCAGATCGCCTTCCGCATCTATAGCGAGTAGCTCAGCGGGCAAGATCTGGCCGGACGGCAACTCGATCTTCACTGGCCCCTTATCTACCACATGGGCGTTCGTCACCACCAGTCCCTGCGGATGCCAGATTGTGCCTGCGCCACTCCCGCGTTTCCCGTTTCGCACGTGAACCAGACTTCGTCGCACTTTTGCCACAACTGCCGCGAGGTCGGCATCCAGCGCCTGCGTTGATAGGCTCATCTTGATCCTGCCTGGCTCAGCCCTGCTCTCCAATTCGGATGACGAGATCGAGCGCTTGACCGCCGCGGACAAGCCGCACAGGCACATCCTTTCCCACGCGATCACCGCTCAACAGCGCCAGCAGATCGTCCATCTGTCTCACGGGCTGGCCATCCAGCGCAACGATGGTATCGCCCATGAACAGTCCGCCACGCTCAGCCGGGCTACCTGGTTCCACAGAACCCAGCAACAGGCCCGTCTCCTGTCCGAACTGCGATGCGAGGTTGCCCGGCAGACGGGCCGGCTGAGCGCCCACGCCCAGATAGCCGCGCCGCACCCGGCCGTGCGCCAACAACGCTTCCACAATGCCCTTCAGGCTGGCCGCCGGCACGGCGAGGCTCAGACCGCGGACCAGCCCGGAGCTGACCAGCCCCACGCTGCGGCCCCGAGTGTCTACCAGTGCACCGCCTGAAAAGCCCGGATACATCGCGGCATCCGTCTGCATGAAGTGGTCCAGTTGACCTCCCGCCGGCGTGCGCCAGTCGGGTCGCAGCGCGGCGATGATGCCCAACGTGGCCATCACGCTGCGGCCGGGGCGCCCCAGCGCCACTACCAGATGCCCGACCCTGATCTCGTCGGTGGGCGCCCACGTAGCCGGCTTGAGATCACCCGCTTCGGCCCGCAGAACGGCGATATCGGTGCTGGGATCACGTCCAACCAGCTTCGCCATCGTCGAATTCCCATCCGGCAGGCCAATTCCGATGTGCTCATCCTGCTCGACGACATGATGCGCAGTGACGATCACGCCGTCAGGAGACCAGATGACACCGCTGGCCGGCAGTCGCCGTCGTCCTTCCACTCTGACCACGCTGCGCCCCCGCCGTCTCCACAGCTCCAGCCAACGCCTCCGATAAATCCACCAATGCTTCAGACATATTGTTCACCCCTGATCGAGTCTCTATCGTTTCCCGATGCTTTCGAAGGATCCAGATTTATTGTACAGGCGATCCGCAATCGGCGCATCGCCCGTTTGGTTGGGAAGCACCTGGAAAAACGATCAGGGTGAGGAGATGTGAAGAGAAACCTTCGAGATCTACAGGATAATCAGCCCGAGTCTCGTGGCGCGGACGACGGCCTCAGTGCGGCTCTCCACGCCCAGCTTGCCGAGGATGGCGTTGACGTGGAACTTCACGGTGTGCTCGCTGATGCCCAGCCGCTGAGCAATGGTCTTGTTTGGCAGACCCTCGGCCAGCAGGCCCAGCACTTCGAACTCCCGTGGGGTCAAAGGCTCCACGAGTGAGCCTTCGCCGCCCGGCTCTCCCTCTATCGGGCCGCTCTCCGGGATCAACCTCTCGGTGACCCACGGTTCCAGGACGACGAGGCCCCGCGCAGCAGCAACAAGCGCAGCGGTGATGTGCTCCAGGCTTGCGTCTCGTGTCAGTATCCCGCGCGCGCCTGCCGTCCATGCCCCACGCGGCGGCGCGTCCTCAGGCAACATCACCACCACAGGGCACATCGGCGAATCTGCCGTGAAATCGGACAGCCGGAGCGCATCGTCACCGGCACCCCAGCCCAGATCCCAGAGGACGACATCGGGGCGAAACACATCCGCCGCTGCATGCAGGTCATCGCCCGCAGCAGCCTGCCCCACCACGATCAGGCCGGGCAATTCCGCCAGGAGGACACCCAGCCCGGCACGTGCAAGCGGATCATCCGCAACGACCATCACTCGGACGTCCATTTCAGCCTGTCCCCTTCAGGTCCACGATGAAGATATCGGGTTGACAATATAGCCGCACCGGCGGCGTCTCGGAGCCGAGCCCCGATGTGACGAAAAGGTGCGTGCCGCCAACCACAAAATGACCGTGGTCAAATCTGCGCCCGTACCCCGAAGGCACGACCAACGAGCCGATCCCCGGCAACCTGAGTTGGCCGGCGTGATAGTGGCCGGAGAAGATGGCCGCAACGCCCGGCCCGCCCAACTGCGTGATGTTATCCGCCGTGTGCGAGAGGGTCAGCCCCATCTCGCCGTCCTGCGGCCGCGGCAGCGCGAGGTTCGGCCCCGACCAGGGGGTCTGACACCCGCAGATCAACAGCGCGGAGCCGTCCGACAGTTGCAGCCGTTCACATTGGTCATCCAGCAAGGTGACGCCCGCCCGGCGCACGGCCTCCGCCACTTCTCGATCATCCACCCAATAATCGTGATTGCCGAGGATTGCATAGGTACCCAACCGCCCGCGCACCGTCGAGAGGACGGGCGGGATCAGCTCGACGCCGTGGCCTTTGCTCAGGAAATCGCCGGTGAAGAACACCAAATCAGGGTCCGTCGCGTCGGGCGCGTTCAACCGCAGCGCAGAAATAGGCCATCGGGACACGGTCGCTAAGGTGCAAGTCGCTGATATGTGCAATGCGCAGATCCGGGCCGGACCAACCGGGCGCGACGATCTCGTAGCGCGCGAACGCCATATCGGTGGTCGTGATGGGCCGCGTCCACGCAAAGGAGGGCGCGGCGCGTTCCACCGGTCCATCGCCGATGTCGCGCCGACGGGCAAGAACTCAGGCGAGCCTCACCGGCGATGGCAATGGCGACAACGAATAAGGGCGGCAATAACCAGAGTGGATCATCAAGCATGAGCCCAAGCGCCAGGCCGGCCAGCGTCAGCCCGACGAAACTCAACCCGATGACGGCCATCTTCGGCGTGCTCTTACGGATGGGCATCAAGTAGCGATTCAAGAGATAGATGAAAATGCACCAGGCCGCAATCAGATAGAGGGCCAGGAAGGCGAGGCGCAACAACAGGTCGGATGCGCTCATGCCGCCGCCCACCGGCATGCGAGCCTGACCGTCGCCGCGTGGATATCTACGGTGTCCTCGATGGGACGTGCATAGCCGCCCGCCATTACCACTGCCACCGGAACGCGGCGGGTCGCACATGCGCCCAGCACCAGGTCATCGCGCGCCGCCAACCCCCCTTTGCTGAGCGCAAGGCGGCCCAACGTATCGCCCGCGTAAGGATCTGCACCGGCGAGATAGATCACGAAGTCGGGCTGCGCGGCCTCCCACACCACATCGAGCGCAGACCTCAGCGCAGCCAGATAGCGCGCATCGTCCGTGGCATCCGGCAGTTCAACATCCAGATCGCTCTGTTCTTTGTGAAAAGGAAAGTTTTTGGCCCCGTGGATCGAGAAGGTGAAGACCGTCGGGTCATCGGCCAGGATGGCCGCCGTGCCGTTGCCCTGATGCACGTCGCAATCAATGATTGCGACGCGGCGGGCGCGGCCTTCGGTCTGCATGAGCCGGGCGGCCACCACAACGTCATTGAAGACGCAGAATCCCTCGCCGTGATCGCGGAAAGCGTGATGTGTGCCGCCTGCCAGGCTGACGCCGATTCCCTCGGCAAGGGCCGCGCGCGAGGCCGCGATGGTCGCGCCGACGCTGCACAGCGTCCGCTGAACCAGCTCCGGCGACCAGGGCAGACCGATGCGCCGCACTTCACGCGGGTCGAGCGCGCCGGCGCGCACGCGCTGCACGTAGTCGTCGTCATGCGCCAGGGTCAACGCGTCATCGGTCGCCGCGTCCGGCACATGCAGCGTGACATCGCGCGCTAACTCCTGTTGGATGCGTTCCCTGAGCAGCCGATATTTCTGCGCCGGAAATCGGTGTCCAACGGGCAGCGGATAGGTGAACGTATCACACGAAAAAACCTGCATCACCTATTCCGCGGTTTCGCCGCGGGCGACCGGCGCGAGCAGTTGGTCTACCGGGGCATAGCGATCTGTCAGGGTCAGAAGCGGACCCTCGCTCAGCAAGTCGCTCACGGCTTCGGGGGTGAGGACCTGGCGGGCCAGATCGCCATCCGTGAGGTTGAGAGACTTGAGGCCCGCCAGATCGAGCGGGCTGTCCGTGGCGACGAGCACGTAGGTCATGCGGGGCGACTCGCGCCATGATGGACTGGCCGGGATGACGTAAACGTGATCGAAGGTCTGCTGGAGCGTATGAATGTACGCCCGCAGGAAATCGCGTTGCAGCCCATCAATCATGTTGACCAGATAGAGACCATCGTCGCTGATCCAGGCGCGCACCCGTTCGTTGAACTCGCGGGTCGTCAGGTGATAGGGCACCGAGTAGTCGTTGAACGCATCCCCCATCACCAGATCGTACTGCCGGTCGGGAGTGCGTTCGAGGTAGATGCGGGCGTCTTCGTTGAAGGAAGCGATCTCCGAGTCGCGGGAAAGCCCCAGCAGGTCTTGCGCGACGCGCGTCACGTCGGGGTCAATCTCCACCACGTCGAGCCGGCTGTCGGGATAGACCGCCTCCATGTAGCGCGGAAAGGTATAGCCGCCACCGCCGATGAACAACGCGCGCAGCGGGTCATCGGCAGGGTTGCGCCGCGCGGCCAACTCCGTCACCGCGGCGTACACCTTCTCGTAGCCGTAGGTGAGGTGCGTGGGATCGTCCAGCGAGTTATAGCTGTGCACCAGCCGGTCGAGGATCAGCACGCGCAAGGTTTCGCCGTCGCGATCCTCTTCCGTCACTTTGATGCAGAAATAGTCGGTCTCCAGCGAACACGGCGAACCGAGCCATCCCTGCTGTAGCGCCAGGACGACGCCGCCGACCAGCGAGCGCCGATACCACGAGCAAGGCGGCCACGGGCGCTCCCCCGCTCCCTCGAACCGCCGGGAGGCAATGAAGAACAGGATCCCGATGAAGACCAGCAAGGCGGCCACGCCCGCCACGATCGCATGCGTGCCGAACTCGGAGATCAGCCAGAAGCCGGTGGCGAACGTGCCGAGGATGCTGCCCACCGTGCCCGCTGCGTAGATGCGCCCCACGGTGCTGCCCGTGCTGTCCAGGTCGCGCACCGCCAGCTTGGCGACGATGGGCGACACCATGCCCAGTATCATGCTGGGGAGGAAGAAGAGCAAGGTGGTGATGGCGAGGATTTGCAGGACGATCGGCCACGCGTTCGGCAGGCGTAAACCCACGTAGTCTACGGCCAGGACGCCGAGGCTCAAGAGGCCGGCCAGCGAGAAGATCACGCCGAGCAGCCGCAGTGAGGCGCAGCGGTCGGCCAGGCGGCCGCCCAGGTAGTTGCCCAGGCTCATCCCGGCCAGCACAATGCCGATGACGCTGGTCCAGGTGTAGAGCGACACGCCCACGTAGGGCGCGATGATACGCCCGGCGACCAGCTCGAGCACCATCATGCACGCGCTGGAAACAAACGTAATCAGCGCGGGCCGCCACAACCACGCCCGCGTGAACGAAAGGTCGTCTGCGGCGATCTCGAACTGCGCCGTCACGTATTGCCTTCTTTCGCTGGGTCGGTGGTTAGCGGGTTTTCCGGCTGGCATTGCGGGCAATAGTGGGTGCTGCGCTGCGTTACCACGATGCGCCGAATGGGCGCGCCGCAACGAAGGCAGGGCCGATCCGTCTGTTGGTAGACGCGGAGATGATGCTGATATGCGCCCTGTAGCCCGTAGGGCGGGCGATAATCGCGCAGCATGGTGCCGCGCTCGCCGATGGAGGCGGTCAGAACTTCCTGGATCGCGCCGTGCAAACGGATTACTTCCTCATCAGTAAGATCGGCGCCGGTGCGCAACGGATGGATGCCGGCCAGATGCAGGGCCTCGTCGGCGTAGATGTTGCCCACGCCGGCCACCACTGTCTGATCCAGGAGAAGCGCCTTGAGCGACGTGCGCCGGTGGCGCAATCGAGACGTCAACACCTCCGGCGTGAAATCCCAGGCCAATGGCTCCGGCCCCAGCTTGCCGACGACGCTCTCCAGATCGGAGACGAGCCAGATGCGCCCGAACTTGCGAGCGTCGTTGAAAACGAGCGCGTCGCCGTCGGTCAGATAGAGGATCGCGCGCACGTGCGGCGCATCCAGATCGGGGCTGCCGGGGGACGCGACCATCAGCTTGCCCGTCATGCGCAGATGCACGATCAGTGTGTCGCCGGACGCCAGCGTGAACAGGATATACTTGCCGCGGCGACCGATGTCCACGATGCGTTGACCGGCCAGGCGAATTGAAAAGCTGTCGGGGTCAGGCGCAGCGACCGTACGCGACCACAGCGCCCGCGCCGAAGCGAACTCCTTGCCGGTGAGCAGGGGGCGCAAGGCGCGGGCGACAGTTTCGACTTCCGGCAGCTCAGGCATCAGACGGCAATCACGGCGCGTTCGGGCTCACGTAATCGTAAGAAATATCTTTGGGCAGCGGCGCCAGGCTGCCGGCGTCTCCGCCAGCCAGGTCGCGCCAGACGAGCATCCAGCCTCCGCCCTGATCGAGCAGGGCCAGCAGTTGGCCGGGAGCGACCCAATGCGGATCATACACGCTGATGCTATTGCCCAGCAACTCGGGTGCACGATCGGGCGCGCCGGCATAGACATTGTTGTCACTCAAATAGAGGAACTCCTGGCCGTATGGCGACCACCCCAGGAATCCGCCGCCCTGCAACTGCGCGTAGGGCTGCGGATTGGCGCCGTTCGGTTCCGCCAGCACAAGCTCGCGCGCATCGGGCGCGCCGGCGACGGGTTGAAGATACGCCAACCGGGCGCCGTCCGCCGACCAGGCCGTCTCGACCGCCGGGACGCTGCCGATGAGTTGCGCATCGCCATCCCCACTTTGCCGATAGAGCGCAACGCCCGATGCAGGATCTGCCGGCGGGGCAGCAAACAGCAGTTCGTCCCCGGTCGCGAGCCACCGCACCTGCGCCGGGTAGGCGGGCGCGCCCGGCGCGGCAGGGAAACGGGCAACCGTCCGGCCTGCGCCGCCGTCCGCCGCGTAGAGCGTCAGGACGCCTTCGGGCTGTTCCGGCGTACCATATTCCACGGCCGCGAAACGCGAGCCGCCAGGCGCATAGAAGACACGCCCCGATGGTCCCATCTCCAGCACACGAAGACGCTCACCCGATGGCACATCCACGCGCCACAGCTCTTGCCGCGATGCGAGGTCACCAACGGCGGCGATCAGGGCCAGTTTATCCTGTCCCGGAATCCAGTTTACCGTCTGGATGCGTCGCGCGCCGGCGCCCTCGGCGCTGGTTTCCGCGGCCAGGTCGCCCTCAGAAACGAGCGTCGCCGGGTTCTTGCCGTCCCAGGAGACGGCCTGGATTTCCACGCCATCTTCGCCCATCGCGCGATAGGCGATCCGGCTGCGGTTCTCCGAAATGATCGGCTGAGATGCGCCTACGGCGGCGGTTAGCGTCCTGATCCCGGAAGCGGCGTCCAGCGCCGACACGGTCGCACCGTCGGCAAACACGAAGCCGGCCCCTTCCGGCAGCACCGTAGCGGGTGAAATCATTGCGGGCGCGAGCGCAGGCGTCAGCGCCGCCGAGGGTTGCCCGGCCTGGGCCGCAAAGGCTGCACCGCCCAATCCGCCGCCGCCGAGACCCCGCGCCGCCGGCGCCGCCGGGGATTCTTCCATCGCCAGGGTCGGCGCGGTCATGGCGGCATCCGACGCATCGGCAGCCTCGGCGCCAGGTTCCGGCGCAGCGTCCTTCATCTGCGCCGCTTCGGGCGCGGCTTCAGCCTGGGTTAGCGCTTCCATCGCAAGGGCAGGTTCAGCGGTCACGGGGGGGGCCGCGGCGGACACTTCCGGCTGGTCTTCCGCGGGGACGGCCTCGAAGGCCATCGCCGCCGCCGGCGCGATTTCCTCAGCGGGCATATCTGCGGTCACCGCCGCCGGCTCCACGGCAGGGGCCTCAGCCGCGGGAGCCTCGGCCGCGGGTGCGACGCGCGCAACCTGGGCGGTGGGCGCCCAACTCGTCTGTTGGCGCAGCAACGTCGTGGTGAACAGGGCAATCAGCGCCACCGCCGTCACCACGCCCAGCCCGCGCACCAGCCCGCCCAGCCAGACGGGTTGCGCGCCGGGCCGGCGAATGCCGACCTGCGCCTCAGACAACGTGAAGGCGCGCGGCACCGGGATGCGCGGCAACGCCCGCATCAGTACAATCGTCTGACGCAGGCTCTCGGCTTCGCTCTGGCAGAGGGCGCATTGCTGCAAGTGTGCGCGTACACGATCCCGCTCCGCCGCCGTCACCTGTCCATCCAGGTACGCGGAAAGCAGTTCGGTCCCGATGTGCGCGTCTCGCGCGGCGCCGAATAATCGCTTCATTAATGGTTTCTCATCTTTATCCAGGATGCTTTAGAGACGGTATTGCGCAGGCAAAAGTTCCTTATGCTCCATGAGCAGGTCGCGCAGCTTGGCGCGCGCCCGGCTGAGCCGTGATTTGACGGTGCCGAGCGCCACGCCAGTAGCGTCGGCGATCTCCTGATAGTCCAAACCCTCGATATCGGCCAGCACCAGCGTCGCTCGCTGGTCTTCGGGCAATTGCTCGATGGCCGCCTGGATCATGCCGGCCAGCTCGCGGCGCATGACGAAGGCTTCGGGCCGCTCGGCGGCGTCGATCAGCCGCGCGTCATGCTCCGAATCCATCTCATCGCCCTCCGAGTCGTCGCCGTCGAGCGAACTGGTGGGGCGGCGCTTTTGCGAGCGCAGCATGTCGTAGCAGGTGTTGGTGACGATCCGCAGCACCCACGCCTTGAAGGAGCCGCCGCGGTACTGGTCAATGCGCTGGTAGGCCTTGATGAAGGCGTCCTGCGTCGCATCGGAGGCCGAATCACCGTCACCCATCACGCGATAGGCGACGTTATAGGCGATGCCCTGATAATGGAGGATGAGCTGGTTGAAGGCGGGGAGGTGGCCGCGTTGCGCGGCGGCGATCAGCGCGGCCTCGTCGAATTGGGGGCCGCGTGGCGATGACGGCCCCTCGCCCCACCCGCCATCATATGATGTCATCCGCAGCAAACGGGCGCGTAAAGGCTCCGACCAAGCCACAACGGCCTGCCGAAAGGAACCTGCGCCCGCAATCGCCTGTAGCGTAATCATTCAGCCTGTGATCGAAGTTCCGAGATCCGTGTGCTGTCACCCTGAGCGGGTTAACCACTCAACTTGCGCTGCGGTTAGCCTCCAGCGAAGGGTCTCGACTCGTGATTGCGAGAGATTCTTCGCTAGAGTGCTCGCCGCAACCAACGTCCTGAGGTCAACCTGCTCAGAATGACGCGTGATCTCATCTAGATCGAAATTCCAGCCTGTGATGGGTTGAACTTGACGGACGGCACAGAATCGCGTATACTGATTGCTTGCACAGGCCGAAGTGGCGGAAAGGTAGACGCGATGGTCTCAAACACCATTGGGGGTTGCCCCATGTGGGTTCGATTCCCACCTTCGGCACTGAAACTCAGCCGGCGCCCACAAAGGGCGATACGATGAGATCCGGCGCGACCCATGTGATCCGGCATTATATCAGCGATCAACCCATCGGGCCAAAGCCCCATGCTCGTTTGATACATGGGTAACAATCCAAAAAGGTCACGAACAGGAGGGGCGCTTCGCCTGGGTCCAGACTCATATTGAACCAGCGCGGATGTCGCCCCACTGTGATGCCAAGCCATTGCTTTATGCTTGAAAACCACTCAATACCTCGTGGACCGCGCAGCGTCCGTACACTTCTTCACGCGTCCTGCGGTTGGTCACCTTGAGCCTCATTGTTTTGAGCTCTGGCCGGATGTTCGCGCTTAGGCACAGCCCGCGCCGGCGACCCCGCGGCCACGATCGGCGAAATCGCAACGCAATATACAGTCAGCGGCGACCTGGCGACTGCACAGGCGGCCCTCGCGGCGTTGAAGCTGCCGAACGCCGCGCAACTGGTCGCCAGCCTTGCGGAAGATGCGATCTCGCAGGGGCGGGCGGATCAGGAGGCGCTGGCCCGGCTGGCCGCCGACCTGGGGACGAAAAGCCCGCGCATCCTGGCCTATCTACGGCCCACGGACGCGCCCAGCCCCACCGCCAGTCCGCTGCCCCCGCCGACGGAAACGCCTCAACCGACCCTGACGCCCACCGAAAGCCCCGCGCCGACGGAAATCCCGGCCACGGCGACCCTCGAACCCACATCCGACGCCGACCGCGACGCGACGCCCGACGCGCCGCGCGCGGTCGCCGAAAACGACGTGAACCTGCGCGGCGGCCCCGGCAGGCAGTATGCGGTGATCGGAAAGTTGCGCAGCGGGCAAGAAGCCGATATTATCGGGAGGAACGCGAGCGGCGACTGGTGGCAACTGGATTGGGACGGGCAGGCCTGGGTCGCCGGGACGGTGGTCAAGATCGTGGGGGCGCTCGATACGGTGGCCGTGGCGAAGAACATTCCCGCTGCGCCCACGCCTCGACCGGTTCCGACCGCCGCGCCTGTTGCGCCCGCCGCGCCGACGCAACCTCCGGCCGCCGTCGCGCCCAAGGCGTCAACCGCCTACGTGGTGAAAAGCGTGCGAGTGCGGCCATTGGGCCAGGATGCGCAGCAATGCGGCGGCGGTGAGCATAATATTTTCGTGACAGTCGTGGATCCGGGCGGCGCGCCGATTGACGGCGTACGAATCCGTGAAGTGTTCACCGGAATTGTCCACGTGACCGGCGAAAAAGGTCCGGGCCGGGTGGATTACGATATTTACATGAATGGCGGCGGCCAGGTCGAGGTTGTGGACGAAGGAAACAACCCGCTCAGCCCGCAAACCCGGGGGATGAGCGCCAACCTGCCCGATTGGGATATGTTCCTGGACGCAGGATACTGCAATTGCAAACCCTATCCTGACGTTGACAGTTGCCGCGCCGGGTGGGAAGCCCGCGACTTCCGTTACATGCCGAACAGCCATTACGTTTACGACGTCGTTTTCCAGAGGACTTACTGAGCTAGCAAAGCTAGAATGCTTCGCTCGGGCAGCACAGCGGTTGAGCCGGGGACACAGGCCCGGTGTGTGCTGATCTGCAAGGAGTGAGTTTGTGAAAGCATCCATGATAGATAATGCGCCGTTGTTCGCCGACCTGTCGGACGAGCAGCGCGCGGCGCTCGCCGATCGCATGGCGTTGCGAGCCGTGGCCGCCGGGGCCGTCATCTACGCCCAGGGCCAGCCCGCAAGAGACATGTACTTCGTCGGGTCGGGGCGCGTGCGGCTGCTGGCAGGCGAGGACACCGTGGTCGCCAATCTGGGCCAGGGGGCGCTGTTCGGCGACGCCGATGTTCTGGCGGGCCGCCCTTACAGCCTGACCGCAGAGGCGGCGACGGATTCGGCGTTATGGGCGCTCGAGCGCGGACAACCTGGCAGGGGTGATCGAAAAGTACCCCGAGATGGGCCGCAAGTTGATGCTGGCCGCCGGCCTCAGCGTCGAGCAGACCGCAGAACGACATCTGAAGCGGCTGGGGTTGCTCAGCGGGCTGACCTCCGAGCAGATTCAGGAAGTCGCGGGGCATCTGACCACGCAAGATTTCGCCGCCGGACAGGCCATCTATCGCGAGGGCACACCGGGCGAGGCGCTGTACATCATCGAAGACGGGCAGGTGTCGTTGCAAGCCGGCGGGTTCGTGACCGGGAACCGTTGGCGAGGGCGAGTTCTTCGGTGAAGCCGCGCTGCTCAACAACGACCTCCATGCCAACGATGCCATTGCACAAACCGCCTCGACGATCTGGGTGCTGGGACGCGACGATTTCGAGGAGCTGGCGCTCAAGTATCCCGCCCTGAGCCTGAACCTGATGCGCGCGCTCAGCCGCCGATTGCGCGTGGGCGCGCCGGCAGCGGCGGCAGTCGCAGCGACGGCACCGGCCGTCCAGGCTTCGGCCCGCGCCGCAGCGCCGGTCGCCGTGGCGAGCGCGGCGGCCCCGCGCCGCCCGGTTCCCGTTGCGCCGCCCAGCGCGGCGGCCGTCACCGTCGAAAAGGCCTCGGGTTCGGCGACATCATGGTGGGGTACAGCCACGACGGGGGCGAAGATCCGCCTGGTGGCGTTGATCTTGCTGCTGATCTGGCTGATCGGGATCGCCACACCGCTGGCGATCATGAGCATGCGCCAGAACAACCCGGCATCGCGTTCGATGAATTCGGCCCGCCAGCGGCCTGATGTGCGCAGCCAGGTCGTCCTGTTGGCGCTGGCCGCGGATTTGCCGGTGCAGACCACGCCGACTTACACGCCCTGGCCCACTGAGACGCCGATGCCGACGGCCACCTTCACGCCCACGGCCACGCCGACCGAAACGCCCATCCCGACGGCCACCTTCACGCCGACCGAGACGCCGGTCCCGCCGACTTCCACGCCGGTCCCGCCCGCGCCGGTCGCCCGCCAGGCCGCGCCGGCGCCGGTTGAGCAACCCGCCGCGCAGGAAGCTGCGCCGGTTGCAGCCGCCGCCGCAGTCCAGGCTGCGCCGGCCGCGCCAACCGTGCTCTACAAGCTGGTCGAGATGCGCCGGTTGACCGCGTGTGAGAATAAGGGCAACCATAACATCTTCATCGAGGTGATTGACGCCGCCGGGAATCCCCTTGATGGCGTCACGCTCGTTCAAACATCCCAGGATCAGATCGGCAACGTGCTGGATAAAGCGGTTTCCGGCGTGAAAGGCCCCGGCAAGGCCGAGTTCCTGCTGTGGAAGATGGCCGAGTACGCCGTCTACGTCACTGAAGACGGCTCTAACCCGGCCAGCACCGACATCGCTCGCCCCCTGCATTCCAACTTCACCGACGAAGCCGAGTGCTCGGATGGCGGCGGCGGGAACACGCTGTTCCACAACTCCTTCAAGGTTGTGTTCCAGCGCACGTCCTGAACGATCTCAATACCCAAAAGTGAAAGGCCCCGGTGAATTCCGGGGCCTCTTTTTTTGGCCATGCCACAAGGTGCAACGCACCTCGGAAGTGCGTTGCACCTTGCTGATCAGATCTGCTCAGACTCTACGGCCGCGCACGAGGCGCTCTTTTTGTTGCCGGGTGTAGCGTTTGATGCACGCCTCGCGCTTCATGGCCGAGGCCCGATCCGCGGCTTCTTCTTGATAGACCAGCGTCACCGGGCGGCGCGTCTGTGTGTAGCGCGCGCCGCGGCCGGCATTATGCGCCGCCACGCGCCGCGCCACGTCAACGGCCCAGCCGGTGTAATAGGTGCCGTCGGCGCAACGCAGGATATACACATAGGGCATCAGCGCTTGCCGGACTCCGCAGGCGGCGGACGCTTCGTGCGCCCGATGCCGAGCATAGACTTGAGCATGCTGCCCTTCGTGGGCATCTCCGGCATCGGCTCGGTCAGATCCCACCGTCCGCTGTAGTACGCCTCCAGCCAGCCCGTGCGCGCCGCCAGCGCCTCGTCGAATTGCGCCGCCAGCGCAGCCTCATCGGCATCGGCGATGGCCGCGCGCAACGCGCCCAACTCGGCCGATACCGCATCCAGCCAGTGCAGCACCGCGGTGGAATTGGCGAGACACGCCGCGGCGGCCGCGCCGCCCGTCGCCGGCATGATCAGGCTGCTGCTGTAGAACTGGCCCGCCGCCAACCGCCGCATGTCGCGCCAGTTCGGGCTGCTCGACCCGACCCCCAGCAGCGCCGCGGCCATGAGAGACGCCGCGCCCTCCGTCGCTGCGGTGAACACATCGTGCTCCTGCGCATCTACGAAGAACGGCTGCGCGCCCAGCGCCGCCACCAGATCAGACGCCAGTTGGACGGCCGTCTCATTCGTTGCCGCGTCGGGGGCCAGCGCGAATACCCGATCCTTATACAAATCGGGCGAGGCCACGGTGGTGTCGCTCAGGTCGGCGAGGATGATCGGATGGCCGGCCACCAGATGCACGTTTGACGGCAAGGTTTCGCGGCCCAGGGCGATGACCGGAGAGATGACGTCGCTGAGCGCCAGGATGACGCAACCCGGTTTGAGGTTTTCGCTCATGACCGCCAGGGTGTCCTTCACTTCGTCCAGCGGCACGACCAGGATAATGCGATCGGCCCCTGACGTGGCGGCGGACAAGTTCCACTCGGTCTTCTCCACCGCGCCCAGCTTGCGCGCGCCGGCCGATAGCTCGGCGCTGGCGTCGTGCCCGATCACGACGACGCGATCCGCATGACGGCGCAACGCCATGCCCGCGGATGCGCCGAGCAGGCGCAACCCGATGATCGTGACTTGTATCTTATCCGGCATGGCTTCTTCCCTTTGTGTTATGTCAATATCTAGTTGTCATCATCTGCGGCCTGCAAGGCGACCAACAGGTGATCCGGCTCCGCCTGCGCCGGCGGCTCCTGATGCCTGCGGATGAGGCTCACGGCGCCGCGGATCGCACCCCGCGGCTTCCGCGAGGGTCGCGCCGACATCGGGATGATGCACGTGCGCCCAAAAAGGTTGTCGCCATCCGCCGGGGCCAGGGGCGGGCGCCGCCGCCCACCCGGCGAGAGACGCGGGCCAGTACGCCTTGATCAGTACGGCGATCACACGATGCGCGAGCGTGATGCCGCCCCGATGCTTGGCGCAATCATGGAGCAGCGCCGCCTGCGCCAGGGCCGGCTCCGCATATCCCCGCGCGCGCAGCGTCCGCCACACCTCGAGCGCGTGGCGGCGATCCACCTGCGGCATCGCCGCATAGAGTTCCCAGGCCGACTCCGGCAACACGCGCCGCGCTTCGGCCTCATCGGCGGGCTGCAAGGGGTGCAGTAACACCCTCACCGCCTGCCCAAACTGGCGAACCCGATAGCGCGCCTGGCTCAGGGCTGAGCGCGGAGGGGTACGAACGCTATCGGCCATCATACGCCGAGCAAGGCCCCTCGAATCGTGTTCATCAGCGGCCCCAGCACCTTGCCCAGGAAATTGAGGCCGGGCGAGAAGTAGCCGATCATCAGCAACCCCATCAGCAGGAGCGAACCGTAGGTGCGTAACGGCTCGAAGAACCGCGCGGCGTCTTCGCCCACAATGCCCATCAGCACGCTATAGCCATCCAGTGGGCCCAGCGGGATCAAGTTGAAGATGAAGAGCACGACGTTGATCGTGACGAAGGTCCAGATCACACCGAAGACCCACGGAGGCGCAGCATCGAACAGCGCCCAACCGATAGGGGATGGCGACGATGATCGCCATGAGCAGGTTGCTGAGCGGCCCCGCGGCGGCGACAATGGCGTTGCCGACGCGCGGCCCGTAACGCAGACGATAGGGATTCACCGGCACAGGCTTGGCCCAGCCGATGAACTGCGTCACGATCAGCATCAGCGACCCGAAAATATCGAGGTGGCGCAGCGGGTTGAGCGTCAAGCGGCCCATTTGCTGCGCGGTGTCATCGCCCAACCGATAGGCGACGAGCGCGTGGGCAAACTCATGCACCGGGAACGCCACCAGCAGGATCACGGCCATCGCGACGATGGTCGAAATATCAATATTTGGCACTACATCTTCCTTGCAAGACAAACTCACCTGAAAATAGGACGCTGACGAGCGCGGATGAACGCGGATTTACCTGCATTTTCGTCGTTCTACCAGCGGATTATACCACGGTTTGAATCATCGGCGATGCGTGCTATCATGGGCTGAACGCACATGGCCCGAAAGATCGTTGATTTGTCTACCTACCCGTGGCGCATGGGCCAGGTCCCCCGCCAGCCGTTCGGCGCGGCGCCCCACGATGACCGTGACGCAGTGACCGAATGGCTGCCCGCGCGCGTGCCGGGCGATGTGCGCGCCGACCTGATCGCCGCAGGCCGGATTCCCCCTGTGGAAAGCCCCGAGGGCATCGCCGCCGGAGAGTGGGTGGACGAGTAGCGATTGGTGGTATCGCGTGGAGTTGCCCCGCGACTTCGCGGCGGATGAAACGGTGATCCTCGAAGCGGACGGGATTGACTATCAGAGCGCGATCTGGTTGGATGACATGCTCCTCGGGACGCACGTCGGGGCGTTCGCGCGGCAGGCCATGCCGTTGGCGGTGCAACCCGCCGGCGCGCACGAACTGGCGATCCGCATCTGGGGCGGCGGGGCGCTGCCGCGCCTGCCCGCGACGACGAGCAAGCATCTCATGCGCGGCGTCCTCGGTCGCCTCGCTCCCGGCATCGAGTACTTCCCCGACCGCATGGCGACGACGAAAGCCCAGTTCGGCTTCGGGTGGGATTTCTCACCGCGCCTGCTCAGCGCCGGCATCTGGGATGAGATCCGCCTGATCCGCACCCATAACGCCTACATCGAGGACCTGCACATCCGACCCGATCCGCTCACCGAGGCCGATCCGACGGCGGTCATCTGGCGGCTGCGGCTGCGGGTGGCCCGCCTGCACCCCTGCGCGGTGCGCGCCGAAGTGACCATCCGTCCCGAGAATTTCGAGGCCGGTGGGTATCACGCCGCGGGGCGCACCATCAACCTGTGTCCCAACGATGCGCCGCTTTGCACCGCCGATTACGACCTCGCTGTGGAGATGGCCGCGGCGCGACGCTGGCAGCCGTGGGATCAGGGCGATCCGTGTCTTTATCGCGTCACCATACGCCTGCTCGACGGGAACACCGTGCTTGACGAGATCAGCGAGGTCACGGGAGTGCGCCGGGTCGAGCGGGCGGCCCTGCCCGGCGGCGCGCCCTGGAGTTTCCGGGTCAACGGCCGGCCCTACGTTCCTCCGCGGGGCAAACTGGGTTCCGGCGGACATCCTGCCGGGTCGCGTCACTGCGGACGATTACGACCGCCTCATCGGGCACGCACGCGCGGCGGGCGTCAACTTCCTGCGCGTGTGGGGCGGCGGGGTGCGCGAGAAGCGGGCCTTCTGGGACGCCTGCGATCGGCTGGGCATCCTGGCATGGCAAGAGTTCCCGTTGGCCTGCGCCTTCCTCGACCACTACCCGCGCAGCCCGGAGTATCTCGATCTCCTGGAGGCGGAGGCGCGCGGCGCGGCGCAGTTGTTGCGGAATCACCCCTCGCTGCTGGCCTGGTGCGGCGGCAATGAGATCAACGCGGCGCGCGAGGCGCTGCCGCTGGCGCGCCTGGCGAATGTGCTGCGCGAGGAAGACCCCGACCGGCCCTGGATTCCCGCGTCGCCGTCCGACGGGGATATCCATCAATGGAACGTCTGGCACGCCTTCGAGGATTGGGCGACGCTGGCCGATGCGCGCGCGCCCTTCCTGAGCGAGTTCGGGATGCAGGCGCTGCCCTGCGCCGATTCGGTCGCAGAGATGTTCACCGCTCCCGCGCCCACCTCGTTGAGCGACCCACGCTGGGCGGCGCGGCTGGCGCAAACGGCGAAGCTGGCATTCTATGCGGGCGATGCGCCCGATCTGACGGCGGCCATCACGCAGACTCAGAGAGTGCAGGCCGCAGCATTGCAAACGGGGATCGAAGCCTGCCGGATACGCCGCGAACCCTGCGAACCGGCAACGGATGGCGCAGATGCGGCCTGGGACTACTGCGGAGGCGTGGCATTCTGGCAATTCAACGAACCGTGGCCCGCAGTGAGCTGGTCGGTGATGGATCGCGCGGGACGCCCGAAGGCCGCCTACGCCATCCTGCGACGATCTTACCAACCGCTGTTGATCGCCGCGCGCTTCCCGTGGATGGAGTTCACCACAGCAGCCGCCCTGCCCATCGAATTCTGGATCGTGAACGATGCGCCGGTAGAGCATCGGGGGTGCAGGGCGGAAGCTCGCCTCGACGGGCGGCTGGTCTGGTCTGCCGCCGACCTGAACGTACGCGGGGGCGCAGCAGCCCGCATCGCCCGTGTAGAAATCGCCCTCAGCGGGCCGCCGGAACAACTGGAACTCGCGTTGCTTGCAGCCGGAGGGAACCCACTCGCCTGCAATGTTTACGACCTGAGCGTCCCCCGTCCGCACAACGCGCCCCGCGGCTGAGCGCGCTGTTGCACCGGCTGGGGATGCGGTTGATCGGTGGATAGCCCCATGCGCATCGCCGTCAACGGCTGGTTCCTGGATCAAATCGCCACGGGCAGCGGGCAATACCTCAAGGCCCTGATCGAGTGGTTACCGCAGTCGGGGCCGGAGCATCGAGTATCACCTGATCCTGCCGGCGGGTTCACGCGCGATCGCCACGCTGCCCATCTCGTGGCGGGCGACGCGCATCGCCACGCCTTTCGACAGGATCAACCGCAACCTGGCGAAGCTCTGGTTCGAGCAGGTGACCTTCCCGGCGGCGGCGCGTGACATGGGGGCCGATGTCGCGTTCGTGCCCTACTGGGGCGCGCCCTTCCGACGGCCCTGCCCGGTGGTCGTCACCATCCACGATCTGATCCCGATGTTGTTGCCGCTCTATCGCGGCGGCGTGCTCCAGCGCGCCTACACACGGCTGGTTGCCCTGACGGCCCGCCGCGCGAGCGCGGTGCTCACCGATTCGGAAGCGGGGAAGCGCGACATCGTCGCCCACCTGGGCATCGCGCCGGAGCGCGTCCACGCGGTGCATCTGGCCGCGGGACCACAGTATCACCCCGTCAGCGACCCGGGCGAGTTGGCGCGCGTGCGCGAAAAGTACGCTCTGCCCGCCGCGCCCTTCCTGCTCTATCTGGGCGGTTTCGACGCGCGCAAGAACGTGATGCGGATGGTGCAGGGTTACGCCGGGATACCGGCGGATGGGCCGCATCTGGTGATCGGCGGCAAGCTGCCCGCAGAGGACTCGCCGTTCAGCCCCGACCCGCGCCCGCTCATCGAGCGCCTGGGTATTGCGGAACGCGTTCACCTGATCGGTTGGGTGGATGAAGCCGACAAACCGACTCTTTACTCGCTGGCATTGGCGACCGTCTACCTGAGCGAATACGAGGGCTTCGGCCTCCCCGTGATCGAGGCGATGGGCAGCGGCTCCGCGGTGCTTACGGCGAGGTAGCCGGCTTCGTCGAAGTGTGATAAAGTGATCCCCCGCGCTTGTCAGCGGCGCGAGGAGCGTGATGGAGAAAGCCCAATAACGACCGAGCGACTTCCGAGACGCCTGTCTCGCCGGCAGTTCATTGCGCTGTGCGCCGCGGCGACGCCGGGCGTGTGGCTTGCAGCCTGTGTGCCCGTCCCGGCGTCGAATTTCGAGGAGGAAATCCGCAGGGCGGCGCTCGCCGCGCGCGCGCCCCTGGGCGGCATAGACTACGATCCTGCCTCCACATTCCCCCCTTTCGCCCGCGCGCATGGGCTGGGCATGCCCCTCACGCAGGAATTGGGATATGCCGGGTATCGCTTCCAGGGCTACGCCGGCGGCATCGTCTACGCGCCCGTCGCCGATCTCACCGACCTGCGCATCCTCTCCTGGTAACGGCACGAAGCGAACACCCCAAGAAGCACCCCGCGCTGCGACGCCGGAAATCCTGCCGGGCGACGTCACGCGGCGCGCCCTGCGCCGACCGGAACACCGATCATCCAAAGCAGGCAGTTCATGCACCAGAGTAACATTTGCCATAACCACTATCATATGTTACTTTTCTCCTGGAGATAAATGCCATGCCAATCAGGCAACGAGAAGACCTGGCGGCGCGCACGGCGCTGCTCTATTATCAATACCAGAGAAGCCAAAATGAGATCGCCGTCGAACTCGGCATTTCCCGGTCCTACGTATCCCAATTGCTTACCTATGCCCGGGGGACGGGTATGGTGAAAATCAGCATCAACATTGATAGCGATTATCTGAAAGAAACCGAATTCGCCGCAAGGTTCCCCGGTTTGCGGCACGCCTATATCATGCGGTCCGATTCAGACGAATACACCGCGGCGAACATCGGCAGTTTTGCCGCGCCCCATGTTACGCGTTTGATCCATGCGGCGCAAGCCATCGGGATCAACCTGGGCAAGGCCGTACAGAGCGTCATCGAATGCCTGGATAGCACAGACTTCCCGGAATCCGGGCCCAGAACCGTCGCGCAAATCATGGGCGGTTTCGGAAAGAACCAGCCTGATACCACGCTACCTGGCGAACTTGTGGCACAGCTCGCCAGGAAGATCGGCGCAAGAAGCCTCTATCTGAATTGCCCGGCCATCCTTGAAAACCCGGGGCTGAAAGAGTCTTTGATGCAAGAGCATTCCATTGCGACGATTGCCGCATTCTGGCAGACGCTCGACCTGACGATCATGGGCATCGGAGCAGCCGACGAGAGTTCGAGGATCTATGCCCAGCTTGCGCCCGAGATGCGGGAGACACTGAAAGATCAAGCGCGTGTGCTCTGAGATCACGGTCAATTTCTTCGATGAAGAGGGTCAATATCACCCCCTGCTTGATGATCACAAGATCAGCATCCCCTATGAAGAGTTACGAGCGGTCAAGACGAAAGTTGTCATTGGACACGGGGCGAACAAAGCCCGCGCGATCCTCGCCGGACTCAAGGCCGAGATGATTGACGTGCTACTGACCGACTACTTGACGGTCGCACAGATAGACGCATTATTGGCGACCGACCGGTCATGAACACTCCGCGCCGGTGACGGGGTCATGAAAACACTCGGATCGCCGCGGTCATCACCATATCGCCATCCAGGAGTTTCGATGAACGAGAACAAGATGCTCATTTGGGGCGCGGGGCGTATCGGAAGAGGATTCGTCGCCGATCTCTTTCAGCAGGCCGGATACGCATTGACCTTCGTTGATGCAGACAAATCGCTGGTGGAAGGGCTTAGGGCGGCAGGAAAGTTCGCGATATTGCATATACCCGGCAAGGATCAACCATCACACTCTGAGGTGAGTGGGTTCGCAATACTCAACGCATCTGAGCGCATCGCCGTAGAAGCGGCGTTACGGGATTGCACGCTGATGTCCGTCTGCGTTTTCCCATCCGCATTTGAAGAGGTCGCCGCTGCGCTGACGCCCGAATTGGAAAGACGCGCGGCGCAGGATTCGCCCGGGACATTGGATATCCTGATCTGCGCCAACACAAATCATCCGTCGGCGCTCTTGCGGGCATGCTTCATGGGGAACCTCTCTCCGCGCGCGCAACGCTATTTGGAAGAAAGCGTCGGTCTGGTGGATACGGCGGTGATGCGCATGGCGATTATGCCCAATCCCGAACAGAGCGCCCTGGATCCGTTCATTGTCGTGACGAACGGATATGCAGAAATGCCCGTGGATGCCGCGGCCTTCAAGGGTGCGAAACCGGATGCGCCGGGCCTGGTTTTCGTGTCGAATATGCGCGCGGAAGAGACCCGCAAAATGTATACCTATAATATGCTGCATGCCCTCTACGCCTATGTGGGACAATCCAGGCAACTCGAGCTGGTTTACGATTGTACGCAGAACCCGGCGGTGGAAGCGGTGGCCGCCGGCGCCATGGATGAGGTGTGCGCGGCCTTAATGAAAGAGTTCGGTTACTCCGCCGCTGAGATGAACCGGTGGAAGGGCGTGGCCCTTAATAATATGGCGAATCCCGCCCTGATGGACAAACTCAAACGTGTGGGCGCGGATCCGGCGCGCAAGCTCAAGCGCGATGATCGCCTGGTTGGCCCGGCTCTCTTATGCCGAAAGCACGGCGTTATGCCGTATTATCTGGCAAAAGCTATTGCGGGAGGTTTCGTCTTCGAGAACTCCGACGACCCGTCTTGCGAAAGAATCAAGAATCATATCGCCGAACACGGAATCAAGTCTGCGATCCGTGAGTTCTGCCAACTGGATCAGGAAGCGGAACTGATTCAGTTAATCGCCGAACAATATCAGAAGCACATCGGCGACGAGGCCCTGGATGAAGACCCCCGCGAGTGGCCGTCATCAAAAAGGCGTATGCACTCGGTTTCAAATATGAGCAAACCATCAAGGGGTGCGCGCAATGCACGCTGGCGACCCTGGCCGAGCTGACCGGAAAGCCGGACCCGGCGCTGTTTCAGGCTGCCAGCGGCCTTTCGGGAGGCATTGGCCTCAGCGGAGATGGCTCCTGCGGCGGGTATACCGGCGGCGTCATGTACATGAGTTCGCTCGTGGGCCGGCGGTTGGATCACATTCCGGTGGATGGAGATAAGATCGCCCAGTATCGATCCTATGAAATGGCCCAGAAGCTCCATGATCGCTATATCGAAACCTACGGGAGCGTGACTTGCTCCGATATTCACGGGGCTATTTTCGGGAGGGCGTATTGTCTACGCACCAGCGAAGTGAGGGCCGAATTCGAGGCGGCCGGCGCGCACGCCGACAAATGCACTACGGTCATCGCCGCGGCAAGCGCCTGGGTCGCTGAAATCCTTTGGGATGAACAGCTCCTTCCGTAATCGCGCAACATCACAACACAAGGTCAATGGAGGAATGACAATGCAAACGACAGCCGTCCGATTGCATGGCAAGAAGGATTTGCGCCTGGAGACCCTCGCTCTGCCGAAAATCAAGGATGATGAAATCCTGGCCAAAGTAATCTCAGACAGCCTCTGCATGTCCACATACAAAGCTGCCCTGCAAGGCAGTGATCACAAGCGCGTTCCGGCTGATATTGACGTGGTTCCTGTCGTGGTCGGCCATGAGTTTGCGGGCGAGATTGTTGAGGTTGGGGATAGATGGAAAGCCCAATTTGCGCCGGGAGACAAGTTTTCCATCCAGCCAAACATCAATTCGCGCGGACTGGGCTACGCGCCGGGTACTCCTTCCCATACTTCGGCGGAGACGCCACCTATATTGTGGTTCCGGGAGAGGTGATGGAGAAGGGTTGCCTGCTTGATTACGAAGGCGACGCCTTTTTCAAGGCATCGCTGGCCGAACCGATGTCGTGCATCATCGCGGCCTTCCATGCGTCTTATCATACCGAAGAGGATGGGCAGGCTCACAAGATGGGCATAGTCGAAGGGGGAACCCTGGCGCTCCTCGCCGGAGCCGGCCCGATGGGTCTCGGCGCGATTGACGTCGCGCTGCATGGCGCGAGAAAACCGGCTCTGGTGGTGGTGACAGATATTGACGACGCAAGGCTGCGGAGGGCAAGCGCCCTCTTCACTCCTGAATCCGCCGCCAGAGCAGGGGTCCGGCTGGAGTATGTCAATACCAAAGATCGTGCGGATGCCGACAGAGCATCTGCGAGAGTTGACCAACGGTAAGGGCTTCGACGACGTATTCGTCTTCGCACCCGTCAAGCCGGTGGTAGAGCTGGCAGATCGGATCCTGGGGAAAGATGGGTGTTTGAATTTCTTCGCCGGCCCCACGGATCCCAGGTTCTCGGCGGAATTCAATTTCTACAACGTGCATTATGCTTCAACCCATATCGTGGGCACCAGCGGCGGAAACACACAGAATATGGTGGAGGCCCTGGACCTGATGGGGAAAGGTCTGGTCAATCCCGCAGCCATGATCACCCACGTCGGCGGCCTGGACAGCGTCGCCGCCACGACCCTGAATCTCCCCCAGATACCGGGCGGGAAAAAGCTGATCTATACACACATCAAAATGGATTTGATCGCCATCGAAGACCTGGCGAAGAGAGCAGAAACGGACCCCCGATTCGTTGAGCTGGCAGAAATCGTGCAAGAAAGCCAGGGCCTGTGGTCCGCCGCGGCTGAGCGGTATCTGCTTGCGAACGCTCCGGCCATACAGGCATAAAGGGGATCATCATGGAAGCGGTCGTCGCCGGACATATCTGCCTGGACCTGACGCCGGGCTTTGGGGAAACAGCCGGAAAGCATCTTGGCGATATCCTGTTGCCAGGGAAATTGACCAATGTATCCGGGATCACGCTGTCAACGGGGGGTACGGTTTCCAATACCGGGATTGCACTCTCCATACTGGGCGTCAGTACGCAGCTTATGGGCAAAATCGGAGACGACTTCTTCGGGGATATCGTGCTGAAAATCTTGCAGCAGTATGACCTCGGCAGCGCCATGGCTGTCGCGAAGGGAGCGAAAACTTCCTACACGGTCATCGTCGCTCCGCCAGGAACCGATCGCATCTTCTTGCATGACCCGGGCGCCAATGACACTTTTTGCGCTGATGATATTGCCTTCGACCTCGTAGGAAAGGCGCGACTGTTTCATTTCGGGTATCCGCCGGTCATGCGGCGCATGTACCAGAACGGCGGCGCCGAATTGTTGGATATCTTCAAAAAGGCCCAGGCTGTGGGAGTCACGACTTCCATGGACATGACGGTTCCCGACTCCAGGTCGGAAGCGGGCCAGGTAGATTGGGAAGGGCTGCTCACACGGGTCCTGCCCCACGTGGATATTTTCGCGCCCAGCATCGAAGAGATTCTATACATGCTGCACCGTGAGGAGTTCACGCGGCTGGCGCGTATGAGCGCCGGGCGGGACTTTGTAGAGGCCCTCGACATCAACATCCTGCAAGGGCTGGGCGACAGGATCCTCGCGCTGGGCGCCAAAATCGCGCTGATCAAGTGCGGCAAGAGAGGATGCTATATCCGAACGGCCGATGCGGCCACGCTGTCAAGTATGGGCCGCGGTCAGCCCGCCGACAAGTCGAACTGGGGCGGGCGTGAGCTATTCGAGGAAACCTTCAAAGCACCGAACGTGGTTTCGACCACCGGGGCAGGGGATGCGTGTATCGCCGGCTTCCTGGCGGCTCTGCTGAAAGGCGAGGGAGTGGAAGAGGCGCTGAAGATCGCCTGCGCAACAGGCGCAGAGTGCGTGCAGACTTATGATGCGTTGAGCGGCATCAAGACCCTGGATGAGACGAGGGCGCTCATCGCAAAAGGCTGGGCAAAGGAACCCATAACAGTGAATGGAGCTTATTGGCAATACGACAAACAGGGTACGGTCTGGTTCGGAAAGCAGGATATTCAATACCCCACGAGTGTTTGAGGAGGATCAAGAGATGTCGCCTTTCAAGTTTTCGGTTGGTCCCTGGAATGTGAGCGAAGGCTCCGATGCTTTCGGCCCGGAAGTCAGAAAGACCATCGCATTTGCGGAGAAGGTGAAGAACTTCAAGCGGATCGGCTTCGACGCGGTACAGTTTCACGACGACGACGCGGTTCCCAATATCAATGATTTGACTGAAGCGCAAATCCGCGCGAGGGCGAGAGAAGTCAAAAAAGTTCTGGATGATAACGGCATGGCGGCGGAGTTCGTCGCCCCGCGTTTATGGTTCGACCCCAGAACGATAGATGGGGCATTCACGTCTAACAGCCAGACGGACCGGGAATTCGCGTTATGGCGCGCGTTCCGTACAGTGGATATCGCAAACGAACTGGGCTGCGATATGCTGGGCTTATGGTTTGCGCGTGAAGGAACCCTGTGCGCGGAAAGCAAGAATCCAGTTGAGGGCATAAAGCGGACCATCGAAGCCATCAACGCAATCCTCGAATACGATCCACATATCCGCGTCTTCATCGAAGCGAAGCCCAACGAGCCGACAGATCGAAGCTTCTGCCCGACCATGGGACACGCCATGGCGATCGCTGAAGCATCAAACGATCCGTCGCGGGTGGGCGGCATGATGGAATCGGCGCACGCCATCCTGGCCGGGTTGGATCCCGCCAACGAGATGTCTTTCGCGCTCGCATTCGGCAGGCTGTTTGGCGTCCATCTCAACGACCAGAACGGGATGAAATATGATCAGGACAAGTCGTTCGGCGTAGAGAATATGCGCCAGGCGTTCAACCAGGTCAAGGTTCTTGTGGAAAACGATTACGGCAGCAAAGGTGAATATATCGGCCTCGATGTCAAAGCCATGCGGACCCAGAAGGATGAGAGCTGTTACAAACATTTGGAAAACAGCATGCGCATCACGAAGATGCTGGAGGAAAAGGCCCGCAGGTTCGATTATGCTTTCCAGAGCCAATGCGTGGAGGTCAGGGACTACGAAGCTCTCGAAATGTATGTGATGGAATTGTTGATGACCGGTTGAGGTCCTCATTTACGCGCCCTGTTAGCCGTGAAGTTGTGATTGCCGGCGCGCCTGCTTCGCAGCGAAACTCGCGTCAACGCGGTTAACAGGGTCCACACAACTCAGCGGTGAATCTTAAGATCATTCAGGCAATAACTTTTGGAGGAGTTCGCATGACAGAGATCAAGTTTCGCGGAAAGGGAAGAAGCGCCAGTCCTTCACAGACCATTGTGGAAACGAGAAAGTTTCGGATTGTTATTGACGAACCGAAATCCGCCGGCGGCACGAACGAAGCGGCGAATCCTGTCGAGTATCTTTTGGCCGCACTCGCCGGCTGTCTGAATGTTGTTGCCCACAATGTAGCTCGCGAACGAGGCATTGAGCTTCGTGGAGTTCAGATCTCGATCGAAGGCGATCTCGATGTTCAGCAATACGCCTCGGATGACAGGGAGAGCGCTGTCTATAAAGAGATCAGGGCAATCATCCAACCGGATACGGACATCCCGAATGAATTGCTGACGGACTGGTTGGAAGAGGTCGAGGAGCGCTGTGCGGTCAGCAGGACGCTGAAGGCGGCGATCCCTGTTGTCATATCGCTCC
Source organism: uncultured Chloroflexia bacterium (assembly GCA_963695715.1). Lineage (GTDB taxonomy): Bacteria > Chloroflexota > Anaerolineae > CG2-30-64-16 > CG2-30-64-16 > JBBQRS01. The sequence continues at coordinate 203,877 of CAVOHP010000014.1, forward strand.
ATGATGGTCACAAGCCAATGCGGATGAACTGACCGACTTACAGACTCTCTCCGGGCATCGGTCACGACGAACGAAGAAAGATCGCTCTGCGCGGTCGAGAAAGCGATTTGACACGATTTCGAATAGAAGCCATAATGCGAACACTTGTTCTACCAGGAGATATAACAGATGTCGCTCGAATTATGGTTTCGCCAGGATTTGAAGAATATCCTGCTCTCGATCAATGTGGCGTCGGCGGCTTCCGCGCGCTTCTCCGATGAAGCGCGGGTGATCGCTTACCGGCAGGGCTTCGAAGAGGCGCTGGAATTGGCGGCGGTGGCGCTGGGCATCCCGCCGGAAGAGGTGGGGCTGCATCCGGGGCGTGAGGGGCAGCCGGGCGAGCGGCTACGCGGGCTGCGCTTGCTCCGCTGATGCGCCATCGCCATCGGTCGGCGAGATCGGGCCAGGCGCTGCGGGCCGCCCGGCGGGCGCGGCCTCAGGCTCGGGACCCGCGGGGGGCAGGGGTCTCAGCCGCTCCACCAATTGCAACACGTCGGTAGGGATCACGAACTTCGTTGCGGGGTTTTCCGCCATCTTCTCCAGCGCTTCAATCAACCGCATATTGAGCAACACCGCGGGATCCACATTTTGCACCCCGGCAATCCCATCAGAAATAGCCAGCATCATGGCGCGCTGCGCGACGGCGCGTTCGGCTTCCAATAACCGCAGATGCACGGCCTCCGCACGCGCCCGGGCCTGCCGCCTCGCGCTCCTCACGCTCCGCCGTATCCGCCTTCCAACCCGCCACTTGCCGGGCCTGAAGACTCTCGCGCACTTCCGCGGGGACGCGCACTTCTCCGAAATCCACGGCCGTCACGTTCACGCCCATCAGGTTCGCCGTGACGCGGTTGACCGCAGCCATCAACTCTTCCCGGAATGCCCAACGATTGGCATCGGCCAGCGGCAGGATTTCCTCGAGCGTGTGACGACCCACGACATCACGCGTCGCCGTCTCCACGACATTGCGAACGCTATCCCGCCAGTCATTGCCGCTCATGGTCCAAACACGAGTGATCAGGATATCGGGGTCGAACGGAAAGCGCCCCTGTGGGTTGGAAGCGGGCGACGGAGGTATGGCGGGCGCGGGGACCGAGCCGTTCGAAGCGAGATTCGGCGCGGGGGGCGGCGCGGAAGCGGTCGCCGCCGCTTCAATCCCGTCCGCTTCGGGGGCAGGCGGCGGAGGAGAAGTCGCCGCACTCGGCGCATTCGCGGCGCTCACAGTCGGGTCGGGAACCAACACCCTGTGGAAGGCCCACAGTTCGAAATTCTCGATCAGGATGCGATCGGCCGTGGCGACGTTTGCGATGTTGAGATGCTCGGAACGCAGCGTTAGCGGCACGACCATGGCCACCCGCTCGTAAGGCGCCAACTGCGTCAGGCCGCTGCCCACAACCCGCGAGAACTGCCCGACCTTCTCCAGGATCACCGCATTCCCATCTTGCACGATCAGCGTGGCGGGGCCGCCCAGCGCCTCAAGGCTTTCGGTCTGATCGGCAATGATCCGGCTCGTCCCATTGTTGACCACCCAGATACCCTTGTTGATGCCGACGATATCCTTCGCGGCGCTGACGGTTGCCTGTGGCTTCTGGCCCTGATACTGGTTATGCGCGCCGTAGGTCATACGGCCGTTGGCGATGGCAGTCGGAACAACAAAAACTGAACCCAGGATCAAAGCGATCAGCAGGGCGGCGATGACGATCCAAAAGGAGCGCAGAGGGTTCGTCCCCAGCAGGAACGCCGTTACGCCGCTGCGGGTCAACAGGGCCGGATCGTTGGCCATGATGGACGCCAATAGCTCGTTCAGCAACCAGGCGACCAATAGCGCGGCCAGGGAAAAGACGCCCAGCGAAAAGAACAGGCGCGTGTTGAAGGTGGGCGACTTCGTGAAGCTGAACATGCGCAGCGAGCACATGAAGAAGATCAATGCAACGAAGAATGCCGGGGCAGGCCATCCTATTTTGATGGAAATGAAAATCCCAATGAGAATGCCGACGATTTCAGCTACCTGGCGCATGGAGAACCTCAATGTTGGGAGCAGGTAAGCATCTGACCTCGATGTCAGGCATGGCGGCGTCAGTATTGCGTCCTATCTGGAATGAAACACAGTATAGTGCATATGCCGTTGCACGGCAAATGTTCTATTTTGCACGCAAGAGAGTCATTCTTGTCGGGTCGGATGAGGGTGATGGCTTATGACCACCTGTCGCCAGCAGGAACTGCGGCGTCATCGCTGATGTGCCACTCGCCCAGCGCCACCGGCGCTTCATCGGCGTTAAAAAGCTCGATCCATCATGGATCGCGACACAATCAACAACAAGGTATGGTGCTCAGCGCACGGCTTGTATTACCGGGGGGAAAGCGATGAGGTGAGCTGGACGCGAACGCTAGGTTCTACTGGAACCAAGCGTTGGCGAGACGGAGGGGTGGTCGAGAGTTTGGGCGAATTCCTCTGAAAAACGTTGGTGTAAATCATTGGGACGCCCAACAACCAAGCTCAGCGGACTGGCCCGCCGTGGCATGAGGTTAGGCACCATCGCTCCACAGCAGTCAGAGGGTCGAGCAATATGCGAGGAAGTCGGCGATTGGTGCATCTAGCTTCGCCCAGGGTCCATCGGAAAGTAGTAAAAATGCTCGTCGTTGAAGATCTGGTTTAGCGACCGAGACCGCCTCATGAGTTCTTGGATTGTGCATGAACCGTTCTAATACCCATCTGTATAGAAATTGGGGCTTCGGTGAGCTGCCGCGAAGCATGCGCCGAGTCGGCTGCGTCATCGGCACGCACCCAGATGTAGATCGGCCATCGTGCCACGGAGTAGGAGGAGTTGTACCTTGTACCCAGTAGCCCACCCTTCGCTCGGACATCACGATCTTCGGCGATTGTCTCAGGTGAACTGCTCCCGATAATGCTGAAGCGCCATCGTGAATCACGCAATGCCGATCAGCGGACGCGGGCGGCAACAAGGCGCGCACATCGTTGAATAGATCCATTCCAGGCCTTGCTACTGCGGCTGAGTACTTCGTGATGTCGTCAGTGTGATAGCAGGGGACTGGGGGGTTGTAGGGAAACAGAGGCATTTCGGAGTCCTCCCTCAAATGAACAACGCAACACAGCGACGGCTTTGACGGCAAACGTCCGCGCTTCAGATGCGGGGCGCTCGTTCCTAGCAGTATCACAAGATAACGCGTGCGTCGGCTGCAAGTGTTGGTTAGGCGGCAGCGCGATTCTGGCGCTGCCTATTTGAACAAGACGACCAGACGCCAGAAGGCATCGGGACGTAATGGCGCGTGCGGTCGTAGTCGCTCCAAGTCGTCGGGTTAGCCCTCTTCAGGCCACGACCGTCAAGTCCCGCATCCTGTGCCAGTCAACCCGTTCGTGTCGGCCAGGCAAGAGACCGCCACCGCAGCGAGGCAGCGGTCGGGCAACTCGGCCGCGGCACGCCAGTGCGTGCGGTCCGCCGCTCGAGAAGCCCATAGTCCGGAATGTCTTTGCGCCGAAAGCCTTCACGACGTGCGCTGCATCCGTTGCGCCATTGACGATCTTACTGCACGGGCATTGACGCGACGTGCTGTTACCAGGGCACGACGATGAGCGGGGTAGGGGCGCCTCCTCCATGTGCCACGCTGGGGATCTGTGGGTGGCCTGGGCTGGCGAGTGGGCGTACCCTTCGCGCAAACGGGTTGCTGAACTACGCGTCAGGCGCTGAGTCAGGGCATTGCGATAGGCGATTTGGTGGCGCTCCACCGGTCGAAGCGCATAGTCGACCTCTCACCATATCCCGGCGGAATTCGGAACGCCAAGGATCGTGGGATTCCCTGACGCGCCCGCCTCACGTGGTCACTATCCAATCCTCTACGATGCGGCCATCAGCCAGACGATATATAATTTGACCGGATGAGGTGGTCGATTCGTTGGTTGCCGCGACACCCATGAACTCACCTCGTTGGGTCCCACGGAACGTATAGCGTGCGGCTACTCTATCGCCCTCGAGCGACCAGGTCTTCAATAGTGAAGTGCATGTCCGGGTAAGCTGCATGGAATGCCCTGACCGCTTGTTTGACGGCCTCGGGGCCGATAACATTGCTGCCATCTGGCCAGTGCCGGACATAGTCGGGCGAAAAGATCTCATCAGCCGCGGCCAGGTTGCCTTGGTTCCAGAGTTCGTTGAAGTTACGCCTGATGACACTGCGGTTCTGCTAATTAGCTCGGCTGGCATGATCGTCTTCCTCTCTCTAGATCAGAATCCGCTCGATACCCAGAACAGCGGGGCAGGTTCTCTCATCCAGGCTGATCGCATCGTTGGTGCGGTCGTAGAGCTTTGTCGTGCGCGGCGACTCGCCGAAGGTCTAGCGATCTGAGAGCCAACGGCACCCTGTGGCTACGCCTACTCCATTGTACTACCATTTTGACCGGGCGGCGCGGGGAATTTCTCATGAGCAGAAAGCCAATCAATCATACGCAGACCGATCTCCTCCGCCCGTCACCGGCAGGAACATCGGCGGCGGGGCCACGTCACCCTTGAAGCGCGGGATGAGCCGGTAGCCGCCCACGTAAGGCTGCTCTGCGACGTACTGGCCGACCACGCCGCGCGCCACCCACCAGTCGCCGAGGTGGACGTAGGGCCGCCGCCAGGGGAGGTCTTCGGGGAAGTAGACGCGGAGCGCGCCGCTGCCGTCATCCAGCAGGAGCGCGTTCGGCTCGTACCTGACGACGCGCCCAAGCACCAGCGCAAGCTGTCCTTCCTGCGCTTCGCCGAGGCGCCCGGTCGCCACGCGCACCGCCGCCGGTATCTCGCCCTTGCCCAGCAAGGTGATGTAACCGGGGTCGGGGACAGACAGTTCCAGCTCGCCGTGATAGTCGCGCGTCCAGCCGGTGACGCGCAGCAGGTCGCCCACAACCAGCGGCGGATACTCGCCCTTGCGGAGATAGATGCGCGCGCCGCCCGTCGCATCCTGGATGTAGATGCTGCGCCCGAACAGCCCCGGCGGCAGCGTTACGACGCCGGTGAGCGTGACGCGCGTATCGGGCGGCAAGGCGCGCACGTTCGCCATCGCGGTCTCGCCCGAAAGACCGCCAGAGCGGGGACGGGGGTCGCCCTGCCGCCCGGCGGCGATCGTCGTCATCGGCGTCGTCATCCCGCGGCGGTCGCAATCGGTTCGCCTGCCCCGGCGTGACCACGCAGTCGGAGGTCCAATCGCCTGAGCCGTCGGCGGCGCGGCAGAAGCTACGGTCGTCGCCGGGGCCATGCGCGTATTCGAACCGGTCAAGCTCGACGCCATCGGGCCGGGAAAGCGTCACGCTGTCGCGTGAATCGCCCAGCGACAGGCCCGTTTGCGCGCGGAACAGCAACAGGTAGGCGCGCGGCCAGATCACTGTGCCGGCGGGGAGCGTGTAGGCGCCGGCGTCATCGCCGATGCGCCATCCACCCAGCGTCGCCGGCGTTTCACCGGCGTTGAATAACTCGATCCACTCGTCGCGGAAGTCGGCCGCGCCATCCCCATCCCAATCCACCTCGCGCGGGTCAGGCAAAATCTCGTTCAGCGTGACGCCTTCGGGATAGGCGGTCGCCGTCGGCGTTGCTGTCGGCGTCGGCGTTGCGGTCGCCGTTGCAATCGCCGTGGGAGAAGCGGTGGCCGTCGGCGTCGGTCGAATCGAATTCGCGGTTCCGGGCGAGCCGAAATCGCCCGCGCCGCCGGGCCACGGCGACCAGGACATGCCCCAGCTCGCGCCCAGGCTGTTATCGAGCGCCACATCCAGCAAGACCATAGACGCCCCGGTCGGATCGGGAAACTCCGGCCCGCCATCGTAGGCCACGCGATCTATCTCGCTTCCTGCCCCATCCAACAGGATGATCTCGTCCACATCATTCCCCAGCAGGAAGCCGGAATATTCGTAGGCCATCGCCACGCCGCCGTTCACCGCGCGCATCGGCATTCCGACCCAGGACCAGATAATCGCCAGGCGCAATGAATAGCGGGCCGCCCGCCGCAATGCGATGCGTATCGGTTCCTTCGTCACGCAGGGTCCAACCGTTCAGATCAATCATATGGTCGCCCGCGTTGTATAGCTCGAACCACTCGCCGACAACGTCCGGCACGACCGCGGGGTTCTGCATGATCTCGGTGATGATCACGTCGCCGGGTTGACCCAGGCCAGGCGTCTCTGTCGCCGTGGATGTGGCGGTGGGCGTAGAAATCCGGGTAGAGGTAGGCGTCGGCGTCAACGTGGGCGTAGCCGTTGCCGTCGGGGTGAATGACGATGTCGCCGTAACTGTGAAGGTGGCGTGGGGGTTGCCGTCGGCGTCCCGGACGGCGTAGGTGTGGGGACCGGGGGATTCGCGGCGCCGGGCGAGCCGAAGTCGCCCGCGCCGCCGGGCCACGGCGACCAGGATAAGCCCCAACTCGCGCCCAGGCTGTTATCAAGCGTCACATCCAGCAAGGTCATGGACGCCCCACTCGGATCCGGGAACGCATCCCCGCCATCATAGGCGATCCGATCAATCTCGGTGCCCATCCCATCCAGCAGGATGATCTCGTCGGCAGCGTTCGCCAGCAGGAACCCGCTGTAGGCGTAAGCCACCGCCACGCCGCCGTTCAGGGACGCATCGGCCTCGCGGCCCAGCACCAGATAATCGCCAGGCGCGATGAGCAGCGGGCCGGCGGCCTGGATGTGGTGATGGTCAACGCCATCATCGCGGATCGTCCAGCCGTTGAGGTCAATGGGGCGAGCGCTCGCGTTATACAACTCGAACCACTCGCCCACCGTGTCCGAAACGGCGTCGGGGTTCTGCATGATCTCGGTGATGATCACGTCGCCGGGTTGGGCCGGTTCGGATGTCCATGTCGCGACGGGCGTACTTGTACTCGTGGCAGTTGATGCAGGTGTGGGGGTGACCGTCGCGGTCGGCGTCAGGGTATGCGTGGGCGTCGGCGTCAAGTGCGAGTCGGCGTGGGCGTCGCGGTCGGTGTCAGGGTATGCGTGGAGGTGGCGTCGCGGTCGGTGTGGGCGACGGCGTCATGGTGGGAGGCGGCGCGATGTTCGGGGAAGCCGGGCGACGGCGAAAAGCCCTCCATCCATTCCCCAAACCCATCTACCGCGCGGCTGTAACTCCGATCCGCGGTCGGGTTGGTGTAGGAAAAGGCGTCCACTTCGAGACCATCGGGCGCGAGCAGGCGCGCGGTGTCGGCGTCCTGGTTCAGCGCCACGCCCGTGCCCGAACGGTGACGCACCAGAAAGCCCATCGGCTCCAACACAGTCCCTGGCGGAAAGATGTAAGGCGATGTGCCGCCAAAGGCCATGTCGTCCAGCGCCCAGCCGCCCAGGTCTATCGGATACGGTTCGAGGTTGTAGACTTCGATCCACTCATCGTAGGCATTCGCGACGCCGTTCCCGTCCCAATCCACACTCATCGGTCGAGGCAATACTTCGTTCAGACGCACTCTCGGCCAGGGGGTGGCGGTCGCGGTCGGCGCCGGCGTGGTCGTGCAGGTTGGCGTCAGCATCGCGGTTGGCGTCAGCGTCGCAGTTGAAGTTGGGGTGGGCGTGTGAGCAGTCGTCGGCGTTGCGTCCGGCGGCGATGTTGCGACCTCCGTCGCCGTCAACGTGACGGTCATGGTCGGTGTGCGCGTGGGCGCTTCCGTGGACGTAGGCGTCGCCGTGGGCGCGGGCAGCGGGAGACCGGGGTGCGGCGTTGCCTGCGGCAGCCAGTCGGCGCGCGTGTTCGTATCCTCATCGGGAGGAACACGCGCCAGCGACCAGCCGGGATCGACATCCGGGCAAGGCGGGTCGAAGATGCCCGTATCCGAGCCATAACTCATGGCATCTATGAGTGTTCCATCCGGCGCCAGGAGCAACACCCGATCTCCGGCGTTGATCAGCCCGTCGCCGATGATCCCTTCCAGCGACACCAGCGGGCCGGCATAGCCGGGATGGTTGGCGAAGAACCCGGAAGCCGTGGCGGCGATCACCAGGAATTGACCCGACGGCAACACGATCGCCGGGATGGCGTCCGCCTCGGCGTTGTCGGCCACGCGCCAGCCCGCCAGATCAACGTCCGAGCCGCTCGCGTTGTAGAGTTCGATCCACTCGAACGGTTGGTCGCTGCCGGCCTGTGGTGCGTCGTACATGACCTCGCTCAGGAGCAGCCTGGGCCAGACAACAGGGGTGCGCGTCGCCGTTGAAGTCGCTGTTGCGGTTGGGGGCGCCGGAACGGGCGTCTCGGTGGGCGTCGGAGAGGGCGTCATCTCCGGCGTATCCGTGGGCGTTGTGGAGGGCACAGGGACTGGGTGTGACCGTGTAGGTCGGCGTCACGGAGGCAGTTGCCGTGGGCGCGGGGGCGGCGGGAATTGCGCCGGGGGAAGGCGCAGGTTGCGCGCGCCAGTCGGCGGCGGCATCCGTATCCTGCGCAACCGAAACACGCTCCAACGACGACCCGGCGGGCACGTCGGGGCAGGGCGGACTGAAGGCCGAGACGTCGGAGCCGTAGCTCAGCGCGTCCACGGCGTTCCCGGCAGGGTCCAGCAAGATGAGGCGGTCGGCCGCGTTGTTCAGACCATCGCCGATCGAACCCTCCAGCGTCACCAGCGGGCCAGAGAAACCGGGGTAATTGGCGAAGAAGCCGGAAGCTGTTGCGGCGACCACCAGCGTCTCGCCAGGGGCCAGCACGTAGGCGGGTACGAAGTCGCTCTCTGCGTTGTCGCCCACGCGCCACCCGGCAAGATTCACCGGCGCGCCGGTCGGGTTGTGGAGTTCCAGAAATTCATATTGCGTATCTGTGCCCGACTGCGGCGCGTCGTAAAGCACTTCGCTGATCAGGAGATGATCGGGCGATTCGGCGGCGCTGCGCCGGGAGAAAGGCGGTAGAAGGAACGAGGCGAAAAGAAGGACGACGGAAAAGATATGCAGGCGCGCCATGGCCTACCATCCATTCAGAGAACCGTGAAGCTACAATGAGCGAACGGGATAGACTCGCGCGTTATATCACGAAGGCGAATGACTTGTCAAATGGGGCGACAAAAAACCGGGCGCTTTACAGCGCCCGGTCCAGATGTTCGGTTGCTTATTCCAGGTTTACTCGGCGCGGGTCAGGCCGGTCATGTCAACCTCGATGCCGCCCTCGCCCAGGTCTTCCAGCGCATCGTACAGGACCTGCGCTGCGTACACAGGGTTGTGTGCGAAGACGCCGGGGTCCTTCTGGATGTACTGGTAGTTGTAGGCCGCGCGCAGCAGGCGAGGCGTCCAGGCCGCGAAGGCCCCTTCACCCTCATCAATCTTGCCGTTGGCGTTCGCATCTTCGAAGAAGTACGGATACGTCACTGCATCGTAGAGGATGGGTTTCTTGGCGACGTCTTTGGCATAGAGCTGCATCGCTGCGAACAGCTTCTCTTGCAGCGCCGTGATCTCCGCAGACACGCCTTCCTTGGCGTCCTTGTCGCCGTCGAGGTCAGCCGCGCTGATGCGGATGTCCTGAGGCGTCTTGACGCCCGCATGGCAGGTCACGCACTTGTCGAAGGCGAGTTCCTGCGTATGCGTGCCGTGGCAATCGGTGCAGGTCTGGAAACCGGGGGCGTGCATGTTACGACCGGCGTATTCCTTGTCGGCGTACTGATACGCGCCCTGAGCCTCGTCGCCGAACAGCGACGCGCCCGCCGCGAAGTAGTGTACGTTCGAGAAGCGCAGCGGCGTCTCGGGCACGACGTCATCTTCCTTGCCCTTGAGCTTGGCGTTCATCGAGGCCGTGGATTCGCGACCCTGATGGCATTCGAGACAGACGTTGGCGTCTGCCGGCAGGAGGTCGCCTTCTGCATTCTTCTCGGTGCTGAACGTGACGCTCTTCCCGCTGGGGAAGGGCACATTCGTCACCGGATGCAGGGTGAATTTAGCCAGATCGTTGTGGCAGGTGGTGCAGGCGAACCCGTTCGCCGGGTGCGCCGCCGTGACGCCGGTGGTGACGACGTTGCCGCGTCCGTCAACCGCGACTGTGCCGCCGTTCGCGAGGAACTCAGGCAGGCCCTCGGAGGAGTGGCACTTGGCGCACGAAGCCGGAACCATGCCCTCTTCGTCCCAGTGACGGAAGGCTTCAGACGTGCCGTCGAAATGACCGGCGTCGTCCCGAACCGCAGCCTCGAGGTCAATCGGCTTCGGCGAGCTTGGTGTTCAGGTCCGCGATCGAATCGTGCATCAACTGGACAACGTACTTGGCGTTGTGCGCGAACTTGCCGGGGTCCTTGCTGGCAACCTGGTAGTTGTAAGCCGCCTGCAACAGGCGCGCCGTCCAACTTGAGTAGCCCTTCTCATCCTCATCGGCCTTGCCGTTGTTGTTGGCGTCGGCAAACCAGTACGGATACGCCGCCGGGTTGTAGGCAATAGGCGCTTCCGAGACCTCTGCGGCGTAGGCCGTAATGGCCTCGCCCAGTTTTCCTTGCAGACCGGTCACTTCAGCCGAAACGCCTTCCTTCGCATCGCCGTCGCCGTCATAATCCATCAACGAGCCGGGCATGCGAATCTTGGCGAGGTCTTCGACCTTGGCGACGCCCGCATGGCACGTGGCGCACTCTTTCACATCGAGCGCCAGCGTGTGCGAGTTGTGGCAGCCGACGCAGGTGTCATACGGCGCAGGATGCTGGAACTTGCCGTCATACGACATGTCGTCGTATTCGTAGCCGCCCTTGGCCTGGGTACCGTATTGCGTGGCTGCAGCAGCGAAGTAGTGAACGTTGCGGAAACCAAACGGCACTTCTTTGCCATCTACCGTCATGGGTTTGACGACAGCATCAAGATCGGTGACTTTGAAGTCCGCGATCTGCTTGTCCACGCTCACTTTGGATTCGCGCCCCTGATGGCATTCCATACAGCGGGCTTCGCTTCCGAGGCCGGTCATTTCGATGCCAGACGGGAAGACAACGCCATCCTTGGTCGGGGTCACGGTGTTGTGGCAAGCCACGCACTGGATGCCGTTTGACGGGGGATGCTTTGCGTCAATCTTTCCGGCGGCGCTGCCATCAGCGCCCAGAAAGTCAAGATAGCCGGTGGTGGCGTGGCATTTGGCGCAGGCGGCAGGGACTTCCTTCGGATCTTCGGCGTCCCAATGGCGGAACGCCTCTGCCATCGCGTCTGCATGGCCGGAGCCTTGCCAATCCTTGAGGAAGGGGATCTCCGGTATAACGGGCTCGTCAGCCGCAGCGGCTGCTGCGGGCGCAGGGGTGGGCGTGGCATCCTGTGCGTAGGCCACAGCGCCGAAGGCTGTGAGCAACAGGACAACAATCAGGGCCAGCCCAAGGGACTTTCTCATGGCCTTCATCGGTCCTCCTTGTGTCTTGCATGGGGTGGAGACACATGTTGAGATACTGACGTTGCAAATACAAATTGAGGAGCTTATGCCGTTATTGTCACCTCCTTCACCGGATATATGATCCTGCTCAGAGACGGGACAGTCCTGTCGCAAGATCATCTGGCGCTCACGGGGTGCAAAATCAAGGTGAGCGTTTAGACGGGATTACGTCGTGTGCATTTTAGCACACGAATTCCGCCGATACAAATCATGTATAACACATTCCTGTCATCGCGTCCAATCTTCGCTGATTGCCAAAGCGACGTCGGTTTCGCGGAATCACTTTGACAAATCGCCCCTGCATACCTATAATTTATCTAGCGTTTTGTTGCTTAATTTGGGTTGAGGACGGGAGAGCGGCATGGCGATTCGTGAGATCATCACTTTAGGACACCCGACCTTACGCCAGCGCGCGCGCAAGGTGACGGAATTCGGGCCAGAGTTACAGCAACTGATTGATGACATGGTCGAGACGATGCGCAAGGCGCCGGGCGTCGGGCTGGCCGCACCGCAGGTGAACGTGCTGGAGCGCGTGATCGTCCTGGAACTGCCCGCGGATGAAGAAGAGGATCGACCGGCCGAACTCTACGCGTTCGTCAACCCGGAAGTCATCAAGACGTCGCGAGAGATCGAAGAAGATGAAGAAGGGTGTCTTTCGATTCCGGGATATATCGGTGAGGTACCCCGCCACACCATGGTGATCGTACGCGGGCAGGATGCTTACGGCAAGACCCAAAAGGTGCGCGCCTATGACTACCTGGCCCGCATCTTTCAGCATGAAATTGATCACCTGGACGGTGTGATGTTCATTGACCGGGTGACGGACCCGGCCAAGATCCGCCCGGTGACGGCGGAAGACGCCAATAACCCGGAAACTGCCGAGGCGATGGCGCTGATGGAAGGGCCGAGCGCGCCCTGACGACATGTCAGCGAGATACTTCAGAGCCGCAGGCCCCCCTGTAGGACTCCACTCGGAATGACGGCTTGCCAAACAAAAACAAGACACGGGGAGCGCAATTGCTCCCCGTGTCTTTATGACGGCTCAAGCCGATAGTCTATGCGTCAGGCGGCGACGACGTCGAGCGTTTTCTCGGTCTGCGGATCGAACAGGTGCATGTTGTCCATATTCAGAACGAGATCAATTTCCTCGCCGGAACGGACACTCGTGCGCGGATCCACGCGGGCGATGAACGATTTCGTCCCCGTCAGCAGGTAGAGGAAGATTTCGTTGCCCATCAACTCGGTGACGTCTACCGTCGCCTTCATCGGCGCGGGGACGATGCCGGGCGCAGCGTACTGGGTCGAATAGATGTCTTCGGGCCGGACGCCGAAGATGACCTTCTTGCCCTTATGCGGCAAGTAGATTGCCTTCTTCTTCTCCGGCACTTCCAGCTTGAAGCTGCCGCCATCTACCCACAGCTTGCCGTCTTGCTCGACCAGGGTCACGTCGAAGAAGTTCATGGACGGGCTGCCGATGAAGCCGGCCACGAAGACATTGGTCGGATGATCGTACAACTGCTGCGGTGTGTCGATCTGCTGGAGGAGGCCGTCTTTCATGACGGCGATGCGCGAGGCCATGGTCATGGCTTCCATCTGGTCGTGGGTGACGTAGATGAAGGTGGTGCCCAGGCGCTGATGGAGCTTGCTGATTTCCGCACGGGTCTGGACGCGCAGCTTGGCGTCGAGGTTCGATAGCGGCTCATCGAAGAGGAAGACGGCGGGGTCGCGGACGATGGCCCGACCTACCGCCACACGCTGGCGCTGACCGCCGGAGAGTTGTTTCGGCTTGCGGTCGAGCAACTGGCTGATGCCCAACATCTCGGCGGCTTCCTTGACCTTGCGGTCAATCTCCGCCTTGGGGGTCTTGCGCAGCTTGAGGCCGAACGCCATATTGTCGTACACGCTCATGTGAGGGTAGAGCGCGTAGCTCTGGAACACCATGGCGATGTCGCGGTCTTTGGGGGGCACATCGTTGACCACGCGGTCGCCGATGAAGATGCGCCCGTCGGAAATTTCCTCCAGGCCGGCGAGGAGGCGCAGGCTGGTGGTTTTACCGCAGCCGGACGGGCCGACGAAGACCACAAATTCCTTGTCGGCGATCTTGATGCTCAGATCGTTGACTGCCGTAACATCGCCGAACCGCTTGTAGACATGATCGTAAGTTACACTGGCCATCGGGTGAAATTCTCCTTAGAGTGATTGGAAATCCACAGCCGGGCAAACAGAACTGTTCGGTCGGATAGACTGCGCTCCCGATGGGACGGGCCAGGCCAAACCTTAGCACGCCCAATGGCCAAGACCGGGTTACTCAGGCTATCGCGGGCAAGCCTGCCAAAACCGTCATGCCGCGGCAACGTGGTAAATGTATCGAATTAAGTCGGAGGGTAGAGGATATGAAAGAATCATAGCCGAGTGGAGACGGCTCTTGACAGGTGGTCATCCGTCTGAGTCGCAGGCACTCCGCCTTTGAGTGTTGCACCTCCCAGGGATCAGATCGGCCGCCCTCCATTGGGGGCAGACGGCTCACCGCGAGACAGATGCTTGGCCGCATCTTCACTTGCGTTCCCGTGAGCTAAAGCACAGTCTACCACAGCGGGGCCGGGTGGGCCAAATTCTCAAAAACAGGTATGCGCGCATACAAAAGCCGCTGCTATTGTCTTGCAGCGGCTTCGAAACGAATGATCCGATGTTGCCAACCCGCGGAGATATCTATGGAGGGTCAGTGGATAACAGCCAGCTCGTTGAGGGGCCAGTAGCGGACGACGGCGCGGCCCATGATGCTATCCATCGGGATCGGCCCGAAGATGCGCGAGTCGCGGCTGGCGCCGCGGTTATCGCCCATCACGAACACGCTCAACGGCGGCACAAACCACGAACGCCCATTGCCGGACGTTACCTGATTCAGATACGGCTCATCCAGCGGCGCGCCGTCCACATACACCTGACCATCGGCCACCGTCACCCGCTCACCGGGCAGGCCGATGACCCGCTTGATGAGCAAATCAGGCCCGCCATCGGGGTCACTCAGGACGACGATATCGCCGCGCTGCGGGCTGTGAAAGCGATAGGTGAGCTTCTCGACCACCAACCGCTCGTTGGTGTGGAGGTTGGGTTGCATGCTGCCGCCGTAGACGCGGGTCGCCTGCGCCAGGAACAGGTGAATCAGGAGCGCGATGATAACCGCCGGCACGATGGTGCCGAACAGATCGCGGATCACAGCACGCGCCCAACTCATCGCCTGGACAGTGTGTGAAACTGCCGGGGGTTGTTCCGGTGTTGATTCTTGCGTGGCTTCAAACGGTTCTTCAGACACGGCGCTTGCCTGATATCAACTCAGGGTTACTTTGTAGTGAAGGCTCCAGCCGTTCG
>CAVOHP010000015.1:0-96026 GCA_963695715.1 uncultured Chloroflexia bacterium
CGGAGGTACGGCGGCAGACTTTCGTGCTGGGCCGGCGGCTCCTGTTGAATCGCGTGAAATATGGCCGATACCTGGATATCCTCATCACCCATGCGCCGCCGCGGGGCATCCACGATGACGACGACTTGCCGCATCGAGGATTCGAGAGCTATCTGACGTTCCTGCGGCGCTATAAGCCGATGTTGATGATTCACGGGCATCAGCACGTCTATAATCGAAATGAAGTGACGGAAACGGACTACTATGACACGCGGATCATCAACACCTACGGTTATCGGGTCATCGAACTGAAGATGGCGACGGAACAGGGTGGGTGGAAACTGATGAGCACCAGTGGTTAGGTTCATGCAATGACGACGGCAGGTGAAAGCATCGGTCGGGGCCGGACGGTGGCCGTGTTCGGCAGCTCGCGCCGCGACGAGGGCACGCCCCATTATGCGGAGGTGTATGAATTGGGGCGGTGGCTGGCGCGGGCCGGCTACGCGGTGTTGAGCGGCGGCTATGGCGGCAGCATGGCCGCGGTGAGCCGCGGCGCGGCCGAAGCCGGGGGCCGGGTGATCGGCGTGACGTGCGCGATTTTCGACCCGTTGCCCCCCAACCCGTGGGTCGCCGAAGAGATCAAGACCACCGACCTGATGGAGCGGCTGGCGGCGATGATGCGCTGTTCCGACGCCTTCATTGCCGCGCGCGGCGGCATCGGCACGCTCAGCGAACTGACGCTGGTGTGGAGCCTGATTCAGACGCGCTCTATGCAGGGCAAACCGCTCGTGTTGCTGGGCGAGGATTGGACGCCCGTGATAGACGCCTGGCGGCAGTACACGGACCTGGGCAACTCGATCTCGACGCTGGCGCGCGTTGCTGCGACCCCGGCCGAAGCGGTCGCGCTGTTGGCTACGCCGGTTGAACCCCCGTCGCCGCCCGGCCCTCCCCCTCTGGGTTAGCCGAACCGGGGAGGCGGAGGGCGACACGGACTGTAAACCCCTCGGCTTAACGCAATAAAATCGGTCCTCGATGTTCGACAGAGGACTTCCAAGGAAAGCAGGAGATAGCATACGATGGCTGATAAAGGCGTGACACCGCGCAGTGAAGATTATTCGCGCTGGTATACGGAGGTTGTTCAGAAAGCGGAGCTGGCCGATTACACGCCGGTCAAGGGATGTATGGTCATCCGGCCCTACGGGTATACCCTGTGGGAGAATATCCAGGCGGCGCTGGATCGGCGTTTCAAGGAGACCGGGCACGTCAACGCGTACTTCCCGTTGCTGATCCCGATGAGCTTCCTGCAGAAGGAAGCGGAGCATGTCGAAGGCTTTGCGCCGGAGCTGGCCGTGGTGACGCATGGCGGCGGCAAGGAGCTGGATGAGCCGCTGGTCATTCGGCCCACGTCGGAAACGATCATCGGCCATATGTACAGCCAGTGGGTGCGATCCTATCGCGACCTGCCGCTCCTCATCAACCAGTGGGCCAACGTGGTGCGTTGGGAAATGCGGACGCGGCTGTTCCTGCGGACGACGGAATTTTTGTGGCAGGAAGGCCACACGGCGCACGCCACGCGTGAAGAGGCCGAAGAAGAGACGCAACGGATGCTCGGCGTCTACGCCGATTTCGCGATCAACGAGGCGGCGATCCCGGTGATCCAGGGCAAGAAGAGCGACCGCGAGAAGTTCGCGGGGGCGATTGCCAGTTACACCATCGAGGCCATGATGGGGAACGGCTGGGCGCTCCAGTCGGGCACGAGCCATTTCCTGGGACAGAACTTCGCCAAGGCGTTCGACATCAAGTTCCTGAACCAGGAAAACGAGATGGACTACGCCTGGACGACGAGCTGGGGGTTGAGCACCCGCATGGTCGGCGCGATCATCATGGCCCACGGCGACGATCAGGGCCTGGTGCTGCCGCCCCGGCTGGCGCCCTTCCAGGTGGTGATTGTGCCGATCTGGCGTAAGGATGAAGAGCGCAGCGCGGTGATGGAGCTGGCCGACCGGGTGTTCCGAACCCTTAAAGCCGACGGCGTGCGCGTGCGGCTGGATGACCGCGACGAGGTGAGCGCCGGGTTCAAGTTCAACGACTGGGAGATGCGCGGCGTGCCGTTGCGCATCGAGATCGGGCCGCGGGATGTGGAGCAGAACGCCGTGGTCTTCGCCGCGACGCGACATTCCGGGGAAGCCGGGCAAGACGTTCGGCGTGCCGGTGGACGGCATTGCGGCGGCCGCGCAGGATGCCCTGCGTGTGATCCAGGCCGACATGCTGGCGCGCGCCACGACGTTCCGCGACGAGAACACGCATGAGGTGTCAAGCTACGCCGAGTTCAAGGACGTGTTGGAGGCAAAGGGCGGGTTCGTGCGCGTCTTCTGGGACGGCTCCGGCGAGGATGAGGATCTGATCAAGGACGAGACCAAGGCGACGATTCGCTGCTTCCCGTTCGAGACGCCCGACGAAGACGGCGTGTGTTTCTACACGGGGCGCAGGACCCGCCGGATCGCCATTTTCGCACGCGCGTATTGAGCATGGATTGCGCCCGTGAGGGCGCACTACAAGCGGAGGACGGAGCCATTTCATGCTAAGCTGAAATGGCTCCGCCATTTTCCCCTTTCCGGTTGCTCTATTCACAGGGGTTCTGTGCATAACCGGCTAAAGCCTCAACTCCAATGGTTAGGAGGCGCGTACAATGGGGTAAGCTATATGACGGCCAAAATTTCCGACGCGACAAAGCCGGGTTCGCGTGTGGCCGATGGTTTGCTCGCATCTCTCTCGCCGTGCTAGAATGGGCGGCAGCGCGAGATTGACGTTGACCGATCAGGGGACAGGATGAACGAACCATTGCGCCCTGTAAATTGGCCGCCCGCGTGGCCCGATGTGACCGATCCGGGCGTCCGGGCGGCGATCGCTGAGACGCCCAGGCACGAGTTCGTCCCCCACGCATCTCTGCACCAGGCATATGACGATATTGCGCTGCCCATCGGCCGCGGCCAGACGATCTCGCAGCCTTATATTGTCGCCTTGATGACGCAGGCGCTGGCGTTGACGCCTGCAAGCCGCGTGCTGGAAGTCGGCACGGGGTCGGGGTATCAGGCGGCGGTGTTGGCGCATCTCACGCCGCACGTGTGGAGCGTGGAATCGGTTCCCGAACTGGCGGCGACGGCGGAAGCGCGACTCCGGCGCCTGGGCTACCCGGTGCAGGTGCGGGTGGGCGACGGCCGGCTGGGGTGGCCTGAATACGCTCCCTTCGACGGCATCCTGGTTGCAGCCGCAGCGCGCAGCACGCCGCCCGCGTTGATCGCGCAACTGACCGACGGGGGCCGCCTGGTGATCCCGCTGGGCGATACTGCCTGGGATCAGCGCCTCTGGTTGATCGAAAAGCGGGGCGACGAACTCGGCAAGACTCTGCTTGCGGAGGTGCGCTTCGTACCGCTGGTGTATGCCGAACCTGCCGACGCGGACGATGCGAGCCTGGCGCGGATTCGGCGGAAATTGCAGAAGCTCTTCGAGCAACCCTGACATCGAAAGTGGGAAATTGCCGTATGCGCGTGGTGATCACCGGTCATAACGGACAGTTGGGCCGGCAACTGCAAGCAGCGTTTGCGGGACATGACGCCCTGACGCTGGATCTGCCCTGTGACGATATCACCGATCCGGGCGTGAGCGCCTGCATCGCGGATTTCAAGCCCGATCTCGTCCTTCATGCCGCGGCCTTCACCAACGTGGATGCCTGCGAGGCCGACCCGGACACGGCGTTTCGCGTCAACGTGCTGGGTACGCAGAACGTGGCGACGGGCGCCGGCTGGGCGGGCGCGCCGATGCTTTACGTGAGCACCAACGAGGTGTTTGACGGCAACCGGCGCGAACCGTATCACGAATGGGACCCGACCTCGCCCATCAGCGTGTATGCGCGCAGCAAGGCGGCAGGCGAGCAGATCGTGCGCGATCTCGCGCCGCGCTTCTACATCATCCGGCTGGCGTGGCTGTTCGGGCCGGGCGGCGTGAACTTCGTGACGAAGATCCTCGCCGGGGCACAGAAACATGGCGCGCTGCGCGTTGCCTCCGATGAGTTCGGCAACCCCACCTATGCGCCGGACGTGGCCGTCAAGCGATTGCACGGTCGCGGAGAGCGGGCGGTTCGGCATCTACCACCTGACCAACGAGGGCTTCTGTTCGCGGCACGCCTTTGCGGTGGAGATCATGCGCCTCGCCGGGCGAGAAGATGTCCCGGTGACGCCGATCCTCAGCTCCGAGTGGCAGCGGGCGTCGCGCCCTCCCCTTCATGCCGTGCTTGCCAACACCCACGGCGCGGCGCTGGGCATCCGGTTGCGCCCGTGGCAAGAGGCGCTGGCCGAATATTTGAAGGAACCCGGTGTCTGAGCCTGTCGTTTCCGCCAGCGTCATCATCCCGAACTTCAATGGGTTGCGTTTTCTGCCCGCGTGTCTCGATGCGCTGCGGGCGCAGAGCTATCCCGCCGAACAGATCGAAGTGATCCTGGTGGACGACGGCTCGACGGATGAATCGGTGGCGTATGTCGCGGAGCATTACCCCGAAGTCCGCGTGTTGCCGCTGGCTTCGAACCGCGGGCTGGCGGGCGCGTGCAACGCGGGCGCGGCCATCGCGCGCGGCGACTTGCTGATCATGCTCAACAACGATACTGAGGTCGAGCCGGGGTGGCTGGCGGCGCTGGTAGAGACCGCAAACGCGCACCCGGAGGCGGGCGTGATCGCCAGCAAGATGCTGCTCTATGACCGGCGGGACGTGTTGCACAACGCGGGCGACGTGATGGGCTGCGACGGCGTGCCCCGCAACCGCGGCGTGTGGCAGCAGGACACGGGCCAGTTCGACGCGGACACGACGATCTTTGGGGGGTGCGGCGGCGGCGCGGCCTACCGGCGTGAGGCGTGGGACGGCGACCGGCGGCTTCGATGAGCGGTTGTTCATGTATCTCGAAGATGTGGACCTGGCGTGGCGGCTGCAACTGATCGGGTGGACGGCGGTCTACGCGCCCGCGGCGCGGCTGTATCATCACCTGAGCGCGACCGGCGGCGGCGCGCTGGCGAGCTATTACACCGGGCGGAACACGATCTGGGTGATTGCGAAGGATATGCCGGGGCCGCTTGTGCGACGGCACTTGCCCCAAATCCTGGGGGCGCAATGGCGCGTGACGCGCGACGCGTTGCGCGCGTGGCGCGGCGAGGCGGCGCGCGCCCGGTTGCGCGGCCAGTTGGCGGGGCTGTTGGGCCTGCCAAGGGTGCTCGGCTGGCGCGGCAAGGTGCAAGGCAGCCGGGTCACGCCGGTAGAAACCATCGAACAAAAGTTGGTGTGCGCGGAGTGACCGCACAGCAGGTCTCTGGATTTCTGAGAAAGGACAATGCAGATGGCGCTTGTTGAAAAGTTGGGCGAGTTTTACCTGGGCAAAGAGTACGATCCGGTCAAGAAGAAGCTGGCGGATGAGCTGCTCTATTTCGATGCGCGGAACCTGACCACGCACGCGGTGTGCATCGGCATGACCGGCAGCGGTAAGACGGGCCTGGGGATCAGCGTGCTGGAAGACGCCGCAATTGACAAGGTTCCCGCCATCATCATTGATCCGAAGGGCGACATGACCAACCTGCTGCTCGCCTTCCCGGAACTGCGCCCCGACGATTTTCAGCCCTGGGTGAACCCCGATGACGCGGCGCGCAAGGAAATGACCACTGAAGAATACGCGGCGAAGACAGCCAAGACCTGGCGCGATGGGCTGGCAAGCTGGGAGGAGGAGCCGGAGCGGATCCGCATGTTCGTGGATTCGGCGGATTTCACGATCTACACCCCCGGTTCCGACGCCGGTATCCCTGTGAACATCATGGGCAGTTTCGCCGCGCCCGATATAGACCCCGACGAGGACACCGAGAGCTTCAATGAGCACGTCACCGGCACGGTCTCGGCCATGCTGGGGCTGCTGGGGCTTGACGCCGACCCGGTGCGGAGCCGCGACTACATCCTGCTCGCCAACATCTTCGATGCAACGTGGCGCAAGGGTAAGGACCTGACGATCCCGGAAGTGATCAAGGCGATCCAGAAGCCGCCCTTCGGCCAGGTGGGCGTGGTAGACCTGGAATCGTTTTACCCGGAGAAAGAGCGTTTTTCGCTGGCGATGGCGCTGAACAACCTCATCGCTTCGCCCAGCTTTGCGATCTGGCTCAAGGGCGACCCCATCAACATCGGGGAGATGTTGTTCACGAAGGGGGGCAAGCCGCGCCACAGCATCTTCTACATCGCGCATCTCAGCGAGCAGGAGCGCATGTTCATCGTGACGCTGTTGCTGGGCGAGGTCATCTCGTGGATGCGCGCGCAGTCGGGCACATCGAGCCTGCGGGCGCTGCTCTACATGGATGAGGTGTTCGGCTACTTGCCGCCCTCGAAGGAACCGCCCAGCAAGCGGCAATTCCTGACGCTGTTGAAGCAGGGCCGCGCGTATGGTCTGGGGCTGATGCTGTGCACGCAGAACCCGGTTGATCTGGATTACAAGGCGCTCTCCAACGCGGGGACGTGGTTCATCGGCAAGCTGCAAACCGAGCGCGATAAGTTGCGGCTGATGGAGGGCCTGCAGAGCATCGGCGCGCAGACGGGGCCGTTGAGCGATCCGAAGGTGATGGACAAGATGATCTCGTCGCTGGATAGCCGCGTCTTTTTGTTGCACTGCATTCACGAGGACGCGCCGGTGGTGTATCAAACACGCTGGGTGATGAGCTATCTGGCCGGGCCGTTGACGCGGCCGCAGGTCAAACAGTTGATGGGCGACCGGAAGAAGGCCGGGAAGGCGCCCGGCCACGCAAAGCCCGTCGCCGTTGCGGCGCCGGTGGTCGAGCAGCCGGCAGTGACCGCCGCGGATGATCTGCTGACGGTCGCGCCGGCGCCGCCGCCCGGCGTGCCCGTGGTTTATCTGCCGGTCGAACTATCCGATGTGGACGCAGCCGACGAATTGCGGGCCGGGACGACGGGCAAGATCACCGTCAAGGGGGCGCAACTGGTGTATGAGCCGGCGGCCTTCGGCGCGGCGATGGTGCGTTTTGTGGACAAGGCCAAAGGCGTGGAAGAAGAGCGGGAGTATCATCTGCTCGTCCCGATCGGCGGGAAGGCGGAGATGCTTTCGTGGAAGAACGCGGAGACCGTGGATGTGAACCCGGATCGCCTGCCGGATGAAGGGGAAGAGGGCGCGCGCTACTACGTTGGATCGGGCAGCGGCGCCGGCCCCAGGACGGCGATTGATAAGCTGCGCCAGAATCTGGACGATCATCTCTATGCCGGGGCCGCGTATGAGGTCCCCTATCATAAGACGCTGAAACTCTATGCCATGTCGGGCGAATCGGAGCACGGATTTGCGGCGCGGGTGATGCAGGCGGCGCGTGAGGCGCGCGACGACGAGCTGGATAAGGTACGCGCCCTGTATCAGAAGAAGATTGATGATCTGAAGAAGCGAATGGCGAAGGAGGAGCAGGAACTGGACGCCGACCAGGCCGACTATAAGGGCCGCATGGCCGAAGAAGCCGTGTCGGGAGCGTCGGTGCTGGCCGGGTTGTTCGGGCTGGGACGACGCAAATCGCTGTCTTCCGTCGCCACGCGACGGCGCATGACGGCTTCCGCAAAGGCCGATATCGAAGAATCGGAGCAGGCCATTGCCCGGATGCAGACCGATATCGCCGGCCTGGAAGCCGAATATCAGAAAGCCGTCGAAGCGGCTACGGCGCAATGGGAAACCTCTGCCGGGCAGATCGAGAGCGCCAAAATCTCACCGCGGCGCTCAGATATTGACGTGGAGTTGGTGTCGCTGGCCTGGGCCCCTCACTGGTGGATCGAATATGAAGACGACCGCGGTCGTCGCCAGACGGGGAACATTCCGGCGTATACGGTCGTTAATGCGGAGTGACCTGCCGCCCGCAGGTGATGCGCCGCGCCGTGCGATTGTGTGATTGTAGTTCCGAACCCTTGCCGGAATGCGGCGGCTCTGCTAGAATTATGACAAGCGCCAGTATCACTCGTTGAGAAATCGGACCTTGCAAACTTCTTACGCTGCTCCAGAGCTTGCTCCGATCGCGAAAGCGACCCGGTCGCCGCGCCGCGCTTTCTGGCTCTTCCTGATCATCTTGCTCGAGATTGTCGTCTTCGGCGCGGTGGGAAGCGTGGCTTTCTATCAGTACCGCTTCTCCGAACGCGTCTATGAGGGCGTCTCGGTGGCGGGCATCCCGTTGAGCGGGATGAATCTGGAGGCGGTGCAGAGCCGGCTCACGGATGAGTTGACGCCCTATCCGGGGCAGCCGGTGATCGTCCGCTATGGGGATCGCACGTGGGTCTTTGGCCCCGATGATCTGGGCGTGGGGGTGGATGTGCGCGCGACGGCGGCGCAGGCCTATGCGGTCGGTCGTCAGGAGTCGGGCGCGGGGTTCTTGAACCGGTGGGTCGCCAACCTGACCGGGCAGGCGCAGGCATTGGCGTTCGGCCACCGGATCGCGCCGGTGCTCAAGTACGATCAGGGCAAGATCGAGTTGATCTTGCGCGAGATCGCGGCGGAGATCAACCTGCCGCCGCGCGAGGCGACGCTGGTGGTGAATGGCCTGGATATCAGCAGCACGCCGGGTTATGCGGGGCGTGCGCTGAACGTCGCCGCGGCGCGCGAGGTGCTGACGGTGCTGGCGCGCAACGGCGCGGGCGGCGTGGTTGATCTGGAGGTCGAAGAGCGGAAGCCTTCGATCCACTCCGCGGATAAGGCGGTGGCGCAGGCGAAGCAGTTGCTCAGCGCGCCGATCATGCTGACCGCGGACGGCGTCAACGGGCGGCTACAGTTTGCCATTGACCGGGCGATGATGAGCGACTGGCTGACGTTCACGCCGGTGGCGACGGCGGACGGCAACCTGGAAATGACGGCTCAGGCGGACCGCGAGAAGATCGTCGCATTCTTGCAGACGATCTCAAAGCAGATTGACTTGCCGGCGTACAACGCCCGGCTGGATTTCGACCCCGATGCCGGCCAGGTGGTCATCCTGAATCCCGGCACGACCGGCCAAAAGCTGGATGTGGAAGCGGCTGCGGATCTGATTCAGAAGGCGTTGCTGGCGGAGGAACGCGCCGTAACGCTGCCGGTCGTCACAGTCACCCCGAAAGTGGATGGCAGCAACATCGCCGAGATGGGCATCACGGAACTGGTCAGCGCGGGGACGACCTATTTCAAGGGGTCCAGCCCGGAGCGGGTGAAGAACATCATCGTTGCGGCCGAGAAATTCCGTGGCGTGGTGATCCCGCCCGGCGAGGAATTCTCGTTCAATGACAACGTGGGTGAGGTGAACGCGGCCAACGGGTTCGTGGATTCGCTGATCATCCGCGGCGACCGCACCGAGGTCGGGGTGGGCGGCGGCGTCTGCCAGGTCTCGACGACGGCCTTTCAGTCGGCGTTCTGGGGCGGTTTCCCCGTGCTGGAGCGTTATCCGCATTCCTATCTCGTCAGCTATTACAATCCGCCGGGGCTGGATGCGACGATCTATACGCCCACGGCGGACTTTCGCTTCCGCAACGACTCGGAGCACTATCTGCTGATCAAGCCGGAAGTCATCCCGGAAAAGTACCAGATGACATTTTACATTTACGGCACGAAGGATCGCTCGACGGAGATGATCGGCAAGCCGGTGATCACGAATGTGCGTGAGCCGGAAGGCCCGATTTACGAAGAGAATCCGTCGTTGGCGACGGGGAAGATCAAGCAGGTGGACTGGGCGAAAAACGGCTCCGACGTGACGGTGAGCCGACTCGTGACGTTCAATGATGGGCGCGTCAAAGAAGATAAGTTCGTCAGCAAGTACCGGCCCTGGCGCGCGGTGTATCAATACGGCCCCGGCACGCAGATTCCGGGGAATTGAATCCCTCGTAGAGGACTTCTCAAGGTCAACCCGCTCAGCATGACCGCGTCAGTGTTTTCCCACGGGGACGCGGGTCAGGCGACGGGTTTGGGTTCCGGGAAGATTTTGCCGGGATTGAGGATGTTCAGCGGGTCGAACGCCGCTTTGATCTTCTTCTGTAGCTCGATGAGCGCCGGGTCGAGGACGAGCGGGATGTAGGCCGACCGCTTCGAGCCGATGCCGTGTTCTCCGCTGATGGTGCCCCCCAGCGCCGCCACTTCCGCGTAAAGCTCGCGCAAGATCGCCGGTCTGAGCGCGTCCCAATCTGCGCCGGACAGCCCCTCGGGTTTGAGGATGCGCGCGTGGAGGTTGCCGTCGCCGGCGTGGCCGAAGGCCGGGATCCGCGCGCCGTAACGGGCCGTCAACCCCTCGAAGGCCGTGACCAGATCGGCGATGGCGGCGGGCGGCACGACGACATCCTCGGAGCTTTGCTGATCTGCGAGGGTGTTGAGCGCATCCGACATCTTCTGGCGCACGCGCCACATCTTCTTCTCTTTGGCCGGCGTATCCCCCACGTAGACATCCAGCGCGCCCGCCTCCAGGCAGGCATCGGCGACGGCTTCCGTCTCCGCCTCAAGCTGCGCCGCGGACGCGCCGTCCAGCTCGATCAACAGCATGGCCCCCATATCGGCGCGGGGCGGGCGTTCGCCCAGGAAGTCATAAGTGGTGAAGAGGGAAAGGCGATCCATGAATTCGATGGAAGCCGGAATCACGCGGGCATGTGTGATCACCCGGGGCACGGCGGCGATGGCCTCGTGCGCACCGACGAAGGGAACCAGCAGGACGGTGCGGAGAGTAGGCAGCGGCAGCAGACGCAGCGTAATGCGGGTGAAGATGCCCAGCGTGCCTTCGGAGCCGACCATCAGGTGAAGCAGGTCATAGCCGGTCACGTCTTTGACCCGCTTGCCGCCCATCTCGACGATTTCGCCGGTGGGCAGGACGACCTCAAGGCCGAGCACGTAGCGCCCGGTGACGCCGTATTTGATGGCGCGCCCGCCGCCCGCGTTCTCCGCCACGTTGCCGCCGATGAAGCAGGTTTCCAGACTCATCGGGTAGCCGGCATAGAACAAGTTATATGCGCCCAGGGCTGCATTGATCTCGCTGGTGACGACGCCCGGTTCCACCACGATGACCAGGTTGGCGGGGTCCACTTCCAGGATGCGATTCATGCGCTCAAGCGAGAGCAGGATGCCGCCGTAGACCGGCACGGCGCCGCCGGAAAGGCCCGAGCCGGCGCCGCGCGGCGTCACGGGGATCCGTTCGCGGTTGGCAAGCTGCATGATCTGAGAGATTTGCGCCGCGCTGTCCGGCTTGACGACGACTTCGGGCATATGTGCGTAATGTTCGCCCATCGTTTCATCGTGCGAATAATCGAGCATCCGGTCTACATCATCGAAGATGACCTGGTCGACTCCAACGATTTGCCGGAGTTCTTCGATGATCGCGGGGGTCACGGGTTGATAGCGCGCAGGGGTTTTCATCAAATCTCCTCAGGGAAGGGCCGGTCAATAGGCCCCGATATCATGCAGCCGGTCATCGGAAATCCCGAAATGATGCGCAACTTCGTGGAACAGGACGCGTTTGACGAGGTCGCGCGTCTCCTGGGGCGTCCGGCATTGCGCTTCGATCGGGCGGCGGTAGATGCTGATCTTGTCCGGCGAGACCAGGCCGTAGGCGCTGTTGCGGTCGGGTTGCGGGATGCCGTGATAGAAGCCCAATATTCCATAGCGGGATGTCGCGCCGGCGCTGCGCAGGGTGGCGTGGTCGGGCCAGTCTTCGACGACGACGACGACATTATCGAGACGATCTTTGAAGAAGGCCGGCAATTCGTCATAGGCGTCCATGACGAACTGCTCGAACGGGTCAAGGTCTCTTTCCATGCAAGCGATTATAGCATATAACCGCGGGCAGACTTACCACCAAGACACCAAGAGCACCAAGAGAAGAGATTCACCACGAAGACACGAAGAAGCGAAGAAGACTATTTTTTACTATGGACATGGATTCCTTCTCATCTTCTCTTCGCTTCTTCGTGTCTTCGTGGTGAGATTAGTTCGCTAAGGGGAAGACGGCGCGGCGACGCCAGATGCCCGTGGCGTTGTCGAACAGCACGATTTCGGTGACGCGAGCGCGGATCGGCAGACCGGTATTGCACTTTGCGGCAAATTCCGCTTCGATCTGATCGAGGTCGCGCGGGTCATCCACCTGGGCGACGGTCATGTGGGGAATCACTTCATCATACGCGCCGCCATAGGGGGGATAATCCGGGAAGCGCGCGGCCACGGCTTCCGTCAGGGCGCGAAATGGGGTCGCCGGCTCGGGCGCCAGATAGAGCACGTGGGTGAAGCGCCGGAATTCCTCCAGCGTCACATCGAACGCGGGGAAGGCAGAGAAGATCTGCGCCAGCGTGCGCAAGTCATCATGCGTGATGGATTCGGGCGCTTTGAACGGGTAGAGGACGGTGATATGGGCCGGGACGCCGTGTACCGCGGAAGGGTCGTGGAGCAAGCGGCACCCGCCGATAACGGCGTCGGCCTCCGGCATGCAGACGATCAGGGCCGATTCGCGCGACCGGGGCGTCAGGGACACGGCGGGTGCATCGCCCTGGATTTGCAACCCATAGTGCTGCGAGCGGGGGTCGTAACGCTTGAGCAACGCCTGAGCCTGGGCCGGCACGATGGCGACTTCGTAGTCGTCGCCCGCGAAGATTCGCACGGCTTCCAGCGAATCGAATCGCATGAGGGTCACGAATTCTACCTCTTCGCCCGCGTCACGCCGCAGCAGTTGGATGCCGTGATAGCCGGGCAGGCGCCGTTCGGCGATGCCGATGAAGACTTCGTCGCGCAGCAGGGCTGCGTAGGCGTCGGCATTTTCCGGCGTCGTCCAGCCATGCCATATCCGCACAATCATACGATCCTCCCATTGACGACGCCGCACCATTCCAGGCAGGTCAGCCCGCCGGGCGGTCGGCGGGCCGTGGTTCGGCCACAACGTAACCGGTGTTGGGGAAAGGCAGCCCGGCGTCGCGCGCAAACTCCGTGTCTGTCAGCAAGGCCGGCAGCATGTGACTGTAAAGGCCGCCGTGCCCGACCAGGACAACGCGGTCGTCGTCGCTTAGCTCATCGAGCAGACGCTGCACGAACGGCTCGAAGCGGGCGCGCATATCGAGGAAGCTTTCGCCGCCCTCGATGCGACTGTCATAACGGCCGCGCTCGCGCCAATCGAGCCATATTTCGTTGTGGAGCGCCCAACTCTCGGCGTCGGACTTGCCTTCCAGCACGCCGCAATCGAACTCGCGTAAGGCATCTGCGAGCGAGTATGCCAGGCCGGTGCGCTGCGAGATAAAATCGGCGGTCTGCTGCGCCCGCAAGAGCGGGCTGGAATAGATCCGGGTGACGCCGTTGGCCGAGAGGACATCCGCGACGGCCGCCGCCTGCCCCCGTCCTTTCTCCGTCAGCGGATAGACGTCGTCGCCGCGATTGGTGATGAGGCCAAGAACATTCGATTCGGCCTCGCCATGTCGCACAAAGTATAATCGCATATTGTCCTAAGAGCGCTCCGGTCGCGTGTTGATTTCTTGATTCGTCAGATAGGCCATCGCGTGCGCGAACGTCTCGCCGCACATCTCCGCGTTGGGCCGCAGGCGGTTACATACGGTGGGGCGGTCGGGGCTGCCCCACAGCTTGCAGCGGTTGTCACCGGTCAACTGGATGCAGCGCACGCCCGCCGGCTTGCCGCCCGGCATCCCCGGAATAGGCGATGAGATGGATGGGGCGATGCAACATGCGCCGCACCCCACGCGACACGCGATCTCGATCATGCGCCGATCCGCTCGTCGAACTCCTCGCGCGTCATGCCGAACCGCACCTCGTCGTAATATTTGCCGCCGGTGAACACGTTGCGCCGGATGCGACCTTCCAACTCGAACCCCATCGCAATGTGCATCTTGATGGATGGTACGTTGCAATCAATCGTGGCCGAGTTCGCCTTTTGGTAGCGCAACTCATGGAAGCCATAGCGCATCAGCAGGGTCAGGGCCTCGCGGGCATAGCCGCGCCGCCAGAAGCGCCGGTAGATGCGCGCGGCCAGGTGGAACGTCCCGGCCTGTGCATTGCGCTCGTGGATGGCCGCGAAGCCGGCGGGTTCGCCTTCCAGCGTCTCGACCACAAAGGAGAGATCCGCGACGCCTTCATGATCGAGAGGCTTGCCCGCGGATTCCTGCACCCAGGCCTGCATCTGCGCTTCGCTCACGGGCAACTGGATGCCCGGCTCGAACATGCGAACCGCTTCACTGTCGCGCCGCTCGGCCCACATCACTTCCCAGTCATCGGCGCGCAAGGGGCGCAGTCGAATTTTTTGACCCTGCCAGAAATAATCGCTCACGTTCGACCTCATCAGTCGGGTGTGGGTTTCGCCGGACGCCCCACCAGTTGGGGGGTCTTCGTGGGGCCGAAACCGACGTTGGCCTCGAGCCGATAGCGCAGCGCGTCTTCCGTGAAGGTGTGGGTCGCCGTCAGGGTGACGCCCTGTTGCAAGAAGCAGAGTTGCGCCGTGTAGGTGTTGGGGGCCGTCCACGCGCCGGCCGCGGCGACAGGGCGCGCTTCGCCGGTCAGCCCGAGGAAGGAGGACTCTCCATAGAGCCAATGCCCCGCGCCGCAGACCGCCGCGTGATCACCGCGCCGATCTCGCATCATCACCCGCGCAATCGGCCCCTCGAAGTCGAGGCGGACCGCTTCGATGCCCGCCCGATTGGGCGCAAATCGGTACGCGTCGCCGGTGATTTGCGCGGCCAAAGCCGGGTTGGGTTGGCCCTTTGGCAGTGGCAGCTTCAGGCCGGCGAGTGTTTGCCGCAGCGCAGCTTCCGCTTCTTCGTCCGCCGCAAGCGGGTAGCGGCTCATGGCGGGCAGCAGATGCGTCCACGCGAGGTCCAATGGAGTCTGCATGTCCTTCACTGCGCCCGTGATCGCCAGCACGGCGTCTTGTTCGGGCAGCACGACGCAATACTGGCCGAACGCCCCGTCGCCGCGATAGGCGTCGTGACGGCAACGCCAGAATTGATAACCGTAGCCCTGCGCCCAGTCGCTATCGGGGTCGTCGCCGTTAGCGATGTGCTTCGCCGTGGCCTCCGCGACCCAGGCCTGAGAAACGAGTTGTCGGCCCTGCCATGCGCCGCGCTGGAGATAGAGTTGGCCGAACCGGGCGATGTCTTCCGTCTTGATGCTCAGCCCGAAGCCGCCGGTGTTGACGCCGCGCGGGCATACTTCCCAGGTTGCGCCCTCGATGCCCAGGGGCTCGAAGAGGCGCGGGCCCAGGTAGTCAAGCAGCGTCTGGCCGGTGAGCTTCTGGAGGATGGCCGAAAGCATGTAGGTCGCGCCGGTGTTATACAGGAAATGCGTCCCCGGCGCATAGACTACCGGGCGCGCCAGGAAGGCGCGAGCCCAGTTACCGTCTTTGCGCCTGATCATATACCCTGTTGTGTCCTGGTCGTGGCCGGTGGACATAGAGAGCAGGTGACGCACCTGCATGGCCTTCAGGTTGTCGCTCGGTCGCTTCGGCGCATCTTCGGGGAAGTAGGCCAGCACCGGATCATCCACGGTCAGCCGGCCTTCGTCCACGGCCATGCCGATCGCCGTTGAGGTGAAGCTCTTGCTCAGCGAGTGCATCGCGTGCGGGACACCCGCCGCGTAGGGATGCCGCCAGCCTTCGGCGATGACGCGCCCGTGGCGCAGCAGCATCAGGCTGTGGAGTTCCAGGCCGGCCTTTTCGACTCCTTCGACAAACGCCCGGATCGCGGAAGAAGGGACGCCCTGCGATTCAGGTGTGCTGCGCACGAGTGTTGTTGACATAACCTGCAGGCCTTTCAGAATGCTGCTGCGTTGCAATCATGGATGCCCGCGGCGGGCTTGCTCGGCCATTGCCGCCTGCGCGCGCCAGGCTGCC
Organism: uncultured Chloroflexia bacterium; assembly: GCA_963695715.1. Taxonomy (GTDB): domain Bacteria; phylum Chloroflexota; class Anaerolineae; order CG2-30-64-16; family CG2-30-64-16; genus JBBQRS01. The sequence goes on from CAVOHP010000015.1 coordinate 15,853, forward strand.
TGGCTCTCGCGCAGCCCCGGTGTGCTCTCTGCGCCGCAGGCCAGCGTGTCAAGGAAGGCGAGCACGTCGCGATAGCTGCCTTCGATGAGATTGTTGGCCGCCGACCGATGCGGGCTGCCCTCGATGATGCCCTGATGAAACGCGTGGATCAGCCCGTCAATGAGCAGCATCTTCTCCTGCGGCGTACGCGCGTCGGGGTAGCGCGCTGCGTAGTGCTCGAACGCCTCCGCGGCGCGCACGCCGATCAGGTCTTGATGTCGCCAACTGCGATGCCAGGCTTCCACCGTGGTTTGCCAGCCACAGCCCGCCGGGCAGATCACGGCGGGGTTGGCGTGCGGCCCCCAACCCACGGTGAACACCGTTCCACAGCGCGGGCAGCAGGCCTGCGCGCGGCTCACTATCAGCACGCTCTCGCAGCGCGCGAGGAGCGCCATACCGACGTCATCTATGAGCGCCTCATCCACGATGCCCCGCGCATCGGTCTGGTAGAGCTGGTTGATCTTCGCGCGGCTGACTTTTCGCGCCCAGCGGATGCGTTCGTCCATCTGTCTGCTGCTTCTCCAGCGGGGCCGTGTTGTTAACCCCCGGCTTCAGCTCGCGGCGTCCACTTCGGTGCGCAGGCGGGCCAGGCGTTCGGGCCGTTCGGCGACGAAGCGTTGCAGGCCCTTCAGGATCCAGTCGGGCGACAGGTGGGCTTCTTCGATCACTTCGTCAATCGCGCCGCCGGTGCGCCAACGGTCATCCCAGTCCGCGGAGAGCGCGTATTCCTCGGCGACCCGGTTGAACAGCCAGTCGTGCATGAGCCAGCGCGCCTGGGTGGTGATGACGGTCGAGTCGGCGCGGTCGGCGGGAGTGATCACCTGATCCCGATAGGCTTGCGGCTGCAAGGCGAACAACTGCGGGCTGGCCGCGTAAACGACCTTGATATTCAAGCCGCGTTCGCCCAACGCAGGCAGCAGTTTCACCATGTTCGCCATGGCGCTGGTGCCCTGCACGATCACGGTTCCGCCGCGCGGTTGGTCGAGGTCGTATTCACGCGCGACGTACGCGCCGCGCGCCGCCTCGAAGTGCGACGGCATCCCCAGCGCGACCCGGTCGGGGATGGCGACGGGGGGGCGGGTGAGGTGCAGCGCCACGATGGGGGCCTTCTGCGCCAGGGCCGCGCCCAGCAACACGGGCACCTCGTTGTACTCCCAGGGGTAGAGGTTGATCACGTGGCCGGCGGGGAACAGTTGCGTCACGCCGGGCGCGAAGATGCCGAAATGCGTCCGGCTGTCTTCGGCGGTCTCGGGGCCGGAATGGCCGGCGACCCAGAGGACCTTCCCGACCTTCAGCTCGCAGTCTTGCGCCAACTGGCTGAACAGGCGCATCGGGCCGTATTTCAGGTAGGAGAAGGAGCCGTAGGTGGAGGCCGCGCCCCAGAAGCCGTTGAACTCCTCTTCGGGCTGCGCCGACAGGTTCACCGTCGCCATGCCGATCAACAGGCCGGCGTTGGTGAACTCGGTGATCTCTTGCGGCAACAATACGCCTTCCGGCGCGCCGGGACGCTCGTACCAGCCGTAGCCGGGGAAGTCGCCGTATTTTTCCGCGAACCCGCTGATGTTGGTCGAGGCGGCCAGATCGGCGGAGGCGGCGAGAAAGATGGGGCGGCCATATTCCTTTGCGCCGAAGGCGTTGATCCAGGCGCCCCACTTCGCCAGCGCGGCCCGGTTGGCGACCGATGCGCCGGGCGCGACGTAGATGTCGGCGGGATAGTTGCGATAGTCGAAGAGCCGCTCGTCACTGTAGGGGCTGGCCTCGCCCAACCGGAAGGTGGGGATGGCTTCGGGGACGCTGTCGCCCAACTCGGTCAGGCGGTCGGCCAGATAATCCACCAGCGTCTGGTCTTGCTGCAACACGCTGACGACGGCCTTCAGGTTGGCCTCGAACTCGGCGGCGACGGCCGCGGGATCGGCGGGCGCCGGATTGCCGAAGTTGGTGAAGGCGACGTCATATTTCTCCGCGAACTCGCGCTTGGTGTTCCAGAAGATTTCGCTATCCATGGCGTGCGGCGAGCCGTGCGAGGCATTGTCGTATTTGAGATAGCCCCGACCCTTGCCGCGTCTTGACCCAGGTCATGTTCGGTTGGCGATCGGGATTGGCCGAGGTCGTCATGGCGAGGAGGGTTTCGGAGATGGCGGCCCAGTCTTCGCCCCTTTCCGTGCCGAACACGCGCCAGCCGTGCGTGCTGTACCAGTCCGCCGGCTTGCCATGCACGACGCTGCTGATGGGGTTCGAGTCAATGCCGTAGTCGTTCCAGTCAATGATGTGGTAGAGGTTGTCGAGCGCCAGGCCCCACGCGGAGTTCATGGATTCGTAGTTTGCGCCCGGCGTCAGCCCGCCCTCGCCCTCGATGAAGAAGACCTTGACCTCGCCCGCGCCGGCGCGTTTGAGCGCCAACGCTTCGCCGACGGCGGCGGGGCTGCCATGTCCCGACGGCCCGGTATTGAATTTGAGGAAGAGGGTCTTGCCTTCCATTTCGGCGTGGCCGGAGAGGCCGCCATGCCTGCGGAATTTGAGTAAGTCCTCCCAGAAGAGGGTCTCTTCGCGCCCGCGCGGCAGCGCATAGCGCGCATCGCCGGTCTGCTCGTACTTCAGCCGTAAGGCCTCGTTGAGGACGGCCAGCGTACAGTAGATCAACGGGACGGTGTGGCCTGCGCCGAGGATGAAGCGGTCGCCGAAACGCTTTTCCGGGTGACGGATGTCCCAGCGCATGACCCCGCTCAGCATCAACGTGAGCAACGGGTAGACTTTGGAGCGCGATCCGCCGGGGTGCCCGCTCTGCCGGTAATTCAGCATCACGTCAATGACCTGGTCAATGATTTCGCGGGTCTTGTCCCAGTATGCGAAGTCGTCGGAAAGTTGGGCCAGTGCGTCTTCGACGCGGGCGGTGGGGGACTGCGACATGAGATACTCCTCGGTGGATGAGTTGCAGGTTGGGGCGCGCCCCCGGCAAGCCCTGCCCGGATGCGCCCGGAAGTACGCGCTATTTTACACGGTTACGGGGCAGGAATCAAGGATTCGCGCGTCGCTTTGGAACCCGCGCTCCTTGCGCCCGGTGAGACTGTGGTATAATAGCGGCATATCGGCGTCGCGCTGAGTTCACTCGCGTGAGAGACGCCGGTCACAATGGGCCGGAGGCAAAGTTATGGTCGAAGTAACGATTGATAGCGTGCGGGTCAGCCTCATGTCGCAGCATCGCATTGTTGTGCTCAAGGAGATGGAGGCGACGCGCTACCTGCCGATCTGGATCGGGCCTTTCGAGGCCGACGCGATTACGATCGAGTTGCAAGGGGTGGAAGTGGCCCGTCCGCTCACACATGATTTGCTCAAGTCCCTCATCGGTAAGCTGGGCGGCGAGGTCGAGCAGGTGACGATCACCGATCTCCGTAACGACACTTTCTACGCGCAGATCACCCTCACCGTTAACGGCAAGGAAATGCAGATTGACTCTCGCCCCAGCGATGCGCTGGCGCTGGCCGTGCGGTCGAAAGTCCCCGTTTACGTGGCGGATAGCGTCATGGAGCAGGCCGGGATCACCCCCGAGCAGGACCTTGAGACAGGGATGCCCGCGGCCCCTTCGGAAGATCGCAGCGGCGAGGATACGCCGGAAGCGTTCAGGGATTTCCTGGAAGGGCTGGACCTCAGCGGTCTCGAATAGCTTTTCTCCTTAAAATTGCAGCGCGTTTGTCAACTGCCCGGCAGCCCTTCAAGGCGCGCCGGGTTTGCATCTAAACTTCAAGTCCTTATGCAGAATATTGTAGTCCAGGGCTTCGTGCCCGCCGGTGCCCACCAGGACTACCGATCACTCACCGAGATCACGTATGGACAGGCCCGACAAGACCATCCCGGCCAACCCGGAGGCCGAAGAAGCCGTTCTCGGCTCGCTGCTGATTGACCCCGACGCCGTCATCAAGGTGTCGTCGTTCTTGCGCGCCGATGATTTCTATCGCGAGCGCAACGGCTGGATTTATCAGGCGGTCCTCGATCTGCACGAGAAGCGCCAACCGGCGGATTACCTCACCGTCGTGGACGATCTGGAGCGCCAGGACCGCTTGCAGCAGGTGGGCGGCGCGACGTACATCACCTCGCTCATCAACAATGTCCCCAGCGCCGTCTACGTCGAACATTACGCCCGCATCGTCGAGCGCAACGCGACGCTGCGCCGTCTCATCGGGGCGGCCAGCCAGATTGCGGCCATCGCGCAGGAAGATTCTGAAGATGTAGACGACATCGTGGATCGCGCGGAGCAACTGGTCTTCGGCGTGTCAGAGCGGCGCGTTCAACGCGACCTGACCCCCATCAACAAGATCATGGGGTCGGTGATTGACCGCATTGACTACCTGCACCGCCATAAAGGCGAGGTGCTGGGCGTCCCGTCCGGGTTCAGTGAGCTGGACCGCATCCTGGGCGGCTTCCAGAAGTCCGACCTGGTGGTGCTGGCCGCGCGGCCCGGCGTGGGCAAGACGAGCCTTGCGCTGAACTTCGCGCTGAACGCGGCCAAGCGGTTCGGTCAGAAAGTGGCTTTCTTCAGCCTGGAAATGAGCGCCGAGCAGTTGGTGCAACGCCTGCTTGCCTCCGAAACCGGCATCAACCAGCAGCGCCTGCGCGTGGGCGATATCCCCGATGCGGATTGGCCGATGCTCATCGAAGCCGCCGCCGTCCTGTCGGAGTCCATGCTCTTCATTGATGATACTCCCGCCGTCTCCGTGATGGAGTTACGCACCAAGACGCGCCGCCTTCAGGCCGAGTACGGGCTGGATATGATCGTGGTGGACTATTTGCAGTTGATGCGTGGGGACCAGCGCACCGAGAACCGCGTCCAGGAGATCAGTTATATCACCCGCTCGCTGAAGAGCCTGGCCCGCGAGGTCGAAGCGCCGTTGATCGCACTATCACAGCTCTCGCGGGCCGTCGAGTCGCGCAGCGACCGCAAACCGATCCTCTCCGATCTAAGGGAAAGCGGTTGTTTATCAGGTGACACGCTGGTGACGCTGGCGGATACAGGAGCGCGCGTGCCCATCCGGGAACTGGTCGGAAGGCAGAATTTCACTGTTTGGGCCTTCGATGAAGCTACGCTGAAACTTCAGGCCTCCCCCGTCTCCAGGGCTTTCTGCACCGGCATTAAACCCGTTTATCGCCTGGAGACCGGCCTTGGGAGATCAATTCGCGCGACGACCAATCATCGCTTTCGCACTTTAAGCGGCTGGAAACGCCTGGATCAACTTCTACCCGGCGACCGGCTGGCTCTCCCCCGCAACTTGCCGTCATCCAGCGCGGCCACGATGCTGCCTGCTGAAGTCGCTTTGCTCGGGCATCTCATTGGCGACGGTTGCACTTTGCCGCGACACGCCATTCAGTACACGACACACGAGCTTGAAATTGCCGAAGAGGTGACAAGTCTAGCGATTCAAGTGTTCGGAGACCAAGTTCGACCGCGTATTAAGCCTGAACATAGCTGGTTCCAAGTTTATTTGCCGGCGTCCGAGCAGTTGACTCACCACAGGCGAAACCCCGTGGCGCGCTGGCTAGATGCCCTGGGAATCTTCGGGTTGCGTTCTCATGAGAAGCGCCTGCCGACTCTACTATTTGAGCAACCGGCGGAAACGATAGCAATGTTTCTGCGCCATCTCTGGTGTACTGACGGCTGCGTTAAGGCGCCACACGGAACGACCCGTCATCCAACGATCTATTTTGCCTCCAGCAGCAGACAACTGGCAGTCGATGTTCAAGCCCTGCTTCTGCGGCTAAACATTAATGCAGTCTTGCGCCCATACGACCAGGGTAGCAAAGGACGCTGTCAATATCATGTCATGGTCATGGGCCAGGAAGATATCCTGAGATTTGTGCATACGATTGGCGCTGTAGGCGAAACCAGAAACTCGATCATGGAAGAAATTGGACAATGGTTCAACGGCCGCGGCGCTAACACGAACCGCGATGTCATACCGTATGAGGTATGGCGTGAGCAGATTGTACCGGCAATGGCTGAAGCCGGCGTTACAACGCGCCAGTTGCAGTCATCGCTTGGCATGGCCTATATGGGAACCGGTCTCTATCAACAGAATATAAGTCGTGAGCGGATGGATCGGGTGGCAAGGTCACTTCCTGATGCGCCCCAATTGCGCGCATTGGCTGCGAGCGATATCTACTGGGACAAAATCATCTCGATCTCGCCGGACGGCGAGGAAGAGGTTTTCGACCTGACCGTTCCAGGGCTGAGTAATTTCATTGCCAACGACATCATCGTCCATAACTCCATCGAGCAAGACGCGGATGTCGTGATGTTCATCTATCGCGACGAGCGAGACGAAAGCGAGGAGCGGAAGGACATCGCCGAAATTATCGTGGCGAAACACCGCAACGGGCCGACCGATACGGCGCACCTGTTCTTCCGCAAGGAACTCACCAGGTTCGATGATCTGGAACGCTTCCGTCGCCCGTTGGAGTGAGCGCGATGAGCGATAGGGACAGGCAAATGACCGGCTTCGCCGGTTTTGCAGCGGGCAAGCAACCGACCACGGCGGTTCCCAATGCGTTCTTCAGCGAGCTGTTGCCATTTGTGGATGACCTGGCGGAGTTGAAAGTCATCCTGCATCTGTTCTGGCTGATCGGCAAGAAGCGCGGTCTGTTGCGCTACGCCCGGCTGAGCGAATTAGAGCAGGACGCCGATCTATTGGCAGGACTCGCCACGGGCCAGCGCACCGGCGCGGAGGCGCTGTACGATGCTTTGGAGCGCGCCGTGGCGCGCGGGGTATTGTTGCATACGAGCGTTACACGCGCGGGCGGCGAGACCGAAGAGTGGTATATGGTGAACAGCGCCAACGGGCGCGAGGTGCTGGAGCGGCTCCGCGCGGGCGATCTCGACTTGCTGGCCGATGTGGCCGAAGACGTGCAGCTTCAAATCGAGCGCCCCGTGATCTTCGTGCTGTACGAGCAGAATATCGGGATGCTGACGCCGATGATTGCCGACGAGCTGCGCGAGGCCGAGCGCCGTTTTCCTGCCGATTGGATCGCCGACGCCTTTCGCGAGGCGGCGGTGATGAACAAGCGGAATTGGAAATATGTGCTGGCGATCCTGGAACGGTGGCGCGTGGATGGCCGGCGTGATCTCGTCTCGAAGCGGGAATCTGATGAGGCCGCCGAAGCGCGCCGACGCCGGCAGATGCTGGACGATCTTGAGGATATTATAGAACACTGATGAAACGCGTTGACGATATTTTGGGTTCGATGAGCCTGCCCGACCCTGACGCCAATGCTCCACGCGCGGCAAGCCGCCCGGCGTCCGAACGCGCCGCCGACCCCTGCCCGATCTGTCGCGGCATTGGCTGGGTACTGCTCGACGGTCCGCCGAGCGACCCGAACTACAACCGCCCTGTCCCGTGTCGTTGCACCGAAGCGCGATTGGCCGAAGAGCGGCTGCGCGATCTGCGCAAGTTCTCCAATCTGGGCGCGCTCGAACGGATGACGTTCGACACCTTCATCGCCGATGGCGTGGGCGTCTCCGAAGTGATCCGCTACAACCTGCACGAAGCGTATGACCGTTGCCGGCTATTCGCCAATGATCCCAGCGGCTGGCTGGTGATGCTGGGCGGCTTATGGCAGCGGTAAGACCCACCTTGCGGCGGCGATTGCCAACCAGGCCCTGGCGATGGGGCAGCGCGTCCTTTTCATCATCGTGCCCGACCTGCTGGATTATCTGCGGTCGGCCTATGCGCCCACCAGCGAAACCGGGCTGGATGCGCGGATGGAGGCCATTCGTGACGTGCCGTTGCTGGTGCTCGACGATCTCGGCGCGCATCACAGCACGCCCTGGGCGCAGGAGAAACTGTTCCAGATCATCAATCATCGGTATAACAATCGCCTGCCCACCGTCGTTACGTCCAACCAACGCATGGAGGAGCTGGACCCCCGGGTGACTTCGCGCCTGGCCGATCCGGAGCTCAGTCAGGTCTATGAGTTGCTGGCGCCCGATTTTCGCCAGTCCGGGGCCGGGACCGATCGCGGGAGCGCGGGTCTCAGCACGCTGCGCTACTACGGCGATCAGACCTTCGGCACGTTCAACCTGCGCGCGGGGTTGCCCGCGCCCGAACGAGACAACCTGCAACGCGCCCATGCTCTGGCGCACAGCTACGCGGAGGCGCCGTCTGGCTGGCTGGTATTCACCGGCGACTATGGTTGCGGCAAGACCCACCTCGCGGCGGCGATTGCCAACTATCAGGTGATCGCGGGGCGCGCGATTCCACTTTTCGTCGTTGCCCCCGAGTTGTTGGACCACTTGCGGGCGACGTTCAGCCCCAATAGCCCCACCACCCTCGACCGCTTGTTCGAACAGGTCAAGGGCGCGTCGCTCCTGGTGCTGGACGACCTGGGCACGGAGAGCGCCACGCCCTGGGCCAAAGAAAAGCTTTTTCAACTGTTGAATCACCGGTATGTCACCCGGTTGCCCACTGTCATCACGATGAACACGCTCGAGAACACGGACGCGCGCCTGATCAGCCGTATCATGGACACGGCGCGTTGCAAGGTGTTTCGCATCGAAGCGCCCAGCTATCGGGGCGAGGAAGCGCGCCGCGCCGTGAAGACGGCCGACGACCGCCCGCCGGCGCGCCGTCTCGTACGCGAAGCACGCGAGAATACGGGAACACTGCGTAAGACGCTCCGAGCCCAATGGGAACTACGAAGGGGAGCCTCGACTCCGGGTACATTTGGGATTTTTTGATTGCAGGTTGGAAACTGGCGTCAGCACGCTTTCGTGGTATACTCTCTGTGTTGTGATTGCGCCCCGTGCAAAACACCTCTCCCCGATTTGACGACTTGACAGCAGACCGTGTACAATCCCCCTTGTTAGCACTCATGTAGTGAGAGTGCTAATACAATCCAGTGAACATTCCTGCCACGCAGGAAAAGAACCCATTATTTCATAGGAGGCTTTCGTACATGAACCTCAAGCCGCTTGCTGATCGCATCGTCGTCGAACCGATCGAGCAGGAAGACGTCACCGCCGGTGGCATCATTCTGCCCGAGACTGCGAAAGAGAAGCCCCAGCAGGGCACCGTCGTCGCCGCCGGCCCCGGCCGCACCGACGAAGACGGCAAACGCGTCGCCATGGAAGTCAAAGTCGGCGATCGTGTGCTCTATGCCAAGTACTCCGGCACCGAAATCAAGCAGAATGGCAAGAAGGTGCTGATTCTCCGCGAGTCCGACATCCTGGCGATCGTCGAAGTCTAATCGCAATACCTGCAATCTACACGAGGAGCAAATAACCCATGGCTAAGCAGTTAGTCTTTACTGAAGAAGCCCGCCGCGAGCTCAAGGCCGGCGTGGATATTTTGGCCGAGGCCGTCAAGGCCACCCTGGGGCCGAAGGGCCGCAACGTCGCGCTGGACAAAAAATGGGGCGCCCCCACCATCACCCATGACGGCGTGACCGTGGCGAAGGAAATCGAGCTTCAGAACCCGTTCCAGAACATGGGCGCGCAGCTTCTGAAGGAAGCCGCCACCAAGACCAACGACATCGCCGGCGACGGCACCACCACCGCGACCGTGTTGGCCCAGGCCATCGTCACCGAGGGGCTGAAGAACGTGGCCGCAGGCGCCAATCCCATGATGCTGAAGCGCGGCATTGAGAAGGGCGTGGCTGCGCTCTCCGAGGACATCAAGTCCCAGGCCATCAACATCACCACCAAAGAAGAGATCGCCGCTGTGGCCGCCATTTCTGCCCAGGACCCCGAAATCGGCAACCTGATCGCCGAGGTCATGGACAAAGTCGGTAAAGACGGCGTCATCACCGTGGAAGAGGCCAAGGGCCTGCAATTCGAGACGGAGTACGTCGAGGGTATGCAGTTCGATCGTGGCTACATCAGCCCCTACTTCGTCACCAATCCTGAGGCGATGGAAGCGGAGCTGGGCAACCCGTACATCCTGATCACCGACAAGAAGATTTCCGCCGCCCAGGACATCATCCCGCTCCTGGAGAAACTGGTGCAGTTGGGTCGTCGCGAGCTCGTGATCGTCGCTGAGGATGTGGACGGCGAGGCGTTGGCCACCCTGGTGCTGAACAAACTGCGCGGCATGTTCAACGTGCTGGCCGTCAAGGCCCCTGGCTTCGGCGATCGCCGCAAGGCCATGTTGCAGGACATCGCCGCATTGAGCGGCGGCACCGTCATCACCGAGGAACTCGGCCGCAAGCTCGAAACCGCCATGATCAGCGACCTCGGCCAGGCCGATAAGGTCGTTTCCACCAAGGATGAGACCACGATCATCAGCGGCAAGGGCGATCCCGGGGACATCAAGGGCCGCATCGAGCAGATTCGCGCCGAGATCGAGAACTCGACCAGCGACTATGACAAGGAAAAATTGCAGGAACGTCTGGCCCGTCTGGCCGGCGGCGTTGCGATCATCCGCGTGGGCGCAGGCACCGAGGTCGAACTGAAGGAAAAGAAGCACCGTGTGGAAGACGCCCTGAGCGCCACCCGTGCGGCAGTTGAGGAAGGCATTGTGCCCGGCGGCGGCGTCGCCCTGCTGAACGCGACGGGTTCGCTGGAAGCGGTCGAGGCTGAGCTGGAAGGCGACGTCCTGACGGGCGTCAAGATCCTTCGCATGGCGTTGCCCGAACCGATGCGCCAGTTGGCCGAGAACGCCGGCTATGACGGCGCCGTGATCGTCGAGAACGTCAAGCGCGAGCAGAAGGCGCAAAACAACAAGAACGTCGGCTTCGACGTGATGAGCGAGGACTACGGCGACATGGTCGCGAAGCAGATCATTGACCCGGCCAAGGTCACCCGCGGCGGGCTCGAGAATGCGGCCTCTATCGCCGCCATGATCCTGACCACCGAAGCGCTGATCACCGACATTCCTGAGAAGGAAAAGGCCGCTCCGGCCCCCAGCCCTGACATGTACTAAGCCGCAAGGCTAAGACATCAGAAACCCGGTTTCCCGGCTTTGCCGGAGACCGGGTTTCTTTTTGTGTCAACTTGAGGCCGCGGTCTCGATCATCGCGAGGAAATTCTCCGGCTTGACCGCGGAAGTGATCGAGTTGTCGCAGACCCAGCCGATGTGGATATCTCCCGCGAGCAATCAGCGTCCGCGTTCCTGCCAGGGCAGGTCTGATACGAACTCAACTTCCACCCCGAGGCGCGCGCCAATATACGCCGCGACCGACGCGCAGGTCGCATCAGCGTTCGGCGCCTGAATTGAGGTGAACCTGAGGGGGTTCATGCGTGACGTCGCCATCATAGGCGACGGTTAGCGCAGCCGGCGCGGGCGCACGCGCCCCGCGCGGATTTCATGGACCAGCGCCCGTTCGTCGGCCACCGGGCGCGCGAACTCTGTCGCCGTGATGCCTATAGAGTGGACGCTATGTGCGTCCGATCCGCCGCAGGCGGGCAAGCCCAGCACGCGTGCCAGCTCTTCGGCCTGCGCCAATTCCTCCGGGTTGACGTGCCCGTTGAATGTCTCCACCGCGTGAAGATGCGCCAGCTCGGGGCGGGCGGCGAGCGACGCGTCAACCGGTTGGCCCTGCTGCTCAAGCCAGTACCACAGGCCCCAACCGCCGCCGCGCCGAAACGGATGCGCCAACACCGAGGCTCCGCCACGTTCGTGTATCCGGCGCAACAACTCCGGGCCGTCGCTTCCTTCGGGGATGTCTTCGTCCAACCCGAAGACGAGGATATCGCCCAGCGTCGTCCGCGCCTCGACGCCTCGAAAGACGGTGAACGCATATTTCTCACGCGCCAACGCCTGCGCCTCGAACCCACCGCGGGCGAGGTGATGATCCGTGACGCATAGCGCATCCAGCCCGCGCTGCATGGCTTCAGCAATCAGGGCCGAGGCGCTCATGACCGAGCAATTCGAACAGGGATGGGTGTGTGTGTGCAGGTCAATCAGCATGGGATACACCTGTGGGCGACAGTTCGTCGCGTTTGAGGACGATGAGGGTGATGTCGTCCGATTGCGTCTCGTCACCGATGAAGGCCTGCACCGCCTCGGCGATAGCGGCTGCGATCTCACTGGCGGTCATCGCGCGGTTCTCCTTCACCAGGGCCATCAAACGCTCGTCGCCGAACGCCTCGCCTCCGGCGGAGAACGCTTCCGAAACGCCGTCCGTGTAAAAAACCACCAGATCGCCCGGCGCGAGTTCGAGTTGTTGCTCTCCGATGCCGGCGGGTGTAAGGATGCCCAGCGGGATGCCCGCCGTGATCAGGGGGATCGGTTCGCCGGCTCCTGCAGGGGCGTATACGGCGAGGTTATGACCGGCGCTGGCGACCGTGAGCCGATGCTTCTCCGGGTCGAGCACGCTGTAGTATGCGGTCACGAACATGTCTGAGGCGCTATCGGCCAGCATCAACTCGTTGGCCCGCTCGAGCACTACGGCCGGGCTGCGCCCGCTGATTGCGGTGGCCCGTAAAAGCGTGCGGGCGAACATCATGTAGAGCGCGGCGGGAATCCCTTTGTCTGATACGTCGGCGACGACCAGGCCGACGGCGCCTCCGGCGATGGGGATGAAGTCGAAGAAGTCGCCGCCCACCTCGCGCGCCGACCGCCAGCGATAGGCAATCTCGTAACCCGGCGGCTGCGGCGCGCCCTGCGGCAGAAGCTTGCTCTGGATGCCGTGAGCCAGTTCCAACTCGCGCGCCAGCGAGGCGCGTTCAGCCTCTCGCTCCTGTAAGCGGTAATTTTCGATGGCGACGGCGGCCTGGTTTGCGATGCCGCTGAGGATGCGGACCCGGCGCGGGCTGAACACATGGGTGTTGCAAACATCATCCACGAGCATCGCGCCGATCGGCTCATCGGCGGCGATCAGCGGCATGACGAGCAGGGTGCGGCTGCCGAAGCGCGCCTGCCAATCGGCCGGGATGCGCGGGTTGTTCGTCACGTCGTCTACTACCAGGGGCTGACCCAGCCGGCACGCATTATCGAGCAATTCCAGCTCGCCCGGCGCAAGTATCAGGCCGGCATAGACCCCGGCCAGCGTCTCATCCGTTGCGTAGACGGTGCGAACGCGAAAATCGCCCTGCGCGTCACGCAACAGGATGGCGCACCGATCTACGCCGGTGAGCGCGGGCACCAGGCGCGCCACCTGATCCAGCGTGGCGCCCAGAGCCTGCGGGATACGCAGGATGTCGGAGACCTGGAGCAACAGGGTGGAAAGCCAGGCTTCTTCCTCGCGTGCAGCGGCCAGCCGGGTGTTGTCCACGGCTGCGGCGGCCTGCTGGGCGATGCCGGTCAGCATGGTGACCCGCCGTTCCGTCAGGCGAGCTTCCAGCTCGCGGTTGAAACTTACCCCCAGGATGCCGAACGTCTCGCCCCGATTCAGCATGGGTATCAACGCGACGATGTCGCCTGCGCAAATGCGATGCAACGGTTCGGGCAACCGGAAATCGCCGCGTTGCATCACCGCCGGCTTCTGCTCGAGGCGCAAGCGATCGAGCGCGGACCATTCGCCGGGCAGCAGGCGCAACGCTGTCGCCGGGTCCTCTTTCTGCTCGAAGCGCAAGCCGTAAGAAGCCCCGTATTCGAACGCCGCCCGCTCTTCGTTCCATAGCCAAATGATACAGGACGCCGCGCCCGCCAGCATCGCAGTGACCCGTACCGTGGCGTCGAGGGCGTCGGCCATGCTTTCCGCGCGCGCCGTGGCCTCGGCAACCTGGAGCATCACGGTGGTGACCCAGGCTTCTTCCCGCTGCGCTTCATAGGCGCGCGCCGAACTCACGGCGACGGCGACCTGATCGGCCAATGTCTCCAGGATGAAGCGATCATCGGGGCCGAATGCGCCTATTTCGGTGCTTTGCACGTCCAGCACGCCGAGTATTTCGCCCTCGACGATGAGCGGCACGGCGATCTCCGCGCGGTATCGGGCAAGAGGCGCGGGTCATCGGGGATATAGCGCGGCTCGAGCGATACGTCGTTTGCCAGCAATGGTTCGCCGTGCTGCGCCACCCAGCCGATAATGCCTTCGCGCCCGACGGTGAAGGCGCGGCCTTCGATCTTCCACTTCTCATTGAGCTGATGGCCGGTACTCGCCTTGAACTGTGCGCGGTCGGTTCCCCGCTCGACCAGAAACACCTGCACATGATAATAGCCGAACCGGGCGCGGATAGATTCGACCACCTGGGTGAGCAGCGCGTCCAGATCGAGGATACTCGTGATCTGACGGCCGACTTCCGAGACGGCCATCAGCGCGTTAAGACGTTGTTGGCCGTGTTCGTAGAGCCAGGCGTTGGAGAGGGCCGCCGCCGATTGGTTGGCAAGCACGGAGAGCATCCGCAGGTGACTCTCGTTGAAGACGTGGGCGCGCGGACTTTGCACCGAGATCGCGCCGATGACGCGGTCGCCGGCCAGCATGGGCACGAAGATGGCGGAACGCGGCGGTCGGTCGCTGATGTAGGTCGGGCGCGCCGGCAAGCTTGCCATCTCGGTATCGAAATCGCCTACCAGCAACGGACTGCGCCCGGCTTCCATCCAGCGAATGATGCCCTGGTCCTCCGGGAGATCGAAAGTGGTAGGGGGTTGGCGCACGCCCTCTTTCACCCACACTTTGATGTGATAGCGATCTTCGCGGAGCAACCCCAGTTGGAAGCTCTCCGCCTCGACGATGCGCCCGGCAAGATGATAAATCAGCTCATAGATGGTGTCTTCATCAAGGGGCGCTTCCAGCAGGGCGCGGCCGACCTCGGCGAGCGTGGTCATTTCCCGCGTCATGACCCACCATCTCACGCATCGGGTGTCTCGTCGATCGTGTTGTGTTTTACCATGCGCACCACGTTGCCCTGACCGGTCGGGGTGTAACTCAGTTCGTCCATCAGTCGCTTCATCAGGTGGATACCCAGGCCGCCGATGCGACGCTCTTCCAGCGGAGCGTTCAGATCGGGCGCGGTAATCGAATTGGGGTCAAACGGCGGTCCCTGATCCACTACGGTGAGGACGACGTCGAGGTTGCGAGTCGCAAATATGATGGTCAGCGTGCCGCCCTTCGTTTCGTACGCGTGTTCGATCACGTTCGCACACGCTTCTTCAACTGCGAGTTGCAGGTCGAACTGCGCGTCCTCGCGGCACGTGGGCCTCGCGGCATGTCGTCTCCACGAACTCGAAGACGTGCGGCAGCTCCGCCATAGTGGCTTCAACGACGATCTCGCGTCTGAATTCGCCCATCAAAGGTTCCCTCGGCTTGTTTCACCGGCGCGCATTAAAAACTGGAAGCGGATGCGACGGCGGCATCCGGCTTCCAGCCTGTGTGCTACCCGATCAGAGGCGGATGTTTGGTACGGCAGCCCATCCTGTAAGCAGTGCTTTCATTGAGAAGGCGCCCTGATCGGGCGCTAGAAGGTGCCTACGGCCTCGACCTCGGTCGAATAGATCTGGATCTGGGTGTCCAGCCCGGTGAGTTCGAACACCTTCGCGATGTTGGCGGGTAATTCGGCGAGGCGCAGGTCACCCCGGTTCCAGCGCCGGCAGGTCTTCCAGGTCGAGATCAATTCGCGCGAACGCGGCGCTGCTGGTGTAGGTCACATCCTTCATATTTAGCACCAACTTGTAATGGCCGGCATCCGTCAACTCGCCCAGCTTTTTGCCCAGTTCCGGCGCGACGCTGCCGTCAATGCGACCGCCGAGCCGCACTAACGTGCAGCGTTTCATGTCCACCGTCGAAAAATCCATGAGAAATCCTCCTGCCAATCACAGTCAAGAATCATGAGTCGCCGCCTGTTCATCGAACTGGCCCGCGGATAGTAGCACATCCGGGCAAGCCCGGCAACTCGGGCCCCATTCATACCAGTTGCCGTGCATGCGCCGTGTGTGGTATCTTTCAGCCGAGTATCCATCTTGCAGGAGGTCATCGTATGACCGTGCATCCGCCGGCCGGACACAAAGCGCCGCGCCGCCTTCTCATCAATGTGCCGAGGCTGATATCCGATTATTACGTGATACAACCTGATCCGCACAATCGCAGCCAGCGCGTGACGTTTGGCACATCGGGTCACCGCGGCACCTCCACAGATGGTAGTTTCAATGAGGCGCATATTCTTGCGATCGCGCAGTCTATCTGCGAATACCGGGCGGCCCATGGCATCACCGGCCCGCTGTTCATGGGTATGGATACGCACGCGCTCTCGGAACCGGCGTTCATCACTGCGCTCGAAGTCTTTGCCGCCAATGAAGTCAATGCGGTCATCCAGGCCGGCCGGGGTATACGCCGACGCCGGTCATTTCACACGCGATCCTCACCCACAATCGTGGCCGCGCCGCGGGATGGGCCGACGGCGTCGTGATTACGCCATCGCACAACCCGCCCGAAGACGGCGGGTTCAAATATAATCCTCCTTCCGGCGGGCCTGCCGATACGTCTATCACGCGGTGCGGTCCAGGATCGCGCCAACGCGCTGCTCGCCGCGGGGTTGCGCGACGTGCGGCGGATTCCCTGGGCGCGCAGCCCGCAGCGTGCCCACCACACGAGAGATGGACTTCGTTGCGCCTTACGTTGATGATCTTGTATCCGTCATTGACATGCCGGCGATTGCATCCGCCGGGTTGAAAATCGGGGTGGACCCGATGGGCGGCGCGGGCGTGGACTTCTGGGATCCCATCGCCGACCGCTATGGCCTGAATCTCGAGGTTGTGAACCGCGTCGTTGATCCGACTTTTTCGTTCATGGCGCCGGATCATGACGGCAAGATTCGTATGGACTGTTCTTCGCCCTACGCGATGGCCGGTCTCATCGGACTCAAAGACCGGTTCGATATCGCCTTTGGGAACGACCCCGATTACGACCGGCACGGCATTGTGACCCCCGGCGCGGGGCTGATGAACCCCAATCACTACCTGGCCGTGGCTGTGGGGTATTTGTTTAGGCAGCGCACGGGCTGGGGAGCCGACACCGCGATAGGCAAGACACTCGTTTCGAGCTCGATGATAGACCGGGTGGCGGCGCACCTGGGCCGGCGTCTGGTCGAAGTTCCCGTGGGTTTCAAATATTTTGTGGATGGCCTGCTCGACGGCAGCTTCGGGTTCGGCGGCGAGGAGAGCGCGGGCGCGTCCTTCCTGCGTCGCGCCGGCGCGGTCTGGACGACCGACAAGGATGGTTTCATCATGGATCTGCTGGCTGCGGAGATCACCGCTGTGACCGGCAGTGATCCCGGTCGGCATTACGCCGCCCTGACGGAGCGATTCGGTGCGCCGGTCTACGAGCGCACGGACGCGCCTGCCGGCCCGGCAGAGAAGGCTGCGCTGGCGACGATGACCCCCGAGATGATCACGGATGCGGAGTTGGCGGGCGAGCCGATCCAGTGTGTATTAACGCGGGCGCCGGGCAACGATGCGCCCATCGGCGGGCTGAAGGTCGTGGCCGAGAACGGTTGGTTCGCGGCGCGACCCTCCGGCACGGAGGATATTTACAAGATTTACGCGGAGAGTTTCCTGGGCGAAGAGCATCTGCGGCGCATCCAGGATGAGGCGCAGGCCATTGTGAACCGCGCGCTGCGCACAGCCTGAGGTTGCGCAAGACTTGTCATTCTGAACGGAGTGAAGAATCCCGGCTCGCGCCACAAGATTCTTCACTGCGTTCAGAATGACGGGATATTGGACTTGAAGGAAGTGTAGATGGAACACACGGAACTGCTGGCGCTATTCGACCGCGAACAACGGCGGGAAGTGGTCTTTCCCGGTTATCGGCGCGAGGTAACGCCGGATGTCGTGCGCATGACCCCTGTGAAGCTGCCCTATGACGAAGGCGCGGTGATCTGGTCCGATCTTTCGGCGACGGACGCCGACGCGGTCATCGCGGAGCAAGTCGCGTATTTTGGAAACCTGGGTTATGGCTTCGAGTGGAAAACTTATAGCCACGACCTGCCGCCGGACCTGCCGGAGCGCCTGTTGCGAGCCGGGTTCGAGGCCGATGAGCTGGAAAACGTGATGGTGCTCGATCTGGTCGAAAACCCTGAGCTTCTTCACGGTTTATCCGCCGCAGACATCCGAGAGATCACCGATCCGGGCAAAATCGGGCAGGTCATTGACGTGCTGACCCGGGTGTGGGGTGAAGATCGCAACCGGCTCAGGGCGGTCCTTGCCGATGAAATGGTCGAGGCGCCGGATCTCCTGCGTATCTACGTGGCGACCGTGGACGGGACCCCGGCTTCCGCCGCGTGGATTCGCTACCATCCCGATTCGCAGTTCGCCAGCCTGTGGGGTGGTTCCACGGTGGCCGAACACCGCGGGCGCGGCCTCTACTCTGCGCTGCTCTCCGTGCGCGCCCGCGATGCACACGCGCGTGGCGTCCGTTTCCTCACCGTAGACGCCAGCTCGATGAGCCGGCCGATCCTGGCGCGCTTCGGTTTCAAGCTGCTTGCTACGACCCGGCCTTATCAATGGACGCCCAACCACCCCGGCTGAAGCTCAGACGCCGACCCGGCCACAGAGCCGCCTCCCGGCGCGGACCGGCTGGTGGAGGTCGCGCAGCTTTTCTCGCGCCTGGGCGTGACGGCCTTTGGCGGGCCGGCGGCTCATGTAGCGATGATGCACGATGAAGTTGTCACCCGCCGCAAGTGGGTGGATGACCAGCACTTTCTCGACTTGCTGGGCGCGACGAATCTGATTCCCGGCCCCAACTCTACCGAGATGGCGATCCACCTGGGGTATGTGCGCGCGGGCTGGCGGGGTCTGATCGTCGCCGGGACGTGCTTCATTCTGCCGGCGATGGTCATCGTCATGACGATTGCCTGGGCGTTCGAACGTTTCGGGACGACCCCGCAGGCGACGTGGCTGCTGTATGGCATCAAACCGGTGATCATTGCCGTCGTTGCGCTGGCGCTGTGGGAGCTGGGGAAGAAGGTTGGCCGCAGCCGGTTCACAACGCTGGTCGGCGCCGCCGCTGCCGTCCTGAGCTTGCTGGGGATCAATCAACTCTTGCTCTTGTTGGCGGGCGGAGCGGTGGTCGGAGCGGTGCGGAATGCGCGGCGCTTGGGGGGTGGCGGGCCTGGGGGCGCGATCCTGGCGCTCGGCCTGATGGGGCCGATGTGGCAAACTTTCAACGTCCCTTTCAGCCTGGAGCGGTTGTTTCTGGTGTTCCTGAAGATCGGCTCCGTGCTTTATGGCAGCGGCTATGTCTTGTTGGCTTTCCTGCAGGCCGATCTCGTCGAGCGCCTGGGGTGGATCACGCAGGACCAACTGCTGACCGCCGTGGCCGTGGGGCAGTTCACGCCCGGCCCGGTCTTCACCACGGCGACCTTCATCGGCTATCTGCTGGACGGCGTTCCGGGCGCAGTTGTCGCAACGGTCGGCATTTTCCTGCCGGCGTTCGTGTTTGTCGCCATCAGCAACCCGTTCATCCCGCGCTTGCGGCGGTCGCCCTGGGCTGCGGCGATCCTGGACGGCGTGAACGCCGTTTCCCTGGGTCTGATGGCGGCTGTCACGGTGCAACTGGCGCGCGACGCGCTGATAGACCCGCTGACCGTCGTGCTTGCCCTCGGCGCAGGCGTCTTGCTCTTTCGGTTCCGTCTCAACTCGGTCTGGATCATCGTGGGTGGGGCGGTCGTCGGGTTGCTGGTCGGCTGGTTGCGGCTTCCTATTTGAGCATTCCCCTGCCTTTTGTGGTAAAATCCGCAGGTGACGCGTCGCGTTGACGTGGCGCGCTTTCCCAGCCACGGGAGAGGAGCGATAGCGATGCAACCCCATGAGATATATTCGCTGCGGGCGCGTGACATCATGAACCGCAGTTTCGTCGTCGTGTCGCCGTTGGAAACGGTCCAGGAAGCAATCGAGCGCATGGTCGCCAGTGATTGCCAGGTTGCGATCGTGGATCGCGCCGACGAAGGCGATGCGTATGGCATCCTGACGTTTCAAGAGGTCGTGTACCGGGTGATCAGCCGGTCATTGGCGCCCACGCGCGTGCGCGTGGGTGAAGTTATGGTGAAGCCGTTGATCGTGGTCAATCCCAATTTGCGGTTGCCGTTTGTGGCGCAACTCTTTGCGAACACGGGGATCGAGAATGCGCCCGTCATCGAGGAACATCAACTGGCGGGCATTATCTCGAGCGCCGACCTGGTGCGCGCCCTGACCGCCGATTAACCGCAATCGCACTATAGACCAATAATCCTTCGTAGTGACGCTTCAGCCGTTGTCGTGTCCCCCTACGGCTGAAGCCATCACGACGAAAGCAAAGACATGCTAAGGGGCGTGAGGAGAAGAAACGATGGATTTCGGCTGGACGCAAGAAGAACAGATGTGGCGGAAAGCGGTGCGCGATTTCGCGCAGAAGAAGATCGCACCGCGCTCGCGCGAGATTGACAGCACCAACAACATCCCTGAAGACATCATCAAGGCGATGGCCGATATGGGGCTGTGGGCCCCCACCGTATCGGAAGAGTACGGCGGGCAGGGCATGAATGTGACGATGGCGACCATCGCCGCCGAGGAGTTGGGTCGCGCCGAGATCAGCCTCGCGCTGCCGGTGATGTACCTGGTGCAGGCGAGCTGGGGCTTCATCTTCGACCGTTACGCCAACCCCGAGCTCAAGGCAAGGCTGCTCCCCCAGGTGACGGCGGGCAAGGCGCTGCTGGGAATCGCCACCACCGAGCCGGGCGGCGGGTCAGATATCGAGGGCGTCACCCGTTCGCGCGGCGAGCGTGGGCCTGACGGCGATTGGATTTTGAACGGCGAGAAGCTGTATATCAGCGGCGTCAAGGAAGCGCAGCGCATGGGCGGCATCCACATGACCCTCGTCCGCACCGATCCGGCGCAGGGGCACAAGGGCTTCACGTTCTTCGCCGTGCCGATCAAGGATAATCCCGAGGTGACGACGACCCTGATCGAAAACTGGGGGCGGACCGGGATTTCCACCGGCGGGTTCAACATGGAGAACCTGCATCTTTCCGATGAGTACCGCGTCGGCGAGGCGGGGCAGGGCTTTTATCACGCGATGGAAGGCTTCACCTATGCGCGTGCGCTCATCGGCGCGACGTGTGTGGGCGCGGCGGACGCCTGTCTTCAGATGGGCGTCGAGTACATCAAGCAGCGCGAGTCGTTTGGCAGGCCGCTGGCGGCGTATCAGGGCATCAATTTCCCCGCCGCCGAGCGTTATACCGATATCGAAAGCGCCCGCCTCCTGACCTATAAGGCCGCGTGGATGGCGGATCGGATGTACGAGGGCGGCGAGTTCAAGCACCGCGATGTCGCGCTCTACGGCGCGATGGCAAAGCTGCGCGCGCCGATCATGGCGTTCGAGACGCTTAACGAGGTCGCCA
Source organism: uncultured Chloroflexia bacterium (assembly GCA_963695715.1). Taxonomy (GTDB): domain Bacteria; phylum Chloroflexota; class Anaerolineae; order CG2-30-64-16; family CG2-30-64-16; genus JBBQRS01. Next base: position 37,124 of record CAVOHP010000015.1, read on the forward strand.
ATTGGCTGGGCGCGATGGGCTATAGCAAGGAATATCCCATCGAAATGGGCATCCGTGGCGTGCGGTCTTATTCTATCGGCGCGGAAGGCGGCATGAACATCATGCGGATGATCATCGCCCGCGAGCTGATCGGCGGCGAATATACGTCGCCGCGGCAATGACCGCCAACGCAGCGGTGGACCCGAACCGCCGCTTTCAGATTGCGCTCGAGCGGGCGCGGGCCGACTGGGCCGAAGTTGATCTTGATATCGCGGCCGCGCTGTCGGGGTGCGAACGCACGCCCGAAGGGGTGATCGTCCCCTTCTTTGGGACGCCGCATCTCGTCACACATCCCGCCGGAGAAGTTATCCGAATCCGGGGTGAGCAGACCGCACCGGCCCATCCATCCATCGCGATTGTGCTGATCCACTACCTGCTGCATTGCGATGGGACACGCGCCGCGGGGCAGTGGGTGGCATTTCGCGAGCTGCCCGATGGCCTGTTCTACGCACAGGCGTTCGCGGGTCATGCTGAGGGCGCGCTGGCCGAACGGTTCGGAGGGGATATCGAGGCGTTTCGGCAGGCGAACCGGGCGCAGGGCGGTTCGCCGCTGGACATTGCAGAAGCCGCCTATGTATATCAGGCGCTCCCCTATCTTCCTGTAGCGGTGCTGCTGTGGGCGGGCGATGATGAGTTTCCCGGCCAGGCGCGCATCCTGTTCGACGCCAACGCCGGCCGCCAGCTTCCTACCGAAGACCTGTCGGGAATCGGCGATTGGCTCGCGCATCGTCTGGTCCGGTGGTAGTAGACCCTGAAAAAACGTGTTGAGCTTGCTCGCACTGGAGAATCTTATGATCGCTCGCAATACCGTGCTTTCGACCTGGGGCCTGCGCCTGGCGCTCCTGGTTGCGCTGACGTTCGCAGGCGTCATAGGCCCCGCCAGCATTGTGCTGGCCGATGATCCGATCCCGACTCCGGAATCGTTGATCGAGGGCCTGTCCAGCGACGATCCCGCCATCCGCGCGGCGGCAATCGCGGGGCTGGCTGCGCTTGGCGATCCATCGGCGGCTTCCGCCCTGTTCGATCTATTGGCCGACCCGGATCCGCGTTTGGGATTATACGCGGCCCAGCAAATCGGCGCGCTGGCTTCGCCGGAGAATCTGCCGATCCTGCGCGAAGGGCTTAATCATCTCGAACTCGGACGTTCGTTGGCGGACAGCGCTCATCCTGGGCGAGATGGGCGATCCGCGCGCCGTGCCGCCGCTGGCGCGCGCCCTGTCCGACCCGGAAGTGCTGGTCCATCGCACCGCGGCGGAGAGCCTGGTGAAACTCGGCGGGCCGGCGGCGACCGGCGCGCTGGTGCGCGCCCTGGGCAGCAGCAAGCCCTCGGTGGTGTATGCCGCCAGGAACGGCCTGGTGGAGACCGGGAAGCCGGCGGTCACCCCGCTCGTGATTGGTCTCTCGGTGGGCAACGCGCAGCGGCGGGCGAATGCGGCGACATTGTTGGGTTACATCGGAGATGCGCGCGCCGTGCCGGCCCTGCGCACCGCGGCTCAGATTGACGCAGATGAAACGGTCAGAGCCGAAGCCCAATGGGCCATTGATCAAATCACCCGCAAAACGTCAGGTTGAACAAGAAGCACGGGTGTCATTCTGAGCGCAGCGAAGAATCTCGGTCGCGCAAACACAGATTCTTCGCTGCGCTCAGAATGACACTGTATCCAGAATGACGAACATATATCACTGAAAGGATTGATTTTACATATGGCGTTGAGAGTTGGAGATAAGGCTCCCGATTTTGTCCTTGAAAGCCACCTCGGGCAAAAAGTGCGCCTGAGCGACTATGCCGGCAAGCAGAACGTGGTGATGGCGTTCTTCCCGCTGGCCTGGACCCCCGTTTGAACGAACCAGATCCCTTCCTACCAGTCCGCATTGGATCGGTTCGAGGGGGTCCAGGCCCAGGTTCTGGGCCTCAGTGTTGACAGCGTGCCGTGTCTGGTCGCCTGGGCGGAAAGCCTCGGCGGGATCACTTATCCGCTGCTGAGCGATTTCTACCCGCACGGTGAAGTGGCGAAACTGTTCGGCGTGCTCCACGCGGAGGGCATCGCCGAGCGCGCGATTTTCATAATTGACAGGCAGGGCGTCATCCGCTATGTGGACGTGCACGCTATCGGCGAGCAACCCGATAACGAAGTGCTGTTCCAGTGCCTTGCAGAGCTGGCGCCGGACTCGAAAGAAGCCGTCGCCATGCGGGCGCCGATGGCTGAAAACGCCGCGCCGGATGCTGACGTCGTGCTCTACTGCACGCCGTGGTGTCCATCGTGTCGGCGGGCGCGCGCCTACCTGCAAACTCGCGGCATCGAATACGTGGAGATTGACATCTCGCGCGACCGCGCGGCGGCGCAACGCGTGCGCGGTTGGGCCAACGGAAACGAGACCACCCCAACCTTTGACATTCGAGGGACGGTCGTGGTTGACTACAATCAGGCCCGGCTGGATGAGATATTAGGAAGCTAATGCTATGTGGGCGGGGCATCAAGAAGATGCCCCGCCCATGTTTTTGACGGGCCGGACCGGCTCACTCGCGGCGGGATTTTTATTCCTGCCTTACCCACGACAGGCCCCCCGATGAACAAAGCCATGTATGGTTCTGCAACACAGGAGGCAGGCGTAGATCGCATTTTCCTGATCATTGCTGCGCTCACCGGCGCGCTGGCGGTAGCGCTGGGCGCATTCGCCGCCCATGGTCTGCGCGACCGCCTGACGCCGCAATCACTGGCAACCTTCGAAACCGGCGTGCGGTATTTGATGTATCATGCGCTGGCGTTGATCGGGGTGGCGTGGGCGGCATCGCGCCGGCCCGAATCAAACCTGCCGGCCATCGGCGGCTGGTTGATGGTCGCGGGGATGGCCTTCTTCTCGGGCAGCCTGATTCTCCTCGCCTTCACCGGTGTCAGTTGGTTAGGCGCCGTCGCGCCCATCGGCGGCGTGTGCTTCATCCTGGGCTGGTTATGTCTGGCGCTGGCGGCGTGGCGCGGCTGACGTCCGGAATAACGGCGGGGTCTCGCCATGACCGATGAGTTACGATTACGGCGCAAGTGGACGTTTCGGGCGCACGGGCGGCAGGTGGTGTTTGTGAAGGAGCCTGTCGAGAGCACGGAGCACGTCGTGATGAAGGCGCTGCTATGGGCGCTGTATCTGCCGGATTATCCGGGGTTGACCGTCGAGGTTGGCATCGGCGACCGATTTCTTGAATGATCCGCCCTGGCTGACGCCCGAAGATACGAAGCATCTGAAGAGGAAACAAAGACCCATGCCGAAGAAGTTTAGCAGCGAACAGTGGATGGAAATTTGCCGGCGGATTTTCGCCTCGTGGGGCACGCCGGATGATATTGCGAACTGTGTCGCCCACTCTCTGGTGGGGGCCGACCTGGCCGGGGTCAGCTCGCACGGGGTGATGCGCATCGCGTCGTATCAGCGTTTCTTCCGCGCCGGGTGGCTCGATCCGGCGGCCCGGCCCGAGGTGATCCGCGATGCCGCGGCGTCCGCTGTCGTCGAGTCGCACTGGGGTTTCGGGCAGGTGGCGTTCTGGAAAGCCATCGAGTTGGCAATCGTCAAAAGCCGGGAGGGCGGCGTCGCGGGCATCGGGGTGACGCACGCCGGCCACGCGGGGCGGCTGGGCGAGTATGTGGAATATGCGGCGGCGAACGGCGTGATTGCGATTGTCATGGTGAGCAACGGACGGCCCGGCGGCCCACTGGCCCCCTATGGCGGCACGCAACGCGTGCTGGGCACCAATCCGATCGCCACGGGCGCGCCTGCGGGGACGTTGCCGCCGTTCGTCATGGATTTCGCTACATCAACCGTGGCGGCGGGCAAGCTGGAGTTGGTGCGCGGGCAGGCAATCCCCGAGGGCTGGGTGTTGAATGCCGACGGCAGCCCGGCGGTGAACGCCGATGAATACTTCGCCGGGGGCACGCTGCTGCCGTTCGGCGGTCACAAGGGCTATGGGCTGGCGTTGCTGGTGGAACTCCTGTCGGGTGGGTTGACGGGGGCGGGGATCACGGAGCGGCCCGGCGAGACCTCAACGCAGGGCGCGGGAGGCAACCCCGGTTTTGTGATTGCGCTGGACATCTCGCATTACACCGACCCTGCGGATTACACGGCGGCGGTTGAGGCGTTCTTCACCCGGCTGCATAGCGTCACGCCTACGCCCAACTCGGGCGGCGTGTTGATCCCCGGCGAGTTGGAGGAGCGCGAACGGGCGAAGCGGCGCGTCGAGGGGATCGAGGCCTCGGATGCTGTGTGGAACAGCATCCTTGCCGTAGCCGACGAACACGGCGTAAGTCTGGACGACATCGGCTGACGGAATCGCCGGGGCATAGCAGGGTATTATGCTGGAATTTCGGTTCCCGATCCGTCACTATGAATGTGACGCGTATGGGCATCTCAACAACGTGAGTTACGTGCGCTACCTCGAAGAAGCGCTGCTTCAGGGCGACACCGGGCGGCGGATGCTCCGGTTGACGATGGACTATCTGCGGCCCGCCCGTTTTGGTGAGACCGTGGAGTTGCGGATAACTCCCGAAGGCGAAGATGATCGCAGTGTCCGATGGGCGTGTGTCTTCCACGTCACCGGCTCCGCCGATCCGGCCGCCACGGCGAGCGTGGAGACGATCGCGCTCCTTGAAGCGGCGCAGCCGGCGCTGGACGCGCTGCCGCCGCTGCCTGCGCCGCCGCCCGGCGCGTACGCTCAACGGCATATCGTGTCGTGGCAAGACCTGGACTTGACGCGCCGGGTGTCAGAAACGACGCTGCTGGGGTTTGCGGAGGATTGTGGGATGGGCGTGATCGCCGCGCATGGTTGGCCGCCCGAACGGATGGCCGCGGACGGATTCGCCATCATCTTGCGCCGGCATGATGCCGTGTTCGCGACCCCCACGTGCCTGGGCGAAGAAGTTGAGATCGCCACCTGGGTTTCGGATGTCAGACGGATCAGCGCGATGCGGCACTACACCATCCGGCGCATCGCCAATGGGATGCTGCTGGCGCGCATTGATACGCTGGGGGTGTGGGTTGACCTCGCGACCGGCAGGCCGATTCGCGTCCCGGCAGATTTCGCGCGATTTCATGCCGAATGTGGCGGTCAGCACCGGAGATTCTTCGCTGCGCTCAGAATGACAGTGCACGCTCCATAACCGGATGAGGTGTCTCGCGAAGAAGTACCGCGCACCGAAAGGCGCAAACGGGTGTATGATGAACTCAGGAGAGGAGGCGCGGCATGGCTACCTATCTGATGTTCGGGAAGTACTCACAAGAGGCATTGGATCATATCAGCGCCGAACGCTCAGCGAAGGCCATCGCCTTGCTCAAGGAGCTGGGCGCGGAGACGAGGGCCGGTTACACGTTGATGGGCGAGCATGACCTGGTTTTGGTGGTGGAGTTCCCTGATAACGACAGCGCGCTTCAGGGTTCGGTCGGGTTATCGCGATTGCTCGGCATCACGTTCAAGACGGCGCCGGCGGTGAGCATCGAGGCATTCGATCGGCTGATCGAGGAATCGTAAGGGCGCCTGACGGCATCAGGGCGCTCCGCATCACCGCCGCCGCCAACGCGGGTCAGCAGGCGGCGCAGCCTCGGCTGCTCCTCCGCGGTCAGGCCGTCGGCGTCAGGCTGGCTCTTGTTCTTACCCGGCGGGGCCGGGCTCAACCGGTTACAGGCCAACAGGCGCAGGTTTTCCTCAAGCGAGTCATCCAGCCGGTGAACGCTGACGACCCGGTCGTCCTTCTTGCCGACGATGCGCTGCATCATCTCGAAACGCATTTCACCATGACACGAAACTTGACATAATGAACTTTCGAAGGGAGTAACAGCATGGAGTATCGGTTTTTGGGGCGCACCGGGGTGCAGGTGTCGAGCCTCTGCTTTGGCACGATGTCGTTCGGCGGCGATGCCGATGAGGCGACTTCGGCGGCGATGTTTGCGCGCTGCCGCGACGCGGGCATCAACTTCTTTGATACGGCCAACACCTACAGCGGGGGGCGGTCGGAGGAAATCCTGGGCAAGCTGATCGTGGATTGCCGCGATGAGATCGTCCTGACCTCCAAGGTCCACTTCCCCACCGGGCCGGATCGGAACGCGCGCGGCAGCTCGCGGCGCAACATCATGCTCGGCATCGAGGCCAGCCTGAAGCGCCTCAACACCGACCGGCTGGACCTCTATTTCATCCACGGGTTTGACCCGAATACGCCGATGGATGAGACCTTGCGCGCGCTGGATGATCTGGTGCACGCGGGCAAGATTCTCTATCCGGCGGTGAGCAACTGGGCCGCGTGGCAGATTGCGCGGTCGCTGGGCGTCTCCGAGTGCCGCGGGCTGGCCCGGTTCGAATGCATCCAGCCGATGTACAATCTGGTGAAGCGCCAGGCCGAGGTGGAGATTTTGCCGTTGGCGCAGGCCGAACAGATGGGCGTCATTTCATACAGCCCGCTGGGCGGCGGCCTGCTCACCGGGAAGTTCGGCGCGGGGCGCAAACCGGATGCGGGGCGACTGTTGGAAAACCCGGTCTACGTCAAGCGCTACGGCGATGCGGAATACTACGAGGCCGCCGACCGGTTTGCGGCGTATGCGCGAGAGCACGGCCAACACCCCGCCACGCTGGCAGTTGCCTGGGTGATGACACACCCGGCCATCACCGCCGCCATCATCGGGGCGCGTAATCTGGAGCAGTTGGAGCCATCGCTGGCGGCGGCCGAGCTGGGCATGACGCCGGAGATGCGCGCCGAGGTTTCGGCGCTGTCGCAAGAGCCGCCGCCGGCCACCGACCGCAGCGAGGAGAAAAGCGGGTTATCCTATGGCGGCGCGTTGAAGAAGTAGGCTTACCGGGGCGGATAGATTTCAGGGAGCGCCTTCCGCATCGAGGCCGGGCAGCCGGTAGCGTCCATCGGGCGCGATCTGGCCGCCGACCGAGAGCGGGAGGCGCTCTCCTGTTTCGGGATGATAAAGACCCACGTAGAATTGACCTTCGCCTTGCGCCAATGGCAAGCGCAGCCGTTGGCGGATGACATCGCCCGCGCTCCAGCCGGTCATCGGGGCGCACGTTGCATCCGGCGCTACGCCGCCGAGGCAACTGTCTTGTTGCGCCACGATCTGATCCGCTGCGTCTACGAGGTGCAGGAAGGTCTTGTAGGGTATGGTGGGCGTCTTCTCGACGGCCCACAGCAGGTCAACGACCACTTCTTCACTGGCCGGCGCAATCTCATAGCCCACCAGCGCCAGCTCGTCGCCGAATCGCACATCGTCCCCGATCAGATTCAGCGCGCGGGCCGCGTCGGGGTTTGCCGTGAGGTCACTGATGCGCGCCGGCGCGACCGTGATTTCGCCCAGGTTGGCGCTTTGGGCGGCGAAGGGGGCGACTTCCACACGATACGATCCCGAGCGAAGCCCCAATGGTAGCCGAAGCGTCAGAGTTTGGGCGCTCACGGGGCCTGACCAGCCGGCCACAGTGTCTTCTGCCCCTGTGACGGCAGCTTCGACGACGGCCCACACTTCACCGGATGCGTCTTTGATCCATGCCGTGACGGGTTGTTCCGGATCGTCCCTGCCTGCCAGCGCCGCTTGATCCCAGAAGAGTGTGAGCTCCATTCGGCCGGTTGCCGGGTCGTGCGGCTCGATCTCCCATCCCGTCAACCGCCAACCGTCGGCCAGTTCCAGATCGCCCGTATGCGCGTAGGGTTTGGGCCAGGCGTACACCCAGGCTTGTTCGACGCCGGCGTGTTGGATGATGTGAAGTGGCTCCGCCAGTTGCGCCGCGACCTCAGGGTTCAGCAGGTCGCGCTGAATCTGATTGACATACGTCACGACGTAGTCTATGTCCTCACGATACAGGTCTTCGGGCGTCGGCGTCTCGAAGCAGATATCTTCCGATACGCCGTGCAGGAACGGCGCGAGGACGTTGCACCCATACCACGATGAAACACGCGTTCCCGGAGCGCCCACCCGCGCGTTGATGAACGCCGCGGCCTCCTCCAGCCCTTCGCCCCAGCCCACCAGCATCACCTGGCGCGCCGTGCGCATACCTCCCACCAGCGGATTGTAGGCCGTCAGATAGGATGGCACGGAGACGAATACCAGCCAGCCCTGCACGACCAGCAGCGCGCCGATCAGAGCATACCATGCAGCGGCGACGGCGCGGCGCGGATGTCGCCGCGTCGCGTCTGCGCTGCCATAGCCGGGCAAGGGCGACCCAGCCGAAGGCCGCAAGCAGGTCGAGCGCCAGGAAAACGGGCAACAGGTAGCGGTCGAACTTCTTGTCGCCCAGGGAGAGGATCACGACGTACCAGCCGACGAAGAGCCATAGCCCCCATAGTGTGCGCCACAGATCGGCGATGGCCGTAGGAGTCGAGGCTTTAGCCGGTTCATCGCCTGGTTCACCCTGGCGCCACAACCGGCTAAAGCCTCGACTCCAGTTGATCGGTCCGGCCAATGTAAAGACCAGCGCCAGCGCGCCGCCGATCAGCGTGATGGGCATCGTGCGCCACAGGATGACTGCGCCATAGAACAGCCCACCCGGCGAGGCGACGGCCTGCCCCATCCAGAAATTGCCCAACTCGTGGCCCGTCTGGCCGTAGGTTTCCATCAGCCCCAGCACGCGGCGGATGTTGTCCAGCGGCGCGACCCACATCGCCGGCCAGAGCGTGAAGATGACCAACGCCGCCGGAACGCCCACCCAGAGGCAATCCACAATGAAGCGGCCAAAGCCGGCCAGCCGGCGGCGTTCACCCTGCGCGCGCGCCGTTGCGCTCAACCGATCGAAGAGGAGCCAGCCCACGATCAACGGCCCCAACGCCAGCGCCGGCGATTTGGTGAGGACGCCCAGGCCGATGGCGATCCCCGCGGCGAGGTAGAACGCCCTCCGGTGGGTCTGTGTCGCCAGCAGCAACAGGAGCCATGCGAGTGTGACGGTCAACGTCAGCAACGCGTCGAGGTGGATGATCTTGCTGTGGGCCAGCCAGAAGGGATCGAGCAGCACGAAGAGGGCGGCCAGCACGGCGATGGCATCGCCCAGCAACCGGCGGCTCAGCAGGAAGAAGAGCACGCCGCCGGCCGCGCACAGGAGGAGGACCGGCAGCCGTAGCCACCGCAGATAGGCCAGATTGGTGGTGTCTGTTGCGAGCGTCTCCGCCATTGCGCGCAGCGAGGCGGCGTCCGCCGGGCGGTCGAAAAGCCACCGGAGGGTGACGCCGATGCTGCCGGCCCAGGTGGTGGTGACGCCCGGATGCCCACTGGTGCTCGTGGCGCTCCAGTCTTGATCGGCCAGCGCGAGCATGAATTGCGCGGTGCGTCCGGCCCAGAGGTGTTCGTCGGGGGTGAGATAGGCGTTCAGACCGGGCAGCCTGAGGGCGATGCCTGCCAGGAAGAGGGCCAGAGAAATCAACCCGACCTGAGTGCGCGTCATGATGATCGGTTTGGGAGAAGGCCCCCCGGCCATGTTCGGGTGAACAAGTGGCCGGGGGAGCCGGATGCGTGAGGCTAGAGCAACAATCGCATGGGTTGTTCAAGCCCGGCCGTGACCGCCTGCATGAAGCGCGCGGCCTCTGCGCCGTCGGTCACGCGGTGGTCTGCGGAGACCGTGAGCTTCATCCGGGTGCCGACGACGATCTGTCCATCTACGACGACCGGCGTTTGCGCCACGGAGCCGACGGCCAGGATCGCGGCCTGCGGCGGGTTGATGATGGCGATGAAGTGGTCTACATCGAACATGCCGAGGTTGCTGATGGTGAAGGTGCCGCCCACCATGTCATCGGGCTTCATGCGACCGTCGCGCGCCCTGCCGACCAGTTCGCGTGAATCGGCGGCGATCTGCATCAGCGACTTGGTGTCGCAATCGCGGATCACGACCGTCAGCAGGCCGGTTTCGCGCGCGACCGCGATGCCGATGTTGACTTCATTCTGGACGTGAATCTCATTGCCTGCGAAGGAGGCGTTGAGATTCGGGAAGGCGCGCAGGGCCAGCGCCGCCGCCTTGATGATGAAGTCGTTGACGGAGATCTTCTGATCTTCGGGGAGCAGCGCGTTGAGCTGGCTGCGCAACGCCATTGCCGCGGCCATGTCCACGTCGCTGGTGATGTAGAAATGCGGGGCCTGCGTCTTGCTTTCCACCATGCGCCGGCCAATCGTCTGGCGCATGGGCGAGAGCGGGACGGCGGTGTAGCTTTCCATCGTCGGCTCGTAGGATGGCGTCGGGATGGGCGGCGTCGCGGTGGCCTTCGCGGGAACTTTCTCGCGCTCCGTCAGGTGCGTTTCGATATCGCGTTTGATGACGCGTCCGCCCGGCCCGGTCCCCTTGACATGCCGGAGATCAATCCCCAGTTCGGCGGCCATGCGCATGGCGACGGGCGAAGCGGATAGGCGACCTTCTCCCGCGGCGCCGGTTTCTCCGGCGGTCGCGCCGGGTAAGACGATGTCTGCGGCGGCTGCGGCGGCTTCGACTTCGGATGGCGCTTCCTGAGCGACGGCGGGCCTGGCGGGCGTTTCCGCCGGCGCCGGCGTCGACTCGCTGAGGCCGAGCGCGGCCATGTCTACGGTTTCGCCTTCATTTCCGATGACGGCGATAGGGGTGCCGATGGGCACGCTGGTCCCGGCTTCCACCAGGATTTTCAGCAAGACGCCCGCCCGGAACGAGGGCACCTCGACGCTGGCCTTGTCCGTCTCGATGATGGCGATGGTTTCGCCTTCACCGACGGTTTCCCCGGTTTTTTTGAGCCACTCTTGCAGCAGCCCTTCGGCCATATCAAAGCCCAATTTGGGCATGGAGATCAGTTCAGCCACGGATTCCCTCCTGTGATGGGCTTGTGGTTGCCTGGCGGCTCTTAGACATCGAGATAGAGAACATCGCGCACGGCATGGATGATATCGGGCAACTGCGGCAGCGCCATCTGTTCCAACTGCTGGTTGTATGGCAGCGGCACTTCGGCCTGCGCCACGCGCCGCACCGGCGCGTCCAGGTAATCGAAGGCCAGTTCCGTGACGCGGCTGGCGATTTCTGCGCCGATGCCATAGGCGCGCCACCCCTCTTCCACGACGACCATGCGATTGGTCTTGCGGACCGAATCAACGATGGGGCGGGTATCGAGCGGGCGCAGCGTGCGCAGGTCAATCACCTCGGCTTCGATGCCGTCTTTGGCGAGTTGTTCGGCGGCTTGCAGACAGACCGGCAACATCTTCGAGTAGGAGACGATGGTCACGTCTTTGCCTTCGCGCTTGACATCCGACACGCCGATGGGCAGGACGTAGTCCTCATCATCCGGCACTTCGCCGCGCGATTGGTACAGGGTGGCGTTCTCGATGAAGAGCACGGGGTCTTCGCCCCGAATCGCCGCCTTCAGCAGGCCCTTGGCGTCTGCCGGCGTGCCGGGCGCGATGACCTTCAGGCCGGGGAAATGCGCGAACACGACGTCCGGCGTCTGCGAATGCGTCGCGCCGAGTTGCCGCCCACCGCCGCCCACCGTCCGGATGACGACCGGGCATTTGATCTGGCCGTTGAACATGTAATAGAACTTGGCGATATGATTGACGATCTGATCCATTGCCAGGAAGGCGAAGTTGATGGTCATGATTTCGGCCACCGGGCGCAGTCCCGCGATGGCTGCGCCGGCCGCCGCGCCCACGATGACGCCCTCGGCGATGGGGGTGTCTCGCACGCGTTTCTCACCGAATTCGTCGAGGAATCCGCGTGTGACGGCGTAGGTGCCGCCCCACGTGCCGATTTCTTCGCCCATGATGAAAACCCGCTCATCGCGGTACATTTCTTCGCGCAGGGCCTGGCTGATGGCCTCTCGATACGTAATGCGTGCCATTAACTACTCCTCTTGCCTGGCGACCGCAGGCTGGCTTCTTTGAAAAGAAATGAGTCCCACTAGCGGTGCGGGATGGGGTCAACGTAGACGAATTCGCAGAGCGCAGCCTCTTCAGGGTTGGGGCTTTCTTCGGCGAACTTGACGATCTCGACCAACTCCGTTTCGACCTGCGCGCGAATCGCGTCGAAGTCGGCCTGTTTGGCCAGCTCCTTACCGGTCATGTGATCTTCCAGGCGAGCAATGGGGTCACGCACGCGCCATTCTTCGATTTCCGTCTTCGAGCGATAGCGCTCGGGGTCGCCCATCGAATGGCCGGAATAGCGGTAGGTCAGGGCTTCGAGAAGCACCGGGCCTTCCTTGCGCGCGTACTCCAATGCTTCATCTACGTTCTGATACATCTCGATCACGTCTTGCCCGTTGAGTTGCCGGTTGGCAATATCGTAGGCGCAACCTTTCTCGTAGATGTTCGTCACGGCTGAAGCGCGGGCGACTTCGGTGCCCATGCCATACTGGTTGTTTTCGACCAGGAAGACGATCGGCAGCTTCCAGACGGCCGCGAGGTTGATGGATTCGTGGAAATAACCGATGTTGGTGGTGCCTTCGCCCAACACGCAGAGCACGGCATCCGGTTCTTCTTTGTAGCTGATCGCCAGGGCCACGCCGGTCGCTATGGGGAGGTGGCCGCCGACGATGGCATGGCCGCCCCAGTAGTTGTGCTTGACTGCTGGCGAGGTGCATGGAGCCGCCCTTGCCGCCGCTGACGCCGGTCGCCTTACCCAGAAGCTCGGCCATGACGGCTTTGGGGTCCAGCCCGCGGGCAATCGCCCACCCGTGATCGCGATAGGCCGTCAGGAGGTGATCTGTGGGTTTCAGCGCCTTGCAAGCGCCCATAGCGATCGCCTCTTCGCCGATATAGAGATGCAAGAACCCACCGATCTTGCCCTCGGCGTACAACTCAGCCGACTTTTCTTCAAAGCGACGGGTGAGGACCATCTGCCGGTAGAGCTCTAGTAGCTCGTCCTTCGTCAGCTCTTTCGCCACCTGTACCTCCTTGCGCGGATGAAAACCTGCAAACGGACGAATTATGCCATGAAATCGCACCGACCGCCAACGCGGGGCATCGCGTTTTGCGTCACGCGCCGAGCTCCCGGCGCGCAGGGGCGCGCGCTACGAAGCGGCATCCGGCGCGCCGGGCCTATATCTCGATGACGAGAGGGAGAATCAAGGGCCGCCGGCCGGTTCGCACGTGGCAATATTGCTGCAATGCGTCGCGAATCTTGTTGCGCACACCGGATGATGCGCCGGCGCTATCGAGCACCGACCAGATGCGATCCTTCGCGCCCTCGATCAGATCATCCGATTCGGCGGCGTAGACAAACCCACGCGTCAGGATTTCAGGCTCGCCCACGACTTCGCCCGTGCTGCGGTTGACGGCGACCATCGCGACGAGGAAGCCGTCACGCGAGAGGTGCTTGCGGTCGCGCAGCACGGCCGCGCCGATATCGCCAATGCCCAGCCCGTCCACCAGCACGTGACCGCCATTGATTCGTTCGGCCGGCGTCAGCCCATCGGGGCGCACCTCGACGACCTGACCGCTTTCGACGATGAGGATGTTCTCGCGCGGGATACCGGCCGCTTCGGCGGTGCGCGCGTGCAGCACCAGGTGCCGGTACTCGCCGTGCATCGGGATGAAGAACTTCGGGCGCACCAGCGAAAGCATCAGCCGGTGATCGTCGCGGCTGCCGTGGCCCGAGACATGCACATCGCAGAGGTCCTGGTAAATCACGTCCGCGCCCAACCGGAACAGGTCGTCAATGATCCGGTTGACCGACTCTTCGTTGCCGGGGATGGCCGTGGCCGAGAGGACCACGGTGTCGCTGGGACGCACCTGCAACTGGGGATGCTCCCCGGAGGCCAGGCGGGCGAGAACGGCGCTCGGTTCGCCCTGCGTGCCGGTGCAGACGATGACCACCTGCTCCGGCGGCAAATCCTTCATCTCGCCGGTGCTGAGCAGCTCGTCGAGTGTGATGTCCAGGTACCCCAAACCGATCGCCATGCGCACGTTGCTGACCATGCTCCGCCCGATGACGCCGACGCGCCGCCCGTGCATGCGCGCCGCGTTGATGGTCTGCTGGACGCGCGAGATGTTGGAGGCAAACGTCGCCAGGATGACGCGACCCGGGGCGCTCTGCATGATGCCGTTCAGCGCTTCGGTGACCTGTTGTTCGGAGGGGGTGAAGCCTTCCGTATCGGCGTTCGTGGAATCGGAGAGCAGCAACAGCACGCCGCGGTCGCCCAGCTCGCGCAGCCGTTCGACCTCCGTCAGCTTGCCGTCTACCGGGTGCTGATCGAACTTGTAGTCTGAGGCGTGGACGACGAGACCGAGCGGTGTGCCGACGGCGACGCCCACCGCGTCGGGGATGCTGTGGCAGACGTGGAAGAACTCGACGGTGAAATGCCCGAATTGAAGCACCGAATCCGGGGAAATGGTATGCAGCTCCGAGTCGGCCAACAGGCCGGCCTCGCGCAGCTTGACTTCGGCCAGGCCGCGCGTTAACGCCGTCGCATACACCGGAACGTCCAGATACTTGAGGAGATAGGACAACGCGCCGATATGGTCTTCGTGCCCGTGCGTCAGGATGACGGCATGGACGCGATCGGCGCGGTCGGTGAGATAGGTGATGTCGGGATAAACCAGGTCAATGCCCAGCATATCGCTTTCGGGGAACATCAGCCCGGCGTCAATGATCAGGATATCTTCGTCATATTCCAGGGCCAACAAATTTTTACCGATTTCGCCGAAGCCGCCCAGCGGCACGACGCGCAAGGGATGCTCTGCTTCCAAGAACGTCTCCTATTCGTTAGACTACGGGCTAAAACAGACTGAGTTGGGCGTAGCCTTCGGGTTGGTCATCATCCGGCGGCGCGGCGGCGGCGGGCGGCTGTGCGGCCGCGTCAAGCTCCGCGAGCAGTTGCGGAATGCGCTGGATGTCTTTGCTCATTTCTTGCCGCCACGCGGGGTTGCGTAATGCCGCCGCCGGATGGAACATCGGCAAATAATAGACATTGCCCACGCGCCGTGGCCGGCCGTGAATCCGCGAGATGGATTCGCCGGGGAAATAGCGTTGCATCGAGAACCGGCCCAGCGTCACGATGATCGAAGGCTGGATCAGGGCGATCTGCCGGTCGAGGTAATCGCGGCAGGCGGCCAACTCCGCCGGCTCGGGGTCCCGGTTGCCGGGCGGGCGACATTTGACCACGTTGGCGATGTACACCTGGTCGCGTTTCAGGCCGATCTCCGCCAGCAGCGTCTCGAGGTACTGGCCGGATGCGCCGACGAAGGGGCGGCCCTGGTTGTCTTCGTGGAATCCCGGACCTTCACCGATGAACATGATCCGCGCATCGGCCGGGCCTTCGCCGGGAACGGCGTTCTTGCGACCCCGCGCAGCGCGCAGCGCGTGCAAACCCGCACTTCGGCTGCAACTTGTTCCAGCGAATCCACCATTATCTACCTCCAGCCCCCACATCTCCGGCCAGACACCGCGCTGCCCGTTCCTGCGCTTCGACCCGCGCGGCCGCGATGCGCGCCGTCATCTCCGGCGCATCGAGCGAGGGCGTGGTCATAATCAGGCCGTCTTCGCCATCTCGATAGTAATGTTTACGCACGCCGGCGACCTCAAAACCCAGCTTCTCGTAAAGCCGCTGCGCGCTGGTGTTGCCGGCCCGCACTTCCAGCGTCGAGCGTGTTGCGTTGCGCTCGATGGCTGCGTCCAGCAAGCCGATGAGCAACCATTGCCCCATGCCGCACCCGCGCCATGCCGGGTGCGACGCGATGGTCGCGATGTGCGCCTCATCGCCCAGCAGCCAGAAGCCGCCGTAGGCCAGTACCCCCGGCACGCCCTGCCCGCTCGACCGCAAGACCAGATAGGTCGCCAGGCGGTTCTGCGTCAGGTCCGTGAGGTACATCCGGCGCGACCAGGCGTCACGAAAGGATTGCCGCTCGATCAGCATGATCTCATCGAGATCGGCAACCATCATCGGTGTGATGAACGGCATTACCCCTGCGTTCAAGGCGCTGCGCCGGGCAATTCTTGCAAATAGATGGCGTTCAGCGTGGCGACATCGTCGTGAGCGCCGGTCGCAAAGCGCCGCCAGCCCAGCTCGGCCAGATAACCGGCGCGGCGCATGGCGAGCGCCTGGGGCGCGACGATGCTCTGCTCTCCGATGCGCACCCTCAACACGGCCCGGTCGGCGGGCGATAACTCACCGACGAAGAGCGCCGGATCCGGCGCCGCTTCCGCCATGCCGGGGACATCGGAGAGGGTGTATTCTCGCGGCCCCACGTCTTCGGACGGCGAATCATAGCGCGCCCAGCAAATGCGCCCGCGCCCGGCCTGCACGACGGCGATGACGGGCAAAGGTTGCAAGCGATGCGGATAAGCCGTCACATCCAGAGTCGGTACGCCGATGATCGGCAGGCCAGCCCCCAGCGCCAGCCCCTTCGCCGCCGCCAGCCCCACGCGTAGACCGGTGAAAGACCCCGGCCCCAGGGCGACGGCGACGGCTGTCAAATCTGAAACCAGCGCTCTCTGAGCCTCCAGCATCCACGAGACGCGGGGCATCAGTGAAACGGTGTGCTGCATCCCGGCGTACCAGTTGGTCTCCGCGATGAGGCCGTGATCCATCGCGTAAAGGGCGATTCCGGCAAACCGGGTCGAAGTGTCCAGCGCAAGCAACATGGGTGAGATGGTTTCCAGTCGCAGCTATGATTGGGTCGGCAACCGGTGGGCCAGCGCGCCGATCAGCGCGATGGCACGGTCAGACTCACCGCGGAAGCAAATCTGCCGCCGGGTTTCATCCAGATAGATGAAATCCAGGGCGAGATGATCAAGGGGCAGCAACTCAGGGATGCGATTTGCCCACTCGATGACGACGATATCATCGCCGGCGAGGAGATCGGTCAGGCCCGCGTCCCACATCTCCAGCGATGCGTTGCCGAGCCTGTAGCAGTCAACGTGTTGCAACACCCGGCCATCGGGAGCCGTGTACCGGTTGATGAGCGTGAAGGTGGGGCTGGTGACGGCAGATCGGATGCCCATGCCCCGGGCGATGCCTTGCGTGAAGGCCGTCTTGCCTGCGCCCAACTCGCCGGAGAAGGCCAGCACATCACCGGCGAGCAGATGCTCACCCAGCAGCGTCCCGAGAGCTAGCGTCTCTGCGGGGCTTGAGGTTTCTGTCACCCACCGGCAATTGTCCATGGCGTTGCGCTATTATACTGCGTTTGAGGCGCTCGACCAAAACGAATGCCTGTGGGGATGTCACTCACAACTTTCGACAGAGAGTCATGAGTGATGTTATGATTGGCCGGGACGGGAAGGGGGAAATGCCGATGCGGGTGCTGATCTTATCGGATATTCATGCGAATCTTGCCGCCCTGGAAGCGGTGATCGCAGACGCCACGCGTTATGGTTATGATGCGGTCTGGTGCCTGGGCGACATCGTTGGTTATGGCCCGGAGCCTGATCAAGCGGTCGCGTTGGTGCGCGCGCTGAACCCGATCAGCGTGGTCGGCAATCATGATTGGGCCGTCCTGGGACGGATGGAAGTGAAGGACTTCAACCCGGAGGCCAGCCGCGCCGTGTTATGGACGCGCGATCAACTTTCGCCTGAAAGCATGGCCTGGTTGGGGGCGTTGCCGAGCCAGCCGCTGCTATGGGGCGATTTCACGCTGACGCATGGCAGCCCCCGCGATCCCGTGTGGGAGTACGTTCACTCGCCATCGGTGGCGCAGCACAGCTTCGAGCATTTTGACACGCGTTTCTGCCTGGTCGGGCACACCCATGTACCGATGTTATATATCCAGCGCGCCGATGGCGATCGTGTCCACGTTCTGACGCCCACGCCGGGAACCGCGATGATGTTGGATGAAGAACCACGCGTGATCCTCAACCCCGGCAGCGTCGGACAACCGCGTGATAACGACCCTCGTGCGGCCTATGCGATCCTCGACGTGGATACGTTAATCTGGCGCACGCAGCGGGTCGCCTATCCCATCGAAGTGACGCAGGCGCACATGCGCGCGGCGTCCTTGCCCGAGCGGTTGATCAACCGCCTCTCATTTGGGTGGTGATGCGGGCGTCAATAATCGTTGCGGGATCGCTGTTCTGTTTGAATTTGATGATAGACCTGTAGCCCCTCGATCATCTCACGCTGGCGTTGCAGGGTGCGCGTTTCGTCCTGGCGGCGGCGCCACTGATCGAGTTTCTGAAATACGGTGGCCTGCACCTTTTTCGGGTGCGGCACCATAATGAACGTATAGCCCTCATCGCCGGCAGCCGTGCTGATCACGACATCGCCATAGTCAAAAATGATGGACAGGAAACCGCGCTGTTTCGCGTCCACATTCTGAACGCGCTCCAGCCCGCCTTCCCGGCGTTTTGCGTCCAGGCCCAGCGGCTTCTGTTCGATGTCAATGATCTTGTCATCCGTCAGCACATAGATGTCGTTGTGCCAATCGGTGTAGCTCCACCACAACCAGAAGCCTGTGACGGCGATCCCGAATAGCCACAAAAAGAAGAGACTCGCCGGCGTCAACACGTTTACAGAGGGTTGCAAGATCAGCAGGGCTACTCCCGCAAAGAGGGTGAACATGAACGCCAGGAACGGCAGGCCCGCGCGCTTCACCAGGACGACCCAATGTTTGCGCCACACCACTTGCCCGGATAATGGCTTCGACGGCGTCCTGGTGGGATCAATGATGACCTTGCGCCACGATTCAGGCAGTTTGTTGTTCAGGGAGAGCAGCCACGGAGATGGCGGGCGAGGCGCGCCGGGCAGCGTTTCATGACTGGGTTGGGGGGCTTGTGCGCTGCGGAAGAAGAGTCTGTTTGGCAGGCTTTGGGGAATCTGCGCCGAATCGCCGAGCGCTCGTTGCCGCTCCGGGATGGGCAGGGCGAGTTGCAGGTTGTTGATCAAGTTGCGCCGCAATATCTCGTTTTGCTGACCGTGGCCCGCCGCCTGAGCCTCGATGCGGCCTTGCAGAATGTCGGCCTTGACGAGTTCCGGTTGCGAAATGTGATCCAGGGTGATCCAGCGGTCTTTCGAGGCGGTGCGCACGGTGACGTTGCCGAATCCGAACAACCGTCCCCAAAAGTGGGTCGCCAGGGTCACGTCTTGCACCATCTCCAGGGGGGCTTCCGTCCTGGCCTCATAGAGCACGAGCTGGCGATCACGCCGCGTGACGCGCCGGTTCGTCAGGACGTAATAGTCGTCCCAATAGTTGATGAACACGACTACCCGCCGCGATGATGAGCGCCGGGAGTCCACATGCGAGGGCGATGACTCCCGCCGTCGCTTTGAATGTCGTCGGGAAGGATCATCCACAGGGCGAACAGGAGCACTCGCCGCCAGGGCCACCAATATCTCAGGCATGATCAGCCACAGGATATGCGGGTTCTTGCGCCAGCGCAGAATCTCCCCTTCATCCATCCAGTCAAACGGGCGTTTCTCCTCTTTGATCTCTACGGTGTCGCGGACCAGCGGAACGCCCCTGTGCCACATTTTCCCGTCGGCAGCGAACATGTGATGGACATCGGCCCGGTTGAGGACGATGATCTCGGCGCCGTCGAGTCCATCCTCGCCGAGCGCGCGCTCGGCGCGAACGGTGGCGTCGCGCGTTCCTGCCTTCCAGGAGTGAAGTCATGCCATAGAAATCGCCGGCCTGGAGGTAGCTGCGGGGTCGCGATCGGCCCCGATCATCCACCGCCGTGACGACGGCCGCGCCGTTGCGCACATAAACGAAACTGTGCCCGACGGACCCCTGCGTCGTCACATTCTGTCCGGCGGGCACGAACTCCCATCCCGCGTATTGGGCGAGGTCCTCGCGCTGGCGTGTGGTCAGGTAAACACTGAATGGCTCGACGTTTGCCAGATCCTGAGCGATATCAATCGGTTTTGCGACGACGGCGCCCATCGCGGGAAAGGTCGCAATCAACCGATTGGTCGCGCCGACAGGGATGTAGAACAGCCGGCTGGGCAGGGTGGTTACCGCAGTATCGGCGATGCATTTGCGACCGAATTGCAAATCAGGGCCGGGCGAGAAGAAGAAGTTGCCGGCGGTGACGCCCCATTTCGGCCAATCCTCATGAGGATTGGCCGGCCCCGTGACCGATATCTGTCCATAGTCCACGATCCACAACCCCGCATCCGAGGTCAACGGCAGCCGCTCGCCCCTGGCGAAGTTGCGTTCCTGGACGATCTGGGCCAGCCAGCGGAGTTGATCATCGGTCAGGCCATGCAGCAAAGGTATGCGCCGCAGACGCCCGGCGCGCTTCTCGTGAATCAACTCCTCTTGCAGGGCGGGGTTCTGATCGAGCGCCTTGCGCAATGTGGCGGCGTCCAGCCGGTAGAGAATCGTGTCCTGCGTGGCGACAGCCCGGCTATTATATTGGTTGGCGAAAAGCCCCATCTGGCCGAAATAGTCGCCGGGGCCAACTTGTTGCTGAAGCCACGGGTCGCCTCGATACAGCAGACTCAACGTGACGCTGCCTGCGCCGATCAGATACAGATACGCGGGAGGGTCGCCCGGTTCGTAGATGATGCCATCGGGAGGGATGGGCACGATCTGGGGCGTCACGTCAGGGTCACTCTGCGCGCCTGGCCACCTGGCAAACAGCGGGGAACGATTGAAAAGCGCCCAGAATTGCTTGCTCTGCTCGGGGGTTAGACGCATGTCACAGGTTCTCCCGCACGCTCTGCGCCGCGGCCAGGTTCATCCCCGGCACGGCAGCCAGATCGTCCACTGTTGCCTGGCGGATGGCTTCCAACGACCCGAAGTGTCTGAGCAGCGCCTTACGGCGCGCCGGTCCGATGCCGGGCACGGCATCCAGCTCCGATGCAACGGCGCGCTGGCCGCGTTTTTGCCGGTGAAACGTGATGGCAAAACGGTGCGCTTCATCCCGGATGCGCTGGATAAGGAACAGCCCTTGACCGGCCGGCGGCAACAGGATGGGGTCGGGTTGGCCGGGCAGGAACAACTCCTCGCGCTGTTTTGCCAGACCGGCTACCGGCACGACTTCGGTCAGGCCGTATTCCGCCAACACCTCGATGGCGACGCCCAGTTGGCCTTTGCCGCCGTCTACGATGAGCAGGTCGGGCAACAGACGCCACGACGCATCCGATTTGCGGGCCTTGTTGGCCGGGTCATCGGTCGCCGCCTCGACGGCGCGGCGGAAACGTCGCCGCAACACCTCGCGCATCGCGGCGTAATCATCCGGTTCGCCGCGCGCGCCCTTGCCCTTGACGGTGAATTTGCGATACTCGCCCTTGGATGGCGTGCCCCGCGTGAAGACCACCATACTGCCGACCGTGTCCGTACCCTGTAGCGTCGAAATATCGAAGCACTCGATGCGGCCCGGTGGAGCCTGCAACCCCAACGCTTCCTGTATCTGGGTCAATGCCTCGGTCTGCCGGTTGGTGTCGGCATGCCACTGGGCCTGCAAGGTGTTCAGCGTCGCGGCGGCGTTGTCGGCGGCCATGCGCACCAGGTCGCGCTTTGTCCCCCGTTTCGGGACGCGCAGCGAGACTTTCTGCCCGCCGCGCTTGCCGCGCAGCCATTGCTCGATGATCGTGCGCTCGTCGAGGTCTTTGGGCAACAAGATGGTAGGCGGCACATTCGCCGCCTCGTCGTAAAACTGCTGAACGAAGGCCGTGATCAGCTCGCCGTTCGCACCCTGCGTCGCGCCCTCCAGGATGAAACTCTCCCGGCCGATCAGCTTGCCGCGCCGGATGAAGAACACCTGGACGCAAGCCTCGCCCGTCCGTTCATCCTGGGCGAAGGCGATGACGTCCTCATCTTCCTGTTTGCCGCTGACGATCTTCTGGCGTTCGATGATCTGGCGGGCGGCCCGGATCTGGTCGCGGAGCTGCGCCGCGCGTTCGAATTGAAGCTGATCGGCCGCGCGTTGCATCTGCGCTTCGAGCTGCTGGAGCACTTCGTCGCTCTTGCCTTCGAGAAATGCTGCGAGCTCGTCAATCATCCGCCGGTAGGTTGCCTGATCCACCGCCCCGATGCATGGCCCCAGGCAACGCTTGATGTGGAAGTACAGACAGGGTTTGGGATCGTTCCCCGTGATCACGCGGTCGCAGTCGAGATATGGGAAGACCCGCCGCAGCACGTCCAGCGTCTGGCGGACGGCCGATGCCGAGGTGAACGGCCCGTAATAGCGCGCGCCGTCCTGAGACATGCGACGCACGATTGTGATCTTGGGAAAGGGGTCTTGCCAGTGAATCTTGATGTACGGGTAGGTCTTGTCGTCTTTGAGCCGGATGTTATAGTGCGGATGGTGGCGCTTGATTAACTCGTTTTCGAGGATCAAGGCTTCCAGCTCGGTGTCGGTGACGATCCACTCCAGATCGGCGATCTCGCTGACGAGGCGCGCCGTGCGCGGATGGACCCGCCCGCCGGCCTGAAAGTAAGAGCGGACACGGTGACGCAGCGATACGGCCTTGCCGACGTAGATCACCGACCGGTTCGCCGCGCGCATGATGTAAACCCCCGGCCGGTCGGGCAGGGTGTCGAGTTTGGCGGCAAGCTCTTGCGAAGTGTGTAGACTCACAACCCTATAGTAACAAACCGTTGGGCTGGCGACAAGCGCTCAGTATGCGCCATCGCCGCGCAGCACGGCCGGCAGCGTGCGCCACAGGATATTCAGGTCACGCCGCAGCGAGTAGCGTTCGATGTAGTCCAGTTCCAGCGCCAGGCGCGCTTCAAATGACAGGGCGCCGCGTCCGCTGATCTGCATGGGGCCGGTCATCCCCGGCTTCACCATCAACCGGCGGCGGTGGGCGTCGGTGTAATGGGCGACGATGGCGGCTTCTTCCGGTCGCGGGCCGACCAGGCTCATCTCGCCGCGTAACACGTTGATGAGCTGCGGCAATTCGTCCAGGCTATAGCGGCGCAGGAAATGCCCCAGCCGTGTGATGCGCGGATCCTCGCGCAGCTTGAACGCCGGTTCGGGCAACCCGCCAATGTCAACCAGTTGCGGCAGCATCTCTTCTGCGTGCGCCACCATCGTGCGAAACTTCAGGATCGTGAAGGGTTTGCCGTTCTCGCCGATGCGCGTCTGGGTGAACAGGGCGGGCCCGGGTGAATCGAGCTTGACGGCCAGCGCAATCAACGCCATCGGCGCGGCGCAGACGGCCAGTGTGAGTCGCGCCCAGGCCCAGATCCAGGACACGCTTGGCCGTGCGTTGCCAGGCCGTCAGGGCGGCGGGGCGCCCCGCATCCGGCCCGCGGAAATGGATCGTGCCGGCGGCAAAACCGGCGCTGAGGGCAATCGCGCGGACCCACAGCAACCCGACGCCCGGCAGCGTCACGGCCCGGTCGCGGCGCCATGTTTTTGCCAAAAAGGGGATTGCCGTCGCCATGAATAATAACGCCAATACTCCGACGGCGAACAGCCCAAAGATGGATAGCGTCGGATTCAGCGGGGCGGCAAGCGCAGCCATCGCCACCGAGGCCAGGCCGGCCATCGCCAGCAGCATTTGCACCTTGAGCACCTGCGGCGTGTGCGAGTCGCTGACCATGCGGCCCGGCTGTGAGCGCGCCAGTCGCGCCTTCCAGTAGCCGATGTAGTACTTGCGAGAGGCGTACGCGCGCAGCGTCGGGTTATGGCGGTGGTAGACAACGGCGTCGGGCGTGAAAACCAACCGATAGCCTTTTTCGGCCAGGCGGAAGGACAACTCCTGATCTTCCACCTTCATGATGCTCGGATCGAATCCCCGGTTGGCGAAGAAGACATCGCGCCGGTATGCGGCGCTGTAGGTGTCTATGAAGTCAATCGTTTCGGCATTTGCCATGCGATCATAGCGGTCTTCGTATTCCAACTGCGTGAAGCGCGGGACGATCTCCCGTTGTCGCGTCAGATACGCGCCCTTGGCCCCGGCCACCCGACTGTCGTTGAACGCCGCGGCGAGCGCCGCAATCCACCCTGCGACGGGTGCGCAATCCGCATCGGTGAACAGGAGCAAATCGCCCTGCGCCGCGTGGGCGCCGGCATTGCGCGCGGCGGCCGCGCCCGCGTTCGCCTGGCGAATCACGCGGGCAGACGTCGCCTGCGCGATAGACGCCGTCTCATCGGTGGAGCCATCGTCAACCACGATGATTTCGTATTCAGAGGAGGGGTAATCCTGGGTTGCAAGAGCGTCCAGGCAAAGTTGCAAGGTGTCTGCCGCATTGCAGGCGGGCACGATCACGGAAATGTAGGGCCTGGACTCCGCCGACACGAGCTTTCCTCGCAACAATGGGATCCCGGTGCGACTCTCGCGAGAATCGCACCGGGACGGTCTATTCGGAGGGTTACGACGCGAGCGGTTGCCGCCGGTGGAGAAAACGCCAGAACAGCCTGGCCAACAAGAGAATCACGACCAGCATCACGACCGCGGCCACAACGGGCAACAACAACGATACAAGGGTCAGGCCGCCGGAGACAACATCTTCGGCGGCGCTGACGAAGGGATTGCCGACGCCGGCTGTTGTGGCCGTGACCACCGGTCGAACGGTGGCCTTCGCCACATGGACGCTGCCCGCCATCAGCAAGCCGAGGATCAGCGCCAGAACCGGGCTCATGTCGGTGACGACGTTGTTACTGGCAGCAAACAGCAACGCACCTGCCGCAGGACGCACGACGGTTTGAATGGCGTCGTTGACGCTATCAACCGCCGGTATCTTGTCGGCCGTCATCTCCACCGCCAGCAGAATGGCGAGAACGAGCAGCACCCAGCCGCTCTCGAGGACATTCCAGGGCGTGTTCAAGTTGATCAGGTTCGTGTAGCGGGACAACAGCCCGACGATGAGCAGCGGCATGTAGGCATTCAGGCCGCTGGCCGCCGATAGCCCGAACGACGACAGGATGTCAATCATAATCGTTGTCCGGCGGCTTTATGCCGCAGCGGGCGGCTCGGGCAATGCAGGCGTGTTGTCAATATCCAGATTCTCCAGCCGGGCGTCGCGATCTACTGCGCCAACCTGACCGTAGAGGTGAGCTATCACCAGGTATTGCCAGACGGCCGCCACGGGGATCGTGAGCAACAGGCCCACTCCACACAACAGGAGGCCGAGTCCGCCGATTACCGCGGCGATCAGGCCGACCACCCACGTGAGCAAGACGGCGATGATAATATTGCCCAGATTGCGGGTGGTGAAGCTCCACAAATCGCCGATGCGAAACGCGGACACGAGGTCGCCTGTCTGCGCCATGCGGACGTAGATGGCCGGCGAGATCAGGGTCACGAAGATGGCCCACAGCACGGTCAAACACATGCCGCAAAGGAGCAGGAAGATCCCGCCGAAGGCCGCGCCCCCGTTGCTCTCGGCGTTGCCCATCCAGATGCTGCCGAAGAACATCGGGAAGGTCGCCAACAGCGCCGGCAGGCTCCAGATCAGGATGGCCACCGTGAGCTTCAGCCCCTTGACGAAGAAACCGCCCCAATTGTCCCATTCGGGCATGGGATATTGTTCGCGCTTGACCACATTGCGCGTGACATCGAGACTGTAGCCCGCCAGGAAGACGAAAGCCAACAAACCAATGAGAATCGGGCTGAGCAACAAACCGGCGAGGGCGACCAGGGCGCCGATGCCGAACTTGCGAACCCATTCCGGGTCCTCGAACATGAACACAAAGGCCTTACCGAAATTCATATTCCTTCTCCTTGAGTCACGCTGACTGATTATAGCACACAAGTGAGGCGACCTCATCCTGTTTTTCAGGATGGGGCGCTATGTGTCCTTGCTGAACTTAACGCAAGCGGGCGATAAATGTTTCGCGCGTCCGGCTAGGGGAGCGGCCCCACGCGCGCTTCGAGCGCCGATCGGGCGACACCGATGGCCGCCAGCTCGCCCAGGGCTAGCAGGCTGCTCCATGCGATGATGGTCACGCGGGCCTGTGAACGCCGCACGCGTTCCGAGACACTTTCCAGAAATAGCAGGTTGACCAGCGTCGCCAGCGCCACAACGGCCAGCCCGCTTGCGATGGCCAGCGGATAGAGCAGGATCGGCTGATCGCTGCGGATCAGCAGGACCACGAAGGCCCCACCACTCAATAGCCACAGGAAATCCGGGATATTCTCCAGGGAGGGCATTTCTGTTGGATGCGCGCGGAGCGAGCGGTTCACGAGCGGCAACATGATCGCAGCCAGCGCGACGCCCTGCATGGTCCCGGTGACCAGACGCAGCGTGTTGCGCGGTTCGTAGAGATGCGGCGCGCCGGGAAAAATGTCAGGTACGAATTGAGGCCGTCAATCGCCCAGAGGGTGATAAACGCGCCGAAAATCAGGAGATAGGGTCGTGCGGGGAGCCGGTCTGCCCTCAAGCGTCCGCGCAGGCCCAAGACGCCGAGCGCCGTCAGCGCGCCCAGATATGTACCGCTGCACCGCGCACAGAGCGGCAAGGGCCGTCCGGCGATGGTAAAGGTACGTTCGGGGATCCGATGGCACACGGCGAAGGCGGCGCGGTCGGCCTTAGCAAGCAGGCCATGCGGCGGTAACATGAGCAGACCGACAATCAGCGCCAGTGCGAGCGCCGCCGGCAGCCAATGGGTCACACCAGACCACAGTGGAGCAGGTTGCTGTCGTTCTGTCTTGCGGGCCGGGTCGAGCGCGTCCATGATGCCGTGATTATACGTCACACCGAGGGCGCTGCGCCAGAGATCAAGGCGATCAAGCGCCGTCTGGCCTGTGTATAACGATGGCTCTATTGTGGATAAGTGTGTGTAACTTACGTTGTGAAGTCTTAATCTGAAAGTATTGAGGCTCCAAAGCGACCACTCACATGCCTTGCAAGGGCGGCAATTGTCGTTATACTGTGGCAATGAAAGAAATGCTGACTGATTGGGACCGTCTTGATCAGCTTGAAGATGAAGACATTGACCTGAGCGATAGCCCTGAAATTACCTCCGGGATGTTCGCAAGGTCGGTCGTCAAGCGCGATCTGGAGATTCTCAACCGCCGAGCGGACTATTTGAATGAGGAAGCCGCGGACAGCGTTGGGCTATCAGGTCTCTTTGTGAAACACAATTGACAAGGTGTATCAGGGTGGCGCCGCCCGATAGACCCCGCCAATTGTGTTTGACTTTCGCTAGTCCGCAGTCCCTCACCCCGCGCCGGCGGCCATGCGCTCCACTTCTTCTTCGGCCACGGTCGGCTCCAGCTTGGTGAAGAGCGGCGCGGGCTGGCGCAACGCCTGCCCCGGCTTGAGGTCGCTCGGCGCCCAGCGGCCCGTCGCAGCGCTCGCCGTCATAACGCAGCGCGATGTGGCTGCGTTCGGATTCCGCCAGCTCATCCATGTATAGCCGCCCGAACAGGTCGCCGTCGTAGCCCAGATACTCGTGCAGCCGCTGGCTGGTGAAGGGCAGGAACGGCGCGAGGAGCACTTTCAGGCTGTCAATGACCTTCAGCGCCACGAAGATCGAAGTCGCGGCGGCCTGCGGATCGGTCTTGATGCTTTGCCACGGCTCTTTGAGGTTCAGGTAGCGATTGGCCTCGCGCGCCAGATTCATCGCGGCTTCCAGCGCGGCCTTGAGCTTGACGGCTTCGAGCAAAGAAGTCACCTTCGCAAAGGTCGGCTCGATCTGATCCAGCAGCGCGCGGTCGTCGTCGTCCAACGTTCCCGGTTCCGGCACTTTCCCATCGAACCGTTTGTAGGCGAAGCCCAGCACGCGGTTCGCCAGGTTGCCCCAGGTTGACACCAACTCCTCGTTGTTGCGCCGGACGAACTCCTCCCAGGTGAAGTTGACGTCGGCCGTCTCGGGCGCGTTCGCGGTCAGGGCGTAGCGCCACGGGTCGGGGTCGTAGCGTTCCAGCGCATCGCGCATCCCGATCATCCAGCGGCGGCTCTTGCTCAGCTTCCGGCCCTCGACGTTGAGGTATTCGTTGGCCGGCACATCGTAGGGCAGGTTCAGGGTTTCGTCGTAGCCGATGAGCATCCCCGGCCAGATGATGGTGTGAAACTCGATGTTGTCCTTGCCGATGAAGTAGTAGCCGCGCGCCGACGGGTCGTTCCACCAGGCGCGCCACGCCTCGGGGTCGCCGGTGATCGCGGCCCATTCCTTGCTGGCGGCAAGGTAGCCGATCACCGCGTCATACCAGACGTAGATGCGCTTGTCCTCATAGCCCGGCAGGGGGATGGTCACGCCCCACTGGATGTCGCGGGTGATCGGCCGGCCATGCAGCTCATGGCTTTCCAGCCGGGCGCGCGTCGGGTTCATCACGTTGGGCCGCCAATGCTCCTTGTTCCCGTCGTTGAGCCAGTCGAGCAGCGGTTCGTTGAGCTTGCCCAGGTCGAGGAAGAAGTGCTCGGTGGAGCGCACCTCGATGTTGGAGCCGCCGCAATAGCTGCACCGCGGGTTGATGAGCTGGATGGCGTCGTAGGTTCGTCCGCAGTTGTCGCACTGGTCGCCCCGCGCGCCGTCGTGGCTGCAATACGGGCACGTCCCCTCGACGTAGCGATCCGCCAGCCAGCGGGCGCAATCCACGCAATAGAGCTGATCCATGGCGTCTTTATAGACATACCCATTTTCGAGGTGCGTCTTGAAAAGGTCCTGCGTCACGGCCCAGTGATTTTCGGTGTCCGTTTCGGTGAACAGATCGAAGCTGACGCCGAGGCGCATCAACGTCTCCGTGTTGCGCGGATGATAGCGATCCACCACCTCACGCGGCGAGATGCCCTCCTCCTCTGCCGCGCACGGTGATGGGCGTGCCGTGCGTATCGGAACCGGAGACCATCAGCACATCGTTGCCGCGCAGCCGGTGGTAGCGCGCGAAGATGTCTGACGGCAGATATGCGCCGGCAATGTGACCGATGTGCATGTCGCCGTTGCAATAGGGCCAGGCGACGGATACCAAGATTTTCTCGGACATAGGGCAACTCCTTCTCTTCCGGCCCATTGTACCATAACCGGGCAAGTAGAGAAGGAAACAAGGAGACAAGGAGACAAGGAGACAGGGAGACAGGGTGATAAGGGAACAGGGGAGCATGGAGGGAAGGAGGCTCTCCATGTGGTATACATAGTGGTTCGTCTGCCCAATCCCCGATCCCTGACCCCTTCCGCCTGTTCCCTGATACCTGATCCCTTGTCAACTTGTCTACTTACCCACTTGTCTACTGATATAGTATGATGGAGGCAGAAACTTCCATGGAGTTGATATGCGTCTCGAGACGCTGCGCTGGATCCAACGTTCGTTCCTGTTCATCATCCTGATCGCCGTGGCGGTGGGTGGGTGGTCCGCCTACCAGTCGGCCCAGGCCGGTGAGGGGCCGGCGTTCCTGCGATCGCTGATCGGCGCGCAGCCGCTGCCTGCGGTGCGCGTGGGGGTCGTCGCCGGGCACAGCGGCAATGATTCCGGGGCCGTCTGCCCGGACGGTCTGACCGAGGCGGAAGTCAATATGGCCGTCGCGGAGGCCGTCGTGCAGCGTCTCGAGGCCCGCGGCATGTCCGCTGAACTGCTGGAGGAGTTCGATGATCGCCTGGAGGGCTATCACGCGGATGCTTTTGTCTCTATTCACGCCGATTCCTGCATGGTGGATTTCAGCGGTTTCAAGATCGCCAGTCTCGAAGGCGGCAGCGAAGCATCGGAGCAACTTGCAAGCTGCCTCTGGGATCGCTATGAATTGGCCACCGGTCTGGATCGCCACCCCAGCACGATCACTTACGATATGACCCGGTATCACGCCTTCCGTGAGATCGCGCCGTCTACCCCCGCTGCCATCATCGAAATCGGCTTTCTGCGCACCGACCGCGAGTTGCTGACAGAGGAGCCGGATCGCGTGGCCGAGGGCATCGTTGACGGCATCGAGTGTTTCATCAATCCCACGAATCCCACGCCGAAACCAGAGGAGTCTGTCGAATGAACTCGTCCGAACGCGTCGCCGCCCGATTGCAGGGCGCTCCGGTAGATCGCCCGCCGAACTTCGATATCATGATGCAATTTGCCGCGCACTATATCAACGCGCCGTTGAGTCGTTATTATCAGGATTATCGTGTGCTGTGCGCGGCCAACTTTGCCGTGCAGGAGGCGTTCTCGCTGGATATCCTGCAAGCGATCTCCGACCCGTATCGCGAGGCGGCGGATTTCGGCGCGGTGATCGAGTATCCGCATGACAGCCTGTTGCTATGCAAGCAGCCCCGCCTGGCCGAGCCGGAGGATCTGCGCGGCCTTGGCCGGCCCGACCCGGCGGCAGGCGGACGGATGACCGACCGTCTGGAGGCCGTCCGCCTGTTTCGGGAGCAAGCGGGCGGGCGTGTTCCCGTGATGGGATGGGTGGAGGGCGCGCTGGCCGAAGCCGCCGATCTGCGCGGCGTCTCGACGGTGATGACCGATCTGGTGGACCGGCCGGAATGGGTGACCGATCTGCTGGAGCATGTCGTCGAGGTGGAAATCGCCTTTGCGCGGGCGCAAGTGCGCGCCGGGGCCGACATCATCGGGCTGGGCGACGCCGTGGCCTCACAGATTTCGCGGCGCGCATACCGCCGGTTTGCGCTGCCCTACGAGCAGCGCATCTTCGCCGCCGTGCATGAGATGGGCGCGCTGGCGCGGCTACACATCTGCGGTGACACGACGCACATCCTGGCGGACATGGCCGAAACCGGCGCGGACATCATTGACATTGATTGGATGGTGGATATGGGCCGGGCCGCGGCGGCTTTCGGCCCGCAGCCAGTCGGTGTGCGGCAACCAGGACCCGGTCGCCGTGATGCTGCAAGGCACGCCGGAGATGGTGCCGCGCGGCGACGGTTGCGTGCATGGATGCGGGCGGGTCGCGCAGCATCAGCACCGCGGGCTGTGAGATCCCCGACGGCACGCCGCACGCGAATCTGTTGGCGCAGGCGGAAGCGCTGGCGGGGATGTAGGCAAGGAAACAGGGAAACAGGGAAACAAGGAGATAAGTGGGCAAGGAAACAAGGAAACAGGGAGGCAGGGAAATAAGGAGACAAGTGGGCAAGGTGGATAGGCCTGGATGACTATCCTTGTCTACTTGTTTCCCTTGTCTACTTGCCCAGGAAATGCTGCAACACCAACTGATGTACGACCTGCTCTATCGGGGCGCGATCATCGGTGAAGATGGGCGCATCAGGCGGGGGTGTTGCGCTGCGCGCCTGAGGGGCGGCGCGGCGGGCCACTTCCGTCAGGAGCGGATGATCGAAGGCGGAGAGGTTGGCGCGGAAGTCCTGCAACGTGGTGGGTTGATTGGTGGCGACTACCATGGTGTTGCCCAGCGGTGAGTCGGGCGCGGGCTCATCCACGACGTAGACCGAAGGGAAGACCTCGCCCATGGTCGCCGCGATGGCGTCTACCAGCCGGTAATCGGTCTGCGTGCGGCCGACATTGACGACCACGACGCCGTTCGGGTTGAGGCGTTGGCGGGCCAGGTCGAAGAACTCCACCGTGGTCAAGTGGAAGGGAATATAGGGCGGGCGATAGGCGTCGAGCGCAACCACGTCGTAAGATTGGCTGCTCTCGCGCAGTCCGCGCCGCGCATCAATCGCGGTCGCCGTGAGGTTCGGCGCATTCATGTCGAAGTAGTCGCGTCCCACCTCGATGATCTTGCGGTCCAGCTCGGCGCCGTCAATGGGGATGGGACCATAGGCGTCGGTGAAGAGCCGGGCCATGGTGCCGGCGGCCAGCCCGCCGATATAGACCCGCCTGACCTGTTCGGGGGCGTAGCCTGCCGGGTTGAATGCCGGGGCTAATATGAAATAGTCCCAGATGCCGTCGGCCAGCCCGCCCTGTGGCCGATATACCGAATGGATGCCTTCGCCTTCGTTGAGCCGGAGTTGCCGCTCGAAACCGGCGTCAATCACCTGGATGTAGTTATGGGCCGATTCGGTCTCGAAGATCAGACCGACCGATGGCTTGACCGGCCCGACTGGTCGCCAGCCCAACCAGAGGATGAACACGAGCGTGAATGTCGCGATGAGGGCTGCCCAGGGGCGCCGGATGCCGATGAAGCCCAGGATGGCCGTGATGAGCAGGGCCGCCGCCAGCACGGCAAAGGTGGCGCGTGTGCCGATGGTCGGGATCAAGAACAGCACCGGTAGGAAGCTGCCTGCAATGCTGCCGGCGGTGGAGGCAGCGTAGATGTGCCCCGATGTCCGCCCGCTCGATGCGACATCGGGCAGCGACAGGCGAATCGCATAGGGGCTGACGCAGCCGAGCAGGATGACCGGCGCGGCGAACAGGGCCAGCACCGCCGCGAGGCTGCCCGCCAGCGTCACGGCGTCGAAGCCGGCCAACCCATCGGCGGCCAACTTCAACACGGGGCGCGCGAGGGTTGGGATCAGCCCCACCGCGGCGGCAGCGACGGCGATGATGCTGAGTAACACAACCGGTTGCGGCCAACGATCGGCGATGCGCCCGCCCAGCCAGTAGCCAATCGCCAGATAGAGTAAGATCAGGCCGATGAGACCGGCCCAGACAAGCAGCGAGTTGCCGAACCATGGATCGAGCAGCCGCGCCGCGCTCAATTCGACGCCCAGGGTTGTGAACCCGGCGACGATGACCAGGAGATAGAGGTAAATTCGGCCCAGGCCGCGTGTCATGAAACCCATTATACGTGTACTGCTCGAAACGATTGAATGAGGGCGCATGAATCCGTCACCGGAAACGTCACAGCGGGCGTGGTTGCCTGTCCGGGCGCGCTGGATCATTGGTCTGGGGCTGTTGGTCGGCTCAATCGTCATCGTGACGATCTACGGCTCTGAGATCAGACAGGCTGTTGAGGATCCCGAAGCGCTTGCCGCGACCATCCGCGATGCGGGCGCGGCGGGCGCACTGTTCATGATTGGGTTGCAGGCGCTGCAGGTGATCATCGCGCCGATCCCCGGTCAGGTTGTGAACTTCGCCGCCGGATACGTCTACGGTTTTCCGTTGGGGACTTTACTGAGCTGGATTGGGACGACATTGGGGGCGGCGCTGGCGATGATGCTGGCGCGATTCATCGGCCGGCCGGTGGTGGAGCGACTGGCTTCCCCAACGTTTCTGGAGCGCACCGACCGGCTGATGGCCGAAAAGGGGCTGCGGTTCTTTTTTCTTCTGTTTCTTATTCCCTTCCTGCCTGATGACGCCATTTGTCTGGCGGCCGGGTTGACGCCGCTGCCGCTGTCGGCCCTGATCCTGGCGGCGGCAGTCGGACGATTGCCCGCGCTGGCCGTCTCAGTGTGGGCGGGGGCGCACGCCGGGGCGATGCCCGCGCCGTTATTGATTGGCGGCGGCCTTGCGGGTCTGATCCTGCTGGTACTGGCGTGGCGCTATGGCGAGCAAGTTGAGAGCGCCTTGCTGGAGTTTGTCGCGCGCTTCAAGGGGCTATGATGAGCGATGACACAACGCCCACAACGGACGAGCTGCCGAAGAAAGCGCATGATGACGCGGCCGATACCCATGACGACGATCTGTGCTGGGTGTGCGGCGCGGCGGTCAACAAGCGCCATTGCAAGATCGTTTGCCCGCGCTGTGGCTTTATGCGAGATTGCAGCGATCCGTAAATTTGCCAGATTCGTTGCGCCGCCGCCTTAAAATTGTGGTATAATTCACAGGGTGAAGCCCGTCTTCGGGGAGACAAGGAGGTGTCCCATGGAGTTTGAAGCTTTGATCGAGGCGCGACGGTCGGTTCGCGGATTTACGGATCAGGTGGTCGAGAACGAGAAGCTGCACGCGATTTTGCGCGCCACATCGTTGGCCCCTTCAGCCGGCAACCTGCAAGCGTATGAGGTGTATCACGTCACGTTGCCGAAAGTGCGCGCCGCACTGGCCAGGGCCGCCAACCAATCATTCATCGCGCAAGCGCCGATGTGCCTGGTATTCGTGACCAATCCGGGGCGTTCGGCGCGCAAATATGGCGTGCGCGGGCATGAATTGTACGCGCTGCAAGACGCCACTATCGCCGCGACATATGCCATGTTAGCGATTGCTGACCTGGGATTGGCGACGGTATGGGTCGGCGCCTTCGATGAGGATCAGGTTGCAAGCGCTATCGGCGCGCCGGGCGATTGGCGTCCTGTCGCCATCTTGCCGATCGGGTATGGTTCGGAAGCGCCTGGGCCGGCCGAACGCCGCCCGCTCAATGAAATCGTGCACGAAATCGCGTAGGCCACATTAAACACGAATGCCGGGGTTGCGGCGCCCCGGCATTCGCGGCGCAAAGGAGGAGGAAGAATCTGACTTCATTATAAATGCAAACGCTTGCTACACCAGTGATCGGGCTTACGATTTCGATGACACAAATCAGAGGAATGTGCGCCGCTTGTGCGCTGTTTTGCTGCGGTGAATTTTACTGCACCGTGATGAACGGTTTTAGCTTCTCCAACGTGGCTTCGCCGATGCCTTTAACGCGTAAGACATCTTTGACGTTGCTATAGGGTCTTCCTTCGATGATACGCTGTGCAATGGCCTCACCCACGCCGGGCAAACTTTCGAGCTCGTCCGCCGAGGCCGTGTTCAGATCAATCAGGAGGCCGGATAGGCCCGCGCCCGCGCGGCTGGCGGCCGGGGTGGGCGCGGGCAGTGGTTCGGCAAGGGGCAGAGAGGTTTGACCTGCGCGCGGCACGTATACTTGCGCCCCGTCGTAGAGAGCGACGGCTTTGTTGATCCGGTCGAGGTCGGCATCGCGCGCCGGGCCGCCTGCGGCAGCGATGGCTTCGGCGACGATGCTGCCGGATGGAAGCAGGTAGACGCCTGGAGAAGCCACCGCGCCGGCCACATCTACGTGCAGGGGTGAGGGGGTCGCTGTGGACGTGGGCAATGCGGTAGGTTCGGCCGTCGGCGGTGGGATGATCTGAATGGGTTCGGCCGCGGGGCGACGCGTCACGAAGAGCGTGCCGCCCAACACGCTAAGCCAGATCAGGGATAGGGCCAGATAGCCGCGCCACGTGGCCCCGTTACGTGATCCGTCCACGCCGTTCTCGCTATGCTTGCTCTCCCTCAGGAGCGTCGGAACTCGTCGAGCTATCGGGTATGCTTGCTGTGGTCGCGCCGCCGCTCAGGGTGGTCAAGGCTTGCTCCAGAGAGCTCAGGAGATTAATGGGCAGCGGGAAGATGATCGTCGAATTCTTCTCGACGGCGATCTCGGAAAGGGTTTGCAGATAGCGAAGCTGGATGGCCGTTGGCTGAGCGGCCATCACGGTCGCGGCCTGCGTCAATTCTTTCGAGGCGATCAGTTCGCCTTCGGCGTGGATGATCTTGGCTCGCTTCTCGCGCTCGGCCTCAGCCTGGCGCGCCATGGCCCGCTTGAGGGAATCGGGCAACTCCACGTCCTTCACTTCGACGATGCTGACCTTGATGCCCCACGGCTCCGTCTGCTCGTCAATGATCTGCTGGAGCTTCTGGTTGACCTCGTCACGCCGGATGAGCAACTCATCCAGGTCGGATTGCCCCATCACAGACCGCAGACTGGTCTGGGCGATCTGCCAGGTGGCTTGTTGATAGTCTTCGATGGCGACGACGGATCGTTCCGGGTCAATTACCCGGAAGTAGACAACGGCGTTCACCTTGATCGTGACATTATCGCGTGTAATGGCTTCCTGTGAGGGCATATCAAGGGTGATAGTTCGCAGGTCAATCTTCACCATGCGATCAATGAAGGGGATGATGAAGATGATGCCGGGCCCTTTGACGCCCACGACCCGGCCCAACCGGAAGATGACGCCGCGCTCATACTCTTGCACGATTTTGATCGCCGAAGTGATCAGGACGAAAATCGCAAAGACGATGACCGCGAATACAAGTAAATTGCCAAGCATGGGTTTGCCTCCTTGCCGGCTGAACGGATATGTCCATATCATGCCATAAATTGCGAAGAAAGGATATGACGCAGGTCACAACCCGAGGATCTTATGATGTTGGTTGTGTTTGTTTTTCACCTTGCCTGGAGATTGTGATAAGATGAGCGCGTTTGGGGTCACGTCGCCCTGCGACGAGCCGCTAACTCTGTCTGATTGACGGCTGTGCAGGCCGTTTTCGAACCCATTTGCGAACGCAGGAGGAATAGTTAAATGTCAAGCATGATCACGGATATCGTCGGTCGCGAGATTTTGGATTCGCGCGGCAATCCTACCGTCGAGGTAGACGTCTGGCTCGAATCGGAGGTCATGGGGCGCGCGGCAGTACCTTCGGGGGCGTCTACCGGCATCCATGAGGCGTTGGAACTGCGCGATGGCGACAAGAGTCGTTACGGCGGCAAGGGTGTATTGAAGGCGGTGGAGAACGTCAACGAGTCTATCGCCGACGTGTTGATCGGCATGGACGCGCTCGATCAGGATGCCTGCGACATGGCAATGCTCGACGCCGACGGCACCGAGAACAAGAGCAACTTCGGCGCGAACGCGATCCTGGGCGCGAGCCTGGCCATCGCGCGTGCGGCGGCGGAGGAAGTGGGCCTGCCCCTCTATCGCTACCTGGGCGGCGTGCCGGCCAAACTGCTGCCGGTTCCGATGATGAACATCATGAACGGCGGCGCACATGCCAACTGGGAAGGCACCGATTTCCAGGAGTTCATGATCGCGCCGGTCGGCGCGGAGACTTTTGCCGAGGCGTTGCGCTGGGGCTCCGAAACTTACCAGGCGCTGAAGGGCGTGCTGAAGAGCAAGGGTTATCCCACCGGCGTCGGCGATGAGGGCGGGTTTGCGCCCACGCTGGGCAGCAACGAAGAAGCCATCGAGTTGATTTTGCAGGCCATCCAGAAGGCCGGTTACAAGGCGGGCGAGGATATCTTCATCGCGCTCGACCCGGCCACCAGCGAGATCTATCAGGATGACGGCACCTACCTGCTGCGCCGCGGAGGCGAACGCAAGCTCACCTCGGCGCAGATGGTGGATCTGTGGGCGGAGTGGGTCGGGAAATACCCCATCATCTCCATCGAAGACGGGTTGGCGCAGGATGACTGGGACGGCTGGAAACTGCTGACCGAGCGGATCGGCGAGACGGTCCAGCTTGTCGGCGACGATCTGTTCGTCACGAACGTGGATCGGCTGGAACGCGGCATCGAAGAGAAGTCGGCCAATTCGGTCCTCATCAAGCTGAATCAGATCGGCAGCCTCTCCGAGACCATCGCGGCGATCGAGATGGCGAGGCAGGTCGGCTGGACGGCGATGGTATCGCATCGCAGCGGCGAGACCGGTGACACCTTCATCGCCGACCTGGTCGTCGCGATGAGCACCGGCCAGATCAAGACCGGCGCTCCGGCGCGCAGCGAGCGCGTGGAGAAATACAACCGGCTGCTGCGCATCGAGGAAGAACTGGGCGACGCCGCCGTCTATGCGGGGCGCAGCGCCTTCCGGGTCTAGGCCCGATCGGCCCGACATCCATGCGAGACTCCGGTCTGACGCAGGGCTTCCGCCCGCGCCGGATCGGAGTTTTTGCTGCTTACCGATGGTGGTATTCGTCCTCCGCGTCAATTCCGGCCTGATCGGGCGATCACCCTGCCTGGCCTACAAATCACTTCTCCTCAGAATTGCATCACGTTGTGGTTGACTGACCCCTCTCACTAGGCTATCATGCGCCGTGCGGCGTGAGAACAACACATAGCGAGGATACAGGGAGAGGCATGCGATCATGAGCGTCATCCATAAATTCAACGGATCTGATGGAAGTTGGAACTGGGAGGGTGTGACCAAACTTTCCTATGGCCCCGAACGGCCGGGGGTGACCGTTCGTCGATTCATCAGTCGGCGCGATAAATCGAATTATATGGAAGTGCGATATTTCGAGTTGGAGCCGGGGGCAGTCAGCAACTTCGAGGCCCACAACTATGAGCACGCGGTTCTGGTGTTGCGTGGTCACGGTACGGTGCATCTCGATGGTGAGGATCACCCCATCCAATTCGGGGACGCGATTTTCGTGGATAGCGATTCAGTTCACCAGTTTCGAGCCGCCGCCGATGATGCCCTGGGCTTCATGTGCGCGGTGCTCGATAAGGAACTGCGGGTCTCCGTGCATGGTGAGCAACATTTGCAGATGTATGGGTGATTAAAGGCGGGAGCATGGCCGATCAGGATGTGTTTTACCATGAGTTGTTGGAAGCGATGGCGGCGGGAGGATGCCCGATGTGTCGCCTTGCGCGTAAGGCCAGCGACAGTTATCTGAACGCGCTGATTTACGAAGGGGTCGTAGATGTGGGCGTGCGCGACAAGCTGCGCAATGCGCGAGGATTGTGTTACCGCCATGCCTGGCGCATCGCGCGGCGACGAGGCAGCGTGCTGGGCATTTCCATCATCTACAGCGACGTGGTCAACACTCTGGTCAAAACATTGGAGGCCCAGGCCGACGCGCCGGCGCGCCTCTTCTCACGCGGGCAGCCCCACCTGGCTCACGGGTTGGCTGCCGGGGAAGAATGCCCGGCCTGCGTGTTAGAGCACGACGCCAATCGGCGCCATGCCAGAACCCTGCTGAGGCACTTGGACTCTGACGATATCCAGGCCGGATACGTTGCCACGGGCGGGTTGTGCCTGCCGCATTTCCAGTTGACGCTTTCGCACGCGTCCACCGGGCAGGCGAAGACGCTGGCGGCCTGGCAAGCGGAAGCGTGGCGCAAGCTGCGGGGCGAGCTGGACGAACTGATCCGCAAGCATGACTATCGCTTCCAGGGCGAGACCATCAGCGAAGACGAAGCCGACTCATGGGAACGCGCCGTCGCCGCGATGATTGGCGACGAAGAGCGGAACACGTCGGAAGAGCGAAGCTGAAGGTAACCCTGGAATCATGCCATCAAGACGCCCACCGCCCAATCCCACATCCTCCTTTTCATCCTCGAATAATGGTGATGGCCCGCCGCCGGAACCGCGTAAACCGCTCTCGGTACGTCTGAAGGAGACCTATCGCGCGTTTGGCAACACGCCGCGCGCGTTCGAGCTGGTGTGGGCGGCCAGCCCGCGTGACACCCTCATCATGGGGTTGCTGACCGTTTCACAGGCGCTGCTGCCTGCCGCGCAAGCCTGGGCGGGCAAACTGATTGTTGACGGCGTGGTGAATGCCATCACAAGTGAAATGGCCCCGCGCGCCGGGCTCACGTCTGTGATGCCGTATCTCCTCCTGGAGTTCGCTTTGCTGTTGGCCGGCACAGTATGCTGGGCCAGTTGCAAACGCTGATCGAGCACGTCCTGCACAGCAAGCTCACGAATCAGGTGAACACCCTGATCATGGAAAAAGCCCTCAGCCTCGATCTGCGTTTCTTCGAGAACCCCGACTTTTACGATAAATTGCAGAACGCGCGCCGGCAGGCCGATTGGAGCGCGTTGCGTATCGTCCAGGATTCATTCTTCCTCTTGCAGCAGATCATTACGATGATCTCGTTGACCGCGATCCTGGTTCGTTTCAGCCCCTGGTTGGCGTTCATCTTTTTCGCGGCCGCCGTCCCGTCATTCATTGCGCAATCAAAACTCTCGCGCCTGACGTTCCGCACGCTTACGTGGCGCGCTCCTGAAGCGCGTTTGTTGAGCTATCTCGAAGAGTTGTTGACCTCGATTGAGAGCGTGAAGGAGATGAAGCTCTTCAATCTGGGCCCGACGCTGCTGGCGCGCTATCAAGAGCTGTTTTGGAAGTTCTATCGTGAAGACTATGCCATCGCCGTGAAGCGCACCTGGGCCAGCCTGGGCCTGGGGCTGTTGACGAATCTCGTCTATTACGCCAGTTACGCGTGGATCATCTTCCGCACCGTTTCCCAGCAGATCACGCTGGGCGATATGACGATGTACCTGAGCGTCTTTCGGCAGGCGCAGAATTCGTTCCGTTCGCTCTTCAATGGGTTGGGGCGGCTCTACGAAAATAATCTCTTCATGGACAACCTGTTCGAGTATCTGGAGTTGGTTCCAGAGATGCCGACGGCGCAAGAGGGCTTGATGTTTCCGAGCCCTATGCGCCAGGGCATCGAGTTTCGCGATGTGGGTTTTCAATATCCGGGGCGTCCGAGCTGGGTGCTGCGGCATATCAATTTTCGCATTTTCCCCGCCGAGCGTGTGGCGCTGGTGGGGTTAAACGGGGCCGGCAAGACCACCCTGGTCAAGCTGCTCGTCCGGTTGTATGACCCGACCGAAGGCGTGATCCTGCTGGATGGGGTAGACTTGCGCGAATATGATGTCGCCGACCTGCGGCGTAACATTGCCGTGCTGTTCCAGGACTTCGTGCATTATCAGTTCACGGCGCGCGAGAATGTTGGTTTTGGTCAGATCGAGGAAGTCGAGAACCTCGAGCAGGTAATCTCGGCGGCCCGCCGCAGTGGAGCCGAACCCATCATCAATCAACTACCGCAAGGGTATGAGACCACGCTGGGCCGGCGTTGGAACAAGGGGCTGGAGCTTTCCGGCGGCGAGTGGCAGAAGGTGGCGCTTGGCCGCGCGTTCATGCGTGATGCCCAGGTGCTGGTGTTGGATGAGCCGACCGCGGCGCTGGATGCTGAAGCGGAGTATGAGATTTTCAAACGCTTCGGCGAGCTGACCCAGGGCAAGACCGCCATGTTCATCTCGCATCGCTTCTCCACCGTGCGCATGGCCGACCGGATCATCGTGTTGGAAGGCGGCGGCATCAGCGAGGCGGGGACGCACGCGGAGTTGCTCGCCAGGGGCGGCACCTATGCGCGTTTGTTCAATCTCCAGGCGGAAGGCTATCGCTGATAGTCGGGTCGCTTGACATCATAGCATTGCGCACTATAATCAATCATGCGAGTCCGTTCGCAGGCAAGATGTCCTAATTCGATCCGTGGCGGGCCATGACCTGAACCGCTGTCGTTCGGCGTTGTGGGCCTGCCGGGTCGGGTTCTTGTCTGTAGCAAATCGTTGCTCTGTGGAGGAGAGATCATGACACAGGACGTTGAGTCCGCTGCCGTTCCCCCGGAGACCCCTGAAGAAGTGACGCAGTTCTCCGTGCCCGCTGCGCCCAGGAAACGCCGCTGGCCCTGGTGGCTGCTTGGCATATTGGGCGTAGGGTTCTTGTTCGTGTTTTTCATCGCGTCCGTAGAATTGCTCCATTTCACGGAATCTGAAGCGTTCTGCACCTCGTGCCACGTGATGTATCCTGAGGAAGTCGCCTACCATAATTCGCCGCATGCCCGCACCGACTGTGGCACCTGCCACATCGGGCCGGGCGCGCTGGCGGCGGTCAAGGCGAAACTGGCCAATGCCCGCTATCTCTGGGTCTATCCGCTCAACCTCTACGAACGGCCGATCCCCTCACCCATCCACAGCCTCCGTCCGGCAGAAGTGGTTTGCGAGCAGTGCCACTGGCCCGAAAAAGTCTATGAGGATCGGGTTGTCGTCATCCCCGAATACGCGCAGGATGAAGAAAACAGCCTGACGCAGACCGTGCTGGCCTTGAAGACCGGCGGCGGCGAGGCTGCGGAAGGCATGGGGCGCGGCATTCACTGGCACATCGAGAACCCGGTCTACT
Organism: uncultured Chloroflexia bacterium; assembly: GCA_963695715.1. Taxonomy (GTDB): domain Bacteria; phylum Chloroflexota; class Anaerolineae; order CG2-30-64-16; family CG2-30-64-16; genus JBBQRS01. The sequence continues at coordinate 78,385 of CAVOHP010000015.1, forward strand.
ATATTGCCGCCGATGAAAAGCGCCAGGAGATCCCCTGGGTGCAGGCCGAGTACAACGGCGTCGTGACGGAGTATATTGACACCGAGTCTCCCTATACTGCGGATGAGTTGGCCCAGATGGAGAAGCGCAAGATGGATTGCGTGGATTGCCACAATCGGGCCTCTCATAACTATCGAAGACCGGATAACGTGCTTGACGAGGCGATGAATGTCGGCCTCTTGCCGGCAGACCTGCCCGAGTTGAAAAAGCAGGGCGTGGCAGTTCTCGAGCGCAAGTATGATACGGAAGAAGAAGCCGCGGCCGCTATCGCGGGGGTGGAAGATTTCTATAAGACGAATTATCCGGATGTGTATGCGGCGCGGACGGCGGACGTCAAAGCGGCCGTCGCCGGGTTGCAGGACATCTTCGACACCACGCAGTTCCCGTTCATGAACGTGACATGGGAATCGCACAAGAACAACATCGGTCACAAGGACTTCCCCGGCTGTTTCCGCTGCCACGACGGCAAACATCTCAGCGAGGACAACGAGGCCATCCGGCTGGAATGCAATCTCTGCCATTCCATCCCGGCGGTCGCCAATCCGGGCGAACCGCTGCCGCCGGTGACGATTGCCGAACTGCCGCAACCGGATTCACATCACAGTACGACCTGGCTGGCCGAGCATCGCTTCCAGTTCGATGCGACTTGCGCCGAGTGTCATACGGTGGGCAATCCCGGCGGCTCGGATAACAGCAGTTTTTGCAGCAATAGCGCATGCCACGCGACCGAGTGGAAGTATGCGGGGTTGAACGCCCCCCAGATTCGTGAGTTATCTGCGCCACCGCAGTCTCCTCCGAGCGGCGCGCCCAATCCGATCCCGCATCCGATTACAGCGGATACCGATTGCACGCTGTGTCATGGCCCTGAAGGCTGTCCATCCGTGGCCGTCGAGCCATGATGGGTTCACGCCCGACATTTGCACAGGGTGTCATGTCGCTGAGATGGAAGAAGCCGCGCCGGCCGACGCCGCGGACGCCACACCGGCCCCGGCTGAACCCGCCGTCGAGCCGCCCGGCATTCCGCATCCTGTTGAAGCCGGCACAGATTGCGAGGCCTGTCACGCGCCGGGCGGTCTCCAACCTTACCCTGAAAATCACACGGCGTTCACCACCGCGATGTGCGCGAACTGCCATCAGTCCATGATCGCCGAGGCCTCTCCGACGGCAGAGCCCACGGCGACCGCCGAAGCGACCGCCACCCGCGCGCCGACTGTGACCGCCGAAGCGACGGCAGCCGACGAGCCTCCGCTGATCCCGCATCCTATCCAGGAAGGCATCCCCTGCGCGACCTGTCATGGGCCGGACGGCCTCAAGCCGTATCCGGCGAATCATGCTTCGTTCGCGGAGGCGAGTTGCACCGGCTGTCATGTTGCGGAGCAGGGTGGAGGAGCGAGCGTTGTCCCGACGGCGACCGCGCAGGCCACCGTGACCCGCGCTGCGGCGTCGGCCACGCCGCGGGCCACGGCCACCCGCGCTGCGGCGGCGTCGGCCACGCCACGCGCCACGACCACGCAGGCGGCTGCCGACGATTCCGACGTCGCGCCCCCCATCCCGCATGCGCTGACGGGCCGGGACAACTGTCTGCTGTGCCATGCGACCGAGGGCGGCGTGAAGCCCGCGCCGGCGGATCATGCGGGGCGCACCGTGGCATCTTGCCAGGGATGTCATAAGCCTACCGGTTGAGCATGTAGCCAACAGTGCCGGCCCTGCCGTCATTGCGGCGGGGCCGTTTTCTTTAAGCTGCCCATTTGAACGGTTTTTGTGTATAATCTGCCCTGTAGCGTCGAGACGGAACGATGGAGACATGGAGGGTACCCAATGAGCGTCGGACAGGAAACGCCGGAGATTTATCCACCTTCGCCGAAAATCGTTGCAGAGGCGAACATCAAAAATTACGAAGAGATGGCTCAGGCCGCGACGGACGATCTGGAAGGTTTCTGGGGAGAGCAGGCCGAGCAATTCGTCTGGTTCCAGCGCTGGGAAAAGGTGCTGGACGATTCGGACAAGCCGTTCTTCAAATGGTTCGTGGGCGGCAAGACGAATATCGTCTACAACTGTCTGGATCGGCACGTGGAGACCTGGCGGCGCAACAAGCTGGCGCTGATCTGGGAGAGCGAGCAGGGTGAGGTGCGCACCTTCTCATATCACGCGCTCAATCGCGAGGTGTGCCGCTTCGCCAACGTGCTGCGCAGCATGGGGGTCAGCAAGGGCGACCGGGTGACGATCTACATGGGGCGCGTCCCCGAACTGCCGATCGCAATGCTCGCGTGCGCCAAGATCGGGGCCGTGCATTCGGTGGTTTACGGTGGATTTTCCGTCGAGGCGCTGCACGGGCGCATTGACGACAGCGAATCCAGGGTCGCCATCACCTGCGACGGCGGCTACATGAACGGCAAGATCGTGGAGCTTAAGAAGATCGTGGACGAGGCGTTGCGCCGGTCGCCTACGGTCGAGCACCTGATCGTGGTGCGACGCACCGGGCAGGATGTGCCGATGGAGGCCGGGCGCGACTACTGGTACCATGACCTGATGGCCCTGCCGGTGGCCCGCGCGGCCGGCGGGGGCAATCGGTGCGACACGGAAGAGATGGATGCCGAAGATCCGCTGTTCATGCTCTACACCTCCGGCACGACCGGGCGACCCAAAGCGATTTTACATACGCACGGTGGGTACATGGTGGGAACCGCGACCACGTTGAAGTGGGTGTTCGATCTGAAAGAGGATGACCGCTGGTGGTGCGCCGCCGATCCCGGCTGGATCACCGGGCATTCCTACATCGTCTACGGGCCGTTGCTGCTGGGGGCCACCAGCTTCATGTACGAAGGCGCGCCCACGTTCCCCTATCCCAACCGCTGGTGGAGCATGGTCGAGAAGTACGGCATCAACGTGCTCTACACCGCGCCCACGGCCATCCGCGGGCTGATGCGCTTCGGCGAGGCGTGGCCCAACCGGCACGATCTGTCTACCCTGCGCCTGCTGGGCAGCGTGGGTGAGCCGATCAACCCGGAAGCGTGGCGCTGGTATCATCGCGTGATCGGCAAGGAACAATGCCCCATCATGGATACCTGGTGGCAGACCGAGACGGGCATGTTCATGATCACGCCGCTGCCGGTGACGCCGCTGAAACCGGGCAGCGCGACGAAACCCTTCCCCGGCGTCGAGGCGGACATCTATGACGAGCAGGGCAATCCCGTCGGGCCGGGCGAGGAAGGGTATCTGGTGCTGAAGCAGCCGTGGCCGGCCATGCTGCGGACGATCTACAAGGACCCCGATCGCTACGTGAGCCAGTATTGGACCAAATATCCGGGCGTCTACTTCACCGGCGACAGCGCGCGCCGGGACGAGGACGGCTACTTCTGGATCATCGGCCGGGTGGATGACGTGATCAAGGTGTCGGGCTATCGGCTGGGCACGGCGGAGATCGAGAGCGCGCTGGTGAGCCACCCCGCGGTGGCCGAGGCGGCGGCGATTGGCCTGCCGCATGAGATCAAGGGCAACGCCATCCACACCTATGTGATCTTGCGGACCGGATACGAGCCGTCGGAGTCGTTGCTGGAGGAGTTGCGCCAGCACGTGGGCCACGAGCTGGGGCCGATTGCGCGCCCGGAGAGCATCGCCTTCGTGCCGCAACTGCCCAAGACGCGCAGCGGGAAGATCATGCGCCGCGTGCTGCGCGCCCGCGCGCTGGGCCTGCCCGAAGGGGATTTGACCACGCTGGAGGAATAGAACGCGAAAACCTGTCAGGTCTCCGAAGACCTGACAGGTGTCTCCGCATCGCGGCGCATCAACGAGACGCGCATCTCGCCGCCGAAGAGCCGGGTCGTCGCGCCCAGCACACGCACCAGCGCCATCAGCCGCCGGAAGTAGGGCGGCGTTTCCGCGCCGTCGAACAGGTGAAACCCGAACTGCGCGTAATATCCCTCCAGCCCCGCGGCGCACGTCAGATAGACCGGGCCGCGTTCGCCGTCGAGGAGCGCATGAACCAGCGCGCGCCCGACGCCCCGGCCCTGCTGTTTCGGGAGGACGGCCAACGATGCCAGCTCGCGGCTGCCGTCGCCGTGGGGCTTCATCTGCCGCGATCCCGATGATCTCGCCCTCCGCCTCGGCCACCAGGAAGCGCCGCCAGTCCAGGCTGATCGGGTTCAGGCGCGCCGCGCGGATCATGGCGCGGATGGTCACATCGTCGGCTGCGGTGGCCGGGCGGAGCGTGTACGTCACGTCGGGTCGCTACGCGACGATCTCGTAGCCGCCGTCCACGATCAGGGTTTGGCCGACGATCATGCGCGCATCATCGGTGCAGAGCCAGGCCACCACGCGCGCGATCTCCTCGGGGGTGACGAACCGCCCGGCGGGCGTGCGGCGCAAACCCTCCGCGAGCATCTGATCCTTGCTGGGGAAGAACTCGAGCGCGTCCGTCTCGACCAGACCGGGGCTGACCGCGTTGCAGATGATCCCGTGCGGGGCCAGCTCGACGGCCAGATAGCGGATCAGCGTCTCGATGGCGGCCTTGCTGACGCCCACGACGCTGTATTCGGGCAGCACTCGCCGGGACCCCAGGCTGCTGACGCCGATGACCCGGCCCCAGCCCGCCGCCTGCATGTAGGGGGCTGCGGCCTGCGCGCCGAACAGGACGGACCGCGCGTTGATGTTCATGGTCCAGTCCCAGCCCTTGAGTTGCTGCTCCGTGACCGGCTTCAACACCCCGGACGCGGCGTTTCCCACGAAGATATCCACCCCGCCGAAGGTCTCGGCGGTCGTTTCGACCAGCCGTTGCACGTCGGCGATCTCGCCCATGTGCGCCCGCACGACGATGGCGTGCCCGCCCAGCGCCCTTGCCTCCGCGGCCGTTTGTTCGGCCTGCTCGGGATGGCGGAAGTAGTTCATTGCGACATTTGCGCCGTGGCGCGCCAGTTCGAGCGCGATGGCGCGGCCGATGCCGCGCCCGCTGCCCGTGATCACCGCCGTCTTGCCGCGCAGGATCTCGTAGGGACTCATGGGCCTGTCGTTCGGCTTATGCAAAGCCGCCGGTAGACGCCTCGCCGCCGTCCACGAAGATCACCGACCCGCTGACGAACTGAATCGCCGGGTCGCTCAGCGCGGCGATGGTCACGGCGACATCCTCCGGCACGGTCATGCGGCCCGATGGGTTGCGCTCCATCGTGCGCTGGACCATCGTCTCGTTCCCCGGAATCTTCCGCAGCGCGGGCGTATCAGTGACGCCGGCCTGGATCGTGTTGACCAGCACGCCGCGCGAGCCGAGCTCGAGCGCGAGTTGGCGCGTGTGCGATTCGAGCGCGGCCTTCGCCGCCGACACGGCGCCGTAGTTCGGCACCACGCGCTGGCTGCCTTCGCTGGTCATGCTGAACAGGCGGCTGCCGCGGCCCAGCAGGTCGCGCCGCACCATGTCCTGCGTCCAATACACCAGGCTGTGCGCCATGACGTTCAACGTCATCTCCATCTGCGCCTGGCTGACCGCTTCTTCGGGGGTGTCCGCGATGAAGGGCAGCAGCGAGCCGAACGCCAGCGAGTGCATGAATACGTGGATGCGATGCTCACTGCCCGCTTCGGCCATCGCCGCCTCGATGCCGTCAAGCACCTTCGCCGCGCCGATCCGGGTCGGCGGCGTTGGTGTTGAAGAAAAGCGCCTGTCCGCCCTGGGCCTCGATATCGGCCATCACGGCTTTGGCGATGGGCAAAGTCTGCCGCAGGTCAAGGTGCACGCCGGCGATGTTCATGCCGTGCGCCGCCAGCGCGCGCGCCGTCGCCGCGCCGAATCCACTCGAAGCGCCGAGGATCAGCGCCCATTGTCCCTTCAACGGTTGATCGGTCATTTTATTATCCTCTCTGATGATTCAAATGTCGTTACACTTCGCAGCACGGTTAACCCCGTGCGCCGGTAGGCGTCGCGCCGGGTCTGCGCTAATCACCCGTCAGGGCGCGCAGGAAGAAGACCAGGTTGGCGGGGCGTTCCGCCAGGCGACGCATGAAATACGGATACCAGTGTGTGCCATAAGGCACATAGACGCGGACCCTGTAGTCTTGCTTGACCAGGGCAGCCTGAAGCTCGCGCCGGATGCCGTAGAGCATCTGGAATTCGTAACTGTCCCGTGGGATTTCCTGCCGGTGCGCATAGGCCCGCGCGTAGTTGATGACGTCTTGATCGTGCGATGCGATGGCCGCGTACGCGCCCCGCCGGCGCGCCGCGGGCGCCATGCACAGGCGGACCAGATCGTTGAGCTCGCGCGTCACGCGTTCGCGATCCTGATACGCGATATCTTCCGGCTCATCATACGCGCCCTTGCACAGGCGGAAATGGCCGATCCCTTCTTCGATCAGCGCGCACACGTCGGCCTTGCTGCGATGCAAATAGGCCTGAATCACGATGCCCACGTTGTCGAACTCGCGCCGCAGACGCCGATAGATCGTCAGGGCGCGCGCCGTGTAGGCGGAGCTTTCCATGTCAATGCGCACGAAGTTCTCGGAACGCCAGGCGTGCTCTACCACGCGTCGCACGTTGGCGAAACATACCTCATCCCCGATATCCAGCCCCAGTTGCGTCAGCTTGACCGAAATGTTGCAGCGCGCATCCGCGGCCCGGAGCGCCGTCAGCGCGAGGATGTACTCATCCGCGGCGGCGCGCGCCGCCGGTTCGTCGAAGACATTTTCGCCCAGATAATCCAGCGTGCCCAGCATCCCCTGGTCATTGAGATCGAGTACGGCGGCGATGGCCTGCTCCAGCCGCTCGCCGGCGACGAAACGATGCGACATCGTCCGCAATGCAGGCGCATGCACCACCATTTGCTCAAGGGTTGGATTACTTGAAAGTGAGATCAGCACAGGGCGCAAGAGAGACATTGCCGCATCTCCTTTGGCGAAAAGGCATTATGCGATTCGTTGTTCCCATTGTGCCGCCCTGCGCGGTGGATGTCAAACAATTGGGGATCAGGGATGAAGTTCCGACGCCCCGGGCGACCCGGCCAGAGTGATTTTCGGGAATGTCGCGCCGTCCCATTGCGTGAGAGAATCGGGCCCGGCTTCGACCACGGCATCGTAGATTCCGCGGGCGGCCTCACGGAACGGTGTGACTTCAACGCCCTGACAGACATCGGGCAACGTTCGCAGGCGAGGGAGGCCGCGGCGAAACGTCTTGATTGCCCCCCCGTAGTTATCATGGAGAAGATGGTGAAACGCCACGCCGACCTGGAGGATGCCCTGGTAGAGATCGCGCACGGGGCGCAATTCTGCCCGCCAGAGCGTCTCCAGCGTTTCGTGGCATTCCCAGTACTCGCCGGCGTTGAACTGCTCGATGCCCTGCAGCAACAGGGGCGGCGGCGGTTCATCCCAGCCTTCGACCCACTGCGTCGGCGGATGAAGCGAGCGCTCGACCAGCGCCGGCAACTCGTTCATCAGGCGTGACCGCGCCCAGGCGTGATCGCAACCGGCCCGCCGTGCGGCCTGCAGGGTCTCCGTGTCCACATGGCTGCCGAAAGCCACGATCGGGATGGATTTCGTGTGGGGTAACTGTTTGGCGCGGCGCACCGGTTCTTCCCAATCGGGCGCGGAGAGATCAATCAGGACGAGCTCCGGCCAGCGTTCGATGGCTTCCCACAGGGCGCGCCCATCTTCGAGGATCAACTCCTGTCCGCCGGTGGCTCGCACCACCTGCGAAATGCGGACAGAGAAGAACAGGTCGGGTTCGAGCGCGACGACCAGGGGTTTACGTTCGGGCATGGGGGTTTTCGGCGGCGCGCCGGCGGATGCGATACTCGCACATCAACTCGCCGCTCAGCATGTGTTGCGCGCGTACCACCTCGGTATCCGGCAACACGGCACGAATGAAGCTCAACTCCGAGCCGCATGCCTCGTGATGTTGGGCCGCGACATCGTGGATGGCGCAGTTGTGCTCGCTGATCCAGAAGGTGTTTGGGTCTACCTGGCCCCACTCGGCCAGATAGCCTTCGCCATCGAGGATTTTAGCCAGCCCCGCAACACGCTCGGCAAGCGGCAGCCCTTCGAGATTGGCCTGCGCGTTGCGGATGCGTCGTTGCGCCCGGTTATCAAACAAGCGAATGACGGTTTCGTCGCCGTGCTCATCCGCCAGATAGCCCAGAAGCTCATTGGCGAGGCGTGCGTAGTTCCTGGGGAACAGCTCTTCGGCCGCCGGGCTGAGCTGATAGACGTAGCTGGGCCGACCCTTGCCGCGTTGCATCAGATCGTAGCGCACCAGCCGGTCGCGTTCGAGCGTGGTCAGGTGGCGTCGAACGCCCATGCTGGTGATGCCGAGCAGTTGCGCCAGTTCGCCCGCCGTCATGCCGCCGTTTTGCTTCAGCGCCAGCAGGATTTTCCGCCGCGTCGGCTGAAGCTGGTCTACCATCGGTTCCTTGAGTTCGCCGTTCATGGATTCGATTCCTGAGACTCTCGCAGAAATATGAGACAACGCACCTGCGATCCATCAATGTTATGCGTTATGATAGCATACTTTGAACCCGAATAACAACTTAGGCGATTTTGTAATCTGTTTAGTTGCGTAATCTGCCCGCGCAACGCCTGCATGTTTTGACGCCCGCTGCGGCTGCGGTTACACTGACGCCAAACCCCCTTGCTGCGGAGGAGATGTTGAGAACTGAGGACGCGAAGAATATCATCGCCCTGATCCCGGCCTGGAACGAAGAGCGCTTCATCGGCGACGTCGTCCGCGGGGCGTTGAAATATGTGCCGGTCGTCGTTATTGATGACGGTTCCACAGACCGGACGGCGCAAGTCGCAGAGGAGGCAGGCGCCGAGGTCGTTCGGCATAAGGTCAACAGCGGGAAAGGCGTGGCGCTCAACACCGGGTTCGACCATGCCGTCGCGCGGGGTGTGGATGCGGCCATCACCCTGGATGCGGACGGCCAGCATGACCCGGATGAAATCCCGTTGTTCATCGAGGCGTTTCGCGGGAGAGAGCGACCTCATCATCGGCAAGCGCGATTTCTCACAGATGCCGGCGAAGAGCCAATTCGGCAATCGTGTGGGCACGAAGTTGCTCACGCGGGCGATGGGTCAACCGGTTCCCGACAATCAGAGCGGCTATCGTCTGTTGAGCCAGGATGTCATGCGCAAGTGTCGCCCCACGAGTCAGCGCTTCGAGGCCGAGGTGGAAATCCTCTTGCGCGGCGCAGTTGGATGGTTTCCGCATCGGGTGGGTTCCCATCCAGACGATCTACAACGATAAGGTCAGTCACTTTCGCCCGATTCAGGACAGCGTGCTGTTTCTCGGCATGGTGAACCGCATTCGGCAGGCACGCCGGCGCGGTAGTTTCGAATGAGGGTCGTCGGGCCAGGTTAACCTTGCGAACCGTTGCCGCAATCCTGCTCCTCGTTTTGGGCGTCATTTGGCCGCTGGCTTCGCTGCTCTGGCTCAGTGGGCGGCTGAACCGACAGCCCGCGCTCTCGCCCCGCCGGCTGGGTCTTATCATTGCAGTTACCGGTGTGTTTCCCATCAGCCTGGTGTTGACGGCCTTTGGGATTTTGTTACCCCGGTTTCAGGGTTCTCCGGTTTTCAAGGTTGTTGTGCTGGTTTCGTGGGTCGCCACGGTCGCGCTCTTCATCGGATTGGGGTGGACAGCGACGATGGAACGCACCGCGGCCGGTGGTGAGAAAGGATAAACGACGCCCAAACCCTCAGACCTCGCGCGCAAAAGTCAACTTTTGTTCTTATGCAAAGTTGTGCTATAATCTGATCTCTCATTGAGCCTGTAGAGGTCGTGGAGGGAAGCGCAGCTATGGAAGACAAGATTCAGGAATTCCTAGATCATCTGGTTGCCGAGAAAGGCAGCTCCGAGAATACGGTGGCCGCCTATCGCAACGATCTGCAACAATTCCACGCGTTCCTGGTGCAGCCCGATCAGCTTGGCCCTGACGCCGAGTGGAGCGACGTTACGCGCGAACAGCTCATCAGCTACATCCTCTTCCTCAAGGATCGTCAGTACGCGTCGGCAACGGTGGCGCGCAAGGTGGCGGCGCTCAAGTCATTCTTCCATTTCCTGCTCCGCGTGGGCGTGATCTCCGACGATCCTTCCGAAGACCTGGATTCGCCCAAAGTCAAGAAGCAGCTCCCGCAGACCCTTACACCCGATGAGGTGGATCGTTTGCTGGCCTTGCCTTCCGAGTCGGGGCGGACGCCTAAGGCTCTGCGCGACACGGCAATGCTGGAGATTCTCTACGCGACCGGAATGCGCGTCAGCGAGATTGCATCTCTCACGGTAGATGATGTGGACCTGGAGGGCGGTGCGATTCGCTGCATGGGCAAGGGTAGCAAGGAGCGGGTGATGCCGCTTTATCCGAGGGCGGTGGAGGCGGTCCGCGATTACATCGAGAATGGTCGCGCGGCCCTGTTGGGCGATAACCCCAAAGAACGGACTCTGTTCCTCAATCCGCGTGGCGAGCAGTTGACGCGCCAGGGCTTATGGCTTATTATTAAAGGCTACGCGCCGCGAACTGGAACTGGATGATCGGGTAACGCCTCACACCTTGCGGCACTCATTTGCGACGCACATGTTGAACGGCGGAGCAGGCCTGCGAGAGGTTCAGCGACTGCTTGGACACGCCAATATTTCCACAACCCAGATCTATACCCACGTTTCGCGTGACCGACTCCGGCAAGTCTACGACGAAGCGCATCCCCGGGCCAGGTAACCGCCTGTGGATGTATGCAATCCGGCAGACGAAGCTTGTCGGCCGGTTAGACCTTCACCCGGCCTCTCCCCCCGTGGAGATGAGCGATGTGGTAGACCCTGCCGTAAGGTACGCTACGAATGACTTTGTATGAAACCCTGACGCCCGCGCAAATCCGCGAAGCTGCGGATAGCATCCGCCGAAAGACCGCCTATCGCCCTCAGGTCGGCCTCGTCCTGGGTTCCGGTTTGAGTTCGTTAGCCGACGCTATCGAAGACGCCGACCGCATCCCATACACCGATATCCCCTACTTTCCCACATCGTCCGTGGCAGGCCACGCCGGTCAAGTGGTGATCGGCAAGCTCGCCGGACAGGTGGTGATGGCGCAACAGGGCCGCACACATGCCTACGAAGGCTACTTCATGCAACGCGTCACCTTCCCGGTGCGCGTCATGGCCGAACTGGGTGTGCACACGTTGATCCTCACCAATGCCGCGGGCGGCATCAACCCCGAGTTTCAGGCCGGCGACCTGATGTTGATCGTGGATCACATCGGCTTGATGGCGATGGTGGGGGGAAATCCGCTGTGGGGACCCAATGACGACTCGCTTGGCCCGCGGTTCCCGGCGATGAACCAGGCTTACGACCGGGGTCTGCGCCTGCTGGCGCAACAGGTCGCCGCGAAAGAACGGATCGCGTTGCGAGAGGGCGTCTATTGCGGCCTGGGCGGGCCGACCTTCGAGACGCCCGCCGAGATCCGGTTCTTGCGGATGATCGGCGCCGACGCCGTGGGGATGTCCACCGTGCCCGAGACGATCGTGGCGCGCCATGGCGGGCTGCGCGTGTTGGGCTTCAGCGGCATCAGTAACGTCGCCGTGGATGACCCGGACGCCGATATTTCCGCCAATCACGAAGAGGTGTTGGCCGCCGGGAAGACGATTGCGCCGAAGCTCACGGCCCTGATCTGCGGTGTGTTGGCCGAGATGTCGCCGCCGGATGCGGCCCCGCCGGATGCGGCCCCTCAGGGTTAGGGGCATATCCTCATGGCCATTGTCGTTGATCTGATCAAATCTTACTCCCCGTGGGTCTACGGCGTTTGCGCGCTGGTTGCCCTGTGGTATTTGCGCGCGGCGTTGGTCGCCCGCAAGGAACGCCGAAACTCCGTCTTTGCGTTAGAGCGCGAGACGGCGCTGAATCGAACCTATGGTGTGTGGGCGGTTGCGGCGGTCCTGGTGCTTATCATGGGCGGCGTCTATTTCCTCAGTACGGTCGTCTCGGACGCTGTTCAACCGCTGGTCGAGGACCTGGATCTGACCGAGACGCCCCAGTTTGTGGTGGTCGCCGGTGAACCCACCGTGACCCCCACGCTGCCCGTTTCAGAGCTTGCCACGCCGACCACCACGGCGACGCCGCGCCCGCGCCCCACCGTGCGCGAGGATCCGCCGACGCCCATCCCGCAACCGACGGCCACGCGAATCCTGGTGCGCGCGCCGAGTTGCCCCGATGCTCGCGCGGTGATCACGTCGCCGGGGCTCGACGCGGCCGTGTCGGGGATGGTCCCGATTGTGGGGACAGCCGATCATCCCGAGTTTCAGTTCTACAAGCTGGAGTATGGCATCGGCGGCGCGCCCTCGAACTGGTCCTATTTTGACGGCGGCGAACAGCCCGTGCGCGGCGGGCGCCTGGGCACGCTGAACGCCGGTACGCTGCCGCCCGGAACTTACAGCGTGCGCGTTGTCGTCGTAGATGCAACCGGCAATTTCGTCACGCCGTGCCAGACGACCATCATTATCCAATGAGCAATGACTATGCGTCCTGATGTTGGTCGCACCGATCCTCAGGAGATGCTCGCTAACTTCCGCCGTTCAGCGCGTGGGGTTTGGGACGGGCTTCTGTTGCGCGTCAGCGAGCTGAGCGAACGCTTCGGCGGGCAGGCGCAAGATGGTTCGGCCATCGGGGAAGGCGCGGCGCTGGCCGGGCTCACCTCGGACAGCGCGCGGGAGCGCTGGTCCAGCGCATGTGCGCTGGGCCGTAGCTCACAACGCAGCCCCGAAGCCATCGCGGCGTTGGTCAATGCGTTGAGCGACCCCGAGGAATTTGTGCGCTGGCCAGCGGCCCAGGCGCTGGCGGCTCAGGAGGCGGGCCAGGTTTTTTCCCTGTTGACCGGTTTGCTGGATGACCGCGATCCCTTGCGGCGCGCCGGCGCGGCGATGGCGTTGGGACAATTGGGCGGTGAAGCCGCGGCCCTGACGCTCAGCCGGCATTTAGGCGAGAGCGACCCCGGTGTGCGCGTCGCGATCATCGAGGCGATAGGTGAGGCGCGCGACCCGAATGTGGCGAAGTCACTGCTGCCCCTTCTGGAGGACGCCGACGCCGATGTGCGGCGGGCGGCGGCGCACGCCCTGGGGCAGTTGGGAAATCACGGAAGCCGGCGATGCATTGGCCGCCATGCTTGTCCGGCCAGGCCAGCCGCTGCTGGTTCGCCGGGCAGCCGCCGCGGCGCTCATGCGCGTGGCCAGGCCGGACAACCAGTCGCAATTGCTGACGGCGCTCGCCGACGGCGATCCACAGGTGCGCGCCTATGCGGCGCGCGCGCTGGGGCAGGTCGGCTCTGAAGACGCCCACGCCGCGCTCAGTGCGTTGAAGGGCGATCGGACGCCCGTGATCAAGGGGACGGTTGGCGACGCGGCGCGCGAGGCGCTGGCATTGCTCGAACAGCGCGGCCGACGTAGCGCTGCTGCGGCCGCTCAAGAGCCTCGTTCTGCCCCCGTGGAAGACGGAAAATGAGCGCGCCCACGTTTCAGGTTGGCGCCGTGCGTCTGCATCTGCTCACCGATGGGGAGTTCTGGCTCGACGGCGGGGCGGCTTTCGGGCTGATCCCGCGCCTGTTGTGGGAGAAAGTCGCACGGCCCGACGCGTCCCACCGCATCCCCAATCAGTTGCGTTGCCTTCTCATCGAATCCGCGGAGGGCCTGATCCTCGTGGATACCGGTTATGGCGATAAGCTGTCCGACAAACAGCGGCGGCAGGTGGGGTTGCACGGTCAGCGGCGCTTGCTGGGCGACCTGAAAGCCGCGGGCTACTCGGCGGACGACGTCCGCGTCGTGATTAACACCCATCTCCACGCCGATCATTGCGGCGGGAATACGTATTGGAATGCGGATAACGAGATCGCGCCCGACGTTCCCAAACGCACAGTATCTCATCCAACGGTTGGAGCTGGCGGACGCGACCTACCCCAACGAGCGGACGCGCAGCGCGTATTTTCGCGAGAATTTTCTGCCGTTGCTGGGCCTCTGTTCCGATCGTGGCGCAGAACGGTGCGCGTCCTCAGCGGCGACACGCAGATCACGCCGGAAGTGCGGGCGTTTGTCACGCCGGGCCATACACGCGCCCACCAATGCGTGGTCATCGAAAGTCAGGGCGAGACGGCGATCTTCCTGGCCGACGCCGTGGCCTGGGCCGTGAGCCTGGAGCGGCTGGCGTGGGTGCCCGCTTTTGATGTGGAACCGCTGGTGAGCATGGAGACGAAGCGCGCGCTACGTGATTGGGCCTGGCGCAAGGATGCGCTGCTCGTGTTCCAGCACGATCCCGAAATAGCGGCGGGCCGCTTGCGCCGGGATGGCGAAGATTGGCAGGTCGAGCCGGCGCGACCGGCATCACACGTCCCAGGATAACGGAGGCGCGATGAACGACACGGATCATCCGACAGTCTCGGTGGTGGCGCCGGCGTTCAACGAAGAGGCGATTCTGCCGGAGTTCTATCGGCGGATGCGCGCCATGCTGGACGCGACAGGCGATTCGTGGGAGATCATCCTGATCAACGACGGCAGCCGCGACCGTTCCCCGGAGATCATGCGCGAGCTGCATGCCGCCGACCCACGCGTCAAGGTGCTCAATTTCTCGCGCAATTTCGGCCATCAGATCGCCATCACCGCCGGGATTGATTATGCCCGCGGTGATGCCGTGGTGGTGATTGACGCCGACCTGCAAGACCCGCCGGAGGTGATTCCGGATTTGCTGGCGAAGTGGCGTGAGGGCTATGAAGTAGTCTACGCGGTGCGCGCCGAGCGTCAGGGCGAGACGTGGTTCAAGGAGACCACGGCCAGGGCGTTCTATCGCATCATCCATCAGGTGACCGAGATCAACATCCCGATGGACGTGGGCGATTTCCGGTTGATGGATCGCAGGGCGGTAGACGCGTTGAAGCGGATGCGCGAGCGGCATCGTTTCATGCGCGGGATGTCGGTGTGGGTCGGCTTCCAGCAGACCGGCGTCAACTACGTGCGCGCCGAGCGTTATGCGGGCGAGACCAAATACCCGCTCAGCAAGATGCTGCGGTTTGCAATAGACGGCATCACCTCGTTTTCATACTTTCCTTTGCAGCTTGCCACTTACGCCGGGTTTGCGATTGCCGGCCTTGCGGTGCTGGGCATCATCGCCACCATCATCCTGCGCCTCACAGGGAGCCAGGCGTTCTACGGGCAGGCGACCACGCTGGTCAGCGTGCTGTTCCTCGGCGGCGTGCAGCTCATCTCCCTCGGCATCATCGGCGAATACCTGGGCCGCATTTACGATGAGGTGAAGGGCCGCCCGCTCTATGTGGTCCGCGAGGCGCTGGGGTTCGAACATCTTCGGCTGACAGACGAAGGGGCGAGCCGGGCCGAATGAAGATCACGCACATCGAGACATTCCAGTTAGAGGCGCCCCTTGAGCGACCATTTGCCTGGTCGCAGGGGCAAGCTACCGGGCGCCAGACCGGCATCGTCCGGGTGACGACGGACGCGGGGATTACCGGTTGGGGCGAAGGCGCGTTGGGTCCCGCCGCGAGCGTCATCCACGAGACGTTGGCCCCCCGGTTGTTGGGACGGGACCCACGTAACCGCGCCGCGCTGTGGCAGGCGATGTTCGCCGCGCTGTACAACGACAATACGGCGACCGGCTACGGAGCGAACGCCGTCAGCGCCATGGACATCGCCCTGTGGGACATCACCGGCAAAGCGACCGGCTTGCCGGTGTGCGATCTGCTGGGCGGGCACGTGCGCGACCGGGTTGCAGTATATGCCACTGGTCTATACTACACCAACGGCGAAATGGATGGCGCGCTGATCGCCGAAGCGACCGGCTACGTGGAGGCCGGTTTCAAGGGGATGAAGACCAAGGTGGGTGGATTGTCGCTCGAGGAAGATGTCCGCCGTGTGGCCGCGATCCGCAGGGCGATCGGGCCAGACATCCACCTGATGATTGACGCCAATCAAAGCTTCAACGCCGCAACGGCAATCCGGCTGGGGCGGCGGCTGGTCGAGCAGGATTTATTCTGGTTCGAGGAGCCGGTCGGCTCGCGGGATATCGAGGGCTATCTGCAAGTCAAGGCGGCGGTTCCGATGGCGCTTGCGGGCGGCGAAACCTGGCGCACCCGGTTCGACTTCAAAGACCCGATTGCGCGCCGCGCCGTGGATTACGTCCAGCCGGATATAGGGATGACGGGGGGCGTCAGCGAGCTGTACCATATCGCGATGCTGGCAAACAGTTTCGGCGTCCAGGTTGCCCCGCACGTCTGGGGTTCGCCAATCATGAT
This sequence comes from uncultured Chloroflexia bacterium, assembly GCA_963695715.1. Lineage (GTDB taxonomy): Bacteria > Chloroflexota > Anaerolineae > CG2-30-64-16 > CG2-30-64-16 > JBBQRS01. The sequence continues at coordinate 94,658 of CAVOHP010000015.1, forward strand.
TGCGGCGTCGCTTCACGTCGCCGCCCTATTGCCCCCCTGTCCGCCGGCGCGGACGCCGCGGCCATTCGAGCAGGAGCCGGTGATGGAGTTCGACCGGACGCCGAACCAGATCCGCGATACGCTGTGCGCGGTTCCGTTCACGCAGCGTGACGGTTTCGTCGCCGTCCCGGACGCGCCCGGTCTCGGCGTCGAGGTGGACGAAGCCGCGCTCGGCCGGCTTTGCGTGCGGTATGAGAAGTCTCTGCCGTTGAATTGACCGAACCCATTCTCCGGGCCGCGCTGCGACAGGTGATGACCATGGCGCTCACCGCCGAACAACTCAGGCGCTACCGCAGGCGATTCGCATGGCTGTTTCTCGTGTCGGTGGTCGTGTTATCTCTGTCCGCCGCCTATCTGTGGTTCGTCGCCCCGCCCCCGCAGACCGGTTATCCGTCCTCCTCAGGCGGCATCTTGCCGGAACCCGCCTCCATCACTCTGCCGGTCCTCGTCTCCGTCGCTTCCCTGCTCGCCTCAGTTGTATCCCTCATCGGCTTCTTTGTGACCACCACGCTGGCGCTGCGCAAAGACGAGCGCGAGCAGCAGCAAGCCGCGCTCGACCTGGAGCAGAAGCGGCTGGAAATCGAGAAGCTGCGGCGGGAGTTAGAGGGCAAGGATGCTCCGGATCAAGATAATAATCATCGGGAGGCGCAACCATGAAGCACGCTATCGGTAAAGTAATTAATAGCGACAACGGTCAGGTCATTCTTCTACCCGGTGAATTCCGGCTGGACGTCGATGAAGTGGTTATCACGAGATCCGGTGACAACCTTATTTGAAGGATTGCGCTGGAAAGATTGGGAATCGTGAGAGGTGGCTTGGCGAGGGGCCAATGAGTGGACGTGAAAATTCAGCCGCCGAGCATTATCAAGAAGGCAGGAACGCAGTGAACACAAAAACGTACTGGGAAAGCATCTACCAGACCAAAGCGCCAACTCAAGTCAGTTGGCACCAAGAACATCTGGAAATTTCGCTGGGATTGATCCTGCGGACCAACATTCAAGCCACCGATCCCATCATCGATGTTGGCGGTGGCACATCAACGCTCGTTGATGACTTACTGGCCCACGGTTTTCAGTCCATCACCGTGCTCGACGCTTCTGCTAAAGCGTTGCAGGTTGCCTGTCAAAGGCTCGGCTCGCAGGCGAACAACGTCATGTGGCTTGAAGCGGATATCACCCAGATCACTCTGCCGTCTCAAACCTATGCGGTTTGGCATGATCGCGCTGTGTTCCACTTCCTTACGGAACCCATGGACCGACAACGATACATCGCCAGCGTGCGCCGGGCTGTTCGCCCGGGTGGTCATGTGATTGTTGCTACCTTTGCGCCG
>CAVOHP010000016.1:0-21940 GCA_963695715.1 uncultured Chloroflexia bacterium
ACAACTGATCCCGGTTCGTAGCGCGCAGTCCCCTGCGCCCGGCGCGCCGTAGAGAGCGCTCAGGAGAGCGCGCTACGAACAATTCAGGAGAGCGCGCTGCGCGAACAACGAGGGTGCGCAAATATTAGATAGGCGCACTACGAGCGACGAGGGTGAGCAACCACTGGAGTACGCATGATAAGCATCAAGATCAGCCCCGCAGAGCTTACCGCCGGCGTAATAGCACCGTCGCACCTGCAAGAGGCCGTGCGCGCCGTGCGCGAGGATGGGTTCGTCGTGTTGGAGGACGTGGTCAGCCTGGAGCATATCGCCGCGCTGCGCGAGCGGATGCTGGCCGACCTGGAGACGATCCTGGCGCGGCCCGACGCCCCGTTCAACTGGAACAAGGGCAACGTCCAACAGGACCCGCCGCCCTTCCCGCCCTACATCTTCCGGGATGTGCTGCGTCAATGACATGGTGATCGCCGTGTCGAAGGCGCTGCTGGGGCCGGGCGTCAAGCTGACCGCGTATACCGGCAATACGGCGACGCCGCGCGGCGTGGATCGCCAGCCCGTCCATCCCGATGTCGGCCAACTCTGGCCCGATATGAGCGTGGCCTCGCCGGCGTTCAGCCTGGTCGTCAACGTCCCGCTGGTAGACGTGTCGCCGGAAAACGGCAGCACGGAAATCTGGCCGGGCACGCACCTCGATACGACGATGTTCGCCTGGGAGCATGATATCAAGGTCCCCGCGGAACAGCTCGAAGCCCGGCGCGCGGTCGTCCCGCCCATCCAGCCCAACGTGAAGGCAGGCAGCGCCCTGATCCGCGACATCCGTATGTGGCACGCGGGGATGCCCAATCGTACCGATCAGGCCCGCCCCATGATCGCCATGATTCACCATATGGGCTGGTTTGCCGCGGGCGCTGTGCCGTTTGCCAGGGACGCCGAGCCGCTGCTGCAACACCCGGATCTGACCATCGCCGCCGCGTATGTGGATAGCCCGATCAATTATCTGGGGCATAACGAGGCGTTTGATTTCGAGCAGAAGTAGGGCGGTGTTGTTCGCAACAACCCGCCGAATGAATTCGGCGTCTGAAATAAAAAAACAGGCTAAAGCCAGTTGACCGCCGGCGCATCATTCAATACGGAACACGCTTCAGCGCGTTTGGCTGTTTCAGGTCGGGAATTCATTCCTGACAGAGTACCAGGAGAAACCATTTTGCCACGCTACACCTCGCGCCCGGCGCAGGAAGAGATTCATCCCCTGCGCTTCACCCGCCCCGCGCTGATCAGCGATGAACAATCGGCGCGTGTGGATGCGCTTGCGAAGCGTATCCTACAGGAGATCGGCATGGAGGTGCGGCACGAGACGGCGCTGGCGCGCCTGCGCCGCGACGGCCACCGCATCGAGGGCGACCGCGTCTTCTTCGAGCCGGCCGTCGTCGAGGAGCATATCGAGGCGCAGCGCCGCTATCTCGACCGCGCGCCCGCGACCGGAACCAGGCCCCGATGACGGCCTGCTGCACCTCACCGTCAGCTCCTACACGCTGAACCTGCACGACCCGGACACGGACGAAGTCATCCCGATGACGACCGACGCGCTGATCGAGATGACGAAATTCATGGACAGCTTCGCCGACGAGCGAGTATACGGTGTGCCGCCCGGCATCCCGGTGGACGAGCATCCCGACGTGCAGCCGATCGCGCAATACCGCATCGCCGCGCTCTATGCGCGGCAGGGGGCCAACCCCGTAGACCCGACCTCGGCGCTCACGGTCAATCACCTGCTCGATATGGCCGAGGTGATGGGCGAACCGATCCGCGGGCTGCCGGTGTACGTGCCCAGCCCGCTGCGTTTCGGCGGCGAATCCATCGGCGTCGTGCTGGCGTGCATTGACCGGTTGGAGCGTGTCTCGGTGAGCAGCATGCCCAGCACGGGCGCGAATGCGCCGATCGAGCCGCTGGGCGCGCTGGCGCTGGCGGCGGCTGAAGTGATCGGCGGCATGATTTGTATGCAGACGCTCACCGATAAGCCGGTCACGTTCCGCGCCGAGATCTTCCCGTTCGATCTCCGCGCGGGGGCGCAGGTGTTCGGTTCGCCGGAAAACCTGCTCGATCAGATGCTGTGCATGGACCTCAACCGCTTCTACGGCCATCAGACGAGCGGCGCGCCGGGCAACATCCACGTGATGTCGAAGATCCCCGACGTGCAATCGGCCGCCGAAAAGGCCGCGATCATGGCCGTGGGCGCGCACCTGGGGCGCGCTGGTTCGGCTCCGCCGGCACGCTCAGCCTGGACGAAATCTTCAGCCCGACCCAGCTCATCCTCGATTGCGAAATCCGCGACTGGGTGCAGCGAGCCATCCGCGGCGTAGACCTGACCGACGCGGAGGACGATGCGTGGATCGGGGAGATTCGCGCCGGCATCGGGCGCGGGTTCATGGGGCTGGATAGCACGCTGGAAGATTACATGCTGTCGAAGAACAATTTGAACCGCGGCACGACCTGGTATCCGCGCCACTTTCAGCGCGCGGCCATCGGCGCGTGGGTCAAGGCCGGGCAGCCGCGGTTGGAAGACCGGTTGCGCGCGGAGGTAGCCGCGCGGATTGCCCGCCATGAGTACGAGCTGGACGCCACCCGGCGCGACGCGGTCGAGCGTATCTATCGGGCGGCGCGCGTCGCTGTGACGGAGAATTAGCACCGAATTGCGCGAATTACACGAAATTTGTCTCCTTTCGTGTAATTCGCGCAATTCGGTGCAAGAAAAGAGTGAATCATGCGCCTGACCGCCCTTGAACCCGAAGCCCTTGACCGGCTGCACGATGCCTCGCTGGAGATATTGCGCACTGTTGGCGTGCGCGTGCCGCATCCCGAGATGTTGCAGCGATTCCGCGAGGTGGGGGCCGACGTGGACGCAGACGCCGCGATCGTCCGTATCCCGGAGGCGGTGATCGAGCGTTGCCTGGCGACGGCGGGCAAGCAGTTCACGCTCTACGGGCGCGACCGCAACAGGCAGGCCCCGTTTGGGATGGGCAAACGCAACTACAACACTTCGGGCGGGCAGGCGCTGTGGTTAACGGATGACAGCCGCGAGCGCCGCTATGCCACGCTGCCCGACGTGGAGACCGCGGCGCGCCTCGGCGACGCGCTGCCCCGCATCACGGTCGTCGGCGCGATGGCCGACCCGCACGAAATCCCGGCGGCCTATCGGTGCGTCGAGGTCGCCGCGACGCTGCTCAAACACACCACCAAGCCGATCCTCTTCTTCTTCAACGACCGCGCTTCGGCCCGCTACGTGCTGGAGGTGCTGGCCGCGGTCGCGGGAAGCGAGTTGGACGCCGCGCGTATCCCGCGGTCTTCCCCTTCCTGGAGCCGATCAGCCCGCTCAAGTTCCCCTTCAACGGCATTGACCTGCTGTTCGAGACGGCGCGCTTTTCGCTGCCGGTTCCTATCGGCCCGATGGCGCAGGTGGGCGCGACCGCGCCGGGGACGCTGGCGGGGACGCTGGCGCAGGAGAACGCCGAAATCCTGGCCGGCGTGTGCATCACCCAACTCATCAAGCCGGGGCTGCCCGTGTGCTACGGCGGCATCCCCCACGCCTTCGACATGCGCACCACGCAGATGATCTTCGCCGGGCCCGAGCAGGCGCTCATGGCCGTCGCGATGACCCAGATGGGCAAACGCTACGGGCTGCCGGTTTACGTCAACGTGGGGCTGACCGACAGCAAGCTGCCCGACGGGCAGGCGGGCATGGAGGCGGCCGCCACGCTGCTCTCCGGCGCGCTGGCGGGAGCCGACATCTTCGGCCACCTGGGGATCGGCGGGGTAGATCAGGGCGCGTCGCTGCCGATGCTGATGCTGCAACACGAGTTGATCGGCTACGTCGAGCGGATCCTGCGGGGCATCGAGGTGAGCGATGAGACGCTGGGGCTGGATGTGATCCGCGAGGTGGGGCACGACGGGCAGTTCCTGGCGCAGCCGCACACCGTGCAGCACTTCCGCAAGGAGCTGTGGTTCCCGCAACTGCTGGACCGCAACTATTGGTCTACCTGGCTGGAAGGGGGCGGCAGCGACCTGCACGCACGCGCCGTCGCCGCGAAGGATGCGCTGCTCGCGAAGCATACGCCGGAGCCGCTCGACGAGTCCGTCAGCCGCGAGTTGGATCGGATTGTGGGGTGCGCGCGGGCGGAGTTGTACGCGAAGACGCCTTCGGAGTCCAAGCATCCTCACTCTCCCATTCCCGCGGGGTTCAGCGCGGCCACGCTGCCCGGCGCATCCACGCGCGTGCGCCAGCATGTCCCGATGTGCGTCACCCCATTTCCGGTCGGGATGTAGACCCCGCCGCCTGACGCCCCCTCCAGGATGGAGGATGTCATCTCCAGGACAGGCACGTCGCCGCGCGCCGACAGCCGCACCGGACGCGTCCACTGCACGAACGTGCTGCCGGGCTTCCCATTCCAGTTGATCTCCGCCACCTCGGGCAGGCTCGCCATCGCGGCGCGCTCCGGGCAGACGAACCGGAGATCATGCGGCGGGGTCAGGGCGGGACGAGGCAGCGTCAGCAGGCAGGCCTCCATCGAACAGAGACCGCCCTGCGGGTGCAGTTGCCGCGTGATCTCCGCCAACTCCGCCGCATCCCGGAAAGCCGCGATCATCTTACCCGCCGACGTGTAGAAAGTCACGCAGGCGTAGCGTGCAACGCCCATCGCCCAGGATGCGATAGTGATTGTGCGTCAACAGCGTATGGTCGTCCAGGATCGTCGCGTGCGAGTCGAACGTCCAGTATTCTCCCTCGGGCCGGTCGGTGCAGTACGAGATCATGCGGATATACACCGTCGCGTCCAGGATCATCGCCGCGTATTGGGCGCACGTGGCCGCCGTCGCGAGATCGGTTGGAGCCGAGCACGAAATCCACACCGGCGTATCCGCCCCCACCGGAGGAGAAGCGATCGCGCTGCTCAGGAGCAACAACGCAACCGCTGCACATACGATGCATCGGCCCTGTCTGCGAGCGCAGCGAGTGAATGACACGCATGGCGGCCTCCTTTCGGCTCTACTTTGAGCCTACAGGTTGACCGCGAGCGCACCGTCAGACGCGCCGTGAGCGCGACCGTGAGCGTGCTACCAAAAATGCTTGACTTCATGACTTTGTTTGTGCTATTGTGGATGCAACACCGCAGGAGGTTGTTCCCGTGGCGACCCTGCAACTTTCCTTCCTGGGTCCGCCCCACATCGTCGCCGATGGCGCCGCCGTCGAGATCCCCGTGCGCAAGGCGCTGGCCTTGCTGGCCTATCTCGCGGTGACCGAACGCCGCCACGGCCGCGAAGCCCTCTCCGCCCTGCTCTGGCCCGACTCTGACGCCGCCCACGCCCGCGGTTCGCTCCGCTACACGCTGAGCGCGCTGCGCGAAGCGATCGGCGCGGAGTGGCTGGACGCCGAAGCCGACGCCATCCAATTACATGCGCAGGGTGGAGCCGGCATCTGGCTGGACGTGGCGGCCTTCCGGGCAGAAGCTGCGCAGGCGCGCGTGTTCACGGCCACAGCGCCGACCTGCCCTGTCCGGCCTGCCTCGCCCACCTCACCCACGCCGCCGAACTGTGGCGCGGCGAGTTTCTCGCCGGCCTGTACCTTCCGGACGCAGCCGGTTTTGAGGAGTGGCGATTCTTCGAGGCTGAAGCGCTGCGCCGCGAGGCGGGAGATGTGTTGGAGCGCCTGACGGCGGCGCAGGCAGCCGAGGGCGACCTCGCAGGAGCTACCGACTCGGCCCATCGCTGGCTCGCACTTGACCCCCTCCACGAACCCGCGCACCGCGCCCTGATGCGGCTTTACGCGCAGAACGGCAGCCGCAATGCGGCGCTCCGGCAATACCGCGAGTGTGCGCGCATCCTGGCCGCCGAGTTGCAGATCGGCCCCGATGCCGAGACCGAAGCATTACACGCACAGATTCTGGCGGGTTGGCCGGAAACGCCGCTCGCCGACCGGTGAGCGGTCGTCCCGGTCACCATTGCGCCGTCGCCGCCCGCATTCCTCCGAGAAGATAGGCCGGTTTCCCCACTCCCGCCGTTCGTGGGCCGCGCCGAGCAGCTCGACTGTCTGCACGCGGGCTTGCGACGCGCGCTGGCGGGCCAGGGCGCGATTCTGTTCGTGACGGGCGAGGCGGGCGCCGGCAAGACAGCCCTGCTGCGCGCTTTCGTGCATCAGGCGCTGGACGCTCACCCCGATCTGCTGGTTGGTTTCGGCGCGTGCTCCGCGCTGGCGGGCATGGGCGACCCGTATCAGCCTTTCCGCGAGGCGCTGGTGATGCTGACCGGCGACCTGGCCGGGCCGCTGGCCTCGGGATTGATTGCGAAAGAGCACGCGATGCGGCTGTGGCAGGCCGTGCCCGAGACCTTGTCGGCCCTGGTAGAGCACGGTCCGGCATTGGCCCCGGCGCTGCTCTCGGGCGGGTCCTTGCTGGAGCGCGCTGCATCCGCGCTGCGCCCCGCAGATGCGACCCTGTCACGGTTGCGCCGTCTCGTGGAGACCGGCGCGGCTGCAAGCGGGAGCAATCTTGCGCAGCTCTGCGGGCAGTACGGCGATGTGGCGCATGCGCTGGCGGAGCGCGGGCCGGTGTTGCTCGTGCTGGACGATCTGCAATGGAGCGACCCTGGATCGGCGGGGCTGCTGTTCCACCTGAGCCGGGCCCTGGCGGACGCGCGCGTCTGCATCATCGGCGCATTCCGGCCCGAAGAGGTGACGCTGAACGGGCGCGGGCCGCAGCCGATGGCGAAGGTCGTGGCGGAAGTCAAGAGCCGGTATGGTGAACTGGACGTCGCCCTCGATCACATCGAGCCGGATGCGCGGCGCGAGTTCGTTGACGCCCTGCTGGACAGTGAGCCGAACGCGCTGGATGAGCGTTTCCGAGCCGCCCTGTTCGATCGCACCGAAGGCCACGCGCTCTTCACGGTGGAGACGTTGCGGAACCTGCGCGAGCGTGGGCAGTTGGTCACAGCAGGCGAGCACGGTTGGATTGCAAAAGACGCGCTGGATTGGTCCACCGTGCCGTTGCGGGTAAGCGGCGTGATCGAGGAGCGACTGGAGCGGCTGTCGCCAACGCACCTGCGCCTGTTGAACGCCGCCTCCGTCGAGGGCGAACATTTCACGGCGCAGGTCGCCGCGCGAGCCGCCGGACTGGACGAGCGCAGCGCGCTGCACGACCTGGAGCACGAATTGAGCCGGGCGCACGCCCTGGTCGCCTACGAGGGCACAATCACTATCGAAGGGCAGGTCCTCGACCGCTTTTGCTTCCGCAACAATTTGTTCCAGCGCCACGTCTATGATCGATTGGGGCATGGGGAACGGCGACTGTTGCACGGCGATGTCGGCGCGGCGCTGGAGGCGCTGTACGGTGAGCGCGCGGATGAGCTGGCGTCCGACCTCGGTTGGCACTTCGAGCAGGCCGGGGATGCCAAACGCGCCATCCTCCATCCTTTCCGCGCGGGCGACCAGGCCCGTCTGGCTTTCGCCCACGATGCCGCAATCGGGTTCTATCGGCGCGCCGCTGCCCTGCTGGAGCAACAGGAGGAGGAGGACGGGTTAGCGCGCACCCTGATGCGGCTGGCGCTCACCCATCACGCGAACTATGATTACGAGATATCCGCGCGCACCTATGCGCAGGCCTTTGAGGCATGGAGACGCGCTCGCCGGGAACGCCGCGGCGCGACCACGACGCGCCAGCGCTTCCGATTTGTCATGAACAGCGGCTTCACCGCCGGATCCCTGACCCCATTCGTCTACCGGGGATTGGTCTCGACCAGCGCCGATCTGGAAGTATTGCCCGATCTTGCGGAATCATGGGAGGTGGAGCGCGACGGGATGCGCTACATCTTTCAGCTTCGCGACGACGCCCGCTGGAGCGACGGGAGGCCCATCGTCGCCGAAGATTTCGCGTGCGCCTGGAGATTTATGCTTCGCCCGGGTGCGGCGTTCGACACGGCGCGATTACTGTATGACATCCGGGGCGCCGAGGGCTATCACACCGGCGTAACCAGCGATGCGGACGCGATCGGCCTCCGAACTCGTGGACCGCGCACGCTGGTGGTTGACTTGATACAGCCAACGGCCTCCTTCCTTCACTTGTTGACCAGTGAATGCCTGCATCCGGTGCCAGCGCCAACCTACACGCCCCTGAACACATCTCTGGGGAACATCGAGCAATGGATCGTCAGCGGACCGTACAAGGTGAAGGAGTATCGTGTGGGGCGAATGTTGCTCGAACGCAACCCGGAGTATCAGGGACGCTTCGACGGCAACGTCGAGCAGATCGAAGTGTTCGAGTACGAGGACTGCGCGCACGACCAGTTGAAGGGTCTGGAATGGTACGACGACGACGCGCTGGACGTACTGAGCTTCTGGGACTACCCGGCTGCTATCAGGAGCCTGGCCGTTGCACGGCATCCGGACGAGGTGATGACGGTGCTCGGAGCCGAGACATTCGGCTTTGCCTTCGATGCCTCGAGACCACCTTTCGACGATGTCCGGGTGCGACGCGCCTTCTGCATGGCCTTCGATCGGGCGCGCTTCAACCGCACGTGCAGGAATGCCACACAGCCCACCACCGGCGGTGTTTTACCGCCGCGCATCCCCGGATACACGCCGGGCATCGAACCGCCTTTCGACCCACCGGCAGCGCGGGCGCTGCTGGCGGAAGCAGGCTATCCCAACGGGCGCGGGTTGCCTCGCCTGAGTTATATTGGCATCACGTCTACCGGATGCGAAGAAACCCGTCGCTACTTCCAGGAAACCTACGCGGAAAACCTCGGAATTGATCCCGACATCTACGATGTGTTCGAGCCCCGATGTGACCCGTGGTGGCACGACATGTTCGAAACTCGGAAGACCGTCGGCTCAATCTATTGGGTCATCCATGGCTATTACTATCCCGACCCGGACAACTTCCTGTATTTCACCTACGACACGATGATTCGCAATCACGGCGGATGGCAGGACCCGAAATACGACCGCATCATCACCGAAGCACGCGTTACTTCAGATTATACTCGCGCGAGTACGCCTCTACCGGCAAGCGGATGCTATGCTGATGCAAGCTGCCGCCCTCATGCCGTGGACGTATGGCGCTGACGAGATGCTCGTGAAGCCGTGGGTGAAGTCGTACGCCGTGCTCCCTGACGGCACGCCCCAGTTCGAGCACGTGATCATCGAGCCGCACTGAAGCCCGAGACTCCCCGTTTGTCCCCCGCGCACCCCTGCTCGCGAAGGTGTGAGATGGATCGCGCTGGGCGGGGCAACCCCGCCCCTACGGATGTCCCATTCGCATAATTCGCGCAATTCGGTGCAGAAAAGAGTCAAGGCCCCTCGCTGACGATGGAGGCGCGTTGGGCCAGGCCGCTGCGTTCGGCGATGCGCGCAAGGTAATACAGCCCTACCATCGCCAGGTTCGCCGCGGCGATCAAGCCCCGCCGCAGCGAGCGGCCCGCGCCCCGCCAGCAGCACGCCCTGGAGCCACGGGATCACCATGCCGCCCAGACCGCCGAAGAGCATCGTCAGCGCGGCGGCCTTGCCGGCGGCGCCGGGGAAGTCCGCGGTGATGATCGCGATGATCACCGGGAAGATCGGCCCGTAGCTCACGCCGATCAGCAGGATCGCGGCGATGCTCAGCGCGAGATTGCCGCCCCCTACCACCAACAGCACGCCGCCCGCCGCCGAGAGCAGCAGACAGGTCAGCAGTAAGCCCCACCGCGGCACCCGATCCCCCGCGACCGCCCCGATCAATCGCCCCACGGTCAGCGCGACCCAGAAGGCTGAGGTTCCCAACGCCGCCAGCGCCAGCGGCAGCGACGAGGTCTCGGTCAGGTAGATCGCCGTCCAGCCGTTCATGCCGCTCTCCGCGCCGACGTAGAGGAAGAGCAGGACGGCGAACACCCATACCAGCCCGGTGGCGTAGACGTTGCGCCGCGGAGCCGTCTCCGCAGCGAGTGAAGCCGACGAGCCGTGGCCGTGCGGCAGCAGATAGGCGAGCAGCGGCAGCGCAATCATGAACACCACCGGGCCGGCCCAGATCGCCGGGATGGCGGTATTCGCGTTGCGCAGCGTCAGGCTGGCGATGATCGGGCTGAGCACCGCGCCCAGCCCGAAGAAGAGGTTGAGCAGGTTCAGCGCCCACACGCTCCGCTCGGGGTAGGTCGTGGCGATCATCACGTTGAAGCCCACATCGAGCGCGCCGAAGCCCAGCCCGGCCAGCGCAGCCAGGGCAAAGAGCACACCCAGCGTCGGCGCGACCGACACGCCGAGCATCCCGATGATGAGCAGCGTCATGCCGGTCAACAATACCGGGCGCGCGCCCAGGCGATCGAACAGCGGGCCGGACAATGCCTGCGCCGTGACGGAGCCGCCGAACATGGCGGTGAAGATGCCGCCCAGCACGGCCAGCCCCGAGCCGGTCTTCGCGGCCAGTTCGGGCAGCGCAGGGCCAAGCGCCGCCGCCACCATACCGAGCGCCAGAAAAGAGAGAAAAGAGACGGCGAGCAGTGCGCGCCCCCGTTTGACTTCGGACATTCCAACCCTCTTCTTGAAAAAATGCCAAAGGAAATGTTATCTTACCTCATTTCGAGGCATTGATGAATTCAGCGAAGCTGGTTGTATAATATCCCCGTGAGTATCGTTGAACAGCCCGTTACGGATAAAAGCCGGGTTCTTGCCGTGCTGAGAGAGCACCGGTCGAGCGTGCGCGCCCTGGGCGTGACGCGTCTGGGCCTGTTCGGCTCGTTCGTGCGCGGCGAGCAACACGCAGATAGCGACGTTGACCTCCTGGTGGAATTTGGTCCCGGCCAAAAGACGTTCGATCATTTCATGGCGCTTGGTTTTCTGCTTGAAGACCTGCTGCAACGCCGGGTCGAGCTTGTAACTCCGGAATCGCTCAGCCCATACATCAAGCCGTACGTATTCCGCGAGGTTGAATATGCCACTTTCGGCAATTGAGTACCTCCGCCACATCCTGGATGAAACGAACTTCCTCGTGGAGGAGATTCGGGGTCTGAACGAGACAGAGTTCATGACCGACTCCGCTCGAAAGCGAGCCTTCACCCGCAGTCTGGAGATTATCGGGGAAGCAACCAAACGAGTCCCGCCAGACGTCCGCGAACGTTGGCCGCACGTTGAGTGGCGTTCAATGGCCGGGATGCGCGACCGGCTAATCCATGACTATTTCGGCGTAGACTACGACATCGTTTGGGATGTCGTAGTCAATAAGATACCTGCCCTCCGAAACCAGATCATCGAGATCATCGCGGATGAGGAACGCCTGCCTCCCGTGAACTAAGGCTGTACCGTCGCGGCTTCTTTCATCAACTCAGCCCGCCGTATCCACCACCACCTTCATCGCCTGGCCCGAGCGCATCAGCGCAACGCCTTCTTCGAGGCGCGAGAGCGGGACGCGGTGGGTTGCCAGCCGGCCCGGATGCAGGATGCCGCTCTCCAGCAGTTGCACGGTCTGCGGGAAGGGGTTAAGGCCGACGAACGCGCCGACCACCGTCAGGTCGTAGCGCGTGATCGTGTACTGGCTCACCGCCGGGCGGTCGTGCAGCGCGCAGGCCGAACAGCAACACCGTCCCCACGCGACGCGCCAACCCGATCGCAACATCTATCTGATTCCCGACCGCGTCTACCACCACGTCGCAACCGATCTCGGTCAGGTCGAGCACGGCCTGCCGCGCGTCTGTCTCCGTCGGGTTAATCACGTGATCGGCCAACGCCCACGCCTGCTCGATCCGATAGGGGACCACATCCAGCATAATGATCGTCCCCGCGCCCAGCGTCCGGTACATCATGGCGAACAGCGCGCCCATCGGCCCCGCGCCGATGATCGCCACGCGGTCGCCGGGACGTACCGGCGCGCGCTGCACCGCGCCAACCACGCACGACAGCGGCTCGAAGAAGACGGCGTCATCGTCGGATACGGCGTCGCTGATGCGGTAGAGCGCCGATGCCGGGGCGCGCAGATACGGGGCGAACACGCCGTCCATCGTCGTGCCGATGGTGCGGTAGTCCTCGCACTGGTTGTCCAGCCCTCGACGGCAATAACGGCAGCGCCCGCACGTGATCCGCGGGGCGATCACCACGCGGTCGCCGGGGCGAAGGCCGCGCACGCCCTCTCCCGTCGCGACGACCGCGCCCACCCCTTCATGGCCCAGGACGATGCCCGGAAGCGCCTTGTGTGCGGGCGGCACGGCCAGGATATTGAGGTCTGTGCCGCAAATGCCGCACGCCTTGACCGCTACGATCACGTCGTCGGGCGCTGCCGGTCGCGGCGCGGGCCGTTCCTCGTAGACCATCTTCCCCTCGCCGGCAAACACCGGTGCATACATCATTTCATCCATAGCTTACTCCCCTTTTTTGCCACGAATTTCACGAATTATACGAATTGGGAAACCGAGTTGACTTTTATACATCGACAGCAAACTTTTGTCCCGTCTATTCGTGTAATTCGTGGCTGAACACCCAGCGCCCCTCCGCGGATGAAAGCTCGGCGGCGGTGAGGAGGCGCTGCACTGCGACGCCGTCGTGCAGGTCGGGGCACGGGCGACGCGTCATCCCAGAGGGCGCGCAGGAAACGATACTGGCATTCGGCGTGCGAACGGACGAACCCCATCGGCTGAGTCCAATCGGGCGAGACGGCCCCATCGAAGCGCTGCACCGTCTCGACAGCGCGTGAAGCCACGCGCGCCGCCCAGCGGCCGATCCGGGACGCGGGCGTCGTAGACTTCGAGCCAGTCGGGGTCTTCCAGCGACAGCTTGATCGCCCCCTGCTCGCCGTAGATTTCCAGCCGCAGGTCGTTGACGGCGCCCGTGCCCATGCGCGAGAACTCGGCCAGCCCCAGGGCGCCGCCTCGCGCCAACCGCATCTGGAGCAACGCCAGGTCGTCCACGTCCACCGGCCCGGTCTGCGCGAAGACCGGCCTTCACGGGACGCTCGCGCACCAACGTTTCCAACGTCGCGTTGACCGCGGCCACGTCGCCCAGCAGGAGATGGATCAGGTCGAAGACGTGCGCGCCCAGGTCGTAAAGGCTGCCGCCGCCCTGCCATGTTGCGCTGCAATCGCCAACTCAACGGGCGCGACGGTGAGATATAACCCGAACGGTGATAGCGCGGCGTAGAAGGAGTAGATGCGCCCCGGAAAGCCCTCGTCCATCAGTTGCTTTGCGCGCATCACGGCGGGGAAGAATCGAAAGTTGAAGGTCATGCCCCCCTTCAGACCCGGCGGCGTCCAGCGCCGCGGCCATGCGTTCGGCCTGCGGCAGGTCCATCGCCAACGGCTTCTCGATATAGACGTGCTTGCCCGCGGCGGCGGCCGCGTTCAGGATCTCCTCGTGATAGGCGTTCGGGACGCAGATGTCGACCAGATCCACGTCAGCGCGCGCCAGCAGCGTGCGGTAATCATCCGTCCAGACGGGGCAGCCGATCTCACGCGCGGCCGCCTCCGCCGTCTCACGCCGCGCGGTCGCCACACCCACGATGCGGATCGCGTCAGCGGGCAGGGCATAGTGGTACGGCAGGTCGCGATAGGCCATCGCATGCACCCGCCCGATCCCCCCGTACCCGATCAACGCAATGCCGATAGATCTCATGGTACTCCCCTCTTTACCACGAAGACACGAAGAGCGCCAAGGGCACAAGGAAGATCGGAACCAGGTAGACAAGGAAACAAGAGGACAAGGAAGGAACTGATGTTCCATTCGTCCCTTCGTTTGCCTCCCCAATCTTCGTCTCTCCTTGTCCACATGTCCCCTTCTCTTCTTCTCTTCTTCGTGTTCTTTGTGTCTTGGTGGTCAAGCAATTGCTGCATCGAGGGCGGCGCGGACGCGGTGGACGGCGGCGGTGATCTCGCCGCGTACCGGCGGGCAGCTTGCCCCCCGGCCCCTTGAGCAGCGGCGACGAGAACTCGCCCACCGTCATCCCCGCGGCGACGAACGGCCCGATGTTCCCGGCGTTCAGCCCGCCGTCCTCCATCAATTCGACGCGATCCTGCACGCCACGCGCCACGATCATCTTATGTAAATCCCCCATGCTCTCGATGACGATGGGATCAATCGTGTGCGGGCTCTTGCCGGGCTGGAGCGGCGCCCAGAACGGCGCGCGGCTCTCGTACTCGATGATATCCACGAAGGGCAGATACTGGTCGAAGAAGACCAGCGGGCAGCCCTGCCACGCCCACACGCCCACCTTCAACCCGAGCGTCTCCTTGATGTAGCTCACGCTCTGGATCAACGTCTCGCCGGTGGTCTCGATGGGCAGGCTGATGAGATCGGCCCCGGCGTCGCGCAGCATCCGGAACAACTCCTGGCTCGGTCGCATCATCTGAAGCTGGACTTCGACCTCCAGGTCGGTGTGCGCCCGCGCCGCCTCCACGATATCAATGCCGCCGCGCGGGGCCTGAAAGTCCATGTACTTGCCGTCGCGCATCTCGATGTGAATCCAGTCCACGCCCGCCGCGGTCAACTCCTCCACCTGCGCGCCCAGGATGCCGTAGTCGGCCCAGAAGAGCCCGGCGGCGATCTTGACACGCTCCGTCACCTTCCCGATCGTATCCTGTCTCATGGTCATCACCTCTCATTTCTCACCACGAAGGAGCGAAGAAACGAAGACCTTTTTATCTCTTCTTCGTTTCTTCGTTCCTTCGTGGTGAAAGTCTCAGGTCGCCGGCAGATACGTCAACACACTATACAGGTCATCGCAATACGCGTGGCAGAGGGCGCGCGCGCCGCCGGCCTCGATGTTGCCGCCGGCCACGCCGATGGGAGCAAAGCCCGCCAGCCGCACCGCGCAGACCCCCGCGCGCGCTATCCTCGATGCCGACGACGCTCCCGCGTTCCTCGAACGGGATGCCCAGCCCGATGCGCGCGG
This sequence comes from uncultured Chloroflexia bacterium, assembly GCA_963695715.1. GTDB lineage: Bacteria > Chloroflexota > Anaerolineae > CG2-30-64-16 > CG2-30-64-16 > JBBQRS01. Next base: position 14,883 of record CAVOHP010000016.1, read on the forward strand.
CCTCGGCGTAGAGCCAGGGATGCGGTTTGGGCGAGAGCTCGCCGAGGGTTCCGGGCGCGCCCTGTCCCACCTGGTAACCCGGCGGTGATGATCGCATCATAAAACGCGGCGGGATCGCCCAGCCCCATCACCCGGAACGCCGCGACGATCTCCGGGTACGCCTTCTCGTACAGCCCGGAAGTGACCAGCGCGATCTTTATCTTGCGCGCCTTCAGCGCCAGCAGAAACTCCTTCAACCCCGGCGCGGGCGTGAAGGCATCGGCGCGGCCGCGCCCCTCCAGGATGGCCCCCATCTCTCGCCGCGTGAACTCGAAGTAGATCGCCCGCGCCGCCTCTACGGTGCAGCCCGGCGCGTACTTACGGATGCAATACTGGAGATGCTCCGAGACGCTGTGCCCCGAGACGTGCGGCAGATCGGCCTCCTCGAGCGCAAAGCCGGGGTCGCCGATCAATTCGGCGGTCGTCCGCTCGATGATCCACACCCAGAAGCCCTCGCTGTGGACGCTGGTCCCATCCAGGTCCATGAGCACCGCGCGGGATGGGGCGCTGCACCGAGATCGGATGCACCGGATAATACGCCGGGTAGCCCAGCGCCGACCGGACATGCGCCAGCGTGTGCGTCGCGAAGGCGACGAACTCTACCTTGCCGTCGCCGGTCGCGGCGATGGCGGTCACGCCGTCCGCGCCGGCGCGGAAGCGCCCGTCGGCGGTGGCAGGCAGCGGGCGCAGGCCCGCGCCATCATCGAATGCGCCGAGATCGGGAAAAGTGAGGTGTGATGTCATGCTCATATTGTGGCCCATTTGCGATCAGGCGTCAATAGGCGACGGTTTGGAACACGAAGGGCGAATGCCGCGAGGACGCTTGTAGCGCGGGTCAACTCCGCCGTCCGTGCGGATTTGCACAGAAAAAAGGAACACCTATATAGTGAGGCAACGCGGAATCTTGTGTGTCCTCATCACACCACAAAGGAGTGTCCCATGCGCCCTGTTTTGCCCCGTTCCTGTATCTGGTTCATCTTTTTGTTGCTGCTTGCCGTCCCGCTGCCGGTCGTAGCCTGGGCCGAACCAGACCTTGTCGCACCCGCATCCCCGGCGGATTTCTCCTGCGACAGCGTCACCGAGATTCCGGCAGCCGAGTGCGAGGCGCTCGTGCGGTACAAAGCACCCACGGCCATAGATGGATAGACGACACGGGCTGGCTGCAGACGAATACACCGTGCAGTTGGAGCAACCTGAGCTGTGACCAAGGGCATGTGACGGCTCTTTACCTCAACAGCAATGATCTGACCGGCGGGTTCCTCCCGCCCGAACTGGGCAACCTGATTCCGGCACGCTCAGGGTGGAACCGACTGACGGGCGCTTCCGCCCGAACTGGGCAACCTATCCAGCCTGCTCCTCAGCCTGGGTGGACTGACGAGCAGGACAGGCCGGTCCCTGCCAACTTGGCAACCTGTCCAGCTTACAGAGACTGGAGTTAAGGAACCAACTGACCGGCAGCATCCCGCCGCAACTGGGCAACCTGTCGAGCCTGCAAGAACTCTTTTTTTCCGGTAATCAGTTGACCGGCGTCCTCCCGCCTGAACTGGGCAACCTGTCCACCCTGCAAGAACTCTATCTTTCCGATAATCAGTTGACAGGCGCCATCCCACCACAACTGGGAGATATGTCCAGCCTGCAAAGGCTCTCCATCACCGAAAACAATTTGACAGGCCCATCCCGCCCGAACTCGGCAACCTGTCGAGCCTGACATACCTCTCGCTGAGGGGCAACCGGCTCACAGGCAGCATCCCACCGGAACTGGGCAACCTGGCTAACCTGCAAAGCCTCAGCCTGAGTACGAACCAACTGACGGGTGCGATTCCGCCCGAACTGAGCAATATGACCAGCCGGAGAAACAATGAGTCTGGGCAGCAACCTGTTGACAGGCATCTCGCCGGAACTGGGCAATATGACGAACCTGCGATAGCCTCGACCTGTCTGGGAACCGGCTGACGGGGGCGATCCCGCCCGAGTGGGCAATATGACGGGTTTGAGCTCTCTTTGGCTACAAGATAACCAACTGACCGGCAGCATTCCGCCGGAACTGGGCAACCTGACCCATCTAGTTACTCTCTACCTCAGCAATAACCAACTGACCGGAACCATCCCATCCCAGTTAAGCCATACAAATTTACGGAGTATAGCCTTCGACCATAACCCCCTCACGGGCGCGCTGCCGTTGTCGTTGACGGGTCTGGGTATGTACGTGGACGAGCTCTGGTTCGACGGCACCGATCTGTGCGAACCCGACGACCTTGTGTATCAGTTCTGGCTCAGAACGGCGGTCAGCGACTTGCGTAGGACAGGAATGATCTGCGGCACGGCGCGGTGAGCGGCGTCGTATGGGAGGATCAGAACCAGAACGGCGTGCAAGACGCAGGCGAGCCGCCGCTGCCGGGCATCTCCGTCACCTTACGCCCGGCCCTTGCGTCCGGTCGCCAGGTCCGAACAGACGACAGCGGCTACCTGTTCGCTGCTGTTGCGGCAGGCGCGTATACAGTCGAAGTAGCTGATTTCAGAGGCTACGTGCCCACCACACCCGCTTCCCACTCCATCAACGTGCCGGACGGCGGGCAAGTGTCGGCGCTCGGCCCGATCGGCCTGACGCCGGAGGTCTACTTGCCCTTTGTGCAGCGCTAGGCCCGACAACCCGTCGTTCGGATTGCACACAAGAGGCATCCATGGACGTCCGTCCGCACTGCTCGCGTGCGCTGATCCTCCGCCATCCCTGACCCCTCCCTCTTCGCGGCGGAGAGGGAGGGAAGCGCGGCAACGGATGAAACGGATAGGCGGATGGCTCGGCGTGGCTATCCGTTTCCATCCGTTGCCGCCGACCCCTTCGCGTTCCCGTTCGCGATCTTGCGTCCGTCGCAGATCCCCGATAGGGGCGCTTCGTGTTCCAAACCTTCGTGTCCCAGGCCGGTTCGTGGTAAAATAGCCCCCGTCGTGCATACCCTCTTCCGCGCTTACGGTTACCTCCGTCCCTATCGGCGGTACGTGGTGGGGTCAATCATCACGCTGATCCTGATTGACGCCGCCATGTTGCTGACCCCGCAGATCATCCGTTACGGCGTGGATACCGGCATCGGCCAGAGCGACCTGCGCGCGCTGTACGTCTCCGCGGCCCTGCTGTTGCTGGTGACGCTGGGACGCGGCGTGCTGGCCTATTTCCAGATGCGCTGGATCGAGCTCCAGTCGCAGGGCGTGGCCTACGACCTGCGCAACGCGATCCACGCCCGGCTGGCGGCCCTCTCCTTCTCCTACCACGACCGGGCGCAGACGGGGCAACTGCTCTCGCGGGCGAGCCAGGATGTCGAGCGCATCCGCTTCCTCACCGGCCGCGCGACGCTGCGGCTGGTGGAGGGCGCGGTATTGCTGGTCACCACCTCCATCGTCCTGCTGATGATGAACCCGCAGCTCGGCTTCCTGACGCTCCTCACGCTGCCGTTGCTGCTGTATCGCGCCGTCGCGTTCGGCAAGACCATCCGCCCGCTCTCGCTGTCCATCCAGAACCAGCTCGGCGTGCTGACCACGCTGCTGGAGCAGAACCTGCGCGGCGCGCGCGTCGTCAAGGCGTTCGCGCAGGAGGACGCCGAGATTGACCGCTTCGACGCCGCAAACAACCTCTGGCGCGAACTGTCGATCCGTTCGGCGCGGCATCGAAGCCGTCCAGGGGCCGCAACTGATCCTGATCTCCAACATCAGCACGGTGATCGTGATCTGGTACGGCGGGTTACTCGTCATCCGCAACCAGCTCACGCTGGGCGAACTGGTGGCCTTCACCACCTATCTGGGGCAGTTGGCGAACCCCGTGCGCATGTTCGGCATGATCGCGCCGGTGGTGGGCATGGCAATTTCATCCGCCGAGCGCGTCTTCGAGATCCTCGACGCGCGCTCCGAGGTGGAGGAGTCGCCGGACGCCATCCCACTGCCCGCGGTCGAAGGCCACGTCCGTTTCGAGAATGTCTCGTTCTCCTACTTCGGCCACCATAAGGTGCTGGACGACGTCACGCTGGAGGCCCAGCCCGGCCAGGTGATCGCCCTGCTGGGCACGACCGGCTCGGGCAAGTCCACGATCATCAACCTGATCCCGCGCTTCTATGACCCCACCGACGGCCGCATCACCGTCGACGGCCACGACATCCGCGACGTGACGCTGAAGTCGCTGCGCGAGCAGATCGGGATCGTGCTGCAGGAGACGACCCTCTTCGCCGCCACCATCCGCGAGAACATCGCCTTCGGCCGGCCCGACGCCACCGAGGAGGAGATCATCGCGGCGGCAAAGGCGGCGCAGGCGCACGACGTTCATCACTGCGATGCCGGAGGGCTACGACACGCCGGTGGGCGAGCGCGGCGCCACGCTCTCCGGCGGGCAGAAACAGCGCATCGCCATCGCCCGCGCCCTGCTGATGGACCCGCGCATCCTGATCCTCGACGACGCGACCTCCAGCGTGGACTCGGACACCGAGCGGCTGATCCAGAAGGCGCTCGACCGGCTGATGGAAGGCCGCACCTCCTTCGTCATCGCCCAACGCCTCAGCACCGTGCGCCGGGCCGATCTGATCCTGGTGCTGGAGGACGGCCGGATCGCCGCGCGCGGCCGGCACGAGGAGCTGCTGCGCTCGTCCGGGCTCTACGCCGAGATCTACCACCGGCAGTTGCGGGTCGCGTGAACCTGAACCCACGGGCCAAATCGCGACCGAAGCGCAGGGGGCGACCGCATGACGTTCTCGATGGGCGGCTCCGGCATGAGCGGCGGCCCCGGCCAGATGCTCGAACGCGTTCGGCGCGGCCGACGGCAACGCGTTCGACCGGCGCATCGCCATGCGGCTGCTGGGCTTCCTCAAGCCCTACGCGCGGCACATGGCCGCGGCGCTGGTCCTCATGCTGGTCGCATCCGGCCTCACCCTCGCCGTGCCGTATCTGGTCAAGGTCGCCATCGACGGCCCATGACGAATGGGGACGTTCGCGGCTTGGCGCTGCATCACGCTGCTGCTGCTGGCGGCCTTCATCGCGCTCTACCTCACCTCCGTCGGACAGCGCTATCTGGTGGCGCGCGTGGGGCAACGCGTGCTGGCCCAGCTGCGCAGCGATCTGTTCCGCCACTTGCAGGCGCTGCCGCTCGGCTATCACGACACGCACATCGTCGGCGTCACCGTCTCGCGCGTCATCAACGACGTGGCGGTGATCAACGAGCTGCTCTCGCAAGGGCTGGTCACGCTGGTGGGCGACGTGATGCTGCTGGTCGGCATCGTCGTCGTGATGCTCTCCATGAGCCCGCAGCTGGCCTTGATCGCGTTCAGCGTGCTGCCGTTGATGGTGCTGGTCACGATCTGGTTCTCGCGGCGCGCGCAGGTGGCCTTCCGCCAGACGCGGCAACGCGTGGCCGCCGCTGGTCGGCGATCTGGCCGAAGACATCTCCGGGATGCGCGTGATCCAGGCGTTCGCCCAGGAGGACGCGTCGCAGGAGCGCTTCGACGAGGTCAACCGGGCCAACCGCGACGCGCACATCGCCGCGATGTCGCTGTCGTTCATCTTCCTGCCGACGGTGGAATTTCTGGCGATGCTGGCGACCGCGAGCGTCGTGCTCTGGTCGGCGGCATCGTCGTGATCCGCGGCGCGTTGACCCTGGGCGTCGTGGTCGCGTTCCTGGCCTATGTGACGCGCTTCTTCCAGCCCATCCAGGAGCTGAGCCAGCTCTACACGACGATGCAGGCGGCGATGGCGGGCGGCGAGCGGGTGCTGCGCGTTGCTGGACACGCCGATCACGGTGGCCGACCGGCCCGACGCCGCCGAAATGCCGCCGATCCGCGGGCGCAGTCGAGCTTGTCCGATGTGTCGCTTCGCCTATCGCGGCGATACCCGGTGCTGCACGACGTCAGACCTGACCATCGCGCCCGGGCAGACCGTGGCGCTGGTGGGGCCGACCGGCGCGGGCAAGACCTCCATCGCCAACCTGATCGCGCGCTTCTACGACGTGACCGAAGGGGCGCGTGCGCATCGACGGGCACGACGTGCGCGAGGTGTCACAGCGATCGCTGCGGCGGCAGATTCGGGCTGGTGCCGCAAGACCCATTCCTCTTCTCCGGCACCATCGCCGACAACATCCGCTTCGGGCGGCCCGACGCGACGCAGGAGGCGGTGGAAGCCGCCGCGCGGCTGGCGAACGCCGCACGATTTCATCCGCCGGCTGCCGGACGGCTACGACACCGCGATCCTGGAAGGCGGGGCCAACCTGTCGGTGGGGCAGCGCCAGCTCATCTGCATCGCGCGCGCCCTGCTGGCCGACCCGCGCATCCTCATCCTGGACGAGGCCACCGCCAGCGTGGACACGGTGACCGAAGCGCTGATCCAGGACGCCCTCGAGCGGCTGCTGGAAGGGCGCACCGCGGTCGTCATCGCCCACCGGCTCAGCACCGTCCGCGACGCCGATCTCATCTGCGTGGTGGAGGACGGGCGCATCGTCGAGCAGGGCAAGCACGACGAATTGCTGGCGCTGCGACGGGCTGTACGCCTCGCTCTACGCGACGCACGGCCTGGCAGAGTAGGCACATAGCGTGCGACGCACCTGCGAGGTGCGTTGCACGTTATGCTGCTATCGGCACAGCGACGGCCAACAGGTGATGGGAAGGCGCGCGGATGGACGGGTCGCGGGCGATACGCCAGGTGTAGTCGGCCCGGTCATCCCACGCCGCGCCATCCTCGAAATCATCGATCCCCATCTGCTGGATCCGGCTCGATCCCCTCGACCCCCAGGATCGCCTTGCGGGTCACCCCCGCCGCACCGACGGCGGCGCGACTTCATCGGGGTGCACGTGGTCGGCGACGAAGCCCTGTTCGCGCCCACCCTCGCGTCCATCCCGTTCGATGCCGGCGAAATGAGGATCATTGACCGGTGACGCTCAGGATCGTTGGCGGCGAAGTGGCGGAATCCGCGGCGAAGCGGGTGATGAATCAGGCAAACAGCGGGCCGCCGAGCATCGACCACCAGGGCCGCCTCGCGCGCCGCCTGATCCGGT
>CAVOHP010000017.1:0-96683 GCA_963695715.1 uncultured Chloroflexia bacterium
GGACGGGCGCGAATTGCCGGCGGGCGAGATCGGCGAATTGTGGGTGAAGGGGCGCTATATGTCACCGGGCTACTGGCGCCGCCCCGACCTGACCCACCGCACGCCTCGCGCACGACCCCGAAAACCCCGCTCTGCGCATCTATCGTACCGGCGACCTGGGCATGCTTCGCCCCGACGGCAGGCTGCAACTGGTCGGGCGGGCCGACTCGCAGGTGAAGCTGGGCGGCCAACGGGTCGAGCTGTCCGAGATCGAAGCGACGCTGCGCACCCTGCCGGGCGTCAACCAGGCGGCGGTCGTCGCGCGGCAGGCGGCTGACGGGCCGACCATGCACACGTACGTGGTCGCATCGCGCCTATCTCTCCATCGAGGGGTTGCGGCGGCAGATGGCCGAACGCATCCCGACCTATATGCTGCCGGCGCGCATCGCCCTGCTGGAGCGCGATGCCGCTCGGCGCAACGGCAAGGTGGATCGCAAGGCGCTGGCCCCCATCGGCGACGAACGGCCCACGCTCGAGACGCCCTGCGTTCGCCCCGCGCACGCCCGTCGAGGCGGAGGGTGCGCGCCGCGATCTGGCGCGAGGTGATGTCGCTCGATACCGTCGGCGTGTACGACCGCTTCCTCGAACTCGGCGGCCAGTCGCTCCAGGCCACGCGGATTGCAGGGCGCATCCTGGACGCGTTACGGGTAGACCTACCTACCGGGCGCCTGTTCGACGCGCCCACCGTGGCGAGATGGCCCGGCCCTCTGATCGTCCAGCAGCAAGCGATCCGGATAGACCCTGACGATATCGAACGCTTACTCGCGGCGCTTGAGGCGTCGGGCGGTGATGACGATGTACAATATCCGTTATAGTCGAGCTTGAAATGTCTGATTTGGCAACGCATTGCGGCGCTCCCCTGGAAAAACGGGCGCTGCTGGAACAGCAGTTTAGAGCGTTGCAGGCAGTCAGTATCGCCCCATCGATCCCCACCCTGCCCGACAACGGCCCATACGCGCCTGTCGTTTGCCCAGGAGCGGCTGTGGTTTTCAGCCAGTTCGGAGCCCGACGATTACTCGTTCAACGAGCCTCCCGCGTGGCTCTGACCCGCTCGACGCTTCGACCTGTTACGCGAGGCGCTGTCCGCGGTGATTCGCGCCACGAATCCTGCGCACCGTCTACCGGTTGGCGGCGGGCATCCCCTGCAAGCGCCCCTCGCCGGGTGGGATCTGCCGCTGGAGCAGGTTCATCTGTCGGGCCTGCCACCGGACCCCACACGCGGCTGACCGCCGCCAAAGTAGCTTCCCGGAGGTCATCACGCGTCCCTTCGATCTCGAGACCGACCTGATGCTGCGCGACCCTCTCCGGTTGGCCGAAGATGACCACGTCTTACTGCTGATCAAGCATCACATTGCCTGCGACGGCTGGTCGGGACGGCTGCTTGTGGCGGAGATGCCCGCAGATCTTCACCGCGCAGCGGAAGGGCGCTCGCCCCGCCTCCCCGAGTTGCCGGTGCAATATCGCGATTATGCCGCCTGGCAACGCGACTGGGTCACGAGCGATGCATTCCGGCCCCAACTCGATTACTGGCGCAACCAGCTCGACGCCCTGACGCCGCTGGACATTCCCTCGGACCGGCCTGGGGGCGCGGTTGCACACACGGCGACAGCGAGTTCTTCGATCTTGCTCTCCGATCTGACGCAACGGGTGAACGTCCTCAGCGCCGGGTCGAATGCCACGCCCTTCATGACGCTGCTCACGGCCTGCACGCTCATGCTTTATCGCTATTCCGGGCAGGACGACTTCGCCCTGGGGACGATCACCGCAAACCGCCGGCAGACGCAGATCGAACGCCTGATCGGCCCGTTCATCAACACCCTGGTGCTCCGCGTGAGCCTGGCGGGCGACCCGACGGTCCGCGAACTGATCGAACGCGTGCGCAGCGTTACCCTCGCCGCCTACGATCACCAGGACATCCCCTTCGAGCTGCTGCTGGAAGATCTCCAACCCGGACGCGACGCCTGGCTCTCACCGCTCTTTCGGGCGCTGATGGTGCATCAGAGCGCGCCCGCTGCATGGCCCGCTGCGCCCGACCTGACGATGGACAGACTGCCCGTGCCGGTCCACACGGCCAAGTTGCCCCTCTCGCTCTATCTGACCGAGACGGCGACCGGCGTACACGGGCGCTTCGAGTACAGCACCGACCTGTTCGAGGCCGAGACGATCCGGCGGATGGTCGCCCACCTGGAGACTTTGTTCCGCACGATGACCGATGCCCCCGACCGGCGTATCAGCCAGATTTCCATGCTGCCCGAAGCGGAACAGCAGCAAGTGGTCGAGGCATGGAACGATACCGGGGTCGCTTATGGAACCGCGATATCGTCCGGCAGTTCGAGGCCACGCGGCGCAACAGCCTGACACGGTCGCCTTCTTCATGGAAGATGCACGGCTGACCTATGCCGGGCTACACGAGCGCGCCAATCGCCTGGCGCACTATCTGATCGCGAGCGGTATGCGTCCCGGCGACCGCGTGGGCGTCGCGGTGGAGAAGTCGCTCGATGCGCCGGTCGCCCTCCTGGCTGTCTTCAAGGCCGGCGGCGTCTACGTCCCGCTCGATCCGCATTACCCGGCGGAGCGCCTGCGCTTCATGGTCGAGGACAGCGAAGTCGGGCGCATCATCACGCGGGAACGCTGGCTCGAGGCGCTGGCCGGCAGCGCCCGCCGAGTTCGTCTGCCTGGATCGTATTGCGGGACGCGCTCGCCGGGCAGCCCGACGCCGACCCGGGGCTCGCACTTGCCCCCGACGCGCCGCCTACATCGTCTACACCTCCGGCTCGACCGGCGCGCCCGAAGGGGCGCTCGTACCGCACCGGCAGATCCTCAACCGGCTGAACTGGATGTGGGCCGCCTATCCGCAGCAATCGGGCGACGTGGGCAGCGTCAAGTCGGCGCTCTCCTTCGTGGATTCCTTGTGGGAATTATTGGGCTATCTGTTGGGGGACGCCCACGGCGATCATCTCCGATGCGGTCATGCGTGACCCGGATGCGCTGGTGGATGCACTGGCTCGCGCCCGCGTGACACAGGCCTGGCTGGTGCCGTCGCTCCTCGCGCGTCATCCTCGACACCGTGCCCGACCTGGCGACGCGCTTGCCGCGACTGCGGTTTTGGGTCAGCACGGGCGAACTGCTGCCGCGGACCTCTATCTCGCCTTCCGGCGCGCCCTGCTCCCGACGCCACGCTCTACAACCTGTACGGCACAAGCGAAGTGTGGGACGCAACCTGGTATGACCCGACGCGGAACACGCCGAGACGCTGCCGGGCGAACGCATCCCCATCGGTCGGCCCATCGGCAACGTGCGCGCCTACATCCTCGACGTGCAGGGCCGCCCCGCGCCCATCGGCGTCCCCGGCGAGCTAACCATCGGCGGCGTGGGACTGGCCGATGGTTATGTCAACCGCCCCGAACTCACCGCCGAACGCTTCCTGCCTGACCCCTATGCGCCCGGGCCTGCGGCGCGGATGTATCGCACGGGCGACCTGGCGCGCCGACTGCCCGATGGGAACATCGAATTGTTAGGACGCGTCGACAACCAGCTCAAGATCCGCGGCTGGCGCGTGGAACCGGGCGAGATCGAAACGGTGTTGCGCCGGCAAGAGACCATCAAGGACGCCGTGGTGATCGCCGACGACGCCGGCGAAGCCGCCCGGTTGATCGCTTACGTCATCCCGGAGGGTGCTCAACCGGTAGATGTGCACGCGGCTCGGCGCGCCCTGGCCCAGCATCTGCCGCCGGCGTTGATCCCCAGCGCGCATCATCGTGCTCGAGGCCTTCCCCACCACGCCCAGTGGCAAAGTCAATCGCAAAGCACTGCCCGCGCCCGAAACGACGGCCAGGGGAACTGGCGAGGCCAACGCCGCGCCGACGGGCGACACCGAAACCCGCCTGGCCCGCCTGTGGGCCGAAGTGCTGAAACTGGATCGCGTGGGCATCCATGATGACTTCTTCGCCGTGGGCGGTCACTCGCTGCTGGGCGTGCGGCTCTTCGCCCGCATCGAAGACGAGTTCGGTCGGCGGCTGCCGCTCAGCCTGATCTTCAGCGCGCCGACCATTGCGCAACTCGCGCAACAAATGGACGCCGCAGATAACGACTTCGAGCGCTCATCCATCATCGTGACCATCCAGCGCGGCGGCGCTCTGCCGCCCTTCTTCTGCGTCCACGGCTTCGGGGGCGGCGTGCTGGGCTACGGCGAGTTGGCGCGTCTGCTGGGGCCGGAGCAACCATTTTATGGCCTGCAAGCGCGCGGCGCCGACGGCAAGGAAGAACCGGATAAGACCGTCGAGGCGATGGCCGAGCGTTACATCGAGGCGATGCGCGCCATCCAGCCCAGGGGGCCTTATCGGATCGGCGGCTATTGCTACGGCGGCGTCGTCGCCTATGAGATGGCGCGGCAACTAGAGGCGATGGGCGAACGAGCGGCGCTGGTCGCCATCGTCGAAGGATTTGCCCCGAAACGCTTCCAGACGCGCACGTCCAGAATGGATCCCCGCCGGCTACAGACAATCTGGCGCAGTATGCCGTATTGGGCCAGAGACTACGCGAAAATGGATCGCGGCTGGTTGATGCAGTTCGCACGCTCCCGCGTCGAGCACAGCTTCGAGCACGCGTCGGAGGAAATTGATGAACCCGATGATCTCGAACTGGCTGCCGTGGCCGGCACCGAACTCACCGGCGTGCCGGCGCATCACCAGCAGTTGATGCGGCTACAACTGCTGGCCTTGCGCGATTACAACCCGCAACCCTATGGCGGGCGGGTCACACTTTTCCGGTCAGATTGGCAGAGTATCAGCAAGGCGCTGTTCGGTGCGTTGGATCCCGAATACGGTTGGGGCAAGCTGGCCGAGGGCGGGGTGGCAATCCGGTTGGTGGCCGGCGCGCATCGCAACATCCACATGGCTCCCCACGTCAACTCGCTGGCCGACCAACTCACCGCGGCCCTGAAAGCGGTGGAAGACCGGTGATCCCCGCGGAGATTCATCTGTGGCGGATCGCGTTGGACGCCCTCTCCGATGAAGAGATCGCGGGTATGCCGGACTGCTGGACGCGGACGAGCGCGCCCGCGCCGACGGCTATCGGTTTGCGCCTCACCGACGCGGTTCATCGCCGGGCATGGCGCAATGCGCTTGATCCTCGGCAACTACACCGGCGTTGCCCCCGCACGCATCGCCTACCGCGAACATGCCAACCGCAAGCCCGCCCTGGCCGGCCCCGCCGCCGAAGGCGATCTCCGTTTCAGCCTCACCCACTCCGAGGACCTTGCCCTGTTGGCCGTGACGCGTGGGCTGGAGATCGGCGTGGATGTCGAGCGGGTACGCCCGATGCGCGACGCCCTCGAGTCTGGCGCGCCGGTTCTTCGCCCCCGAGGAAATTCGCGACTTGCTGGCCGCAGGCGACACGGCGGCGCAGGAAGCGGCATTTTTTCGCTGCTGGACGCGCAAAGAAGCCGTGCTGAAGGCGACGGGCGAAGGGCTGCACTTTCCCCTCAGTGCGTTCGCCGTCACGCTGCTGCCCGGCGAACCGGCGGCCGTCCGGTGGGACTTGCGGGCCGGCGCCGCGCCGCGCGCCTGGACGCTGGCATCCTTCGAGCCTGCCCCCGGCTACGTCGCCGCCCTGGCCTATCTGGGCGACGCTATGCCGGCCCGCTGGCACGACTGGCCGCCCCGCCCGTAGACACGCCGGCGAACCGGAAGAACCACAAACAGGTATCAACCCCATGAAATCAACATCATCCGTTGTCGAGCCGGATCTGCGGATATCCGCCACGCCCGTCCTGATCGGGATCATCGCCGTCGGGCTGGGCCTCATCATCATCCGTGACTTCGACCTCGACCCGACCCCGGCGACCTCTGCCTTGCCGGCGGCCATCATCACCCTGGGACTCGCCGCCCTCGCCGGCATCCTGGCGGACTGGCGACCGCAGTTCGCGCGGCCCGCCGTCGCGCTCGCGGCCTCACTCGTCGTCTGGGTCGCGGCTTTTCCCCTGTCCCTCCCCGGCGCGGCCGCCCTCCTGGCGCTGCCGACCATCCTGGCTGCCGTGCTGGTCGGCCTCCGCGCGGCGGCGGCGGCCTCCGCCATCACCACCGCGCTCGTGTTGATAACCGGGGGCGATCAGCTCTCGCTGCTGGCCGTGTGGACCACGTTCGCGCTCATGGTCGGCGCGTATCACCGGGTGAGCGAAGTGGCGGGTTGGGCCGCCGACCGCTACTACGAAGCGCAGGCGCTGCTCGAACAGGCGCGCGACCGCAAAGTAATGCTCGAACAGGCACTGGAAGACCTGGCGCAGGCCAACCGGCAACTGACCCGCCTCAACGAGCTGGCCCAGGGGTTGCGCCAGGTCGCCGAGGACGCCCGCGCCGCCAAGGCGCAGTTCGTCGCCAACGTCAGCCACGAACTGCGGACGCCGCTCAACATGATCACCGGCTTCTCCGAGATGATCCTCGAAGCCCCGAAGTCTACGGCGGCGGCATCCCCGTGGCGTTGATGACCGATCTCGGCGTGATTCATCGCAACGCGCAACACCTGTCGGAACTGATTGATGATGTGCTGGATCTGAGCCAGGTGGAAGCCGATCAGATGGCGCTGACCCGGGAGGCCGCGCCGTTCGCAGAGATCGTGGATTCGGCGGTACAGGCCGTGCAACCGCTGTTCGCCGGCAAGGGCCTCTATCTGCTAACCGAGTTGCCCGACGATAACCCGATCGTCTGGTGCGACCGCACGCGCATCCGTGAGGTGCTGCTCAACCTGATCAGCAACGCGGGCCGCTTCACCGAGACGGGCGGCGTAACCCTGCGCGTTGCGCACGATGGCGACGCGATCGAGGTCTCGGTGGCCGACACGGGCGCCGGGATCGCGCCCGACGCACTGGAGCGGCTGTTCCAGCCCTTCCACCAGGCCGATAATTCCATCCGACGGCGCTATGGCGGCACCGGCCTGGGCCTCAGCATCAGCAAGCGTTTCATCGAGCTGCACGACGGCAAGATCTGGGTGGAAAGCGCCGTAGGCATCGGCACCACCGTCACGTTCCGGCTGCCGCTCGCGCCGCCGGTCGCCTTCGGAGGAGCGTACGCTCGCGGGATGACCGCCGACTGGGAATACGTGCAACGCACGCGCCCCTCGGCGGCCCCACGCGTCATCCCCCCGCCGCGTTTCGTCGTGCTGGAACAGGGCGACGCGCTGCAACGCCTGCTGCGCCGCTATCTGGGGCCGGTCGAGTTGGTGCAGGCCGGCGATCTGGAGACGGCATTGCGCGAAGTGAACGACCAGCCAAGCCGCGCCTTATTGGTCAACGCGGTCTCGCTGACCGCGGCGCTGGCGCAGGTGCAGGCGGCGGCGTTGCCGCCGGGCACGCCCGCGCTGATCTGCTCGGTGCCGGGGGTGCAGGAATCGGCGGGCGCTTTTGGCGTGGCCGATTACCTGGTCAAGCCGATCGCACGCGCGGCCATGCTGGCGGCGCTCGATCGGCTGCAGATCACATCGGGGACGATCCTGATCGTGGATGATGAACCGGAGGCGCTGCGGCTTTTCCGGCGCATCCTGGCATCCAGCGGGCGCGACTATCGCGTGCTGCGCGCGGCCGATGGTCGCCAGGCCCTGGCCCTGTTCCGCGCCGAACACCCCGACGCCATGCTGATGGATCTCGTGATGCCGAATATGGACGGCTTCCAGTTGCTCGAAGTGATGCATGAGGACCCGGAACTGCGCGACATCCCGGTGATCATCACCTCGGCGCGTGACCCGGCCGGGCAGCCCATCGTCAGCCGCGGGCTGGCGGTGAACATGCAAGAAGGGTTATCCGCGCAACGCCTGCTCGCCTGCATCGAAGCCATCACCGGGGCGCTCGCGCCCTCACCGCGTTCATAGTAAGGGCGAGGCGTTCCTCCGGCATACATCGGTTGCGAACGAATCGCCGGCGAACGTCTCACCCTGACATACTCGTCTCCCGCTCCAGCGCGGCGAGCAACGTCGCGCGGCTGACCGGTTTTCGCAGAAACGCGGCCGCGCCCAGCGCCAGCGCCAGCGGCTCTTCAGACAGGATCGAGCACATGATCACAGGGATGGCGCGCGTGGCCGGGTGACTGCGTACCCGGCCCAGGATATCCCAGCCGTCCACCTCCGGCAGCATCACGTCAACCACGATGACGCGCGGCGACTCACGCTCGCAGAGGGCGATGACCTGCGCCGGGTCGGTCGTCCCCACGAAGCGATAGCGCGTCCCCGTGAGGTAGCGCCCCAGCAGCCTCAGCGTATCGGCGTTGTCGTCTACCACCAGTACCGGAATCTGTTCGAGGATCGGAAACGCGAGGTCCGCGGCGAACGACTCGGCGCCCCGTTGAGCGCGCACATCCGAGGTTCCCCCGGCAATGGCGACCAGTTGACGGATCATCTCCAGGTCATCGGTGGCATCCAGATCGCCCGACGCGCGCGCGCGCCGCCGGCCTCCACGCTGATGTGGGCAAGGGGCATCGTCACATCCGGGCGGCACTGCACGCGCAACAGGCCGCCCGATGCGTGACGAGCCGCCGTGGTCAGCGTGTGCAACAACGCCTGTCGCACCGCCATGGCGGGCGCGATCAGCGACGGCAGGTCCTCCGTCACACGGCACTCCACCACCACAGCCTGGGCCTCCAGCAGCGGTTGGATCGTGTCAAGCACGCCGCGCACCAGGGCGGCCGCGTCCACAGCGTCGCCGCCGCCGGGCAAACTGCGGGAGAGCCAGGCCAATTCCGCCGCCGAGTCGGGCATCGCATCGGCGTCTTCCGACGCACGGTCTTCGCTGCCGGCTTGCAGCCACAGCGCATCGGTCAACAGGTCTACGGCGTCGCCTTCGAGGCGACGCAGATGGCGCGTGCTCAGCGCCAGGTCGTGCGCGACTTCCTCCTGCGTCATCCCCTCAAGATAACGATAGCGGAGGATCTGATACAGTCGCCAGGCGTTAGCGGTAGGCGGCGTGTCGGCGGCGGGTTGCAGCGCTTCCATCGCCTCCGTCAGCAGATGTTGCAGCGCGATCGGGGCATCGGGTCGCCCGGTCAGGCCGAACCGGTCGAGCAGCGGGCTGCGTCGCAAGATCGTCGGGTCATAAAGACAGTTGAGGGCGCGCGTCAGATCGCGCTGAAAATCGTCTCTTGCGTCAGGGGTGTTCATGTCCGGTGGATGTCCGATAGGCGTCCGCACAAAGGTTGGCAGGCCGTTGAAACGGAATGGAATTGATGTTACAGTATCGGGTAACCTTAGCAGTCTAGCACAGGCTCACCATTCGTCAAGGAGGACAGTCAAATGTCTAAAGCCAGTCTCAGTCGTCGTGAATTTGTGCGCGTCAGCGCCCTGGTCGGTGCAGGCGCCGCCCTGGCCGCGTGCGGCGCGCCCGCCGCCGCCCCCGCCGCCGAAGCCCCCGCCGCCGAGGATGCCGCCCCCACGACCGCCGTCGAAGCCGAAGCTCGGCCGCCGAAGCCCCCGCCGCCGAGGGGCAAACCGCAAACCTGACCATGTGGACCCATGACAACCTCTACGTGCAGTTCTTCACGGCGCGCGCCGCCGATCAGGAGTTCAAGGACGCGCACCCGGACGTAGAGATCACCACCGACTTCCAGCAGGTGCCCGAAGTCTTCACGAAGATGCTCTCGACCCTCTCCGCCGGTGAAGACACGCCCGATCTGTTCGGCCTGGAGCAGGGCTGGTTCGGCCCCTTCATGAAGGACAACATCATCGGCACGTACTTCGTGGACCTCACGCCGCTCATCGGCGACGAGCGCAAGAACTTCTTCGAAGGCAACTGGTCGAAGTTCACCGCCGACGGCAAGCTCTTCGGCGTGGACAGTTCGCTGTGCGCATGCGCCTATTACTACCAGCCGGCCGTGCTGGAAAAGCTCGGCATGACGGAGCTGCCGGCCACCTGGGAAGATTTCCTGGTCGCCGGCGAAGCCGCGGCCGATCAGGGCGTGGCGCTCTCCGCGCTCGACGGCGAAGGCAGTGACATCTATTCTCTGATGCTGTTGCAACGCGGCGCGTCTCCGTTCAACGCCTCCAACGAGTTTGTGTTGGGGCAAGACGATCAGAAGGCGATGTTCATCGAAGTGCTCGACTACCTGCAACGCGGCATCCAGAAGAATGTCTTCAAGCCATTCACCGGCACCGATTTCTGGGGCCCCGGCCTGATGGCCGCCCACGCAGACGGCTCGGTGATGGGTATTGGGAGCGCCGACTGGTGGTCCGATTTCATCCTGAAACCCAACGCCGCCGACCAGAGCGGCAATTGGCGGATCGCGGCGCTGCCCACCTGGAAGGGCGGCGGACACACCACCTCATCCTGGGGCGGCACCGGATTCACCATCACGAAGGACTCCCCGAACAAGGAACTGGCGTGGGATTTGATTCACTACGCCTACATGACGAAGGAAAACCAGATCAAGCGCTATCTGGAGATCAAGTACTTCCCGCACATGCTCGAGGCGCTGCAAGCCCCCGAGGTCGTGAACGTGCGCGACGCCTTCTACGGCGATCAGCAGGTCGGCCAGGTGTGGGCCGATGTGGCGGACGATCTGCCGCTGCTCTATCAGAGCCCGGTGCGTCGCGACTACTTGACCGAGCTTGCCACGCAGTGCACCCTCGTTTACAAGGGCGAGCAGACGCCGGAAGGCGCCTATGATGCCGTCATGAAGGTCACGAACCAGGCCATTGACGATCTCTAGACCGTAAGAGCGGCTGAGAAACGTCCCGGCCTGTACGCAAACCCGTGCGGGCCGGGACGACTTTCGGCTGTTCCCGGAGGACATTTTATGAGCGCTGAGACGACTACGCCTCTCGCGCAGGCCAGGCCTGAGCAAGGTTCCCGGTGGTTCCAAAGACAGGCCAAGCTTGCCCCCTATATTTTCACGGCGCCCTATTTCATCCTGTTTTTCGTCTTCTTCCTGTTCCCCAGCCTCGCCGCCATCGTGCTCAGCTTCTACAAGTGGAACGGCATCAGCACGCCGGAGTTCATCGGGCTGCGCAATTTCCAGCGCATCTTCTCCGACGGCGATTTCTGGCAGGCTTCGGGCAACACGGCCATCTATATGTTCGCCAGCCTCTTCATCGTCGTACCCCTGGCGCTGGTGCTGGCCGCGCTTCTGAACAGCAAGAATCTGGGGCTGCGGGGCGTGTGGCGTTCCGCCTATTTCACGCCCGTCGTCACGTCCACCGTCGCCATTTCCCTGGTGTTCGGCCTGCTCTACTCGACCGATTACGGGCTGCTCAACGGCATATTGGAGGCCGTCGGGCTACCCAGGATCAACTGGCTGGGCAATGGTTCATGGGCCAAAGTCTCCATCATCATCCTGCTTGTCTGGCGCTGGACCGGCTATCTGATGATCTATTTCCTGGCCGGGATGCAATCAATCTCGCAGGAGCTTTACGAATCGGCGATGATTGACGGCGCCAACGAGCGCCAGCAGTTCACCGGCATCACCATCCCCATGCTGCGCCCGGTCATGCTCTACGTCAGCATCATCGTCATCATCGGGTCGCTGCAGATCTTCGATGAACCGTACATCCTGACCTCGGGCGGCCCGGCGAATGCCACGTTGAGCGTGGCGCAATATCTCTACATCCACGGGATTTCGAACCTGCGCTTCGGCCTGGGTTCGGCGGTCGGGCTGCTGCTCTTCATCGTGGTCTTCTCGATCTCCACGCTCCAGTTACGCGCCTTCGGCATCTTCCGCGAGGATTGAGCCATGACCCTGAATAAAGCCATTCGCCGCATCCCGCTCTATTTCGTCGTCGCGCTGGGCGCATTTCTCACCCTCGCGCCGTTCGCGTGGATGATCCTCTCTCCTTCAAGAACTCGTCGGAGATCTTCAGCTACCCGCCGACCCTTCTGCCCCGACACCTGGCGGATGAGCAATTACGCCAAACTGTTCGCCGAGCGGCCCTTCGGCACGTGGTATATGAACAGCATCCTGGTGGCGGGCATCTCCACGGTGGCTGTGCTGTTTTTCAGCTCACTGGCGGGGTTCGCCTTCGCCAAATATGAGTTCAAGGGCCGCACGTTGATGTTCGCCCTGCTCATCGGCTCGACCATGATCCCGTTCCAGCTCATCCTGATCCCGCTCTTCATCGAGACCAGCCGGATGAAGATGATCAACACCTACGCCGGGCTGATCATCCCCTTCATGGCCCCGGCGCTGGGCATCTTCCTGATGAAGCAGTACATGAGCGCCATCCCCAACGAACTGCTGGACGCGGCGCGCATCGACGGCGCGGCCGAGTTCACCGTGTTCTGGCGCATCGTGGTGCCGTTGCTGCGCCCCGCGCTGGCGACGCTGGGCATCATCACCTTCCTGGGCAGTTGGAACAGCTTCATCTGGCCGTTGGTGATGCTGCGCAGCGAGGCCATGATGACGCTGCCCATCGGGCTGCGCGCCCTGACGGAGAACGTGCCCGGCAAGGAGCGCGATTACGGCATGATCATGGCCGCCGCGACCCTCGTCTCCGTGCCGGTCATCATCGTCTTCATCGCCATGCAGCGCCAGTTCATCTCCGGCCTTCTCAGCGGCTCCGTGAAGCAGTAGGGCAAGTAGACAAGTAGACGGGTAGACAAGGGAATCGGGGATCAGGATGGGCAACACGTCCCGTCCTGATCCCTGATCCCTAATACCGGGTTTCCCTGTCTACCTGTGTACTTGTCTCCTTATCTACTCCCCTCACTCAATCGGCCAATAGACCGCGCACTTCCCGTCCTTTGAGTTCTCCGGGTCAAACTCCTCATCATCGTACAACTCGAAGTCCGGCGCGTCCGCGTGCTGATGCCCTGTTTGCGGTTGCCACACCTCGTTGATGTAGCGATACGTCTCGCCGAGCGTGCCCAGCGTGCAGGGGAACACGGCGTAGGTGTGCGCGGGCACGCTCATGCTCATCATGCCGGGCGGCACATCTTCAACTCGCGCCACCTCGACCCCCGCGATGTACCAGGGTTTCCATTCGTTGGGCATACCGAAGCATAGCCCATACGACGGGCCTGACACGTGCTTGACCTCACCGACGCGCACGTTGAACTCGTCCCACACCTTGCCGATCTCGTTGTTCTCCTTGCCGTCTTCGTAGGGCGCATGGCTGATGAAGCCGGTGAACGGCAAGCCGACCACCGTAAACTCTCCCTTTTTGACGATACGTGGTTCCATTCTCTTTCTCCCTTCAGATAGGTTCGCCGCCGGCTCCAGCGGAAGTTGCAGCTCCGTCACAGACCCGACAGGGTCCGGGTCGGCGTTGAAGCCTTGCAGATAGATCTCGCGATTCGGCCCCCCGGCGCGATAGCTGTTGGCCTGCGTCCAGGTGATGAGCGCGCCGTATGCCCCGGCCAGCCCCGCATAGCTGCCCTGATGCACCGTGCAGGCGACGGCGTCATTCCCCGGCAACTCGTGCACCACCATCCGCCCGCCCTCGCGCACGGGCCGCTCCAGCGGAATCGCCGCCTCCACGTCGGCGCCCCGGTCGAGATACTCTCGATCATAGTAGATCGCCAGGCACGGCGCGGCGGAGTCGGGCGACTGGCCGCGGCCACGCAGCGCGCTGCGCAACTCCGCGAAGAGGGCGGCAATCTCGCCGTGATCCGTGACGGCATCGCGAATGCCCGCCACCCAGCGCGGCGCGACCCGCTTGACCAACACCTCATAGCGCGGCGCGCGCCCCTCCAGCTCGATCTGGTGCAGCCGCGCCGCCACGCGGGCCAGGCGCGCCTGTTCCATCTCCACCTGTTGCTCCAATTCGGCCTTACGCAGGCGCATCAGCCGCTGTAGCTCGCCGGGCGGCAGGTCCTCGCGCAGCAACCGTGCGATCTGATCGAGCGGGAAACCCAGATCCTTCAGCGCCAGGATGCGGTTCAGCCGTGGAAGCTGTTGCAACGTGTAGTAGCGATAGCCGGTGTAGCGGTCTACCCAGTTGGGCCGCAACAGCCCCAGGTCGTCGTAATAGCGCAGGGTCTTCACCGACACTTCCGCCAACTTGGAGAACTCTCCGATCTTGAGCATGCGATCCCTTCCCGATGATGATGGTCTGCCAACCGGCAGCGTCATCACAGTCTACACCCTCCCGCAGGGGGAGAGTCAATAGGGAAGTTGAGCAGAGGGAGGAAGTCGTTTTTTGCACCATGCGGCTCTCAGCGCTTAGAATACGTTTTGAGAATCATCATCCATGACTGCCAACCCTGTCACTTATCTGCTCGATGCCCTGATGCAGGTCGGGCCGGCCATCTTGATCATGCTTGTGGGTTATTACATCGCCGGCAGGGCCCGCGACGGGCTGTCCGCCGGCTGACGCCGATCCACGCGCTCGACGACGGCGAGGTGCACGATCGTCGCCAGGTCGCCTTCTGGGCTGATGCTGGCCTCGACGGCGCTGATTGCGCTGGCGACGCTCGGCTTCCAGGTCGGCAATCGTGCTGACCTTCGTCAGCATCGCGGCGGTCATCCTGGTGATCGCCTTCCAGCAGTCGCTGAGCAGTTTCGCGCCACGGTGATCTTCTACGTCTTTCGGGTCGTGCGGCAAGGCGATTACATCGAAAGCATGGCGCAGAAGGGCATCGTCGAGGAGGTGCATCTGTTCCACTCGACGCTCTAGCGACCCGACGGTAAGCTGGTCAGCCTGCCCCACAACAGGATGCTCGACGGCGGGGTCGTCAACCGCACACGGGCCGGCATCGTGCGCGCCGAGGTCAGGTTCGATATCGCCTACGGGCAAGACATGACCGCGATCACCGAGCGGGTACTCGCGTGGATGCAGGGGGATCCGCGCGTGCTGCCGTCGCCGCCGCCCGGAGTGACGGTAGGTCAGGTCACTGTGCTGGCGGTGCAGAAGCTCGCACGGGCGACTGTCGAGTGGCAACACCTGACGAAATTCCAGTTCGATCTCAGTGAAGCGATCGCAGAAATCGTCGCGCAGGATCGCTCGGACAGCGCCGTGAAGCCGGCGCCCGCCGTCCCGCCCGCGACCTCGACTGAACGGATCGCAGGGTAAGAACAAAAAAACCTCTGCGTCTCCGCGCCCTTGCGTCAATTCGTTGAAAGGACTTTCCAGTTTCATGCTTAAAACAAGCTCCGCCTCTGCTTCGGCGGTGGCTCATACGCCGGAGTCATTCCGCGAAGAGATGCTGCATCATTTGTATCATACCCTGGGGACGACCACGTATACCGCCGGCCCACGCGATCTTTATCTGGCCCTGTCCTACACCGTCCGCGACTACCTCGCGGACCGTTATCGCAACACCTCGCAGGCGTATTACGACGCCAACCCGCGCTTCGTCTATTATCTGTCCGCCGAGTTTCACCTGGGCAAACAGTTGGACAATAACATGCTCTACACCGGCACGCGCGAGCTGGCCGAACAGGTCTTCGAAGAGGCCGGCCTCGATCTGGAGGCCACCGTCGCGCTGGACCCGGAACCCGGCCTGGCGAACGGCGGCCTGGGCCGGCTGGCGGCCTGCTTCCTCGACTCGCTGGCGACCCTGGGCATCCCGGCCATCGGTTACGGCATCCGCTACGAGTACGGCATCTTCCGCCAGCAGATCGCCAACGGCTGGCAGATGGAGCAGCCCGACGAATGGCTGACCTATGGCTTCCCGTGGGATTTCGTCCAGCCCGACGACATGGTAGACGTGGGCTTCAACGGGACCACCGAGAGCTATCGCGACGCGCGGCCGCGAGCGCGTGCGCTGGCTGCCCGGCGTCACCGTGCGCGCCGAACCGTATCACATCCTCGTCCCCGGCTATGAGACCCCGCACGTCAACATCCTGCGGCTGTGGCGCGCCCGTGCGCGGCAAGGCGTTCGACTTCCACCTGTTCGACTCCGGCGACTACGCACGCGCCGTCCACGAGCAGGTAGCCTCTGAAACCATCTCGAAGGTGCTCTATCCGAACGACAACAACCCGCGCGGCAAGGAGTTGCGGTTACAACAGCAATATTTCTTCGTCGCCGCCAGCCTGCAAGACATCATCCGGCGCTTCCAACTGCGCAACGACGACTGGGCCGACTTCCCGGCGAAGGTTGTCATCCAACTCAACGATACGCACCCCGTCATCGCCATCCCCGAATTGATGCGCATCCTGCTCGACGAACAGGGGCTCGACTGGGACGACGCCTGGGACATCACCCGGCGCACCTTCGCCTACACCTGTCATAGCCTGCTGCCCGAAGTGCTGGAGAAGTGGCACGTCGAGCTGTTCGAGCGCCTGTTGCCGCGCCACCTGCAAATCATCTACGAGATCAACGCGCGCTTCCTGGATGAGGTGCTGGCCCGCTTCCCCGGCGACATGGGCCGCGTGGCGCGCATGTCCATCATCGAGGAGCAGCCGGTGCGCCAGGTGCGGATGGCCCACCTGGCGACCGTCGGCAGCTTCGCCGTCAACGGCGTGGCCGAGCTGCAATCACGCCTGCTGCGCGAGCTGGTGCTGCCCGACTTCGCCGAGATGTACCCCGACCGCTTCACCAACGTCACCAACGGCGTCACCCCGCGTCGCTTCATGCTGCTGGCGAACCCGGAACTGGCGAAGCTGATCACCGCGAAGCTGGGCGACGGCTGGCCCAATGACCTGGAGCGCCTGCGCGGGCTGGAGCCATACGCCGACGACCCCGCTTTCCGCGCGCGGTGGCGCGCCGTGAAACAGGCCGGCAAGCGTCACCTCGCCGACACCATCCGCGAGGAAATGGGCATCGAGGTGGACCCCGACTCGATCTTCGACGTGCTGGTGAAACGCATCCACGAGTACAAACGCCAACACCTCAAGGTGCTGCACATCATCACGCTCTACAACCGGATCAAGGCCGATCCCGACATGGCAATGACGCCGCGCACCTTCATCTTCGGCGGCAAATCGGCCCCCGGCTACGGCTTCGCCAAGCTGATCATCAAGCTCATCAACTCGGTGGCCGAGGTAGTCAACCGCGACCCCGATGTGCGCGGGCGGCTCAAGGTGGTGTTCCTGCCCAACTTCAACGTGACCCTGGGCGAGATCATCTACCCCGCGGCCGACATCTCCGAGCAGATTTCGACCGCCGGGAAAGAGGCGTCGGGCACGGGCAACATGAAGTTCGCGCTCAACGGCGCGGTGACGGTGGGCACGCTGGACGGCGCCAATGTGGAAATTCGCGACCTGGTGGGCGCGGAGAATTTCTACCTGTTCGGGCTGACCGCCGACGCCGTGATCGCCTCACGGGCCGCGGGCTACAATGCGCGGGCGCGCTATGACGCCGACCCGGAACTGCGCGGGGTGATTGACGCCATCGCGCGCGGCGTCTTCTCGCCCGACGATCCGGGGCTGTTCCAGCCGCTGGTCGAGACGCTGCTCGGCTACGACCAGTACATGCTGCTGGCCGATTATCGCGACTACATCGAGACCAGCGAGCGCGCCGCGCACGACTACGCCGACGCCGACCGCTGGACGCGCATGTCCATCCTGAACTGCGCCCGCTGCGGCTTCTTCTCGTCTGACCGCAGCATGCGCGAGTACGCCGAGACGCATCTGGCAGGCAGCGCCGGTGGTTGTGAGCCAGGAATTGCGAATGTGAGAATTGCGCATCACGAGTCCTGAACGTTTGTGGGGAGGCAGTGAAAAGCATCAACGTCATTCGTGCAACTGCATTCGTGATCCAGAATTCATCATTCACTCACTCCGCCAACCCGAATGCCACGCCTCGACCCTCGCGGAGACGCCTGGCGGGCTGGTCGCAGCATGGTTCGGCGGCACGCGCGAAGGCGCCGACGACACCGCGATCTGGTGTGCGCGCCGCGCCGGCGAACGATGGCGCGCGCCGGTGCAGGTCGCGGACGGGCGCAGCCTGACGGGACGCGCTTACCCCTGCTGGAACCCGGTATTGCATCAGGAGCCGGGCGGTCCGCTGATCCTCTTCTACAAGGTGGGGCCAAACCCGCGGGCCTGGTGGGGCATGTGGCTGCGCTCTGCGGATGGCGGCGCAACTTGGTCTGCGCCAGAGCGCCTGCCGGGCAACATTCTTGGCCCGATCAAGAACAAGCCGCTGCGCCTGGCCGGGGGCGATCTGCTGTGCCCGTCAAGCAGTGAGGGCGAGGCGATTGGAAGTGATGGGACAACCCTGCCGGTGTGGGAAGCATACATCGAGCGCACGGGCGACATGGGGCGCACCTGGCAGGTCACGCCCGCGCTGAACGACTGGCGGAAGATCGCGGCGATTCAACCCGCGCTCATCGCCTACCCCACGGGCCGCATCCAGATGCTCTGCCGCACGATGCAGGGACGCATCGCCGGTTGCTGGAGTGAAGACGGCGGGCGCACGTGGGGAGAGATGACGCTCACCGACCTGCCCAACCCGAACAGCGGGATAGACGCTGTGGGGCTGCGCGATGGACGCGCGGCTTTGTGCTACAACCCCACCTCACCCCCGCCCGGCGAGTGGGGCGGGCCGCGCACGCCGCTCGTCCTCGCCATCTCGGATGACGGTGAGACCTGGCGCGACGCCGCGACGCTGGAAGACGCGCCCGGCGAATACTCCTACCCCGCGATCATCCAGACCGCCGACGGCGCGCTCCACATCACCTATACCTGGCGGCGCAGCGCCATCCGGCACGCCGTGGTGGACGCAGCCGCGTTGTAGCCCGGCGGGGTTACAACGCCCGGCCCGGTCGGGTGCAAGCCGGTCAAGACCGGCTGACCGCCGGCGCCTCGATGAGCGATTCCAGCGAACCGATATCGGGAGGCAGGGGGAAGAAGGCCGAGCGCAACGGCCGCGACGATTGCCTGACGGCGGCTGTGCACCCCGAACTTCTGGTAGATGTTCGCCTTATGCCGTTTCACGGTCAGGTCCGACAGGACCAGCTTCTGCGCGATTTCCTTGGAGGTCATGTACTGCGCCAGCAGCTCCAGAACCTCCAGCTCGCGCCGGGTCAGCGGCTCGATCATGCCCGCCTGTTCGACGGGCAACCCGGCCTGCTGAGGCTGCGAATTGGTACGCTCCGCCGGGAAAGCGCGCAAGACTTGCACGACATACGAATGGAGCGCGCCTCTCAGGTTTAGCCGCCCCAGTAGGTCGGCCAGGGTCGGCCCCAGGTCAACGAAGACGCGCACGAAACCGCCGGGTTGCGCCAGCGTCACGGCCTGTTCGAGTGCGGCGAGCGCGCGCTGATTGTTCCCCTGAGCGTGATAAAGCAAGGCCTCCAACGCCAGCGCCTCGATGGTGAAGCGCGTATTGTGGATAGATGTGACGAACGCATGGAGCCGGGATAACACCTCGGCGGCCTGTTCCAGGCTGGCGGTTGTGGCCTGCGCCAGGAGGATCTTCGGCAGCGTCAATTGCGGCGCATAGAAGTAGGACATCGCCGTGAGCGGCAGATAAGGCCCGATGGTCGTTGCCCAGTGGCCGGCCGCGCCGAGATCGCCTCGCATCACAGCCAGTTCCGCCTCGAACGCCTGCACGAGCGGAAGAAGCCCTTCGCTGTGCGTCTCGCTCAAGAAGGTGACGGCCTGATCGAGCTTCTGACGCGCCTGGTCTGGCAGACCGCGCGCCTGGTAGACCAACGCCAGGATGAACGCGCTCTGCAGATAGGCCATCGGCCGGCCCAGGTAGCGAACCTCCTCGACAGCCTGCGCGTGCGCCTCGGCAGCCGCCAGATCGTTGCGCTGGTAGGCGACGCTGCTGAACAAGTAGTGCGCCCAGCCCAGGGATTCGCGACGGTCGTGCGCCTCGCCCACGGCAAGGATATGGGCCGCCGCCTGCGGCATCGCCTGCAAATCGCCCGCCATCCATTCGATGAAGCAGCGTGTGGCCGCCACCCGTGCGCGCACCGCGCCATCCTCAGCCACATCCTCCGGCTGGCCCTCGGATACGGTAGCATACGCCTGCTCGAGCCGGCCGGCCATCTGATAGGCGGCGGCCATATAGAGCCAGGCTGAAGAGCGGACGTAATACCACGTTCGAGGCATGGTTGCGATCGCCTGTCGGGCGAGAGCGATGACGGTTTCAGGATCGGCGGCCGCTTCGTAGGCCAGAAGGGCGCGCAGGGCAGCGATCTCGCCTTGCAAGTGCATGGCATGCTCCGGCTGATCCGCCATCTGCGCGATGAGGCTCTCGGCCCGGGCAAGCAAATCCAGGACATGCGCCGCTGTGAACCCTCCCAATCGAGCTATCCAGGCTGCCATCAGCGTCAGGTCCGGGTATGCCGCGACCGTCTCCGCCGGGAACATGCGGAATGTGCGTTCGTGGAGTTGCCACTGTTCGGAGTCCATCAAGGCGTGGCGGCGTTTTGCTATCAGGCGGACAGCCGCCGCGATATCATGCCCCAGGAGCGCATGCTGCAGCGCCTCCTCAAACAAGCCCTGGCGTGCAAACCAGTCGCCGGCCCGGGTGTGAAGCCGCGCGACCTCGTCCGCATCGCACCGTTGCGCCAACCGGTTTCGCAGGAAACTTCGGAAGAGATGGTGATAGCGATACCAGCGGCGCTCGTTGTCCAGCGACACGATGAACAGGTTGTTTTGCTCGAGCCATTCGAGGTGAGTCTGGTTACTCACTTCGAGGTCGTCCGGTACGAGCAGGGCTTCACACAACGGGCCGCACATCCGGTCCAGGACCGCGGTCTTCAGGAGAAAGTCCGCGATGGCGGGCGGAGCCTGCGCGAGCACCTCGCTCATCAGGTAATCCGTCAGATTGCGGTTGCGTTCCAGCGCCCGCAACTCGGCAACCCTGCTGCTGACATCAGGGCTGTAGCGCAGCGCCAGCGCCGCCAGACGCAGGCTCGTGATCCAGCCTTCCGTCTGTTCCGCCAGCGCGGCAATCGCTTCGTCGGGAAGCGGAGATTCGAGCGCCTGCTGCATGAACGTCGCTGTCTCGTCAGTAGAAAACCGCAGATCAGAGAGGCGGACCTCGGTCATCTGGTTGCGCGCCAGAAGTGCGCTCGTGGGCAACGGCGGGTCTCTGCGCGTGATGAGCACCAGATGCATGTGCTTCGCAGGGGGCTGCAGGAGGCAGGTTAACAGTTCGTGAATCTCCTGCCTGTGAATCGAGTGATAGTCCTCCAGCACCAGGATGAAGTCGCGTTCGATTTCGTCCAACTCATTGATCAGGCTGCCGGCAAGTACACCGATCGGGGGCAAGTTGACGGCAGTCAGAAGCGCCAGCGTCTGCCGGAGGGCGCCCGGAAAGATCGTCTGAATCGCCGTGACGAAGTAGGTCAGGAAGACGCCGAGATCGTCAATCGTCTCATCCAGCGACAGCCAGGCGCTGGGTCGCTCGCAGGCGCTCAACCAGGAGCTCACCAGGATGGACTTGCCGTAGCCGGCCGGCGCCGCAACCAGGGTCAGAGGGTGATCCGAACCGCGATTCATCCGTTCGATCAGACGCGGTCGAGCGACCAGATCGCTCGGGAGAGGCGGTCGGTAGAATTTGGTGCGTATTGGGGTGAAGGATGGCTGACTGGCGCCTCGCCGGGTTCACTCATCGCTCCCTGGCGCACGCGACCGCGCGCGATCCTGGCAAGGGCGGCTGTCGCTCCAATGCGTATGCAGCATAGTATAGAAGATGATTCGCAGTCGGACAAACTCATCTTCGGCTCAGATACACCCTTTTCTACATCTCGCAGGGTCTCGTCATGCGCACTGCGCCGGCCTATACTTAATACTGGCCGTGATCCAATCTATAGACTCTGTTGCGCGGGCAGAAGAAAATCGGCAAGTGAGTACTTCGACACTCGAGTCGAAAGCGAACGTAGCCATGCGACCTCCGGAAAGTTCTCTCTTGTGATACGCCGGGCGTCTATCGGATCCGAGTTCAGGGAGTCCTGGACCCGAGTTGGTCCGATCGCATGAATGGGGTGGAGATCCGTTTGCAAGAGCTGCCGAACGAGGCGCCTGTGTCCGTGCTCACCGGCCATTTCACCGATCAGCCTGCGTTGGCCGGCGTCCTCAGCACCCTCTTTGATCTGGGCCTCCCTCTGCTCAGCGTCGAATTCATTGGACGCTAACTCCCGCGACAGGCTTGGACCCATGGGACGGGTCGCTCCAGGAATGGGTACATCCATTCTCAACTGGAAGGGACATTCAGTGAAAGCCAACGTCAAAACTGCACGAATAAAAATCATCATCGTAGGCGGCAAACCTGTATTCCTGAGGACTACAAATGAATGCTGAACAGACTCGACTTGAAGAATCCCGAAACGGGCAAGCCCCGTGGAAGAAGTGGGGACCTTACCTGAGCGAACGGCAGTGGGGAACCGTCCGCGAGGACTACAGCGAGAGCGGCGACGCCTGGAACTACTTCCCGCACGACCAGGCCCGTTCGCGCGCCTACCGCTGGGGCGAGGACGGCCTGGCCGGCATTTCCGATGACCGCCAGCGCCTCTG
Organism: uncultured Chloroflexia bacterium; assembly: GCA_963695715.1. Taxonomy (GTDB): domain Bacteria; phylum Chloroflexota; class Anaerolineae; order CG2-30-64-16; family CG2-30-64-16; genus JBBQRS01. Next base: position 22,369 of record CAVOHP010000017.1, read on the forward strand.
CTTTGCGCTGGCGCTGTGGAATGGGAAGGATCCGATTCTCAAGGAACGGCTGTTCGGGCTGAGCAACAGCGAGGGGAATCACGGCGAGGATGTGAAGGAATACTACTTCTATCTCGATTCGACGCCGACCCACTCGTACATGAAGTACCTCTACAAGTACCCGCAGGCGGCCTTTCCGTATGACGATCTGATCGCGACAAACCGTGACCGCGGCCGAGGCAAGCCGGAATATGAGCTGCTCGACACGGGCGTGTTCGACCAGGACCGCTATTTCGATGTCTTCGTGGAATACGCCAAGGCGTCACCCGAGGACCTGCTCATTCAGATCACCGTTCATAACCGCGGCCCGGAACCGGCGACGCTCCAGCTCCTGCCCACCCTCTGGTTCCGCAATGACTGGTCGTGGGGGGATGATGTCGCCCGCCCCATCCTTCGGCAGGCTGGCTCAGGATAAAACCGGCGGGGATCGTCGCGCTCTCGCATCGAGATCTCGGCGAGCGTTTCTTCTACGCGGAAGGCGCCTCGGCGCTCCTCTTCACGGAGAACGAAACCAATACGGAGCGGCTGTTCGGCACGCCCAATCCCTCCCCCTACGTGAAGGACGGCATCAACAACTACATCGTTCACGGCGAAAGGGACGCGGTCAATCCCGAGAAGAAGGGGACAAAAGTCTCGGCCCATTACCCGCTCACGCTGGGGGCGGGGGAATCCCGCACGGTTCGCCTGCGCCTCAGCGACCAGCCGCCTGCAAGGACCCAAGAGCGCTCGGCGGACTTTCGGGAAGGCGTTTGAATCCGTCTTCAAGACCCGGCTCCAGGAAGCCGATGAGTTCTATGCGGCCGTCATTCCCCCCTCGTTTGACGCCGACGCAACCAGCGTCATGCGGCAGGCCCTGGCCGGGATGCTCTGGTCCAAGCAGTTCTTTTTCTACGACGTCGGCCGAGTGGCTCAAGGAGCACGGCATTCAGCCGCACAAAGCGAATCAGCGCTCCATCCGCAACGACCGTTGGGGACACATGGTCAATGCGGACGTGATCTCGATGCCGGACAAATGGGAATATCCCTGGTACGCCGCCTGGGATCTCGCCTTCCATGTCACGGCTCTGACGCTGGTGGATGAGGACTTCGGCAAGGAACAGTTGGAACTGATTCTGAAGTCCCGTTACCTCCATCCCAGCGGCCAGATCCCCGCCTATGAGTGGAACTTCGGAGACGTGAATCCCCCGGTCCACGCCTGGTCAACGATCTACACCTACTTGCTGGAGAAAGCGCAGCGCGGGCAGGGCGACCTCGCCTGGCTCGAGCGCTGTTTCCACAAGCTGCTGCTCAACTTCAACTGGTGGGTGAACCGGAAAGACCGTTCCGGAAACAATGCGTTCGAAGGCGGATTCCTGGGGCTGGACAATATCGGGGTCTTCGACCGCTCCTCGCCGCTGCCGACCGGCGGATATCTGGAACAGGCCGATGGCACCGCCTGGATGGCCCTTTTCTGCCAGAACATGGTCGAGATCGGCGCCGAGCTGGCGATGGCCAATCCGGCCTACATCGATCTGACGACGAAATTCCTCGACCACTTCCTCCTGATCGCTTCGGGGATGATCCGGCCGGGCGAGGAAGGCGGGATGTGGGATGAGGAGGACGGCTTCTTCTACGATGTGCTGCGCTTGCCGGACGGGCGGGCCGAACGCCTGAAGGTCCGCTCGATGGTCGGGCTGCTGCCTTTCTGCGCGGTGACCGTCTTCGAAGGGAAGCTGGCAAAACAGTACCCCGAGGTCGGCCAGCACCGCGCGCGAGTATCTTGAGGCGCACCCGGAACTGACGGCATTCATTCATGACCCGCTGCAAGCCCGGCTACAAAGATCGCCTCCTGGGATCGGTGTTGAATGAAACGAATCTTCGCCGGGTGCTGAAGATCATGCTCGATGAGAAGGAATTCCTGAGCCCCTTCGGGATTCGAGCCCTCTCCCGCATTCACCAGGACCACCCCTACGTCTATCGCGTCGGCGACCAGGAGTATCGGGTGTCGTATCTCCCCGGCGACTCGGACAACGGCATGTTCGGCGGCAATTCGAACTGGCGCGGCCCGATCTGGATGCCGGTCAACATGCTGATCCTGCGCGCGCTGCTTCAGTACTACCTGTACTACGGGGATGCATTCACCATCGAATGCCCGACCGGGTCCGGGAAGCAGATGAATCTCTACGAGGTGGCGGAGGAAATCGGGCGGCGGCTGACCAGCATCTTCCTGAAGGATGAGGACAGGGAAGCGGCCCGTGCATGGCGCGGCACGGCAGTTCCAGGAGGATCCTCACTGGCGGGATTATCCGTTGTTCTATGAGTACTTCCACGGCGACACCGGCGCCGGGATCGGCGCGAGCCACCAGACGGGATGGACCGGGGCGATCGCGCGCATCATGCATCTCTTCGCAACCTCAGAGGGGGAGACGATGCTCGAGCAGAGCAAGGCAGAATCGTTGGGAAAAGCCGGGAAGCCGTAGACGCAGGCCGGCTGAAGGCGGTTTACGCCCTCAACCCCGAAACCGGCCGGCCATCGCCGGTGGTACGGAAGTTGAAGCGACTGGCAATAACTCAGTTCAGGAGATCATAGATTGAAAGCGATTACAGTCGAACCCAGGAAGCCAGGGTCAGCTCGTTACGAAGAAATGCCCGAGCCCGATGTGCGTGAGGGCGCGGTATTGGTCGAAGCCGTGGCGGTCGGCGTCTGTGGAACCGACGCCGAGATCGTCGAGGGGAAATACGGCTGGGCGCCGCCGGGCAAGACGCGCCTGGTGCTGGGACACGAATCCCTCGGCCGCGTCATTGATCCGGGCGAGAGCGCGGCTTTCAAAAAGGGCGACCTGGTGGTCGGGATCGTCCGCCGGCCGGATCCGGTTCCCTGCCCCAATTGCGCGGTGGGCGAATGGGACATGTGCCGTAACGGCCAATACACCGAGCGCGGGATCAAAGAGATCCACGGCTTCATGTCGGAACGCTGGCGCAGCGAGCCCGAATATCTCATCAAGGTGGACCCTTCGCTAGGCATCCTCGGCGTGCTGCTCGAACCGATGACGGTGATCACGAAGGCGCTGGAACAGATCGCCGTGATCGGCCAACGCGCCTTCTGGGAGCCCAGGATCGTGCTGGTGACCGGCGCAGGGCCGATCGGTCTCCTGGCGGCGCTCCGGCTGCGTGCGAGAGGGCTCGAGGTTCATGTCCTCGATCGCGCCGAAACCGGACCGAAACCCGAACTCGTCCGCGACCTGGGCGCGACGTATCACACAGGCAGCGCCCTCGATCTCGCCTTCGAGCCGGACGCCATCGTCGAGTGTACGGGCGTCGGCGCAGTGATTGCGGATTCGATCCAGAAAGTCGCCGCGGGCGGCATCGTCTGCCTCACCGGCATCGGCGCCGGCGGCGTCACCGGGCGGGCCACGGCCGATATGGCGGCGGGCGCCGTCCTGAAGAACAACGTGATCGTCGGCAGCGTGAATGCGAACAAGCGCCACTGGTATCGGGCGGGCGAGAATCTGGCCCGCTCAGATCGCGCGTGGTTGAGCCGCTTGATCACGCGTTGTGAGAAACCGGAGGACTTTCAAAAGGCTCTGGACAGGCAACCCGATGACGTTAAAGTCATCATCCAGTTTAGCGAGGTATAGGACTATGAAAGTGATTATCGTTGGCGGTGTCGCGGGCGGGGCTTCGTGTGCGGCGCGGCTGCGCAGGTTAGATGAACACGCGGAGATCGTGATGTTGGAGCGCGGGCCGTACGTTTCATACGCAAACTGCGGGCTGCCCTACCATGTCGGAGGCACGATCGAACAAGAGTCGAGCCTGCTGGTGGCGACGGAACAGACATTCCGCGATCAGTTCGCGATTGATTGCCGCACGCGCTGCGAAGTGATTGGCATCTCGCCCGCAGAGAAGACCGTGGAAATCAAGAACCACCGGACGGGCGAGGTAACCATCGAGTCCTATGACAAGCTCGTGCTGTCGCCCGGCGCGGCGCCGATCCGACCGCCGCTGCCCGGCATTGACCTGCCGGGGGTCTTCTCGGTGCGCACCGTGCCGGACGCGCGGGCCATCCGCGAGTGGCTGGACCGGGACGCGGTCGAACGCGGCGGTATTCATGCGTACTCCGGCATGCAGACGGTATTGCCGCCCAAACAGGCCGTGGTGGTGGGCGGCGGCTTCATCGGGCTGGAGATGGTCGAGAACCTGATCCACCGCGGGCTTGAAGTGACGCTGATCGAGCGAGGCAATCACGTGATGCCCCCCCTCGACCCGGAGATGGCGCGCCTCGTCGAGCAATACCTGGTACGACACGGTGTCAAGCTTGAACTCGACAACGGTGTGGCCGGCTTCGAGCAGACCCCTCCGACGGGCGCCGAATCTTCGCCTGATGGCAAGCTGGCCGTCCTGACGGTTAAAGGGCAGCGTCTGCCCGCGGACATCGTGATCCTGGCGATCGGCGTGCGCCCTGAGACGGCGTTGGCGAAGATGGCCGGGGTCGAGATCGGCGAGCGCGGGGGCTTCCGCGTGGATGAGCAGATGCGCACGAGCAACCCCGACATCTTCGCGGTTGGCGACGCCGTCGAAGTCAAAGACTTCGTCACCGGCGAATGGTCGCTCGTCGCCCTCGCCGGCCCGGCCAACCGCCAGGGCCGAATCGCAGCCGATGTGATTATGGGCCGAGATTCACGCTATCGCGGCACACAGGGGACTTCGATCTGCAAGATCTTTGAGGCGGCCATCGCTCAAACCGGCGTCAATGAGAAGACCCTGACGCGAATGGGGGAAACCGATTTCGAGAAAGTCTATCTCTATCCGAACTCGCACGCAGGGTACTATCCGGGCGCGAAAATACCTGGCGATCAAGGTCATCTTCCGGAAGTCCGATGGCCGCCTCCTGGGCGCGCAAGTGCTCGGCGAGGACGGCGTAGCCAAGCGGATTGACTCGTTCGCGATGGCGATCCAGATGGGCTGCACCATCTATGATCTGGAAGAGTCCGAGTTGAGCTACGCGCCGCCTTTCGGCAGCGCGAAAGACCCCGTCAACTTTGCGGGGATGGTCGCGGCGGATATCCTCCGCGGCGATATGCCGCTCAGCCACTGGGCCGCCGTTGACGGCGCGTTCATCCTGGATGTGCGGAATCCGGCGGAACTTACCGTGGAAGCGATTCCGGGCGCGGTCAATATCCCGTTGGCGGAGCTCCGCGGGCGGCTCGGAGAACTTCCGCGCGACCGCGAGATTCACGTCATCTGCCGTTCCGGTCAACGCGCCTACTACGCGATGCGCATCCTGTTGCAGAACGGCTTCAAGGCGCGGAACATCGCTGGAGGCATGCTTTCCCACTCGCATCTGGCGTAAGCCTGGGTCAAGCACAGGTCGTTCCCGATGCAGGGCGCCGGCCCGGGTGTGAAGCCGCGCGACCGCGTCTGCATCGCACCGTTGCGCCAACCGGTTTCGCAGGAAACTTCGGAAGAGATGGTGATAGCGATAAACCGCAGATCAGAGAGGCGTGAATCTCCGGTCTGTGAGTCGAGTGATAGTCCTCCAGCACCAGGATGAAGTCGCGTTCGAGTTCGTCCAACTCAACCAGGAGCTCACCAGGATGGACTTGCCGTAGCCGGCCGGCGCCGCAACCAGGGTCAGAGGGTGATCCGAACCGCGATTCATCCGTTCGATCAGACGCGGTCGAGCGACCAGGTCGCTCGGGAGAGGCGGTCGGTAGAATTTGGTGCGTATTGGGGTGAAGGATGGCTGACTGGCGCACGCCACCGCGTGCGCAATCCTGCAAGGGCGGTATGTCGCTCAGATACACCCTTTTCTACATCTCGCAGGGTCTCGTCATGCGCACTGCGCCGGCCTATACTTAATACTGGCCGTGATCCAAACCATAGACTCTGTTGCGCAGGCAGAAGAAAATCGGCAAGCCGCACTTCGCGCCCCAATCGAAAGCGAACGTAGTTATGCCACCTGTAAAAAGCCTTTCTTGTGATACGCCGGGCGTCTATCGGATCCGAGTTCAGGGAGTCCTGGACCCGAGTTGGTCCGATCGCATGAATGGGGTGGAGATCCGTTTGCAAGAGCTGCCGAACGAAGCGCCTGTATCCGTGCTCACCGGCCATTTCACCGATCAGCCTGCGTTGGCCGGCGTCCTCAGCACCCTCTTTGATCTGGGCCTCCCTCTGCTCAGCGTCGAATTCATTGGACGCTAACTCCCGCGTCAGGCTTGGATCCACGGGACAGGCCGATCAAAGAAAGGCATGTGGGCGGCAATTCGACAGGAGACACAAGAGGAAAGGAGTCAGCGCCACGGAACAGACAAAGACCCGAGAGCAACCTGCATGATCGTCGCCGATCCGATGATGAAGCACCGAATGGACTAGAGGAACGAGACGATGACCGAGGAAGCAAAAAGACCAAGATCGGTGGACCGACCGCCTGCTTTCCCGGAGATCTCTCCAAAATCTCAAAGCCAGTGATCGTAAGAAAGGAGCAAACCATGTCTACAGAAAGAGTGTCCACTACGGTACCGTTGAACTGGAAAGAGGTGTGGTTCACCAACTGCCCGATGGTATCCGCCAACAACGTGGACCAGGAACTGGGCTGGTGCCGTGAGGAGTACAAGAAGATCGGCGTCGAGTACGCCTACTTCCGCTCACGCACCCGAGAACAACTGGTATCCGCACTATGTCCACAACCTCGATAACCTGATCCGCTTCGGCGGCCTGTATCCCCCGATCGCCGTCCACGCCGACCTCCGCCGCACCGTGCTGCTGGGAGCGACGTGGGTCTACGAGGGTGGCGGTGATGCAGGTGCGCGCCCGCGACAAGATCTTCCGCGTGAAGGACCTGAAAGGCAAGAAGATCGGCATCACGAAGAGCCTGAACACCATCAAGAACGACTGGTGGCGCATCCAGGAGCACATGGGCATCGAGAACATCCTGATGCTGAACGACATGACCATGGATGATATCGAGCTCGTCGAGTTCCCCTACCCGGATGACTGGTATGACAAGCCCGAGATGCTTGTGCCGCCATGAACAACCCGTCTGAGCTGTGGATGCGCCGTGACCACAAGCACGACTATGCCTTCCGACCCATTGGAGAAGGCGCTGCTGAACGGGACCGTCGATGCCATCTACAACCAGATGGAAGTCTTCCAGCTCTCCAGGAGGCGACCGGCCAGATCAAGGCGATCTTCGACCTGTCCAAGCTACCCGGACTGGACGATTCAGGTCGCCAACACTCCCGCCGTCATCACCTGCACCGACGTGATGGCCAATGAGCACCCCGAGCTGGTCATCGCCTACATGAAGGCCATGATCAAGGTCGGCCGCTGGGCGAACGAGAACAAGCACGCCGCGGCGGTCGATCCTCAACCGGCAGACGTTCTACCTGGATGCCGAGCACACCTACGAGGGCATCAAGCACGTTGACATGGTGCCGAGCCTGAGTGCGCAGAACCTGCAGTGCATCAAGATCGGCAAGGATTTCATGTTCAGCCACGGCTACATCAAGAACGACTTCGATGTGGACGCGTGGGCGCGGCCGGAATTCCTGGAGCAGGCGGCGGTTGAGGTGCTCAAGGAAGAGTGGCAGCGCCGGAGCTGGAGCAAGCTTCCTACAGGGCGGCGGGCTCGAGGTGGAAGGCACGCGGCTCGGGTAGTCGCTGAAGTTAAGTTGAAGACGGGCGCCAAACGCCACCGGGTTGCTGTTTGGCGCCCGTCTGAAAATCAGGGGGGACCATGGGACACATCTTATCAAATCGACGCCATGATCAAAGTCGATGAGAGCCTGTGTATCACCTGCGGTAGTTGCATCCGGGCCTGCCCGGGCGGTTTGATTACCAAGAAGGAGTTCCCCGTCCCTATCGAGAACGGGTGGGACCTCTGCATTGACTGCGGCCACTGCGTCGCCATCTGCCCGACCGGGGCGATGCACCAGCGCTCGATGGGGCCGGAGGATTGCGAGGAGATTGACATTCATCTGATCCCCCGGTGGGATCGGGTCAGGCAGTATCTGATCTCTCGCCGTTCCATCCGCGGCTATATTAACAAACCGATCGAGCAAGAGAAGATCCTGCAACTGTTGGATGTGGCCCGCTATGCCCCGAACGGGGCAAACCGCCAGGTGATCCGCTGGTTCGTGGTCAACGATCCGGCGAAGGTACATCAGATGGCCGAGATGACCATCGAATGGATGAAGACCGTGAAGGAAAAGGCCCCGGCGCTTTACGCGGAAGCCAACCTGGAAGTGTTTGTCGCAGCGTGGGACGGCGGCAAGGATCGCATCTCGCGGGGAGCCCCATGCGTCATCATGGCCTGCGCGCCGAAGGATGAGCGGACGGCGCCCCCGGCTGCGATGATCGCCATCGCCCAGATTCAAGTCGCGGCGCCCGGACTCGGTCTGGGGACCACCTTCACCGGCAGCATCAACACAGCCGCTCAGGGCTACCCGCCCCTGATCGGGATGCTCGGGCTGCCGGAAGGCCATATTCCCCATGCAACGTGCGTGATTGGCTATCCGGCCGAGAAGTACCAGCGGATTCCTGTGCGAAAGCCCGTGAATGTGACGTGGCTCTGAGGAGGAAATGAACTCATGACTAGCCACGAGAAATCTGCCTCCCAGACCGGCCACAGATACCGGAATTGAACAAGACGAGTCTGGGTCTCTACGTGACGCCACGGCAAGCACATGCGGAACGGCTGGAAGAACTCCGGGTTGCCGTGGGGCTACGGCTTCCACCCGGATCTGATGTATGTCGCCCCGGAGCATTCGGCATAGAGTTCGAACAGGAGAAGAACAGATGACAACGCAAGAGAAAGACACCCCCTCGGAGGGCCGCCAATTGCCCGCAGCCAAGCAGACCAGCCTGGGTCTATACGTGACGGCGGCGGAAGCATACGAGATGTGGAAGGCCGACCCGGAGCAGGTCAAGGTGCTCGACGTGCGCATGGTCGAAGAGTATGTCTTCCTCGGCCACGCGGAAGGGGCGGTCAACATCCCGGTGGCCTTCCCCAAGTACGAATGGCACGCCGACAAGCGGAAGTATGGCTTTGAGATCAACCCCGATTTCATCGACCATGTGAAGGCGGTGTTCAGACCCGACGACACCATCGTGGCGATGTGCCGATCGGGCGGGCGCAGCGCCTTCGCCATCAACATGCTGGCCAAGGCGGGCTTCACGAACCTGTACAACATCATTGATGGCTTCGAAGGCGACACGGTCGAACGATCCCGAAAGCGTCTACCACGGCAAGCGGATGAAGAACGGTTGGAAGAACTCCGCGCCCTGGACTTACGATCTCGACCCGGCGATGGTATGGATTCCGACGGGTGAAGAGCTGGAGAAACTCCGCACCACCCTGGACGTATGATCGCGATCTGATTACGGGATGAGCCGTGTAAGCGCATCCGATTGGCTTACACGGCTCTGATCAAGCATGTGTTCTGCCGTTGCGCAAGCGGAAGATCAAGGAGCATAGATTATGACCGCCAATGAGTTTCTGACTCTCATTGCCCAAGTGTCCGGTCTGCTCGGCATCGTAGCGCAGCATGCTGGGAATGGGCCTGGGGCTGACCATCGCGCAGATCGCTGCAGCCCTTGAAGAACGTGCGCCTGGTCGTGCTGATGTTGTTGGCGAACTTCATGCTGGTGCCTCTCCTCGCCTTTGGGATCACGCGGATCATCCCGCTCGAAGATTCGCTCAAGATCGGTTTGATGGTCCTGGCCTGTGCCGCGGGCGCGCCCTTCCTCGTGCTGGAGGCGCACGGCGCCAAGGCCAACCTGGGCGTTGCCGTCGGGCTGATGACCCTGCTGATGGTCGTGACCATCTTCTACCTGCCCATCGTGCTGCCGCGGCTGCTGCACGGGCGTGGAGGTGGATGCGCGGGTCTATTGCCAAGTCGCTGATCGTGCTGATGCTGATCCCGCTGATCCTGGGCCTGTTGGTCAAGTCGCACTCGCCCGAGACGGCACAACACTGGATGCCGGTGATGAACAAGATCGGCAGCCTCGGTATCATGATCCTGCTGGTCGTTGGGTTGGGACTGAACGTCACCAACATCATCAGCCTGATCGGAACCCGCGGTTTCCTGGCGCTGCTGCTCTTCATCGCCGGTAGTCTTCTGATCGGCTTTGTCATGGGTGGCCGCGATCCGGCGGTGCGCAATGTGACGGGGCTGGGCACGGCGCAACGCAACGTGTCGGCTGCCCTTGTCGTCGAGGCTGCAGAACTTCGCCGGCACGGATACGGTGCCGTTTCGTGCTGGTGGCGTCCATTCTCTTGCCGCTGATCCTGATCCCAACCGCAAAGTGGCTGGGCAAACGCGGCGAGCCGGCGACGCCGGCGGGGCCGGATGCGTCGCTTCCTTCCTGATGGTTCGTGAGGCTCAGCGTAGAACAACAGGCGCGTGACGCGCCTGTTCGTCGGGTCATCATCGAGGATAACATGCAGATCTTCGAGATCTGGTCCACCTCGCCGCTTCCCGGCGGTTCCAGCGCAGACCTCGAAGATCTGGCTATAGAGATTTCATCTCGAATCAGTGCGGGGCCAGCAGATCCGAAATCTCTCGCATCTGCGCCGCGCTGAGCGGTCCGAAGCGCATCGCGCCGGCGTTCTCCTCTACCTGCGCCACTGTTTTGAAGCCGGGGATCGGGACCGTGTTCGGGCTGCGGCCCCACAGCCACGCCAGCGCGCCCTGCGCCAGCGTCCGTCCGTCGCTGGTCAGCACTTCGCGGATCGCCTCCAGCTTCGCCAGCCACACCGGGTTGGCCTGCCCGCCCACGAAATAGCGCATCCAGTCGGGCGCGTTCACGCCGCGCACATCGTCAATGCCGGGCTGCGCGCCGCGCGCTATACTTGCCGGTGAGCAACCCCATCGCCAGCGGCCCGCGGTTGATGGCCGGCCAGATCCAGCGCCTCGCACAGGGCGACCATCTCCGGGTTGTCGTCGAGCACGTTGAGCTGGAGTTGGACGGCGGCGCAGTGCGGTCCATCGGCGAAGACGCGAGCGCGGGCGGGGTCATCGGTGCTCCAGCCGTAGGCGCGGATCTTGCCCTCCTGCACCAACGTCTCCAGCGTCGCGCGCACCTCGGCGGCGAGGTCGGGATCATAGCCGCCGTTGTGAAACTGGTACAGGTCAATGGTAGTCCGTACCCAGCCGCCGCAGCGACGCCTCGCACGCCTGCCGGATGAACGCAGGCGACTGGTCGGCGCCGGTGATGGCGCGCGTCTCCTCGTCGAACACGTTGCCGAACTTGGTCGCAATGACCACCTCGCCGCGCCGCCCGCCCAGCGCCGCGCCCAGCACCCGCTCGCTGTGGCCTGCGCCGTAGACATCGGCGGTATCGAAGAAGGTCACGCCCAGGTCGAGCGCACGGTGAATGGCGCGGGTAGATTCCGCGTCGTCAACCTGCCCCCACCCGACGGGCGTGTCGCCGCGCCAGAAGGGGCCGCCGATGGCCCAGCAGCCCATCCCCACCGCGCTGACGACGATCTCGCTGCGACCAAGTGTGCGTGTGAACATGTATCTCTCCTTAAGAAGAATGAGCACACGGAGAAACGCGGAGAGAGCGGAGATGCAGAAGGCCAATATCTTCATCCGCGTCCTTCCGCGAACCTCTATCGTGCGATGTTATTAGCTTTCCTTGTTCGCGTGACGGGTTCAACGCGTCCGGCATCCCCTCAAGCGCTGACTGGACATGCTGCTTCAGCGTGGCCCCGTCAGACCGCCTAAGGCGCAGGGTCTTCAGGCTGTCGCGCAGATAGACGCTCACGTTGTGGACGATGGCCTGCAACTGATCGTTCGTGGGGCGCTCGCCATGCTCGAACCAGAGCATCGAAGTGTAGCCGATGGCAACCGTAGCCGCACCGGCAATCGCTGCGCTGAGCAGCCAGCCCGGCACACCCAGGAACTTCGAAAGCTGGCGTTGCACCGAGCGCGCGATGAAAGCCAAACCAAACGCCGCGAGCAATTCTGCAGCGCGCGCCGACGTGATCTCATAGCCGTAGATGCGGGCGATGTTCAGGATCAGGCCGGTCTGAATGGCGAGCAGCGGGATGATGTCGGCCAGGGGCAGCGGGATGAGCGCCACGCTGGCGGCCGCGCTCGCCGCCGTAATCGTGCGCTGCCAGGCCAGCTTCGAGCGGTATTCCGGCAGCGCCTCGCCGATCACGGCCAGCAGCCGCGAGTCCATCTGCGTGACGGACAGCACCACACGGCCCAGGTTGTCGCCCGTCGTCGCCGACACACCGATCAGCTCCGCGGGGTCCATGCCCAATTTCGCCGCAGCCGACTCGATCGTCTGCTTCCGGTCGCCCTTCGCGACCCGATCCATCTTGTTCAGGACGACCACAAAGGGTTTGCCCAGCGCCTTGAGCGAGTCAAACAGCTCGCGGTCGGCCGGCTCGATGCCGCGCACCGCGTCGAACACCATGAGTAAGAAATCGGCGTCGAGCGCCGCCTGAAACGCAATCTCTCGTTCGCGCTCGCTCACCGGGCCGACCGCGTCCGCGCCGGGGGTATCAATCAGCGTGAACAGCGTCCCCCGGTTCACCTGCACTTCGCGCGTCGTCCCCGGTTCCTCGCCCACCGCCGCGTGATTGGTCTCATCGGGCACGAACCGGTTATACAACGTGGACTTGCCCGCGCCGGCCGGCCCGACGATGGCGATTTTCATCTCGCGCTGGTCGAACGCCGTGCGATAGTTGCCCGCGATGAAGCCGAGCAGATCGAACGCGCCGCCCGCGTCGCTCAGCGCGTAGGGCAGCCAGGTCTGGAGGTCGCCGCGGATATCCGACGGGACCTGTTTCCACGCCGTCCGCACGAGCGAACGGGCCGGCTCAGGAAGATAGGAAAATGGTTGCGCCATGATTATAGCCGATCCGGGTAGCGATCAAGCCGCCGCGCCCCGTCCTCAGTGATCACCCAGTTGCCTTCGAGCCGCATTCCGCCCCAGCCGGGCAGATAGATCCCCGGTTCGAGGGTGATGAGCATCCCCGCTTCGAGCGGCATCGGCTCCGCGGGGATCAGATAGGGGCGCTCTTGCTGGAACAGACCGAAGGCGTGCCCGCTGTGATGCGGGAAGTTCTCCGCATACCCGGCGTCCGCGATCACCTTGCGCACCGCGGCGTCCACCTGCCGCGCCTCGACACCGGGCCGCAGCAGATTCGAGCCGGCCTCCAGCGCGTCCTCCAGCACCCAGTGCAGTTCCATCTGCTTGACGGTCGGCTCGCCCACGGCGAACACGCGCGTGGTATCGGCGTAATAGCCGTGCGTCGCCGAGTAGATATCGGCCAGGACGTGATCGGCCTCCGTCAGCACGTAGCCCTCGGGCCGCGCATCCGGGTTGACGGTCGCCAGCCCCGCGCCCAGGTCCGCTTCGAACTTGACCGGGCCGCCGGCGTTCTCGCACAGCGCCGCGTAGACCACGGCCCACAGGGCGAAGTCTTTGACGCCGGGGCGGACGGCCTCGCGCAGCAGCCCGAAAATGTGATCGTTCCGCGCGGCGTTCGCCTCGATCTGGGCGATCTCCGTTTCGTCCTTGAGCCGCCGGAGCCGCCACAGGAGATCGCTGATCTCCCGAAGGTCCCCGGCCTGGCCCTGGATGGCCCGCATGAACGCCGCAGGAAGGTGCGACAACTCGACGCCGGTCCGCCGATCGCGCAGACCGGCGCGACCCAGCGCGCGATCCAGCGCGGCGGTCGCGTCCTCGGTCACCGACCAGCCCGTGTTGATGTCGTATTCCTTGTAGGTGATGGTTTCCTGATCGCCCAGCGGTGTGGGCGACACACCGATCACTTTGTCGGGCGTGACAATCAGGAAGGCCGGAGCGACGCCGGGGGTGACGCCCGTGAAGTAGAACAGGTGCTCCGGTCGTGATAGAATCGCCGCGTGCAACCCTTGCTCGTCAAGGGCCGCACGCAAGGCGCTAAGGCGGCGCAATTGCGCTTCAGAAGTAGTGGTCATATCCGCGACTCCCGATCATGTGTGAAATCACTGTGCGTAGTTTACCACATTCCGCCTTTTCTCTCAGCGAGGATTCACCACCAGGACACGAAGAGCACCAAGAACACCAGGAATTTCGGGAATCGACTGCGCCCACGTCCCTTGTCTCCTCGTTTCTTGTGTTCCTTGGTGTTCTTGGTGTCTTGGTGGTGAGGTCGGCTGCTTGCGAGATTGTTGCGGCCCCACTACAATGAAGGCATGTCCGCACAAATAGAACTCGCACGCATTGACGGCGAAATTCAGGATGCGCTGGCCGGGTTCCGTTCCCGCGAGGGCTGGGGCACAACAGGACAGAGAAGCAGAAAACCCGATGGATCTGCTGCGCGGATGACGCTTGACTGGTTACAAGATATCTTATAAGATATGTCCAGTGATGTCAGATGCTCGAATGAGGGAGGGGCAGTTATGGCGCGTTATCCCTTGAATCTTCCCGCAACGCTCAAGGAAGAAGCGGAGCAATACGCGGCGCGGCAAGGCGTTTCGCTGAACCAGTTCATTCTGTGGGCCGTCTCAGAAAAAGTCGGGCTGCTTAAACAGGAGTTGGACGACCCGGTTCCCCCAGATCATCTATCGGCGCGGCGCGGCAGGCACGCCCGAACCGGTGTTACGCGGCTCCGGCATCCACGTGCGCACCCTGGCGACGGCAGTGAACGCATGGGGGCTGAGACCTGAACAAATCGCGGCGGAATACGACCTCGCGCCTGCGACGGTGAGCGAGGCGCTGGCTTTTTACGTAGCGCATCGTCAGGAAGTAGACGCAGCCACGGCATTGCAAGATGAACGCGCCGCCGAATGATCACGCGCCCCAAACTGCACCTGGACGCCGACGCCTCTCTCCGACGCGCTGGAGCGCGCGCTGATCGCCCGGGGCCATGACGTGACGCGCACACCTGCGCCATGGATGCCACTCGATGCGGATGACGAGCAGCAATTGCTGGGCGCAACCGTGCACGGGCGTTGTCTTTTCACGTTCAACGTGCGCGATTTCCTGGCGCTGGCCGAGCAATATCCGCAGCACGCCGGGATCATCCTTGCGGCCCAGACCCGCTGGTCGCTGAGTGACTTGATCGAGGCGCTCGACGCCGTATTGGGCGAGACGGAGGCCGCCGAATGGACGGGCGCCGTCCGCCGGCTAAACGATTGGCGACGCGAGGTCAAACCATAGCGCATGCCCATTTCCGAGAAGAATCATCCCATGAATTCTGAACCCGCCGCCGATACCGCGTCCGGCCGCTGGCTGCCCGCCGAGACGGCCGGCATCCGCTATCAGGCGTTCGTCCCCGACCCGCTGCCCCCGGCCCTTGCGCTCGACGGCGAGTTGTTCCGCGTCGCCTCGAACGCGGCCTACGCGCTGGGCGAGCTGGCCGCGCTGGGGCGCGGGCTGGCGAATCCGCATCTGTTATTGGGGCCGTTCCTGCGCAAAGAGGCCGTGCTATCCTCGCGCATCGAGGGGACGCAGGCGGGCATCGCCGACCTGTATGCGTATGAGGCGGGGCAAAACCTGGCCGCGGCGCGCGTGCCCGGCTTCGAGCCTGCCGGCGACGTGCAGGAGGTGCTGAATTACGTCCGCGCGCTGGAACACGGGTTGGCCCGGCTGGCGAGCGCGCCGCTCGATCTGGCGCTGATCCGCGAGGTGCACGGCGTGCTGATGCAGGGGGTGCGCGGCGGCGCGGCCACGCCGGGCGAGTTCCGCCGGGTGCAGAACTGGATCGGCCGGCACGGCACGTCGCTGCGCGACGCCGACTATGTGCCGCCCGCCCCACCCGAGATGTTGGAGTCGCTCGACGCGCTGGCGGGATATTTGCAGAGTTTCACCGACGACTCCCCGCCCCTCGTGCGGTTGGCGTTCATCCACTATCAGTTCGAGGCCATCCACCCCTTCCTCGACGGCAATGGACGCATGGGGCGGCTGCTGATCTCGCTGCTGCTGCAATCATGGGAGCTGCTGCCGCTGCCGCTGCTCTATCTGAGCGCCTATTTCGAGCGCCACCGCAGCCTGTATTACGACCTGCTCCAGGCGGTCAGCCGGCGCGGGGCCTGGCGCGAATGGGTGCTGTTCTTCCTGCAGGGCGTGGTCGAGCAGGCGCGCGACGCCAGCGATCGGGCGCGCCGGCTCAACGACCTGCGCGACGACTGGCGCGAACGGCTGACCGCCGCCCGCGCCTCGGCGCACGCCCTGAAGCTGGCAGACAGCCTCTTCGTCAGCCCGCTGCTCAACATCCCGCAGGCGCAGAAGCTGCTGGACGTGGCCTACCCCACCGCGCAGCGCTCCATCGAGAAGCTGGTCGAAGCGGGCATTTTGCAGCAGGCGGGCGAGCAGAGCTACGGCAAGACCTACGCGGCAAGCGAAATCCTCGCGGTGGTGGGCGATCCGGTGGACCTCACGAATTTATCATATGAACCGGATGATGATATATTGGCAGGCGACATTTATCGCGCGCGTTAGTTTACAGCATGATGGCGAATGGCCGATGGCGGATACGCCATGCGCTATGGGCCATTCGCTATCGGCTATTCGCTACAATTCATGTAATTCGTGGCTCAGTCTTTCTGATCCCCGCGGCGCGGTCGAAGATTTCTTCGCGGGTGATGCCGGCTTCCTCGTACATCGCGAAGAGGTTGTCGTCGGGCGTCTCCGGCGGGCACGGAGTGCGACGCGGCGAGGATGTAGCCGCCGCCGTCGGCGGTCATGCCGTCGATCAGGCGGCGCGTCGCCCGGCGCACCTCGTCAGCCGTGCCGTGCGGCAGCAGCTCCTGCGTGTCCACGCCGCCCATGAAGGCCAGCTCCGCGCCGTATTCGCGCTTGAGTTCGAACGGGTCCATGCCGGGGCAGTTGCTCTGCACGGGGTTCAGCACGTCCAGCCCCATCTCGATCAGGTCGGGGATGATGGGGCGCAACGCGCCGCAACAGTGATAGGCGATGGGCAGATCGTAGGCCATGCCCACATCGAAGACGCGTTGCAGGTGCGGCCGGATCAGCCGCCGCCATGCCGCCGGGCTCATCATCATCGAACGCTGCGAGGCGATGTCGTCGCCCGTCCAATACCAGTCGAGCGGATACCGCTCGCAGGCGGCCTCGCCCAGCGCCACGGCAAAGTCGGCGCAGCGCCCGAACATCGTGTCCGCCAGCTCCGGGTCGCCGGCCATGTCCAGCAACGTATCCTCCATCCCGCGCAGCCGCCAGTACATCTCGAACACGCAGGGCGACACGTCGCAGCCGATGAAGACGTCACCGGCGTCCTCGACCACCGGCAGCATCAACGCCAGCAGCGTCCTCCATCGCGATCATAGGGAAACGAGTAATCGAGCACAGCCTCGCGCGGCGCGCCCTTGAGCGGGAACGCGGCGATCTGGTTGAAGGAATACTCCTTGACCCAGCGGATGCCCCAGTCGTCGGTGTGGCCCTCGCCGTCGTGCGCGTGGACGATCCCCTCCATGGCGTAGTTGTTGTTGACCCACGTCTGGCGGATGTCGTTGCCCATCGCCTCGCCCACGCGCGCCGCAGGGATTTCCAGCAGCGCGGCAAGCCGCGCGGTGGTGTCGGGGTGAAACCACATGAACACCGGCACGCGATCCACCGGCGATTTTTGCAGCGCCGCCCACACTCGTTCTCTCGAATTCATTGAGCCTCCTCAGATTCGGCCACGAATTTCACGAATTGAACGAATCACAATACTTTAATTCAGAAGAATTCACATTGATGTGAAATCTACGCGATTAATTTATTAAATATCTTCAAATTCGTGAAATTCGTGGCTAAAGAATTACGACTTCGCCGGTTTCCAGCGAGCGGCGAGCGGCGAGGGCCGTGGCGACGGCGAGGCGCGCCTGCTCCGGCGCGCCGTTGACGGGCGCGCGCCCCTCGCGGATGCACGCCAGGAACTCGGCGATCTCATTTACATAGCCGTCGCCGCCCGGCGAGGTCAGGGGCTGCGGCGGGCCGCCGGTTGGGAAGGCCGTGATTGCAGAGTCGGCGCGGTCGCGGCTATCAACTTGTACTCCGCCGGCCCGAAACACGAACTCCACCGTACCCCCTTCGCATGTGACCCACAGCCCCATCGTAAAGGGATAGCCCTCGGGCCGGATCGCGCTGCCCTCGGCCATGCCTTGCGCTGCGCCGTAATCAAGCACCGTCAGGGCGTGCTGCCATGCGCCCGTCGGCCCGCGCCGGCCCCGCGCATAGACCGTGCGCGGCAGGCCGAAAAACCAGTTGCACGCGTCCAGGTCGTGGATATGCAGGTCGAGCACCGCGCCCCCGCTCTGTTCCGGGTCTTCATACCAACCGCCCGGCGCGCTGCGGCCCAATAGCCGGTATGCGGTGATCGAGAGGGGTTCGCCCAGCGCGCCGCCGCGCACATAGTCATGCACGGCCACGTATTCGGGCCAGAACCGCAGGACGTGCGCGACCATCAGCACGCGCCCCGTCTGCGCCTGTGCGCCGATCATGGCGTCGCACTGATCGAGCGTGAGCGCCATCGGCTTCTCGACGAGGACGTGTTTGCCCGCCTCCAGCGCGGCGATGGTGTAGGCGGCGTGCAGGTGGGTAGGCAGCGTGATGCTCACGGCGTCAACCGCGGGGTCGGCCAGCAACGACTCTGCATCGGGATAGGTGCGCGCCCCGACCTCCGCCGCAAGGGTCGCTGCGCGGCGCGGATCGCGCGACCAGATGGCGACCACGTGCGCGTCCGGCTGCCGCGCGAACGCGTGCGCGTGCGTCGTCCCCATGAACCCTGCCCCCAGAATCCCCACGCGTATCATCTTGCCCTCCAGATTTCACAAGACACAAGAACACGAAGGAACGAAGAAACGAAGTTTCTCTTTCTTTTCTTGTGTTCTTTGAATCTTGGTGAGCCTTTCCAGGAACGCACAAGGACACCAAGGACACCAAGGATTTCTTCTTTTCTTATCTTGGCGTTCTTTCGTCTTCGTGGTGAGTCTTTCCAGGTACGCGTACGAGGCGCGGACGGCGGCGTTGATCTCGTCGAGCGGCGGGTAGGGGTAGCCGTAGAACTCGATCTCGACGCTCAGCGGCCCGGTGTAGCCGCCCTCCTCCAGGATGCGCAGGACGCGGGCGAAGTCCACGCGACCCTGGCCGATCGGCGGGAAGTTCCACTCGCGCAGACCTCCGCTCGAGTCCTTGACGTGGACGTGCGCCAGGTAAGGCAAGACCGCGGCAATGTCGTCCTCGGCCCGAACGCCGCCGTAGTACATGCAGTTCGCCGTGTCATAGTTGATGCGCACGTTGGGCCGGTTGATCTCGCGGATCATCGCCACGGCCAGCGGCCCCGTCGCCATGAGGTCGCCGTGAATCTCCAGCGCCAGCGTGACGCCGCGCGTCGCGGCGTAGTCGGCCAGGTCGAAGATGTGACGCAAGAAGGCGATCTTGTCTTCGCGTTCGCTGTGGGTTCCACCGACCGACGTATTCATGATCGTCACGCCCAGGGCGACGCACAGATCCACCGCGGCCTTACCGTCATCCAGCCCCTCCGGCGTAGTGAGATCCGAATGCCCGCTGATCGCGCTGGGGACCAGGCCATACGCATCGAGCAACGCCTGCAACGCGTGCAGCCCATCCGGCGTCCAGACCCAGCGCGACGTGCGCATGCTCGCCGCGCCCCGCGCCCAGCTCGACGTAGCGAAATCCGGCGCGCGCGATGCCGTCCAGCGCCACGATCAATGGCGAGCCATAGTAACAGTTGGTGTGCGCCGCAAGGATGTTACGCATGGTAGATTTACCTCCGCTCATCATCCCGAATGAATTTCCTGATCTCGATCGTCTTCCAGTGTCGTGTTTCCGGCTCCACCGGCGATCTCCTGCCAACCGGGCAACGCGCCGATATCTTGCCAGATGCGCGCGAGTCTGCTCAGGCGCGACGGTCGAGCGCGGGACACGCGCCGACCACATACATCACGGGCTTGCCGCCGACGTCGCCGATCTGCTCGATCATACCGGGGCCTTCGTAGTTGAGATATGACCTCGCGCACGAGTCCCGGTGCACCGTTCGACAATGCGACGATCTGCGCGGCGACGCCCCAATCCGCCGCGATGAAGACCGCCTCGTCCGCCCGCGCCGTCGCAAACACGCCGAGTTCGGTCAGGGCGGGGTCAAAGTGGGCGGAGGCGCGCCCCTGGGCGAATGCGACCTCGAGCCGGACGAGACCGCCGAGCCGGTAGACCATGAAAACGACGAGCAGCGCGGTGAGTCCGGCGCGCGCCCACCGATCACGCCTCGACCCGGCAACCTCCCACGCCCCAACGAGCGCAGCGGCGACGGCGGCATACTGGAACGGCGTCCCCATGACCCAGTGATGAATGAAGTTGGGCCGGGGCATGAAGCGAAGCGCGACGCCGATTGCCAGATAGCTGAACAAGACCATCGCGGCGAAGCGCAAATAAGCGCTTTGCCGCCGATGGCGATAGATCATGATGCCGGAGAGCGCCAGCAGGCCCATAGACAGGAGGGCTTCGGGCCAGGAAGCGCGCAGCGGCAGACCGAGGATGAAGCCCTGCGCCAGACTCACCTTGCCCGAGCGAGAAATAGTCGCCGGCGAATCGCAGCGTTTCCGTCCATGCCAAATCCGGGGCGGCTCCCACCGGCGCGAAAGAGATCAGCCGCCGCGCCGGCGCTGTGACCGCCGTATACAGGTTCGTGAGCAACAACGGCATGACGCCAACCATGCCGCCCAGCAAGGCCGCACGGTAATGACTACGGGTGCGCCGCCGCGCATCCCCGATAAAGGCGATCAGCAGCGGGATCACCAGCATGACGTTGCTCACCTTTTCGAAGACGGCCAGCGCGGCGATCAACGTCAGCCACAGGGTACTCGAGGGCGGACACACTTCGTCAAGCGTGGAGCGCAGCCAGACGCCAATGAAGGCCAGCCGCAGCAGGAGCGCCAGCGCGACCGGCCCCCAATCATGCCGCACCGTCAGGATCACGGTCGCGTCGGTGAGCAGCAGCCCCAGAAAGATGAGCGCCCATCCGGCGGCGAGCTTCTTACCGCCGATGATGGTCAACATCGCCAGGATGCCGGCGGACGCCAGCACGATCCCCAGCAGCCGCCAGCTCATCACCGAAAACCCGTGCCCGGAGGCGCGCAGATAGAGGCCGTAGATGGCCGTTTTGATCGCGCCCGAATAGGTCATATTCAGGATGGGAAAATCTCCGACGTGTAGAGCATCGAACAACCCGGCATTGTCATGATCGGGGCCGAGGTAGGCAAACGCGCCGATGGCCTGATGCAACTCGTCGTAATAGAGGCCCTGGCCGGCCAGGCGCACGCTGCTGAGCAGGCCGAACCCCAGCGCAGCGAACAGCGCCAGGGCGATCACCCCACCGCGGCCCAGGGGGCGCGTCAACAGGCCCTGTCCGCCGACAACGCTCATTCGTCTATTACCCTGCACAATCCCGGGCGCCGACCGATCACGCTGCCTCGTACATCGCGATGACGTTCGCCGGGGCGATTTCGGCGAGGATATTGTGGATGTTGCAGAAGACGTAGCCGCCGTCCTGCGCCATGTAAGCGGCCACTTCGGCAGCCTCCGCGGCGACCTCCTCGGCGTGCCCAGGGGCAGCGTGCCCTGCGAGTTGACGCCTCCGCCCCACAGGGTGAGCCGGCCACGCGCCTTGTCCTTCCACTCCCGATAGCTCTTGCCGCCCGCCGTCCACTGCACGGGGTTGAGAATGTCGGTGCCCGACTCGACGATCATATCGAGCAGGGTATAGATGGCCCCGCACGAGTGCCGGAAGGTCTTGACCGCGGGCGCGGCCTGATGGCACGCCGCGTTGATGCGCTGGAGATAGGGCAGGAAGAGGTTGCGGAACACCTTCGGCGAGGCGATCGTGCTCGCCTGCGTACCCCAATCGTCGGACGCCGTCCAGACGATATCCACATCGTCCTTGATCTCCGGCAGCAGCCGCTCGATGTTCTTGATGGTATAGGTCGTGACCAGATCGTGCAGCTCGTGGACGAAGTCCGGCTCGGTGATGCAGATGACGGGGAACACGGCCATCCCGCCCCAGCCGTGGATGCAGATCGGCGCGACCAGCCGCCCATCGTTGAAGAAGACCGCCCGGTCGGTGGATTCGCGCACGCGCCGGCACAGGTCGCGGACGATGGCGACGTCCTCGTCCGTCAGCAGGTTCGCCTCCATCTCACGGCGCACCTTCGCCAGATCGGGCATCGGCAAGTCGCCCTTGAAATCCACCGGCTGGCCGCCGTGCTCTTCATCGAACACGTAGGAGGTCGGCGGCATCCGGATGGTCGTCATCACGCCGGTGCGGTCGCGGTCGGCAGGCTTCGCCAGCTTGCCGGTGCGCTGGAAGATCGTGCCGTCCGCCTCGGTGCGAAAGCGGGCCGGCTCGCGCACCAGCGCCGGCAGCCGGCCGTTGAAGTCATAGGGATGCCACTTATCGGGCTGCTCGAAGGCGTTGGTCACTTCGCCGGTAATGGTGATGACATCACAGCCCAGCGCGTCCAACACATCGAGATCGGGTAGCGCCAGCATTTGCGAGGTGTCATAGACTTTGGGCGGGCGCGGCGGCAGACCCAGCGCGGCGACGAGGTTCGGATAGGCGAAGGCGCTGATGCTGGAGGAAAGCATCCCGCCCAGGTCCTTTGGAACGCGGTCGGTCTCTTGAAAGTGCAGGGCATCCAGCACACGTTGGCGAGGGATGGTCATTTGAGGGCGGCTCCTTTGCGCGGGTCAAGCGTTGTCTTTGCGGTATTTTACATCAGACGCGTGAAGGAAAGAAGCCGGCCCCATCCGTGTCGGCCCACCCTCACCCCGACCCTCGCCCGGCGGGCGAGGGAGCGCCATCCGTGTCGGCCGGCTTGCGATGTTGACGTGTTTTTGGATATACTCAACCAGGATGTGATGCGAAGTTATTTGAGGAGCAGCGCGCTCGTCGTTCAAAAGGAGTGACCCATATGCGTCTAACCCATCTGATCGAAGACTGGATTGCCGGCATGACTTCCCCTGCGCCCAGGTTGACATTGCAACCTGCGGGCGGCGCGCCCCGGCTCGCTGCCGAGGCGCGGCGACCGGCGGCGCTCTGGATGTCATCCGGTGGATCAGACGATATTCCTACTGTGACGGTGCAACGGCGACGCCGGCCCACCACCTCGCCCAATCAGCGCCAGACGGCCGACGCGCCGACGCGCGATGAACGCCCCAGCGCACCGCCGCCGCAGCCCCCATCGGGCGGAGGCGGCTATCGCCCGCCAAGTGGCGGCGGGGGCGGCTATCGTCCGCCGACCGGGGGCGGCGGTTTTCGCCCGTCCGGCGGAGGGAGCGGTGGGCTTCCCGGCGGGATAGGCTGTATCGCCGTGATCGCGGTTCTCGGTATCGGGGGGCTTTTGCTCCTTTTCTCGCTGCTGGGGCGCAACAGCGGCGGCGGCGATGCCCTCCAGGGTATCGCGCCGGCCGGCAGCCTGCCGACCGTGCAGTCGCAAGTCGTCGCCCTGCCCACGCGGCAACCTGAGGCGCAGCCGACCCTCTCGCTGGGAAATGCCATTGCACCCAGCGGCGCCACGGCGGGCGGCGACACCTGGACCGTGATGCTCTATCAGGACGCCGACGACCGCGTCCTCGAACAAGACATCTATATTGATCTCAACGAAGCGGAACGCATCGGTTCATCCGACAAGGTGAAGATCGTCGCGCAGATTGACCGCTACAAGGGCGGTTTCTCCGGCGACGGCAACTGGACGGGCGCGGGCCGCTTCCTGATCACCCGCGACGACGACCTGGGGCAGGTTCGCTCGCAGGCGGTACAAGACCTGGGCGAGGTCAATATGGCCGATGAGCCGCACGCTGGTGGATTTCGTCACCTGGGCGATGAAGACCTATCCCGCCGACAAATACGCGCTGATCATGTCCGACCACGGGATGGGCTGGCCGGGCGGGTTCAGCGACCCCGACCCACAGGCCCGCGAGCGCGTGGACACGCCGCTGTCGCAACGGTTGGGCAACATGATGTACCTCAACGAGCTGGACGCCGCGCTGACGGAGATTCGCCGCCAGACCGGGCTGGACAAGTTCGAGCTGGTCGGCCTGGACGCCTGCCTGATGAGCGACCTGGCCGTCTACACCGCTCTCGCGCCGCATGCGCACTATGCCGTCGCCTCGCAGGAGACGGAGCCGGCGCTGGGCTGGGCCTACACCGGCATCCTTGACCGACTGGCCGCCAACCCCGCGATGACGGGCGCCGATCTGGGCAATGTTGTCGTGGATACCTACATCACGGAAGATCAGCGCATCACCGATGACCGCGCGCGGGCCGAGTTCGTGGGCGCGCGCGGGTATGGCGTGCCGCCTGCCACTCAACTCGCCAATCAGATCGGCAAGGATGTCACGCTCACCGCGGTAGACCTCTCACGCATCCCGCCGGTCAATGCCGCCCTGAGCCGGCTGGCTTACGCCCTGCAGGATGAAAACCCGAAAACCGTGGCGCAGGCGCGCCAGTACGCCCAGTCATTCACGAGCATCTTCGGCCAGGGCACGCCGCCCTCATTCATTGATCTGGCGCACTTCGCCGCGCTGCTCGATCGCAATACCGGCAACGCTGGGGTCAAGCAGGCCATCAATGAGATGATGCAGGCGCTCGACAGCGCCGTGATTTCGGAGAAAAGCGGGCCGGGCAAACCGGGCGCAACCGGCGTTTCGATCTACTTCCCCAACTCACAACTCTACGGCAACGCCGTCGCCGGGCCGCAATCGTACCTCACCATCGCCGATCGGTTCGCCGACGTCAGCCTGTGGGATGAATATCTCGCGAATCACTACACCGGCCAAAGGTTCAACGCCGGCGGCGCCGGGGCTGCGGCGCCTGAGCCGACGGTCGTCGCGCCCGCGGCGGGCGGCATCACGGTCACGCCGATCCAGAAAGACGCCACCGTCGCCAGCCCGAATAACCCGGTGCTGCTGAGCACGGAAATCAGCGGCGAGAATGTCGGTTATGTCAAGCTAATGGTGGGCTATCTGGACGCGGCCAATCAATCCATCGCCCTGCTGGACACGGACTATCTGGAGAGCGCCGAAAGCCGTGAACTCAGCGGCGTGTATTACCCCGTCTGGCCCGAGGGCGGCAAGTTCAAGATGCAGTTCGAGTGGGAGCCGGTCGTCTTTGCGATCAGCGACGGCGACAAGAACGCGGTCGCGCTCTTCGAGCCGGAGACCTATGGCCGGTCGTTCGAGGAAGCGGTATACACCGTAGACGGTTTGTACACCTACGCCGACGGCGAGCAGCGCCCCGCCGAAACTCTACTTCCGCAACGGCGAGTTGATCTCGGTCTTCGGCTTCAATGAAGGCACGGGGCAGGGCGCGCCGCGCGAAATCACGCCGAAACTCGATGACAAGTTCACCATCTACGAGAAGTGGATGGACATTGACTCGCAGGGTAAGGCGATGGCCGTGGCGACCGAGCCGGGCGAAACGCTGACCTTCACCGGCGAGCCGTGGACGTGGGTTGACCTCAACGCCGCGCCCGGCGATTACGTCGTCGGCTTCATCGTCGAGGACATTGACGGCAACGAGTACCCGGTCTACGACCAGATCAAGGTGACGGACTAAATCCACAGAACGGCCAGTGTAGGGGCGAGGCGTTCCCCGGCGATTCGTCCGCGACGAACGTATCGCCGCTTTCTCACAGTGTTCGTCAACCGGATAGGTTGAAGGAACGCCTCGCCCCTACGACGACGACCGGCGCAGCGTCACATCGTGATATGCGCCGCCGCCGGGCAGATGGCGGATCGTCACCTCGTCCCAGCCGGCGGGCCAGCGCGGCGCAAAGGCCGGGCGGCCCGCCTGCCAGGTCAGCCCCAACAGCCCCTCCATCACGGCCCAGATGAACGTGGGCGCAACCCACGGCGACAGCGACATCCCCCCGTTCACGTCCGTCTCGCCGTCGAACCACTCCGCGAACTCGCCTTCGTTCAAGCGGGCCGCGGCGTCTGACGCCAATACCGGTCCGGCCACCATCTCCAGCGCGGCCAGCGCGCGGTCGGGGTCGAACGGCGCGACCGCGGCCGCGTACCACAGGGTCAGGTTGGGCCAACTCCCGCCCAGCAACCCGAAACCGGCGCGGGGATCATACATCGGGTCGGAGGTCGGGCACGGTGCGCAGGCCGCGCGGCGTCCAGAAATCGGGCCGCGCCAGGCGATCCAACACGATCTCCGCACGCTCCGGCGGGGCAACGCCCCACAACGCCGGGAACACTGTATCGCCGGTGACCTGCCGGTCGTCGGCCCCCTCGAAATGGGTCAGCAGATAGTTGTCGCCGCGCCACAGGTGCGCGTTGAGCGCGTCGCGCAGCGCGTCGGCGGCCCGGGCATAGCGCGGCTCATCGCAGAACTCGGCGGCGCAGCGCAGCGCCATCACTGCGTGCGCGTTGATCTCGGTCACCTCGCCGGAGATCACGCCGCCCGCGATGATGTTGCGCCAACTGGAAATACCGCGCACGTCAGTGCCTGCGGGCACGGCAACCAGCAGCCCGCGCGGGCCGATCTCGCCCAGCAGGTTTTCCGCCGCGGCGCGCATCGAGGCATCGAACTCGGCGCGGAAGGCCGCATCGGCATGTTGCGCCCAGTGATGCCAGACGCCCCACATGTAGAGCGGGGTGTTGTCGGCCACGTTCAGCCCGTAATCCTCCTGCCGGTCGGTCTCCAGGTCCACATACTCGATGATCTGGCCGTTCGGCTTCTGACGGTCACGGAAGACGCGCAGCGCGGCGGGCGCAAACCACGGCGCGACGTAATCCGCGCCGACGCCCATCCAACCGGTGTCGCGCCCCACCACAATCGTGTAGGTGTGGGGCGCATTACTCATCCCCCAACCGAGGGTGTAGTAGCGCATGCAGCGCGCGATGTTGTCTTTGGCGTAGACGAATGCTCGATTCAGCGTCTCGCTGGGCGTTTCGAGGACACAGGTATTCCGCAGCGCAGTGGATATTGGCATTGAAAAACTCCCTTTTTGGAATCTAACTCTCTTTGCGCTCGTCGCGCAGTAGTGTATAGTGTTCCGAAACCCGTAGGGTCATACAACTCTGGCGGCATTGTCATGCTTCACTCCGTTCAGCGTGACATGTACTGACAACAGGAGACTGAATTGAACAAGACATTTCTGACGTTGGCAAGTTTGTTGCTATTGACATCGGTCCTTCTCACCGGCTGCGGGCTGGCGCGTGAGCCGCAGGCCGCAAGCCAACCCATCGCAGCGGCGCCGCTGGCGACCGCGACCACCGCGCCGACGGCGACCACCGCCGCCACCGCCGACCGCAACCGACGCGCCCGTCGAAGCTGAGCCGACCGCACGTCGCGGCGGAACCCACCGCAACCGGACGCCCGCCGAACCCACGGCGACGGCGGAACCGGTGGAGGCTGCGGCGTCCACTGCGGCGATCTTCGCCATCCTCCCCGCCGAGTCGGAGGCGCGTTTCAAGATTGATGAGACGTTGCAGGGCGCGCCGAAGACCGTCATCGGCAGCACCGACCAGGTGGCGGGGCAGATCGAGATTGACCCGGCGAACCTGGCGGCGACGCGAGTGGGCGAGATTCGCATCAACGCGCGCACCCTGACCACCGACAACAACTTCCGCAATCGCGCCGTCAAGAACTGGATCCTGAAGACCGACGACTTCGAGTTCGTGACCTTCACCCCCACGGAAATCGTCGGGTCTGCCCGATCGCGCCGCCATCGGCGAACCGGTCAGCTTCCAGATCAAGGGCGACCTGACCGTGACCGACGTGACGCGGCCCGTGGTGTTCGATGTGACCGTGACCCCGGAGAGCGAGACCCGCATCATCGGCGAAGCCACGACGACCATCTTGCACAAGGACTTCAACCTGGCGATTCCCGATGCGCCGGCGGTGGATGAGGTGAAAGACGAGGTGATCCTGGAATTGTCGTTCGTGGCGGAGATGTAGATCAGGAATTACGAGTTAGAAATTACGAATTACGGAGGGCGCAAACCGTGCGCCCTCCGTAATTCGTAATTTTTAACTCCCTATTCGCCATTCGCGATCGCCCTCTCTTTTCGCGTTTGTTCACATTTGACAAGTCCGGCTGACCGTGTGAGAATGGTCTCAAGCGATCACTCGCACACTCTCAATGGAGGTCAGAAGCAATGAAGCATCGGATCATTAATCGTCGTGAGTTCTTGAAGGTCGGCGCCGTTGGCGCCGCCGCAGTCGCGGTGGCGGCCTGCGCTGCACCGGCAGCCCCTGCCCCCGCAGCGGAAGCCCCCGCCGAAGAAGCTCCCGCCGCGGAAGCCCCCGCCACGGAAGCCCCCGCAGCGGAAGCCCCCGCCACGGAAGCCCCCGCAGCGGAAGCCCCCGCCGGCGAAGGCCCTCAGCGGCAAGCTGGAGATCTTCTCCTGGTGGACTTCGGGCGGCGAAATCGAAGCGTCTGAATGGCCTGTTCGAGGTCATGAACGAGCAGTACCCAAACGTCGAGATCGTCAATGCGGCGATCGCCGGCGGCACCTCTTCCGGCGGCGACATGAAAGCCGTCCTCCAGACCCGCATGATGGGCGGCGACCCGCCCGAGTCCTTCCAGATCCACCTGGGCGGCGAGCTGCTCATCGGCTCCTACGTCGATGCCGACCTGATGGAACCGCTGGACACGCTCTATGCCGATGAGGGCTGGGACAAGGTCTTCCCGCCCCTGTTGATCGAGATCGCCTCGAAGGACGGCAAGCCCTGGTCGGTGCCGGTCAACATTCACCGCGCCAACGTCCTGTGGGCCGCGAATAAGCCCTTCGCGGACATCGGGGCCGAACCGCCCAAGACCTGGGATGAGTTCTTCGTCGTCGCCGAGCAGTTCAAGGAGAAGGGCATCCCCGCCATTCTGCTCGCCGAGAACGCGGCCGGCTTCACCGCCCAGGTCTGGGAGACGATGCTCATTGCAATCATGGGGCCCGAGAAGTTCAGGGGCCTCTTCGACGGCTCGACAAGCTGGGCGGACGAGGACATCACCGCCGGCCTGGAAATGCTCAAGAAGATGCTCGACTACGCCAACCCGGACTACCTGGCCACGAGTTGGGGCGACGTCAACGACCTGTTCGTCGCCGGCAAGGCCGCCATGATGATCATGGGCGACTGGACGCCGGGCGTGCTGTGGAGCAAGGACTTCACGGAATTCACCTGGCAGGCGGCGCCGGGCAACGAGAATGTCTACCAGATGCTCTCGGACTCGTTCCCCTTGCCGAAGGACGTCAAGAACCGCGATGCCGCCGTGGCGTGGCTGAAGGTCTGCGGCTCGAAGGAAGGCCAGGATGCCTTCAACCCGGCCAAGGGCTCGATCCCGGCGCGCACCGACGCCGACATGAGCCTGTACACCGAATACCACAAGTGGGCCATGGAGCACTGGAAGACCGACGAACTGACGCCGAGTATCGTGCACGGCGCAGCGGCGGGGCTGGCCTTCATGACCGATTTCATGAACGCCATCAATGTCTTCGCCTCGAACAAGGACGTAGCTGCGACGCAGGCAGCGCTGCTCACGGCGGCCACTGATGCCGGTTACAAAACAAGCTGACGCGACAGCGACAGCGGATGGGGGCGGCATGGCCGCCCCCATTTCTGCTCATGAAGAAGGACAATGGCTTCCGGTTGCGTGGTGACAACCTGACGGCCATCCTCGTGTTGGTGCCATCCATGGTCTTTGTTGGCATCTTCATCTACGCCTTCATCTTCTACACGTTTTACGTGTCCACGGTGAAATGGCCCACGCTGAAGCCTGACTTCACCTTCGTCGGATTGGACAACTACGTCCGCATGTTCAACGACCCGCGGTTTCCGGATTGACATGCGCAATCTGGTGTTGTTCGCGGCCGGCTTCATGACGCAGTGTATCGTCATCGGCTTCGTGCTGGCCTCGCTGCTGGATTCCAAAATCAAGAACGAGGCCGTGTTCCGCACGATCTTCGTCTTCCCGTTCGCCGTCTCCGGCATCGTCACCGGCGTCGTCTGGCGCTGGCTGATGTTCCCGCAGGCGGGCCTGAATCAGCTTCTGGGGCTCGACAGCAAGTGGTACACGACGCCGAAATGGGGCATCCTGGCGGTGACGATCGCCGCCTCGTGGCAATTCGCCGGTTACGTGATGGCGCTCTATCTTGCCGGTCTGCGCGGCATCAACGCCGAGTTGAAGGAAGCGGCGGCCATTGACGGCGCCAGCACCTGGCAACTGTACCGGCGCATCATCATCCCGTTGCTCGCGCCGGTGACCTTCACCGTCATCGTGCTGACGGGGATGGGCTCGATCCGGGTGTTCGACATCCCGGCCGTGCTGGGGACGGGCGCGGCGTTCAGCACCGACATGCTGGCGTTCCACATGTTCCAGCTCACCTTCCAATCGAACCGCATCGCCCTGGGCGCGGTGATCGCCAGCGTGATGATCCTGCTGGCCGCGCTGCTGGTGGGGCCGTATCTGGCCAGCCTGCAACTGGAGGATGCGCAATGACCGCCACAACGCCGAAAGTCAAGACCACGGCGGGCGACGGCAAGACGGCCTCGAAGCCGTTTCACTGGTCTCGGATCCTCGTCTATGGGACGCTGATCCTGGCGGCCATCTGGTTCCTGCTGCCGGTGTACCTGATGCTGATCACCGGCCTGAAGACCTACGACCAGGTCAACATCGCCACGATGTGGGCTTTCCCAAATCCCATTTCGCTGGATGGCTTCACGCAGGCGTGGGAGAAGGTCGCGCCCAACTTCAAGAACAGCATCCTGATCACGGTGCCGGCGGCGCTCATCTCGGCGTTCTGGGGCTCGATCAACGGCTACGTCTTCGCCAAGTGGAAGTTCCCCGGCTCGAACATCATCTTCATGCTCTTCCTGGTCGGGATGTTCCTGCCCTATCAGGGCGTGCTGATCCCGCTGGTGTTCACGCTGCAGAAAATGGGTCTCTACGGGAAACTAACCGGAGTAATCTTCACCCACTGCGTCTTCGGCATCCCGATCGCCGCGCTGATGTTTCGCGGCTACTATGCGGCGATCCCGAACGAGTTGATTGATGCGTCGAAGATTGACGGCTGCGGTTTCTGGAGCATCTATCGCTGGATCCTGCTGCCGATCTCGTTCCCGGCGTTTGCGGTGGTGCTGATCTGGCAGTTCACGACGATCTGGAACGACTATCTGATCGGGTTGATCGTCGTCAGCCGGCCGGACATGGCGCCGGTGAACGTGGCGGTGAAGAATCTCGCGGGAACCTATACGACGCAGTGGCAGGTGCAGATGTCGGGCGCGCTGATCGCCGCGCTGCCCACCATCCTCGTCTACCTGTTGCTGGGCCGCTTCTTCATGCGCGGTCTGCTGGCCGGGTCGCTGAAGGGGTAGGCAAGCAGGTAAGTAGACAAGTAGACGGAAGTGGATAGGCAGCCCGGTTTCTGTGAGGAACCGGGCTTCTTTGCGCCCGATCAGAGCGCGTTGTCGGTAAGAGTGTCCATGCAGGGCAACCATTTACCCCGAATGCCCGCCCTGATCGGGTATTTTTCAGCCAAAGCATGACGCGGGTCATGTCTTTGAGCGGGCAAATCGTATAGAGTGTGTTAGAAAATGCACTCGGGAAAAGACATCAAACACCGGGTTTCGCTGAAGCCCGGTGTTTGATGCGTAACGGTCCGGGCATTCTGCTCGGGCCGTGTTATGTCTACACCCAGGAAGGTGATCATGTCTGTTTCAATCAAGGTCGGTTTCGTTCCTTCTTATCGTTTCGCCTGGACTTTCTGGACGCAGAAGATGCGCGACGAGAGTATCGCGGCCATCGAGAGCCTGCCGGGCGTCGAGGTGATCGTTCCCGGCGTCGGGCCGGAAGGCAGCCTGCCGAACCCGGAGACGGGGTCCGTAGCGCTGGGCGGTGTGCATAACCTGGACGAGGCCGAGGCCGTGGCCGAGTATTTCGCCCGCCAGCACGTGGACGCGTTGATCCTGTGCCCGCTGGACTTCGGCGACGAGCGCTCTGCCGCCAAGATCGCTGAAAAGCTGGATGTGCCGGTGTTGCTCTATGCGACGAAGGAGCCGCCGGCGCTGGAAGGCCCGGCCATGGCGCGCGTGTCCGACTCGTATTGCGGCAACCTGTCCATGGCGTCGGCGCTCTACCGGCGTAAGATCCCGTTCCACTATGC
The DNA here is from genome assembly GCA_963695715.1 of uncultured Chloroflexia bacterium. Lineage (GTDB taxonomy): Bacteria > Chloroflexota > Anaerolineae > CG2-30-64-16 > CG2-30-64-16 > JBBQRS01. Next base: position 54,514 of record CAVOHP010000017.1, read on the forward strand.
GGGCATCTTCTTCCCCGATGAGCCGGAATTTCTGGACGCCGTCGAGAACTTCGTGCGCGCGGCGGCGGTGGTGAAGGGGCTGCGCGGGGCGCGGCTTGGGCCAGGTCGGCGTGCGGCCCGGCTCATTCGAGACGGTCGGCTATGACGAGGTCGCGTTGATTCAGAAGTTCGGCCAGAACATGATCTACGCGAACCTCTCGGACATCACAGGACGGTCGGACGCCCTGCGCGATGACGACCCGCGCGTGCAAGACGTGATCGCCAACGTGCGCGGCAGCGTCGCGGAAATCACCGTCTCGGATCACTACCTGTACAATGCGGCCAAGCTGGAGGTCGCGTTGAGCGACTTCGCAAAGACGAATAAACTTTCGGCGATGGCCGTGCAGTGCTGGCCGTCCGTCCAGCAGTTGATGGGCATCTCGGTGTGCGCTGTGTATGGCCGGTTGACCGACAACGTCGTGCCCACGGCGTGCGAAACCGACGTGCTGGGCGCGGTGGCGATGCTCGCGACCTATCACGCGGCCATGGGCGAATATCCGCCCCACTTCATTGACTGGACCATCCAGCATCGCGACAACCCCAACTGGCTGCTGGCGTGGCATTGCGGCAATGCGCCCGTTTCGCTGGCGCGCACGAAGGAAGAGGTCGCCCTGCGCTCGCGCAAGGACATGGCCGGCGCGTTGCCCACGCCCGATGAAGACCCGATGGCCGGGCTGTATCAGTTCCGCGTCCGACCGGGCAAGGTCACCTTCTGCCGGCTGGCCGAGTATGACAACGAGTGGAAGATGCTGATCGCGAGCGGCGACGCCGTGCCCTCGGATGAGTTGCTGGCGGGCACTTGGTCATGGGTCGAGGTGAGCGACCACGCGCATCTCTATCGCACGCTGGTCGAAGAGGGCTTCATCCACCACGCGAGCATGATCCACGGCGACCTGGTCGAGCCGCTGGTCCTCGCGTGCAAGTTCCTCGACATCGAACCCGTTGTCGTCAATTAACCACCAAGACACCAAGCACACCAAGGACACCAAGAAGATTTCATAGAAGAATTCTTTTCTTGGTGTTCTTCGTGCCTTGGCGGTAAATCTGGAAGCGAGCGCGCATGAGCGGAATTAAGGTTGTGGGGCTGGGCATGGCGTGCCTGGATATCGTACTGCGGATGTATGACATGCCGACGTGGGAGCATGGCACGCGGCTGGAAGCGGCGGCGATTGACGGCGGCGGCCCGGTGGCGACGGCGGTGGTGGCGGTGCAGCGGTTGGGCACGCCGGCGGGGTTCATCGGCACGTGCGGCAGCGACCGGCTGGGCGACATCAAGATGCAGACGCTGATCGAGCAGGGGCTGGACGTGAGCCAGGTGGCGCGCCGGCCGGGGCCGGAAGATCAGACGGTGCTGGTGAGCGTACATGCCGAAACGGGCGAGCGGGTGTTCTCGGGCTATAAGCATTGGGCGCGCACCCCCCTGACGCCCGATGAGATCAACCGCGACTACATTGTCGCGGCCGACTATCTGCACCTTGACGGCGCGCACGCCGAGGCTGCGCTGGTCGCGGCGCGCTGGATGCACGAGGCGGGCAAGACGGTCGTGCTGGACGGTTCCTCGACGCACGAGCCGGTGCGCCCCGCGATGCGCGCGCTGGTCGAGGAGTGCGACATCCTGATCGCCGGTTCGGGGTTCGGCCCCGCGCTCACCGGGCTCTCCGACCTGTGGGAGGTGGGCGAGGCCATGTTGCACATGGGGCCGAAGGTCGTGGTGCAGACGGAAGGCAAAGACGGCGCGTACACCGTCACGCGGGACGAACGCTTCCACACCCCAAGCTTCGACGTGGAGGTGCTGGACACCACCGGCGCGGGCGACGTCTTCCACGGCGCGTACATCGTGGGGCAGTTGCAGGGCTGGAATGTGCGCCAGACGGCGCAGTTCGCCACGGCAGTTTCGGCGCTGAAGCTGCGCAAGCTGGGCGGACGCGCCGGCATCCCCACCTTCGCTGAGACGCTGGAGTTCCTGGCTGCGCGCGGAATTGAATTGGAACCCGGCCACGAATTTCACGAATTACACACATAAAGCGCTACGCGGCTTGCGCATCCTCAGATGCGAGTTCCGGCGCGTAGTAAAGAAATACCCGACCGAAGAGAAGAGGAAAATCATGCCATTGGTATCAATCGTCGAACAGTTGAAGCAGGGGCGCAGCGAACGCTACGCCGTGCCGCTGTTCGACACTTTCAACATGGAAACCACCGAGGGGATGTTTCAGGCGCTGGAAGAAACGCACGCGCCGGGGATCATTGCCATCTACTCCGGGCTGCTGGAGCATCCGAATGCCCCCGCCCTCGCCGCGTATCTCGCGCGAGCGCGCCGCAGCAGCGCCGGGGCCGGTCGCCCTCGCGCTGGATCACGGACAGTCGTTCGATCATTGCATGGTCGCCATCAAGCTGGGCTTCACCGACGTGATGTACGACGGCTCGCGGCGCCCGATCGAGGAGAACATCGAGACGACCGCGGCCGTGGTGCGCGTGGCGCATGCGGTCGGCGTCGGCGTCGAGGCGGAGCTGGGCCACGTGGGGTCGGGCAATGAGTATCAGGAGTTCGGCGCGCGCCGGATGGGCTTCACCGACCCGGCGGCGGTCGCGCCCTTTGTCGAGCAAACGGGGGTAGACTTCCTGGCGGTCGCCTTCGGGTCGGCGCACGGCGTCTTCCAGGGCGATCCGCAGCTTGATCTGGAGTTGCTGGAGGAGATCGCCGATCAGGTGGCGATCCCGCTGGTGATGCACGGCGGGTCGGGGCTGACGGAAGCGCAATTCTGCGGCGCGATCGAGCGCGGCGTCGCCAAGATCAACATTGCGACCGACCTGTTCCAGGAGAGCAAACGCCGGATGCTGGCTGCGGCCCGCGAAGGCGACCCCAACTTCTTCGAGTTCAGCCGGGTGGCGACGGAAGCCGTGCGCGACCGCTGCGCGTATCACTTGCGGCTGTTCGGGGCCGCCGGCAGGGCTTGAGAATCTGACCGCAAGCCGCCCCGGTGTGTTGGGCGGGCACATCGGCCCGCCCCGACATCCGACATCCATCCTCGCCTTCGCGCTGAAGGCGGGGATGTTTTATAATGGCTGCAAATCATCGGCATCCATCCGGGAGAAATACATTGTGACGAAGCCCCGCGTGCTGGTTGTGTTCGGAACCCGCCCTGAAGCCATCAAAATGGCCCCGGTGGTGAAGGCGCTGGCGGCGCGCCCCGCCGATTTTGAGACCTTGACGCTGGCCACCGCACAGCATCGCGAAATGCTGGATCAGGTGTTGGCGTTGTTTGCCATCAGGCCGGATGTGGATCTGAACCTGATGCAGCCGGGGCAGACGCCTTCGCTGGTGGCCGCGCGCCTGCTCGAACGGCTCGACCCGCTGTTAGGCGAGATGCAGCCCGACTGGGTGCTGGTGCAGGGCGACACAACCACGGTGATGGCGTCGGCGATTGCGGCGCACCACCGGCGGGCACGCGTGGGTCACGTGGAGGCAGGGCTGCGAACCGGCGACATGGCGAACCCTTTCCCCGAAGAGATGAATCGCGTCGTCACCGATCATATCAGCGATCTGTGCTTTGCGCCGACGACGCGCGCGCGACAACCTGCTACGCGAAGGCATCGCGCCCGAGCGTATCCTGGTGACGGGGAACACGGTGGTAGACGCCCTGCAAGACGTGGCGCGCCGCCCCTGGACGCCGCCCGCCGGCAGCGAGTTGGCGCGCCTCGACCCGGCGACGCCGCTCATCCTGGTCACTGCGCATCGCCGTGAGAGCTTCGGCGCGCCGCTCGAACGCATCTATACGGCGCTGCTTGAGATCGCCGCGCAGACCCGCGGACACGCGCAGATTATCTACCCGGTGCATCCCAACCCCAACGTCCGCGAAGTCGCCCATCGCATGTTGGCCGGCCTGCCCAATCTCACCCTCATCGAGCCGGTAGATTACCTCACGCTGGTGAACCTGATGAAGCGCAGCCGGTTGATCCTGACCGATTCCGGCGGGATTCAGGAAGAGGCGCCGGCGCTCGGTGTGCCGGTGCTGGTGATGCGCGAGGTGACGGAACGGCCCGAAGCGGTGGACGCCGGGGTGGCGCGCCTGGTGGGCGCCGACGAGGCGCGCATCGTGGCGGAGGCATTGCGACTGCTCGACGACCCCGCCGCGCACGCGGAGATGGCGCGCGCGGTCAATCCCTATGGCGATGGACATGCCGCCGAACGCATCGCAGACGCTCTGGCGGCTTCGTAGCACGCGGCATTGAGGCAACCCTTACTGACGAACGCCGCGCGATGCGCTATCCTCCACGGGTGAAGCATATCCCCGGCGTTGCGGCCGGTATCAGGATAGAGCGGTGAACGACAACAAATTGCATGAAAGATTCGAGCGACTCGACGCCCGCTTGACCGGCCTGATGGCGCGCCACGGCATCGCGGCGCTGCGAATCAGCCTGGGCCTGGTGTTCGTCTGGTTTGGTTTCTTGAAGTTCTTTCCCGGGCTCAGCCCGGCGGCGGATCTGGCGGCGCGCACCATCGGTGCGCTGAGTTTCGGGCTGATTCCGCCTGCTGCGGCGGTCCTGATCCTCGCGGCCTGGGAATCACTGATCGGGATAGGGCTGTTGACGGGGCGCGCGATGCGCCTGACGCTGGCGCTGTTGTGGCTGCAAATGCTCGGCACGGCGACGCCGCTCTTGCTCTTCCCCGCGGAGACGTGGGTCATCTTCCCCATCGCGCCGACGCTGGAGGGTCAATACATCATCAAGAACCTGGTATTGATCAGCGCGGGACTGGTGTTGGGCGCGACCGTGCGCGGCGGCAAGCTGGTGACCGACCGCGATCTACCACCCCCGCCGCCGCGCCCGGGCAAACCGAAACCGGCGGAAGTGCGCATCCGGTGGTAACAACGAATTAGGAATTACGAATTGGGAATTACAGCGATAAATGGTAACTCAATTCGTAATTCGTAATTTCTAATTCCTAATTACCTGCCCGATCCCGCCTTCCATCACAACGCGGAAGGTCACGAGCGGCCTCTTCGCGGGGCCGCAGCGCACCGCGCCGGTGGTCACGTCGAAGCAGGAACCGTGAATCGCGCAGGTGATCGTCGTCCCCGCGAGCTCACCCTCGCTGAGCGGCGCGCCGGTGTGCGTGCAGGCGTCCTGCGTCGCGTAGAGCACACCGGCGACGTTATAGACCACCACCATTTCGTCATCCACCTGCACGAGACGCATCGCGCCCGGCGGCAGATCGGTGAGATGAAACTGGTCGGGCGCGAGGGCAGCCGCTGCGGCTGACGCCGGTTCGGGAAGATCGAGCGCGGGATGCGCCGCGTGATCCTCCTCCACCGGCAGGCTCAGATAGACCCGGCCATCGCGCACCGTCACGGGATAGCTTTCCAGCGCCGCTGCGGGGTCATCCAGCAGCCCGCCGGTGGTCAGGTTGTAGCGAAAACCGTGCCACGGGCACACCAGTTGCTCGCCCTCCAGCGCGCCGGTGCAAACCGGGCCGCCGCGATGCAGGCAGACGTTGCGCAACGCGTACCAGCCGCCCGCGTGGTGAAAGACGCCGATCGAAAGCCCGCCCACCTCGACGATCTTACGTTCGCCCTCGGGGATCTCCGTCTCGGCGGCGACGGCCACTTCCGTGACCGCGCGCGGGATGTCGCCCAGCTCGTGCGCGACGGCGTGCGCCGCCAGCGCTTCCACCGCCTCGCGCGGAACCTCCACCAGCTCAGCGAAGGTCTCCGGCTCACGCTCGCCGCCATAGGCGCGCGCCAGCATCTCCAGGATCACCATCATCAGCTTGTCCCAGGCTTCCAGCGCCCCGTGGGTGAACTCGTGATCGCCCGCGGCGCGCAATTCTTGCTCCAGCGCCCGGCTGATGGCGTGTGAGATGAACCCCACCTGCCCGATCACGTAACGTTCGCTGATGTAGATACGCGGATCGGCCCCGTGCGACGTATGCGCGCGACCCACATAGTCCACGTAGCGCGCGAAGTCGTCGCCATAGTCGCCCGACGCGGCGCGCAGCCAGAAGTTGGACAGGTGGCGCATCCGCATCTCGATGTAATCGCTGTCGAGCGAACCGTCCTTGCGCTGGAAGAACTTGCGCGTGGGTGGGTAGCGCAACAGATGGTCGTAGAACTCCGCGACGATCTCAGGCAGGCGCGCCTCGATGTGCGGTTTCGTGCGCGCCACCAGCGCGGCGTCCTCGGCGGTGAAGCCGACGAACTCCGCCATGTAGCGGAAATACCGGCCCGAATCCTCGGCCCCCTGCCTGGAAGGTGGAAACGCAGGCGTGGTCATGGCGCACCTCTCTGTAGCATACAAGTTGTGTACAGAGACAGTATAACCGAAATGACGAGAAGACGGCAAACACAGCGATCGCTCCCTCGTCCTCCATGAGGGGCCGGGGTGAGGGTGATGTTTCTTTGACATGCCGTGTGGGGCGCGATATAGTACCGATGCAGCGCATGAATAACCCCAGGATGGGCGGTCAATGAGACTCTCACTTGTCATTGTGGTCACGTTTCTACTGTTCGGCGCGGCGCGACCCGGAGTGGCTATCGCCGCGCAGGACGCGCCGCCGACGCCCGCGTCGGGCATCACCATGCCGGCGGAGCCGCGCAACGGGCTGATCATGCCCGACCTGGGGCCGGACGCGACGCAGGCCGATTATGGCGCGGAGGTGTACCGGCTGGTGTGCAAGGCGTGTCACGGCGACAAGGGGCAGGGCCTCACCCCCGACTGGATCGCGCAGTGGGCGCCGGAAGACCAGAACTGCTGGCAACTCAAGTGCCATGCCGAGAATCATCCGCCGGAGGGGTTCGTGCTGCCGCGCGAGGTACCGCCGGTGCTCGGAGCTGAGGTGGCCGACCGCTTCCGTGATGGGCAGCAGCTTCACAACTATATCGCCGCGGCGATGCCGTGGCAGGATCGCGGCGTGCTGCAACCCGAGGAGTACTGGCAGGTGACCGCCTATCTGCTGACCCAACACGGCGTGGATTTGACCGGCGTGACCCTGGACGCGGACAACGCAGCATCCTTCGAGATGTCAACCGGCGCGGCGACGCCGGAGATCGTCACGGCAGTCGCTGCACAGACGACGCCGGGGATCGCGGCGACGCGTCAGGCTGAGCGAGCCGCCGGTCGCGCGGCGGAAGAGGCGCAAGGCGAAGGCTGGCCCTGGGGCTGGGGGGCGCTCCTGCTCGGCTCGATGGTTGGAGCGATCTGGGTATTCGCAACCGCGATACGGCAGATTTAGGGGGCGGGGAAACAGGTATCAGGGAACGGTGAGCAGGTATCGGGTATCAGGAATCAGGAAATGACCGATACACCGTTCCCTGATCACCGATACCCGTTCCCCGATACCGCTGTGGTAAAATCAGTGCATCACACGCCGGAGGTTTTCCGTGAGACTCATTCTGCGCTGGTTGATTATTGCGGGGGCGGTGGCGCTGGCCGCCTGGATCGTGCCCGGTATTTCGGTTGATGACCAATCGGCCTGGGTCGCGGTGCTGCTGTTCGCGGCGGTGCTCGGCTTCGTCAACGCCATCATCCGCCCCGTCCTCAAGCTGCTGTCCTGCGGCTGCATCGTCCTGACGTTGGGGCTCTTCATCTTCGTCGTGAATGCCCTGGCGTTCATGCTCGCCGCGTGGTTCGCGCAACGGCTCGGCATCGGGTTCTACGTGGATGGATTCTGGGCTGCGCTGGCAGGCAGCGTCATCGTGAGCATCGTCTCACTGGTCGCGTCCAGGCTGCTTTTCGACGAGGAGTCACGGTGGGGCTAATCATGCAAAACGCATTGTGGGCCGACTTCATGGCCCAGGGCGACAATCTCGCTCACGTCGTCCAACATCTCTACGGGCCGGAACGGGCGCGGCTGGACGCGGCGGGCCGCGCGTTGCGCGGGTCGCGCCCGCTCGTCTTCATCGGCGTCGCCAGCGCGGCCTACCTGTGCTACCCTGCCGTCACTTTTCTGGGCGGCAAGGGGCGCGTCGCGTCGGTGGTGTATGCGTCGGACGCGCTCTATTACACCGCAGAGGCGTTCCGCGAGGCCGATGTGGTGATCTGCTCACGTTCCGGCGAGACGGCGGAGATCGTGGCGCTGGCCCGACGGCTGAACGACATGGGCATCCCCTACGTCGCGCTGACCAACGAGCCGGAGAGCACGCTGGCGCACACCGCCTCGCATATCGTCTGGACCGACACGCGCAAGGACGATCTGGTCTCGATCAACGTGGTGACGGGGATGATGGCGGGCGCGCTGGCGCTGGCCGCGGCGGCGCTGGGCGAGGCCGATATCGTTGCGGTCCGACCTCGAGGCCGCCGCCGCGCAGATGCCCGCCGTGATCGAACGGGCGGCGGCGGACGCGCCGGAGATCGTGGCGCTGCTCGGCGCGGCGCGACCGATCCACCTGCTGTGGCGCGGCCCGTCGCGCGGCGCGGCGTTATGCGGCCGGCTGGTATTGGAGGAAGTGGCGCGCACACCCGCCGTGCCGCTCGACGCCGCGGAGTTCCGGCAGGGGCCGAATGAGGTGGTGGACGACCGCTTCGCCGCGGCGCTCTTCATGCCGCACGGCCAACCGGGCGCGCGCAACCGGACGTTGGCCGCGGAGATCGCCCGGCTCGGCGGTCGCGTGCTGATGATCGGCGAGACGGACGCCGCCGACACGGAAAGCAACCCCGAACGGCTGCGCGCCTTCCCCATCGCCGGCCTGCCCGATGCCGTGCGCCCGATCCTGGAGGTCGCGCCGTTGCAGGCGTTGGCCTACCATCTGGCGGCGGCGCAGGGCTACACGCCGGGCGAGGTGAGGTACATCACGAAGGTGATCGTCAACGAAGACGCGTTCCCGCTCCGCGCGATAGGACTCCTCGTGCGGAGTGCGCATCTGAGACGCAGTCCGAAGAATCATCGGATCGTCGGAATCAACGTGATAGAAAGGAAATACTGCCGGCCATGACGGAACCATTGACGATTGGAAAATGGCGCGGGTTGCAGCAATGCGCGACGCCGCGGGGGGCGCTGGCCGTGCTGGCGCTCGATCATCGCAACAATTTGCGCCAGGCGCTGCACCCGGCCGACCCGGCTGCGGTGGCCGATGAGACCCTGTCGGCGTTCAAACGCGAGGCCATCGCCGCGCTCGCGCCCGCGGCCACCGCGGTGCTGCTCGACCCGCAGTTCGGCGCGGCGCAGTGCATCGCATCGGGCGCGCTGCCCGGCCAGACGGGTCTGCTGGTCGCCGTGGAAGCCAGCGGCTATTCCGGCGACCCCGCCGATCGGCATTCCGGCGTCCTGCCCGGCTGGGGGGTCGAGAAGATCCGCCGCATGGGCGCCAGCGCCGTCAAACTGCTGGTGTATTATCATCCCAACGCCGCCGTCGCCGCGGAGATGGAGGCGTTCACGGCGGAAGTGGCAGCCGAGTGCGCCGCCGCCGACATCCCGATCTTCCTCGAAATCCTCACCTACTCTCCCGACCCCACGGTGAGGAAGTTGCCCGCGGCGCAGGTGCGCCCGGCGGTGATCGAGAGCGCGCGCCGGCTGGTGGGGCCGGGCGTGGATGTGCTGAAAGTGGAGTTCCCGCTGGATGTGAGCGCCGAGCCGGATGAGCGGGTCTGGGCCGAGGCATGCGAGGAGCTATCCGCCGCCAGCCGCGCGCCCTGGGTGCTGCTTTCGGCGTCCGTGGATTACGAGACGTTTCTGCGCCAGGTGACGACGGCCTGCCGCCTGCCGGGGCCAGCGGGGTCGCCGTGGGGCGGGCCGTCTGGCGCGAGGCGACAGGCTTGCAGGGCGCGGCGCGCAGCGAGTTCCTGAACACGACCGCGCGCGAGCGCATGGCGCGGCTCACCGGGCTGGTAGACGCCCTCGCCCGCCCGTGGACCGATTTCTACGCGGCGCCTCCCGTCACTGGAACCTGGTATGCCGGCTACTGATCCGGGGGCGGGGCGAGAGAACTCGCACATGGCCGCCTTCATCCGCTCCGGCCCGGTCCGGCTCGAGATCAGCCCGGAGCGGCTGGTAGTGATCCCCGGCGGCAGAGGCGCACTCGATGTCTACGTCACCAATCGGGACGAGATGGCCGCAGATTTCGACCTGACGGTGACCGGCATCCCTGCGCCCTGGGCGGGCGCGCCGACGCCGCTGATGGGAATCAAGCCGGGGGAACAACGCGTGGCGCGGCTGGTCATTAACATCCCCTCCTTTCCCGCCGGGCGCCCGGGGCATTACGCCGCCGTCGTGCGCGCCGAACGCCGCGGCGAACCCACCCTGATCGCGGAGAAGCCGCTCCCGCTGATCGTCGCAGTGTTCGAGATGCAGGGCCGCGTGGGGGTGTTGATGGAGACCACGCGTTTCGACGCCCGGCCCGGCGAGGCGATGCCCATCACGCTGACGGCATCGAATCACGGGCGGATGACCGACACCTACACCGCCACGCTCGAAGGCCTGCCGGCTGCGTGGATCACCTCGCCCGCGCCGACCGCGCTGATCAGCTCCGGCGAGAAAGCGGAGTTGGCCTTCACGGTGGTGACGCCGCGCGGGCCATCGGCGCAGGCCGGAGAGCGCCCGTTCATCGTGCGCGTGTCCAGCGGCGAATCGCCCGATCAAACCACCGCCATCGAGTGCCGGCTCGACGTGCCGGAAATGCACGAGTTCGGCGTCCAGGTGTTGCCGAACCAGACCCCCGCCGGGCAGGCCGCTGCGGTCAAGATACAGAACCGGGGCAACGCGCCCACCACCTACACCCTGACGTGGGAGACCCCCAACGCGAGCCTCCACTTCATCCCGCCCGGCCCGGCAGAGATCACCGTCGGCCCCGGACAGACCGACCGCATCGCGTATCTGCCACGCTTGCGACGCAGGCCGTTGTTTGGCGGCGCCGCCCGCTACCCCTACAGCATCGTGGTGGCTTCCGCCGAAGAGCGGCACGTCGCCAGGGCCGAAGTGGTCGCGAAGGGACTGGCTCCGGGCTGGCTGGGCACGGCCGCAGTGTTCGCCATCGTCCTGACCCTGGTGTTCTACCTGGTGGTGCAATGGGCCGTCTCGCAACCGCCCATTCTGACGCCCACGCCCGATCTCACCTTGACGCCGGCCGCCACGCCCACCGTGCCGCCGGGCCTGACGCCGGTCGGGTAACGCTCATTCGCCCTCGCCTCGGCCCTCTCCCCGTGGGCGAAGGACTGTGTGTCAGATTTGTCGCATGTGAGATCAAACTCTTGAAGTTTGCATCAGATCGTGTTATAGTCAACTTGTGTTTTCCTGATCGGAGTGGCGATCAATGTGAATCATTGTAGCTTCGGCCACCCACGAAGCCATGACATTCTGCAGGAGGGTATCATGAACTCGGCCACGTATAATACGACCCCGCGTTGGCTCAGCATCGTGCTGGGCATCGCATCCATCCTCTTCGGTTGGCTCTTCCTGACCAATCCGGGAACCACGCTGCTGGCCATCGCGCTGTTGTTGGGCTTCTACTTCCTGGTGATCGGCATCATGTCCATCATCGGGATGTTCACCGGCGCGCCGGGCAGCAAGCTCTGGAAGTTAATCGGCGGCATCCTGGCCATCATCGCAGGCGTCATCTTGTTGGCGAACCCGATCATCGGCAGCATTGCGACCGGCGTCACGTTCAACTTCCTGGTGGCGTTCTTCGCCATCATCGCCGGTATCGCCCTGTTGATTGACGGATTCCAGGGCGGCGGTTGTCTGGCCGTCATCCTCGGCATCCTGGGCATCGTCCTGGGCATCCTGGTGCTGTTCAACCCGCTGAGCGGTGTGGCTGCTCTGCCCATCATGATGGGCATTTTCGCCATCGGCGCGGGTATCGTCGCGATCCTCGGCGCGATCTTCCGCCCGAGCCCGCCGCCCCGCCCCCCGCGCCCGTGCGCGCGCCGGTTCCCCCGGCTGCGCCCAAGGTTGACGTGAACAAAGCGGTGGTCGGCGCGACGGCAGCCGGCGCAGCCGCCGTCGCCGCGACCAAGGCGGCGGCTGACAGCACGGCAGCGAAGACGGCGGCGGCGGTTGACACCGCCGCGGATACCGTTTCCGACGCGGCCGATGCGACTGTCGCCAAGACGGCGGCAGCCGCCAGGTTCGTCGGTGAGACGATGGGCGCCGAAGACGTGGTTGATTACACCAACGTCAAGCTCGGCTGGAGCGAAGAGACGCTCGAAGGGCTGCCTGCGGGCGTGATCGCCGGCCTGAAGGGCGTCGGCGTCGCCAAACCGGCGGACCTGCTGCAAAAAGCCGCGACGCCTGCGGGGCGCGCCGAACTCTCAAAGGCGACCGGCGTGCCGGAAAGCGCCATGCTGCGGTGGGCGAACCAACTCGACCTGCGGCGCGTCAAGGGCATCGGTGAAATCTACTCGACCCTGCTCGAGGCATCCGGCGTGGACACTGTGCCCGAACTGGCGCAGCGCAACGCGGCGAATCTGCTCAACCGCATGACCGCCGTCAACACGGAGCAAGGCATCGCGCACGCGCTGCCCACCCTCGTTGACGTCGAAGATTGGATTCGGCAGGCGAAGGAACTTCCGCGGATCATCACTTACTAGGGCAGTTTGTCGGCTCACTGGCAGGCCTTGTATAAAGAGCGCCAAACAGGCCCCGGATATGCACCGGGGCCTGTTTTCTAAGTCATCACCCCGCCCTCTCGGAACCATTCGAGACCGGAACCCGTCGAGAACAACATGACAACCATCACGCTCACTCTGGCGGACAGACCGGCGCGCCTCGTCGCGCTTGCGCTGCTTCTGCTCTCCCTGATCTTCAACCCCGCGGCGCTCGCAGCGCCTGAACGTCAGGCCGCGTCGTCGCCCGCAGACGTGCGCCCCGCCGCGCTGCAACTGCTCTCGGCAACGGACGGCTACCTGATCGCAGGCGGTCGCCTCTACCGCACGGGTACAGGCGGCGCGGACTGGCGCGACATCACCCCGCCCGAGGCCGCCGTCATCGCGAGTCACTTCACCGATGCGCGCACCGGGTGGGCCGTCCTCGCGCCGCAAAGCGCGCCCGCCTATGACCCAGGGAGCTTACGTCTCGTCGCCACGCGCGACGGCGGGCAGACCTGGGCCGCCTTACCGGCCGCCTTGCCGCGCCTGGACGCGGACGGCCCGCTCGCGGAAGCGCACCTTTTCTTCATCAACCCGGCTGATGGCTGGCTGGTGTGGCGCTTCGCGGGCAGCAGCAATTTCCGCGACAGGCGCGTTGTTCCGCACGCGCGACGGCGGCGCAACCTGGACCCGGCTGAGCATCCCGTTCGGCGAGCCGGTGCGCTTCGCCGACGCGCAGCACGGCTGGATTGCCGGCGGCCCGGCGGGCGACGCGCTCTATGAGACGACGGACGGCGGGGCGACCTGGACGCCCGTCTCACGCGCCCGCGCCGATCGGCGTCGGGCTGAATGCGCGCCCGCGTTACGGGCTGCCCGACCCTCGGAAGCGGCGCGCCCTTCCTGCCCGTCTCCTGGGTCGCCGGAGACGCTGTCACCGAAGCGTTTTACCGCGCGTCATTCACCGGGGGGGATTGGCGATTGACGGGCACGGAGGACTCGCCGATGCGCGGCCTGGACGGTGACGGCGAGACGCTGATCGCGCATGATGGGACGCTGTGGGCGCTGGCAGAAGGCCGGACGCCCGAGCCGCGCGGCGAAGGGACACTGATTGCGGTCGCGCCCGCGGGCGACGCCGTGTGGCTTGTCCGCGCCGAGGGCATCTGCGCCGGCGACCTGTGCCGCCAGGAGTCGCGATCTATTCGGCAGCACCGACGGCGGACGCACCTGGTCGCCTCTACCCTGGCCCCTGGGGCTCGCCACTGCGCCTGCATCGCTGCCGCAATCACGGAACGAGCTTCAGCAGTCAGAGCGACATCGAATTGTTCGCCGGGCATGGGTTCGACAAATGCGAGATCGCCACCACCTCCCAACTGGCGACGTGGGTCGCCCAAAGCCCTTATCGGGCCGTCAACCTCTACATCGGCGGGATCAGCCGCGCCTGCTCGAATGCGCCGCTGAGCGCCGGCTATCTACGCACCTTGCGCGCCCAGGGATGGGTCTTCATCCCGACCTGGGTGGGGCTGCAAGCGCCGTGCAGCAACTTGAGCCGGAAGATGAGCGCCGATCCCGCGGTGGCGTATCAACAGGGTCTGAGCCGAGGGGAGCGCCGCGCTGGCGCGGGCCGTCGAGTTGGAACTGGCGGAACCGGACGGCTCGGGGACGGTCATCTACGCCGATATCGAATATTTCCCCTATTCCAATGCAACCTGTCTGCTGGCGACGCAGGCGTTCATCACGGGGTGGACGGAGCGGATCAAGGGGGCAGGCAGCCAGGCGGGGGTATATAGCACCGGCTGCATCCTGAACCAGTACGCCGGCAACGTCCCGCCGCCCGATGCGATCTGGGCCGCGCACTGGATTCAACCGTATGGCTTCAACCCGAACGCCAGCGTGTGGGATGTGGCGTGCCTGTCGAACACGCTGTGGACGAATCATCAGCGGTTGCGCCAATACACCGGGGGGCACAACGAGACGTGGGGCGGCGTGACGTTGAACATTGACAGCAACGTACTGGACGGCCCGGTAGCCCTGCCACGCGGCGCATCCGGCCCCACCGTGACGCCCACGGCGACCGCGACGGCTACTGCGACCGCGACGCACGACGACCGCAACCGCAACGGCGACCGCGACCGCAACGGCTACTGCGACCGTGACGCCACGGCGACCGCAACCGCAACAGTCACGGCGACGCCGACCAAGACGGCGACGCCGCGCACACCGCGGCTGTGGCTGCCGTTGCTGCGCAAGTAGCGTCTCGTGCAACGCACCTTCGGAGGTGCGTTGCACGGCGGGCAAGGCTAGACGCGACGGCCCTTCCACTGGATGCCGATGCCCAGCGCCCGGCTGATCAGGCCCCAGAGTGAGGCCAACAGGATCATCAACCCGCCGAGCGGCGAGAAGAGCGCGTCCGTGACGTGGCCCGCCCGGCGCGACCAGGGAATCATGGCAACCGTCGCGATGGCCCACGCTCCCGCCGTCCACGTCCAGGGCAAATAGCCCAGCACCGAACCGGACAGCGCGACCAGCGGAGAGACCAGCGCCGTGATGAATCCCGGCCGTCAGCAGGGCGCGCAGCCCCCACCAGCGCAGCGCGCCCTGCCCCAGCCGCGTCAGCCCGTGCCACATCTGGCGCACATTCGCGTACATGCTCACCTGCATCGCGCCGTCGCCGTGCACCATGGGCGCGTCGTAGCCCTGTGAGGCCAGCCGGCGCCCCATCGCCACATCCTCCAGCGCCTCCGCACGCACCGCCGCAAAGCCGCCGCTTTCTTCGTAAACGTCGCGCCGCAACAGGATGAACTGCCCGTTGAGCATCCCCGCGGTCGGCGCGCCCATCGCGAACAACCCGGCGAAGGCCGCCGTCAGCCCCAGCCGATCGGCGTAACCGAAATAGCGTCCCGGCGGCAGCAGGCTCAGCCCATCGAGACCCGTATCGAGCGCCAGTTGAACGGCGCGCGCCGGGCCATCGGGTGCGTGCAGCGTGTCGGCATCCACGAAGAGGAACCACTCGCCGCGCGCCGCCTGCGCGCCGCAGTGACAGGCGTGGGGCTTGCCGCGCCAGCCGGGCGGCAATTCGTGAAGACTGATGACCTGCGCCCCACACGCCGCAGCAACTTGCGCCGTCGCATCGGTGGAGTTATCGTCCACCACGATCACCTCATAGGGACCGTCATAGATCAGCGCCGTAATGGTGGGCAACAGGTGGGTCAGATTGACCTCCTCGTTACGCGCCGGCACAATGATGGAGAGCGCAGGGAGCGCGTCGGAACCGGACACGGCGGGCAACCGCCGCAACCGGTGGTACACCACCTCGCTAAAGATAGCCAACGGGATGATAAGCAGCGTGAAAGCCGCCGCGTTTTCCCAGGAATAAATTCGCATGACAACCGTTCGTAGTGGTACACACTCCGCGTTCGTAGCGGCGCACGCCAAGGCGTCCGGGCGCACTGACGTGCGCCACTACGAACGCGGGGTGTAGATGACGCGAAACCGCTCGCAGACCAGCGGCATATCGGGCGCAAAGGACCGGCCGATGCGCGGCAATGCCCGCGTGAAATAGCGCTCGTGGGCGGCGCGCCAGTAGGCCAGGCTGAGGTCGCCTTCGCCCTCGTCGCGCGCGAAGCTCGCATCCACTTCATGCATGGGCAGCACCCGCACTTCTATCGTTTCGGCGACGCAGCGCGGGACGCCGGCGCCGTCGAGGAAAATGGTTTTGCACCCCGACGATGGGGGGCGCTTCGCCCTCGGCTTCCCATTCCCACACGCTGGAACAGGTCGCGGTCTTTGTCCCGGCCAGCACTAACGCCAGCAGTTCGTCGGCCAGCTCCGGGCTGTCGCCGAAGGCATCGGCCGGGATTGGCTCGCCCCGCGCCGGATCATCAGGCGGCAGCGTGTCAAGGTACGCCTGACGGAAGGCGCGAATTTGGTCTGTGGTCATAGAGAGAATTTTGCCACAAATTGCACGAATCGCACGAATCGGATCCGGAGTTTGTGCGCGGAGCAAAGACCTGACAGGTTTCGCGAAACCTGTCAGGTCTGAAGTTCTGTTATCCGTTTCTGAGGGTTACTTCAGGATGATCGGCAGGAAGGTATACCCATCCGACACGACCGTCGCGCCCTCGCGCGTCCCGGCGACTGCGTAGCCATCATAGAATGCATTCGACAGTGCGCCGAACTCGACAGCAGCGCCCGGCGTCGGTTTCAGCAGTTTGAACCGAATTGTTGCGATCTGGAAGGCGCCGGTGGGCGAAGTCCCGCCCAGGGTTTGCATGGCGTCATAGCGGATCTCGCCGGTTGCGTTGTCCGCGCTATTCAGCAATACACCGGTCAGCGTGGTCAGATCTGCCGTGATCTCGCCGGCGGCCTGGCCCGCGCCATCCACGACTTGCAACAGGTGCGGGTCGAAGTTGATGTGCAGTTCGACGTTGTTGATGGGCTGCGCGCCCGCCTCGACCAGCACGTTCAGGGCCACGATATCGCCCGGATGCGCCGGTGTATAGCGCCGGGGCCAGCTTCAGCCCGACCGCGCCCGCCGTCGATGGGCTTGCCGCGATTTCAGCCTCGCCAAAGGCGGCGGCGATCGCAGATGTCTCGGCTCCCGGCATCATGCCGGGTTGACCGCCGGGGCAGATCCTCGGCCCGTGCAGCATCCAGTTGCTGGAGAGCAGCGAAAAATCCGCCGCGCTAACCGTCCCATCGTCGTTGAAGTCCGCTTGCGGGTTGAATCCCACGTCGCCGGCCGATTTGTCGTAGGACATGATGAGCATCGAGAGATCAACACTGGCAACCCAATCATCGCCGTTGGCGTCGCCTTCAAGCAACGTGCAGAGGTCTACCACCGGCGCAACCGCGGCGCACCGGCGTAACCGCAACATCGGCCGGGTTATCGGTGACGCCGGGCAGCCCGACGCCGGTTCGCACGTTGCGCAATGAGTGCTGCCCCTTGACGTAGACGTTGTAGAGGCCGCCGGGCTGGCCGCAGAGCGGGAAGCGCCCATCGGCGTCCAGCGTGCTGATGTAAGTGATGGGCCAGAGCAGCTCGCTCGAAGGCATCAACCCCACCGTCACCTGGTGACCCAGCGGCGTGGTGTGCCCTTGCAATGTCACTCTGCCCGACACACAACTCGGCTCGACAATCCGCACCTGTGCGCCCAGGGTTCCACTGAGGACGGGCACGCCCGCCGAGAACACGTTTGTGGGGTTGACGAAGCCGATGGGGGTCGCAGTGGTCAGCGCCAGCGCCTTGAGCCGGATGCGCGCGATGCGGAAGACGCCGGTGGGCGGCGCGCCGACCAGATCGCCCGCTTCATAACGGATGGTTCCCGCGGCATTGTCGGCGATGTTCACCAGGACCTGATCCAGCCGGTAGGGATCGGGGATAATCTCCCCCGTCGGGGCGCCGACGCCGTCAACCACCTGCACGACATTCTTGTCGAAGGTCAGGTGAATCTGGACGGCATGCACCGGGTAGGTCCATGCGTCGGCCATGATGTCCACGATGAAGACGCCGCCGTTGTAGACGGTGGGCGAGGCGGGTTGCAGATACAACCGGACGCCGCTCGGTGTGGCCGTGGCGGTGCCGTGTAGTTGGTAGGTGTGTTGGTCGGCGTGTTCGTCGGCGTGTTGGTGGGCGTGTTCGTCGGCGTATTGGTCGGCGTATTGGTCGGTGTGTTGGTGGGTGTATTCGTGGGTGTATTCGTCGGTGTATTGGTCGGCGTGTTCGTCGGCGTGTTGGTCGGTGTCTTCGTTGGCGTGTTCGTCGGTGTATGGGTCGGCGTGCTTGTTGCGCCGCCGCAGCGCACCAGCGATACGTCATCCACCCACATGGCGGTGCGCTTGCCGTTGCCGTCATTGTAGGTTCCGAAGTGCAGCCGGATGGTCTGCCCCTTGTAGGCGGTCAGGTCGAACGTCGCCTGCGTCCAGACGCCGGTGTTGCTCAACATCCAGGCCAGCGTTTCGAGGATGTCGCCGTTCTGGTCGAGAACGAGGACGTATTGCACGTCATTCGCCATGACGCTCTGCGGCGCGGCGCTTTGGGCGGCGGCCTGAAGCATCCCCGCGCTGGGGGCGGCCAGGCTGGCGGTCGCGCCCGGCAGTAACTCTTGCGAAAGCGGATAATACCAGTAGCGCAGCGTGGCGCTGCCGGTGTTGGCAGGGATCGTCACCTGCTGGTAGCCGCTGGAATAGCTGAACACATCGGGAGTCGTAATCACGCCGGTGACCATGCTGCGTAGACCGGTGCGCGCCTCTTCGGTGCTATAGTCGGCCGGGTAGGCCGTGGTCGGGAAGACCCAGTTGGCGTTCCATTCGAAGCTGCGGTTCGCTACGATCTCCTGGCAGCCTGCGGGCGGTGTAGAAGTCGGCGTGTTGGTGGGCGTGTTGGTCGGTGTATTGGTCACAGTCGGCGAGGCGGCGGGGCAACGGTTGAGCGCGACGTCATCGAGGAACATCACGCTCTTTTGGCCGTTGCCGTCGTTGTAGACGCCCCACTGCAAGCGGATGGTCTGCCCCTTGTAGGCGGTCAGGTCGAAGGTCGCTTCCTTCCAGGTTCCGGCGTTGCTCAGCGTCCACAGCAACACCTCCTGGATGGTCCCGGCGGTATCGAGGACGAGCAGATATTGCACGTCGCCCGACATCACCTCTTCCAGCGAATCCCCCCGTTGCAGCCGTTGGAGCACTTCCAGCGGCGGCGCAGCGAGCGTGCTTTCTGCGCCGGCGGGCAACTCGGCGGAGCGCGGCAGCCACCAGAAGTGCAGGTTGGCGCTGGTAGTGGCCGCGGGGATGGCGACCACCTGAAAGGCATCGGAGTAACTGAAGACGTCGCTCCCGCTCTCGATGCCCATGCGCATGCTGCGCGCGCCGCTGTGTTTCTGGGTGGTCGTGTAGTCGGCCGAGTAGGCGGTGATGGGGATTTGCCACCCGGTGGTGTTCTCAAAGCCGCCGTTGACGATCAGATCCTCACAGACGAGGACCCCTGCCGGCTCTGCGAAGCCCAGCACGGCGGGCCATGCGACCAGCAGCAGGGCGACGACGGCGAGAATGGGTAACGCGGTCCATGTTTTCTTCATTGCGGCCTCCCGTACGATTAGTGTCCGAGTGACGAATTGCTGTGCTGACTCCAGCGGTGCGCGGCCCGTGCGCACAAAGGGCCGCGCACCGTCGCTATGATCGGCTCGGCTTAATTGTAATGACGCCGCCCTCCAGGAAAGGTTACGATATTTGACGGATTGGGGTGGAGTGCGCACCCTCAGATGCGCACTCCACGGATATATGTGTCATCCTGAGCGGAGCGAAGGATCTCGGCTACATGCCGCGAGATGTACCGCTGCGCTCAATATGACGGCGCGGGGGAGATGCCGCGAGATGTTTCGCTGTGCTCAACATGACAGCGCGGGGGAGATGCCGCGAGATGTTTCGCTGCGCTCAACATGACAGCGCAGGTTGGCATCCTCATGTCGTTGAGCCGACAGCGCTCTGCGTCGCGCCCAGCAGCGCCTCCATCACGTTGACGAAGAGCACCGTGCCCGGATCGGGCAAGCCCGCCGTGCGGTCGCCTACCCACGAGGCGCGCCCGACCTTGCTGCGCAGCGGGATGGCGGCGTCGCGCCCCGCCCGCGCCGCGGCGAGCATGGCCGCGCCCGCGTCTTCCAGCGTCGCGCCCGCGGCGACGGCCGCGGCGAACGCCTCCGCCGCCGGGTGCAGCGCGTCGAGGATGGTCTTATCGCCGGGGTGCGCCTTGCCGCGCTCTTGCATCCCCGCGTCCGCCGCGGCGAGCATCCGCGCCAGGGTCGCGGCGTCCAGCGTTGCCATGCCCTTCGCTTCCTTGCCGGCGCGCATCAGCGCCGTCGCGGTCAGCGTGCCCATCGTGCTGCTCGCCACCCGGTTGACGGCCATGCCCAGCCCGGCAAGGTATTTGCCGATGTCGTCGCCGGGCGGGTTGGCCGCCGCATATTCGCGGATGGCGGGCGCGGCCTTCGACGCGGAGATGCCCAGGTCGCCGTCGCCCATCGCGGCATCCAGTTCGTTCAACGTGTCGCGCAGCCCCTCCACGCGGTCGGCCACGCGCAACACGGCCGCCTGCACCACCGCCGAATCAATCATCTCTGTCAAAGTGAACCTCCTTATTTACATTTACCACCAAGACACCAAGGGCTCCAAGAACACCAAGATGACAAATTCACCACGGAGACACGGAGAGGATATTTCTGATTTTCTTTTCTTGGAGTTCTTCGTGTCCTTGGTGTCTTGGTGGTGAATCTTATTGGACGAAGAAGGGCGACCTGGCCGGGTGGTCGAGCAGGGCGGCCAGGTCGTCGTCGAGCTTCAGGAACGTGAGCGACGCGCCGGCCATCTCCATGCTGGTGGCGTAGCGGCCGATGTAGGGGCGATGGATCGTCACGCCGCGCCCGGTCAGCATCTCGTGGACCTTGCGATACATGATGTAAAGCTCTTCGGCGGGGGTCGCGCCCAGGCTGTTGACCATCACGGCCACCCGGTCGCCCTCGCCCAGCGGCATATCGGCCAGCAGCGCCTCGACCACGCGCCCGGTGATCTCATCGGCGGTTTGCAGCCGCTCGCGCTTCATCCCCGGCTCGCCGTGGATGCCCATGCCGATCTCCATGTCTTCCTCGCCGATGGTGAAGGTGGGCCTGCCCGCGGCCGGCACGGTGCATGAGCTGAGCGCCACGCCCATCGTGCGGGTGTTGGCCAGCGCCTTGATCGCCGCGGCCTCCACCTCATCGAGCGAGCCGCCCAGATCGGCCTGCGCGCCGGCGACTTTGAACGCAAACACCATGCCCGCGACGCCGCGCCGCCGCGCCGCCTCATCCGGCGGGGCCGACGCCACGTCGTCGCGCACCAGCACCGTGCGGACCTCGATATCGTCCATGTCGGCCATTTCGGTCGCCATGTCGAAGTTCATGGTGTCGCCGCCGTAGTTGCCGTAGATGTAGAGCACGCCGCGCCCGCCGTGGATCGCCTTCGTGACCTCGTACATCTGCTCGGCGTTGGGCGAGGCGAACACGTCGCCCACGGCGCAGCCATCGAGCAGGCCCTGGCCCACGTAGCCCAGGAACACCGGCAGGTGACCGGAGCCGCCGCCCGTCGCCAGCGCCACCTTGCCCGCCACCGGCGCATCGGCGCGGATGATGCAATGCGGGTCATCGCGCGGCATAGCTCAGCATGTCGGGGTGCGCTTTCAGCAGGCCGTCCAGCATCTCGACGACGTAATCATTCGGGTTGTTGAGGATTTTCTTCATGCGTGCGCCTCCTGTTGGGGATGTGAGGGTTGGAGCGACATAAGAAGCCCGCAAACATTATAACGCCGCGCGCGGATATTTGGAACACGAAGACACGAAGGGGCGCACGAAGACACGAAGGTGCGCGAAGAGCACGAAGCCACGCCCTCCGGCGTATCGGGTGCAACCCTTCGTGTTCTTCGTGCTTCGTGAGCTTCGCACCCCTTCGTGCCTTCGTGATCCAAACGCTTTCCGGGTCCAAACATCACTCCCGCGTCACCAGCATCTTGTCCACGCGGCGGCCGTCCATGTCCATCACCTCGAAGGTGAAGCCGCCCCATGCAAAGCGGTCCGCGGATTCCGGGATGCGTCCCAGGCAGGCCATCGCGAAGCCGCCCAGCGTCTCGTAGGCGTCCAATTCCTCATCCGGCAACTCGCCCAGATCGAAGGTCTGCTTGAAGTCCTCGATGGTCATCAGGCCATCCACCAACCACGAGCCATCGGACCGCCGGGTCGCGCGCGGGCGCATGGCCGGCCCCAACACCTCCAGATCGCCGCCGATGATGCGAACGAAGTCCTGCACGGTGGTAATGCCCTGCATCCCGCCATACTCGTCAATGATGAAGGCTATACTCTCGCCCGAACCGAGGAACGCCCGCAACACTTCCAGCGCGGGAGTCCGCTCGGGATAATAGATGGGCGGATGCAGGACGGCGCGCAGATCGAGCGGTTCCCCACCCAGACAGCGGGCCAGCAACTCGCGCGCGTAGACCACGCCCGCGACGTTGTCGGGGTCGCCCTCTTTGACGGCATACACCTGGCTCGGCCTGGCGATGATCGCGCGAGCGCGTCGTCTCCGGGTCATCCGCCAGGTCGAGCCAGAACATCTCCGTGCGCGGCGTCATCAGCGCGGCGGCGCGCAGATCGCCCAGCCGGAATACACCGGCCACCAGGTCCTCTTCCTCCTCTTCGAAGACGCCCGCATCGGTGGCCTGCCCGATCAGCAGCCGAATCTCTTCCTCGGTAACTAACGGGCCTTCGGGGGCTTGCACCCGCAGCAGCTTGAGGATGAAATTCGTCGAGGCCATGAGGATGGCGACCACCGGCCTGGTGATGATAATGAGGAACTTCATGGGGCGCGCCATCAGCATGGCGATGCGCTCCGGGCTGTTCAGCGCGATCTGCTTGGGCGCCAGTTCGCCGATCACCAGCGTGAGGTAGGTAATGATGAGAACGACGATCCCGAAGGCCAGCGATGAACTGTAAGGCGCCAGCGCCGGGACGTACGCAAGCGTCTTCGCAAGATTTTCGGCCAGAGTTGCGCCCGCAAACGCGCCCGCGAGGATGCCCACCAGCGTGATGCCCACCTGCACCGCGGAGAGATAGCGCGCCGGGTCCTCCGAGAGATCGAGCGCGGTCTGCGCCGAGGCGTTGCCCGCCTCGGCGCTCCACTGCAAGCGCGCCTTGCGCGCCGATATCAGCGCCATCTCCGACAACGCAAATGCGCCGTTCGCCAGGATCAGCGCCAGGATGATGACAACCTCCAGGCTTGTTGAGCCAATCATCGTGCCTCCTTATAAAGTGTCCCGCTCGGCTCGTACGCGCACGCTTGTGCGCAGCGCCGCTTGCACACAGGGTGTGCGCGCTACAAGCCGAACGCGATCAGTAATCCAGCAGCGTCTTGACGGCCGCTTCCGGGCGTTCGTAAATCTGCCGGTAGGCCTCCACGGCCTGATCGTAGCGATAGCGCTGCGTGATCATCGGCGCGACCTGCACCCGGCCTGTCTCGATCAGCCATAGCGCCGTGCGGCGCAGGCGATCCAGGTCCCACATGGGCGCGCAGCGATGCGGCATCCCCCACACGGGCATGCTGCCCACCAGCGTCAGCCGGTTGTGATGCCACTCCGCGCCCAGATCGAGCGGGTTGCGATCGCCCTTGAAGTAGCTGGCGCTCACCAGCAGCCCGCCGGGGTGCACGCTGCGAATCGCGGATTGCGAGCGCGCCGTATGCGCCGGAAATGTCAATGGCGGCGTCAACGCCCCGATTCCCCGTCGCGCGCTTGATCTCCAGCGCCGGGTCGCACTCGGCGGCGTTCAGCGCCTCGTCGGCGCCGAATTGCCGCGCCAGGTCGAGCCGGGCCGGGATGCGATCCACGGCAAAGACGCGACGTGCGCCGTTCAGCCGGGCGATCTGGATGGCGATCAGCCCCAGGGCGCCCATACCGAACACGGCGATATTGTCGCCCACCTTGACGTGCGCATCATGCACTGCGCCCAGCGCGAAGATCGTCGGATCGGTGAACACCGCCAGTTCCGGCTGCATCCCCGCGGCCAGCGGGAAGATCTTCGCCTCGCTGATGGCGTTCGTCGGGCGGTGCGCCATCTCGCCGTGGACGATATCGCCCACGCGATACTGTGTCACGGCGTCGCCCGTCTCGATCACCTCGCCCACGAGCCACGATCCCAGCCGGCAGGGATAGAGTCCCTTGCCCTCGCCGGGCAGGAACATCCGCAACTCCGGGTCGAAGACGCGGTCTACGAACGGTGTGTCGCCGCTGTAGAGCGACATCTCCGTGCCGTGCTTGATCCCGCTGACGATGGCGCGCACGCGCACCTGGTCGGGTTGCAATGGCGCGTCTTCGTAGTCACGATACTCGATCGTATACGGCGCCGTCACCACAAACTCTTTTGGCATCGCTCTCGCTCCTCAGGATGATTTCTGTGTCCCCGCCGGTCCCAGACCGTGATGGATGGGGCTGAGGGCAGGATACAATTTCATGTAACTTTCGTAAAGCCGGGCGTAGTGGGCGGCGTGGGCCGGGTCGGGGATGAAGACGCGGCGACCGGCCTGCACCGACGCGCACGCCGCGGCCAGATCGGGGAAGACGCCCGCGCCCAGGCCCGCCAGCAGCGCCGCGCCGGTGGCCGCGGCCTCGGGAACCTCCGGCTCGATGACGGGCAAATTGAGACAGTCGGCCTTGAGCTGCGAAAGCAGCCGCAGGCGCGTGACGCCGCCCAGCAGAATCACTTCGCCGGGCGTCTGCCCCGTGAGCGCCGTCATCGCCTCGACGTTGTGACGCAACCAGAACGCCAGCGACTCCAGCAGCCCGCGGAACAGATCGCCGCGCGTGTGTTCGGGCCGCAACCCCACCGCCGCCCCCAGGCTGAAGCGATCCCCCTCCGGCGTGCCCGACCCGATCAGGTGCGGCAGCCAGAGCGGGCCATTTGTCCTCCCAATGCCAATTTGCGCCTCCGCTTCCAGTGCGGCGTAGGGCAGGTCTGCGCCGGCGGGTGGCGACCCGGCCAGAAGCCGCGCCAGCCATTCCACCGCGCCGCCGGCCAATTTCATCCCCGCCTTGAGCACATACGCGCCCGGCGCGACGTGATGATAGCAGGCGAACCCGCCGCGCGCCGCCGCCGGCCCGGTGTAGAAGGCGGGCAACACGCTGAGGACCGCCTGCGCCGTGCCGGTGGAATCCACCAGCGCGCCGGGCCGCCACGCGCCCGCCGCCAAAGCCGCGCACAGGTGGTCATGCCCGCCCAGGAAGCACGGCGTCCCTTCGGGCAGACCGGTCGTCCTGCGCCGCGGTCGCCGTCAACGCGCCGGCAAACTCGCCGGAGGCGCGCGGGCGCGGCAGGCGGTCGCGCGTCAAGCCGGTCAGCGCCAGCAGTTCCGGCGACCAGTCCAGCGCGCCCTGGTCGAGCAGCAGCGTCCGCGAGGCGATGGTGTAGTCGGTGGCGATCTCCCCACACAGCCGCCACAACACGTAGTCGGACGCGGAGAGCCAGCGCGCCGTGCGCGCGACAAGATCGGGGCGATGTTCGCGAAGCCATAGCCACTTGGTCGCCCCGAACGATGGGCTGACCCGCTGGCCGGTGATCGCGTGCAAATCATCCTCGCCGATCTGCGCGGCCAGCCACGCGGCCTGCGGCTCGCTGCGCCGGTCATACCAGGCGATGATCGGATAGAGGGGCCGCATGGCGGCATCCAGCGGCAACCCCGCCTCCGCAAAGCTTGCGATCGCCAGCCCTGCGATTGCGCGGCCCGCCAACTGCCCGACCAGGTCGCGCAGGCAGCTCGCGGCGGCCCGCCACAGCGCCTCCGGGTCATGCTCGCTGTGGTCATCGGGGGAGATGCGTGACCGGCGTCGGCTGCGCGGCGGTCGCCGCTCCGCGCCCGGTCGCCGCGTCAAACGCCACGGCCTTGATGGTCGTGGTGCCGAGGTCCAGCCCGATGAGCAGCGTGTTTTCCATTTCCCAGCTCGTAGACTCTTGCTCGTAGACTTCTTGTTCGTAGCGCGCCGTCCTCGGCGCTGTACATCTCATATCCGGCGCCGAGGACGGCGCGCTACGAACAAGCGGTTTGTTATGGCGCAACCCGCAGCGTCGTGATGGTGAACTGGCTATCGGCCGGCGCGCCCACGGCGTCCAGCAGGGGCGCACGTTCACCGGTGGCCGGGTCGTACAAACCAACCGTCACACGATAATCACCTATCGGCGTCTCACCCGCGCGCCGCACGGGCAGCCCGCCGCCCTCGGCCAGCAGGCGGACGAACGGGTAATGGCGAAGCTCGTCGCTGGCCTCCCTCACCGGCGTGCTGACGCTGTAGATGACGCCCAGCATCAGGAAGAGCGCCAGGATGACCGGCGCCGGCCAACGGCGTACAATCGGGGGATAGGAAGGTGTGCTCATGGTCGGTCGAGTGCATTGTAGCACAACCTTACCCTCACCCTGGCCCTCGCCCGGGAGAGGACGCTCCCGGGGAAGGTTGGGGTGAGGGAGAGCGCTCGTGTTATACTAATGCTTCATCGGAGTACAAGGATCGAAGCGAGAGGGAGCATGCGACCACCGAATATCCTCATCTTCATGAGCGACCACCAGCGGGGCGACACCGTCCTGCCGGAACATCCGGCGCAAACGCCGCACCTGACGCGCTTCGCCGGCGACGGCGTGACATTCACCGAGACCTACTGCCCATCTCCTCACTGCTGCCCATCACGCGCCACCTTCTTCACCGGCCTCTATCCCACCGGGCACGGCGTCTGGAACAACGTATGCAACCGCCAGGCGTTGCGCCAGGGACCCTTCGATGGGGTACGCCTGTGGAGCGAAGACCTCGCCGCCGCGGGCTACGATCTGCACTTTTCCGGCAAGTGGCACGTCAGCGCGCTGGAATCGCCCGCCGACCGCGGCTGGACGGAGCATTTCGTCAGCGGCGGGCCGGGTACGCATCATGGCTACACATGGGATCAGTATCGAGCGTTGAGCAAACAGCCGGAACCGCAGACACGCGGCGAGGGCGAAATCCTGCGCCCCGGCTGGCCGCGCTACGAGTTGTACGGCACAGATACAGGGGATCGCAACCGGCATGACGAAGACGCGGTGATGGGCGGGCTGGCCGCATTGGCCGAGCTATCGGGTTCGCAAAGCTCGCGTGACCCGTGGTGCCTGTTCGTCGGGGCCATCGCGCCGCACGATCCGTATCTCGTGCCGGGGCGTTATCTCGACCTGTATGATCTGGATGACGTGCCGCTCCCGCGCTCCTATGCCGATGACCTGCGCGACAAGCCCGTCATCTATCAGCGGATGCGCGACCAGATCTTCGGGCAGCTCACCGAGCGCGAGGTGAGAGAGGGCATCCGGCATTTCTGGGCCTATTGCAGCTATCTGGACGATCTCTTCGGGCAGATGCTCGCCGGGCTGGAGCACATCGGGCAGGCCGAGAACACGCTGGTGCTCTACGTCGCCGATCACGGCGATTATTGCGGGGATCATGGGCTGTTCGCCAAGGGCATCCCGTGCTTCCGCGGGGCCTACAACGTGCCCGCCATCATGCGCTGGCCCGCGGGTCTGCGACAACCGGGCCGCCGCGTCGACGCGTTCACGTCGCTGGCCGATTTCGGCCCGACCTTCCTCGATGCCGCGGGGCTGATTCCGCCCGCCGGGCTGACCGGCGCGAGCCTGTTGCCCTTCCTGCGCAACGAGACGCCCGCCGACTGGCGCGACGAGATCCACTCACAGTGCAACGGCGTCGAGCTTTACTACACGCAACGCTCCGTCACGACGCGCGAATTCAAGTACGTGTTCAACGGATTCGACCGCGATGAGCTGTACGACTTGCGCAGCGATCCCGACGAGATGCGCAACCTGGCGGGCGATCCGGCCTACGCGGGCGTCGTGCGCGAGATGTGTCGCCGGATGTGGCGGTTCGCCGCCGCCGAGGACGATACCGCGATCAATCCGTATATCACCGTGGGGCTGGCCCCGTGGGGTCCCGCGGAAGCCTTCAGGGAGTAGATCCACTTTGAGAAATCGCTACACGACAATTACGATCGAGGGCGCTGCAATTCCACGTCAACGGGCGGCCCACCTACACCGGGCGCAAGTGGCGCGGGCTGAAGATCGAAGGGCTGCTGCTCAACGCGCGGCTGGTGCAGGGCATTTTCGACGATCTCAATCCCGTCACCCGGCCCCGGTGGGCCTACCCCGACACCGGGCTATGGGACCCCGAGCGCAACACGCGTGAGTTCATCGCCGCCATGCCGACGTGGCGCAATCACGGGCTGAACGCCTTCACCATCAATCTGCAAGGGGGCAGCCCGCAGGGCTACTCACAGGAGCAGCCGTGGCACAACTCGGCCCTGGATGCGGACGGTTCACTGCGCGGCGAGTATATGGAGCGGCTCGAACGCATCCTCGACGAGGCCGACGAGCTGGGCATGGTGGTGATCCTCGGCGTGTACTATTTCGGGCAAGATCAGCGGCTGGAAGATGAAGCCGCGGTCATGCGCGGGGTCGAGAACACGGCGCGCTGGGTGCTGGAGCGCGGTTACGGCAACGTGCTGCTGGAGATCAACAACGAATGCAACGTCCGCTACACCCACGCGATCCTGCAACCGCCGCGCGTGCACGAGTTGATCACCTACGCGCAGTCGCATACGTTCAACAAGCGACGGCTGCTGGTCAGCACGAGCTACGGCGGCGGGACGATCCCCCAGCCGAACGTGATCGGCAGCGCCGACTTCCTGCTGTTGCACGGCAACGGCGTCTCCGAGCCGGCGCGCATCGCGGAGATGGTGCGCCAGACGCGGGGCGTGCCGGGCTATCGCGAGATGCCGATCCTGTTCAACGAGGACGATCACTTCGACTTCGACCAGCCCCAGAACAACATGCTGGCGGCCCTCGGTGAGTACGCCGGGTGGGGCTATTTCGACTATCGCATGACGGACGAGGGCTACGACGAAGGGTATCAGAGCGTGCCGGTGAACTGGGGCATCAGCTCGGCGCGCAAGCGGGGTTTTTCGAGCTATTGCGCGAAGTGAGCGGGGCAGCGGAGCGCAAGGGCTGAGGCAGCGGAGGAAGGGCGGAGGGGCAATGGAATACAAGGGGTATCTGGGGCAGGTAGAATATGACGATGACGCGGGAATCTTTCACGGCGAGGTGATGAACCTGCGCGATGTGATTACGTTCCAGGGCGAGACGTGGACGACTACGCCGCGCGTTCCGCGAATCGGTGGACGACTATCTGGCGTTTTGCGCTAGCGCGGCGAGTGATCTCACCACCAAGACACCAAGGACACCAGGAATTCGAGGATGTGATCCCCTTGTCTTGTTGTCCCGTTGTCTACCCTCAACCTACACCGTCGAAAGATCCCACTCCTCGTAGATTTTCGGCACATCGTTGAGCAGGCGCCGGGTATAGGCTTCCTTGGGGTGCAGGATCACCTCGTCGGCGGTGCCGCGTTCGACGAATTTGCCGTGCTGCATGATGAACACCGTGTCGGAGACATAATACGCCAGGCCGATGTCGTGGGTGATGAAGATCAGCGTCATCCCGGTCTCGTTGCGCAGCTTCTGCAGATAGTCCAGGATGGTGGCGCGCGAACAGGCGTCAATCATCGAGGTGGGTTCATCCGCAATCAGAATCTTGGGCTTCAGCAAGAAGATGCGCGCGATCATCAGGCGTTGCATCTGCCCGCCCGAAAGCTCGAACGGGTACTTGTTGGTCAGCTCGGCGAACTTCAGGTTGACGAAGCTGCACGCCTCCTCCATCATCGCAACTTTCTGCGCCTGCGGCAGATTGCCCCCGCCGCGCATGCGAATACAGTCCAGGAGCACAGCGTCAATCTTGTGGAACGTGTTGTACGCCGAGAACGGATCCTGGAAGATCGCCTGGATATTGCGCCAGTATTCCTGCTTCTTGCTTGCCCGAGCTGATGTCACGCTTCTGGCCCTGGAAGTAAATCTCGCCCTCGGTGATGCTGATCAAACCCAGGAGCATCTTCGCCAGAGTGGTCTTGCCGCTGCCCGATTCACCCACGATCGAGATGACTTCGCCCTCGTGAAACTCGAAATCCACGTGATCCACGGCGACCGTCTTAGTGTTGCCGAACCCGAATACCTTGGTCAGCCCTGCCCCGCTCAGGCACGGTTTCCTTTCAACGGTCTCGCTCATAAGCCTTCCTCAACTCCTTTTCCGACAAGACACAGCGGTACGTGCGACCAGGCCCCGCGTCGTAAAGACCGACAGAGGTCACCTGGCATTCCGGCCGGACATATTTGCAGCGTTCGGCAAAGCGACAACCCGCCGGTGGGTTCTTGAGATTGGGCGGCACGCCCGGAATGGCCGCCAACTTCACGTCGCGCAGACCGCTTTCAGGCACGATGATCGAGCCCATCAGACCTTTCGAGTATGGGTGGAGCGGATCGAAGACCGCTTCCTTGGCGGGGGCCTGCTCCACGATCTGCCCGGCGTACATCACCATGATGTCGTCGGTCACGTTGTAGAGCAAGGGCAGCTCATGCGTGATGAAGATCATGGACTTGATGAAACCGGTCTCCATCAGCCCCCGCAGCATCTTGATGACCATCTTCTGCGAAGTGACATCCAGCGCGGAGGAAGGCTCATCGGCGATCAGCACCTTGGGACGCAGGATCGCCGACACCGCGATCACCGTGCGCTGTTTCATACCGCCCGAGAGTTCAACCGGATATTTCTGCAACACCTCGGCAGGCAGCCCCAGAGTCTCGAAGCTCGCCCTGGCCAGGTCATAGATGAACTTCTTGTTCTCGGTCGGATCGTGCGCCAGAATGACATCTTCGATGAAGTTGATGATCCGCCGGGTGGGGTTGAGCGCGTTCATCGCGGCCTGCGGGATATAGGCGATCTCCGTCCCCAGGATCGTCTTGCGGACCTCATCCGGGTTCATGCCGGTGATATTTCGCCCGTCAATGATGATCTCGCCGCTCGTGTAGTAGAGTGGCGGGAAGTAGTAACCCATCAGGCTGAGCGCCAGGGTTGACTTGCCGCAGCCCGATTCGCCGGCAATGCCCAGCGATTTCCCCTCTTCGACCTTCAAAGATACATGGTCAACCGCGTAGATATCCTCTTTGTAGCGGGTGATGTATTTGGTGGTGAGGTCGTGAACCTCGAGCATGACCTTTGCCATCAATCCTTACTCCCTCAGCGCGGGGTTGAATACCTGGTCGAGCCCTGTATTCATCAGATTCATCGAGAAGGTAATCATCGCGATGGTCAGGAGCACCGGCATGTACGCCCACCATTTCCCCAGGATATGCGCCTGATAGATCAGCGCCCAGTTCATCATCAGCCCCAGGGTCGGCACTTCGGTCGTGCGTGGCCCCAACCCGAGGATAGACAACCCCGCCTCCGCCAGGATGCCCGCGGAAATCTGAAGGATCAACGCCATGATGACATACGACATGATGTAGGGCAGGATATCTCTGAAGATGATGAAGAGC
The DNA here is from genome assembly GCA_963695715.1 of uncultured Chloroflexia bacterium. GTDB lineage: Bacteria > Chloroflexota > Anaerolineae > CG2-30-64-16 > CG2-30-64-16 > JBBQRS01. The sequence continues at coordinate 86,065 of CAVOHP010000017.1, forward strand.
GTCGGGTGCCCGGACAGTTTCGACAGGTTGACGTGATCGCGGTTCCGCAGCGAGAACACCTGCGAACGCACTGCCTTCGCGGTCCATACCCAGGAAGTCAACCCGATCACTACGGCGATGGTCAGGGGGCCGCGCTTGTCCTGTCCGATGCTGAATGAAATCAGGATCAACAGCACAAATGTAGGGATGACGACGAAAAGATTGGTGACGAACATGATGCCGTCATCCACGATGCCGCCGACGTATCCCGCCAGCAACCCCAGCGTCAAACCGATCGAGGTGGCGATGAGGCCGGCGACCAGTCCAATCAGCAACGATACGCCGGTGGCGCTGACCAACTCCGTCAGTCATATCCCGGCCGAAGTTATCGGTGCCAAGCGGCAACACGCGGACGTTTGGAACCTGACCGACGTTCACATAATCGGCTTGCTTGACGACGCCCGTCTCCTCCAGAGCGCCCGTTTCCGCATTTGCCGCGGCAATGAGCGCCCCTTCGGTGGATAGAAGCCCGGCGATGGAGTCGTTGACCCGCTGATAATATCGTTGTTTGGCGAAGGTCATCCCCTTGATCTTCTTGTCGGGGTCATAACGGCTCTCCCATTGATCCAGGAGTTTGGACGTGTCGGCGATGTCAATCTCACTCTCAGGAAGACCGTCGGCCACCAGCCAGTCCTTCATGGCAACGCGATCATCCTGGCTCAATTTGTCGGCAATACGCTTGGCGGCCGCATCATCCAGATTGAGCATATAGGTATTGTTGGCGTTGACGGTATCAAACGCGCTCACATAGATCCCGGGCGGGAAGAACGTCCCCTGACCGATGATCTGCAATGGCGGATATGTTACGAACAGCGGATAGAGGAACACGATCGCCAGCATGGACACAAAAATGACGAAACCTACCACGAACTTACCGGAGTGGAAAGCCTGTCGGATGGTGTAATTCATAATCGCATCTATCCTCAATCAGACTGGGTAGCTTTGATGCGCGGGTCAATAAAACCATACAGGATCTCAATGACGAAGGTCGCAACCAACACCATCATCGTGATGATCAGTGTGGATGCCGAGATCAGCGGATAATCTTGCCCCATGACGGCGTTCAAAAGCGTGGTGCCCAGCCCCGGATAACTGAAGACGATCTCCGCGATCAGCGCGCCGCCGACCATGGTGCCGATCGCCAGCGCCAGACCGGTGACCTGCGGCAGCATGGCATTTCGAAAAACATACGCGGAGATCTTGCGATCACCGATGCCCATGAAGCGAGCATACTTCACGTAATCCGCGTTCAGCTCGTAGATGGACATGGAGCGCATGCCAATGGCATAACCGCCGATCCCGATGAATACGATGGACCAGAACGGCAGTTGGTAGTGGATGAACACCGACCCGATGAAAGACGGAGACAAGCTGGGAATCAGATCATACCCGTATCCGCCCGAGGTCGGAAACCACTGCAGCCTGACCGCGAAAATCACCAGCGAGCATGATCGCCATGCCGAAAGCGGGGAAATTGCTGATAGAAGAGGCTGACCGGCATGAGGACCTTGTCATAGCCGCCCTTGCGATAAGCCGCCAGCGCGCCGAGGATGTTCCCGATCGTCCAGCCGACGATGATCGCCGGGAGTTGCAGCATCAGGGTCCACCAGATGGACAGCGCTGAGCACGGCTGCCACCGTGCGGGGATACTGGCTGAACGAGAAACCGAAGTCGCCGTGCAGCACGTTTCTCACATAGATGACAGAACTGCTCGAGCATGGGCTTGTCGGTGCCGAACAGCTTCGTGTATTGCTCATAGATCGCCTGGACCCCGGTCGAATTGCTCATGCCCTGGGCCTGCCTGGCCACGATGGCCGCTACAGGATCGCCCGGCATCAGGCGGGGCAGGATGAAATTGAGCACGAAGGCAACGACAAAGGTGATCGCGAACCAACCCAACTTGTTGAGGAAATACTTTCGGTAGCCTTTCAAGCCAACACTTCCCTTTGGCTGCTGTATCGCTGTCGGTTGTTGTGTGTGACCGACGAAGTCGGTCACACACAACAACCGAAGCACGAGCCTGCATTTCACATGGCAGCACCGCCACGCCCCCGGTTCGAGGGCGTGGCGGTGCGCAATCAACTGACGATTTACTGGACCAGTTCCAGGTTGTAGAGGCCCGCGATGCTCCAGCCGTCGGTCAGGTTGAGCGGCGGGACGGGCGGGTTCGGTGCCATCACCCTCGTGGGGGAAGCCGGTCCACACACTCTCGTTCACAGCATGGAACGATTGCGGGCGGTACATGAGCGTGAAGGACGGGATGTCGGTCAGGTAGATCTTGACCAACTCGGTGTAGGCGTCCTTCAGCTCGGCCTCATCGGTCATCGCGGGAATCGCATTGATCGATCGCGTCGGCCTCGGGGTTCGAGTACTGGCCCCAGTTGCCGTTCCAGTTGCTCGCCATGCCGACGAACTCGGAGCTCATCATCTTGCGGATGCGTCCCCACGGTTGCGTCGGGCCGGCGCCGTCGCTCCACATCATGAAGATGTCGTAGCCTTCGGGCAGCGGCGAGTCCGACTTGGTGACGATGGTCTGATACACAGACCATTCGGGGTAGTTGGTCGTGATGTCGATCCCGATCTTCTTGCCGGCGGCAGCAACCACTTCGATCGCAGCCTGCCAGTCGGACCAGCCGTTGGGGCAGGTGGCGACGTAGCTGAGCTTCTTGCCGTCGATATTCGCGCCAGCCGTCGCCGTCGCTATCCACGATCCCGGCATCGTCGAGCAGCTTCTTGGCGCCTTCGATGTCGTTGCCGGCCCATTGCAGGTCCTTGACGGCATCGTGGTCGTACATGGCCTGCTCACCGGCGGTCGGGTTCATGAGCGAGCGCGGCACCTGGTCGAAGGTGGCCGATTGATTGGTCATCGCGTTGGCGATGATGGTCGGGTAGTCCACCGCGATGGCAATGGCCTTGCGAACCGCAGACTGGTCCAACCCGGGGGACTTCAGGTTGTAGAAGGCGGTCGGGAGGCTGGCGCCGATGCCGTAAGGCGGCTCGGGCAGGTAGGTGGAGACGGGCAGCGCGTAGTTCTCCCACAGAACCTGAATATTGGAGTTGAACTGCTGGCTGACATCCACTTCACCCTCGGCCAGAGCGACCGAACCGGCCGCGTTGTCCTTGAAGATCGTGTGCGCCAGGTACTTCGGCGCCGGCAGTTTGCCCCACATGCTGGCATCCTGGCCCCAGTAGTTGTCATCGCGAACATAGACGACCTTCGTATCGTCGGTGAAGAACTTGTGATACGGGCCGGAGTAAACGACATCTTCGGCGGGGTCGGCCATCAACTTGGTGGCATCGCCGCCGCCGCGCTCTTCCAGCGTCTCAGTCCAGGCCTTCTGGATGACGTAGTTGGTGCTCAGGTAGGCGGCGACGATCAGCGGATTGACCGCCTTGCCGTCCGCGCCCAGCTTGGCCTTGATCACCACCGTCTGGGGATCAACGGCCTCGATGGTGTCAATGTAGTCCTTGTTCGCCGCGCGCGGTCGGGGTCTCGTACTTTACATGCGTGGCCCAGGTATAGGCGACATCTTCGGCGGTCACCGGCGTGCCATCGCTCCACTTTGCGGCCGGCTTGAGCTTGAAGGTGATCGCGGTCATGCCGTCATCCCACGCCCAGTCGCCGTCGGCCAGCAGCGGATACTGCTTGCCGTCGAGCATGTTGTACAGGTACGGGGTTTCGAACATGATGACGCGGGCGTTGTCCTGCTGCGCGATCGCCATGGCGTTGTTGTTGCTGTTGGAATACGGATTCCAACCCACAACCGGGCCCCACTGTTGACCATTGAAGTACAGGGTCTCCTCGCGGGGCAAGGTGCCGCCTTCAGCAGGATCCGCAGCCGGTTCCGGCGTCGCGGTCACGACAACTTCCTTCTCAACCTCTTTTTCAACCTCGACTACCTGGGTCTGGACGACCTGGACCTCTTCCTTCACGACCTGGGTCACAACCTTCTCGACGACCTGGGCCGCGGGAGCGGCGCAGGCGCTGAGAGCCATCGCGACGATGACGACCAGGATCGGAAGCGTGTAACGCGCTTTACTCATCGTACTTTCTCCTTCTTTGAGCTAGTAACTTTTGTCCAATCGGGCAAGGCGCACCGATGTGGTACACAAACTTGGGTGGCGATTGGCATACATCCAACCGCAACAACGTAGACGAGCCTGGGTTAACTCTTGATGAACCGATATCTTCACCTCCTTGGCTATGAGCCTCCGGGCCGGCCGGCAGCGGCTGGCCTGGAGCCGCTCGCTTGAATGCTCAGGCGCAACCGCATGAACGCCGGATCACAACCTCGGTGGGCAGGCGGGTCATGCGCTCCGCCTTGCCCGTCTGGATGAGCGAAATCAGTTGGCGCGCCGCCCGCAACCCCGCATCCTGGATGGGCGCATGCACCGTCGTGAGCGCCGGCTCGATGAGACGCGCGTAAGGCACATCATCGAACCCGACCACCACGACATCCTGGGGGATGCGCCGGCCTGCGGCGCGCAGGGCCATGATGGCCCCCGTGGCCGCATCGTCATTGCTGCCGAAAATCGCGTCGAACTTCAGGCCACGCCGCAGCCACGCCTCGGTGGTGGTGCGGCCGTCGGCCTCGGTGAAGTTACTGACGCCCATCAGCTCCGGGTCCGCCTCGAGGCCGTGCGATTGGAGCGCGGCGCGATAACCGGCCTCGCGTTGCGCCGATTCCTCGTTGCCGGCGGGGCCTTGCAGGAACGCGATGCGCCGCCGGCCATGCACCTCGATCAGATGGGTCACCAGCTTGCGCGCGCTCTCCTGGTTTTCGAAGAAAACGCAAGGGATTTCCAGCCCGGTCGGCGGGGTGCGAAACATCAGCACCTGGGGCATCCCCTCGGCGTGGAGTTGGCTGATCTCCTGGTCGCCCAGGCAACTGGTGAACACCAGCATCCCGTCGGCGTTGTGGCTGCCCAGGGGCGCGGCGACGTGCCCGCCGGATATTTGCGAATTATACGCATGCACCAACAGCGCAAACCCGCCCTGGCGCGCGGCGGTCTCGATGCCCAGCAGCATCGGCGCGAAGAACGCGCCGCTGATCTGCGGCAGCAGCAGGCCGATGGTTTGCGTTTTGCGCCCGGCCAGCGAACGCGCGGCGGATGAAGGTGTATAATTGAGGGTGGCGATAGCCTGACGGACCTGGGCGGCCGTCTCATCGGCGACCGGGGCGGTCGCCGTTAACGACACGGCTGACGGTGGAGATGGAGACTCCAGCCAGCCGGGCAACGTCTGAGATCGTAGGTCTTCTTCGAGCGGTCTGGACGATCATAGTCCTCAATCAGCGCGTGATCTGGTCGTGAAAGCGCTTTCTGCAAGCGCTTACATGATACTCCTGTGTGAAGAAGTTGTCAAGAGGCAATCACGCGTTTTCATCAAATGTTAATCTGGATCCTGGACACAGGAGAATGTCAGGACCACGAAGGCGCGAAGGCCGCAGGTAGCACTTCGCGATCTTCGCGGCTTCGCGATCTTCGTGGTCCAAACCTTCGCGTCCTCGCGCCTTCGCGTGACGCTTCGCGCCTTCGTTGACAGGGCGGGCCGGGGATGCTAAAGTGACGGCGTCGCTCGATCAACCCACTCACGGAGGCTGCCATGCTGCTCACTCGCCACTACACCACCGACGGGCCGGTCTGGGCGCTCGACGGGCGGACCTTGCCCGCAGGGCTGACCCTCGCCACGCTGCTCAGCGTGGATGCGGACTCGCTGATGCGCGTGCTGAAGGCGCTGCCCGCAGGCGCGCCCGCCGAAGGCCCGGCGCTCGCCCCGATAGACCCGCAACAAGAGGTCTGGGCCGCGGGGGTCACCTATCTGCGCAGCCGCGCCGCGCGCGAGCAGGAATCGCAGACGGCCGACGTGTACACGCGTGTCTACAACGCCACGCGGCCGGAAGTCTTCTTCAAGGCGACGGGCTGGCGCGTGGTCGGGCCGGATGCGCCGATTCGGGTGCGCGGCGATAGCGGCTGGAACGTGCCCGAGCCGGAGATGACGCTGGTGATCAACCGCTATGGCGAGATCGTGGGCTACTGCGCCGGAAACGACGTGTCGTCACGCGACATCGAAGGGGAGAACCCGCTTTATCTGCCGCAGGCGAAGGTGTATGACGGGTCATGCGCGCTGGGGCCGGGCATCGAGCTGACGTCTGCCGACGCGTTGCGCGACCTGCCGGTGCATCTCTCGATCACCCGCGACGGGATGGCGGCCTTCACGGGCGACACCAGCACGTCGCAGATGGCCCGCACGCTGGAGGAACTGGTCGCCTATCTGACCACGGAGCTGGCCTTCCCGCACGGCGCATTCCTGATGACCGGCACCGGCATCATCCCGCCGGAGAGTTTCAGCCTGCTGCCCGGCGACCTGGTGCGCGTCTCGGTCGGCGCGCTCACGCTGGAGAACCCGGTGGGCTGAACGCGCTCCACCCCCGTTCGCAGTGCGCAGTTCTCTGCGCTACCCGCTACGAGCAAAGATATCATGCGCTCCGGTATGCGCCGCAACCATACACGCCTCCATCCGTAAAAGATCTCAGACGTATAGATCACGGATGGAGGCTTCTTCATGGATTTCAAACGCTTGCTGGTAGATATAGGGAAGCTGCTGCTTGTGCAGCGCCGCCTTCGTCGCTCGGCATGGTCGGCGGAGGGATGCTGACGGGAATCTTCGGCTTACAGCCGCCGCCGATGCAAGAAGGCATGGAGATGGCCGAGAGCAGCCGGCTGCTGATGCTGTTCAGTCCGCTGTTTGCGCTGGCGCTGGCGTTGCTGGCGCGCGGCCTCGCGGGGAGTTTGGCCGCCCGCACATTGATCCTCGCGGTTTTCGCCTGGGTCGCCTATTCACTCAACAACGCGATCGAAGGAATGGTCGTGACTTCACTGCCCCTGGAGAGCGCAATCTTCGCCGCGGTCGTGTTTCTGCCGGCGTGTGTGCTGTGCGCGCTGGCGGTGGCCTGGCTCTTCCCGGCGGCGCAACCGGGGCGCGCATGGCGAGAGACGGCGCGCGCCTTCTTCGCCGCGCCGCGATGCGCTGGCCTGGGCTTGGCGACTGGCGCTGGCGGCGGTGTGCTTTGCGCCGGTTTACTGGTTCTTCGGCGTGCTGGTGACGCCCTTCACGCTGGACTACTATCGGCAAAACCTCTACGGTCTGCGGATGCCCACGGTCGAAGTATTGATCCCGGTGCTGTTGTTGCGGAGCACGCTCTTCATGCTGGCGACGCTGCCCATCATCGCGGGCTGGCTGTTGCCGGTGAAGAGCCTCTTCTGGCGGCTGGGATTCGCGCTCTTCGTGCTGGTGGGGTTCATCTATATGCTGGCCGCCACGTATATGCCGCTCAGCGTCCGCATCCCGCACACACTGGAAATCCTGGCCGACTCGTTCGTCCACGCGGGGCTGCTGGTGCTGTTGCTTGGGGTAAAGCGGGAGGCCGGGCCGGCGCCTGCGTCGCCGGTGCTGCGGCCAAAGTGTGAGGCAGTGCGCGGCGAACCTTGCTGACTAAGGATTCGAGCCGAAGATCCGGATCATTACGTCGGCCCTTTGTAGCTGCAGCTTTAGCCGCTGGTGGGCAGGACAGCGGCTGAAGCCGCGACTACATAAGGAAGAAGTCGTATAGATTTCGGATAGATAAGGGGCGTAGCGTACTTTCAGTGGTCAACCCGCTCGGAGTGACAGCGAGCTCTACTTCTTCGGCGGGCCGCCCGTCCCGTCACGCTCGCGGCGCTCTCGATCCTTGCGCATGGCGTCGCGCCAGCTCAGGGCGAAGGATGCCGCAGCCGTGCCCATCGCCACCCAGATCAGCAGGTTGCGCGGCAGGCCGAGGGGCAACTGCACATCGCGCGCGATGGCAAGCAGCCAGGAGGCCGCCAGCAAGACGGCGACGACGATCAGCGTGTCGGATAAGCGGACCGACATAGCCAGCCACATCCCAGAATCGGGCCGTCATCGCCCAACGGCGAGACGACAACCTGTACCCGTTGGGCCACCGATTGGTGCGCGTGGCGATAGACCGCGTCGCGCGTCGGCGCCAGCAGCAGGTCGCCGCATTTCACCACGCTGGAGCCGATGACGAACAACTCGATATCGAGGATCATCGCCAGCGTCGCGATGGCCGTGCCCAGCGCCTCGCCCGCCGCCGCCATCACCGCCAGCGCCGCCGGATCGCCCGCATCGGCCGCACAGGTGACGATTTCGCCGTCAATCGGCTCCGGAGGGCGCGCGTCCGCCGGGACCTGGAACCGATCCAGCGCGCGGCGATAGTGGCGCGCGAGGGACGGGCCGGAGCAGAAGGTCTCGACGCAGCCGACCGAGCCGCACGCGCAGAGATCGCCCGCCGGGTCAATGGTGATGTGGCCCACCTCGCCGGCGCTGTTGTGGGGGCCGCGCCGTATCTCGCCGTCCATGATGATCGCCGCGCCCACGCCGGTGCCCACCACGATATAGCACATATCGTTGGCATCGCGCCCGGCCCCATAGTGAAATTCGCCGAACGCGGCGGCCTTCGCGTCGTGTTCGAGCACGACGGGCAGCGACAGCCGGTTCGAGAGCATCTCGCGCAGGGGGACGTTCACCCAGCCGGTGAGGTTGGGCGGGTCGAGGATCAGGCCGGTGCGGTGATCGAGCGGGCCGGGCGAGCAGATGCCGACGCGCCGTCACGCGCGCATCCAGCGGCAGGTCGCGCAACAGTCGCCCGGCGGCCATCGCCATGCGATCCACGGCTGCGGCCGGGCCTTCTAGCGGGAGGGTGGGCACGCGCTCGCGCGCGACAATCTGATCGTGCGGGTCAATCAACCCCAGGGCGATTTTGCTCGCCCCGAGGTCAATGCCGATGACGTAATCCTGCATGAAGCCCCTGTCTGTCGAACGCGTCCTCAGCGCCGTCGCTCGTAGCGCGCTGTCCTCAGCGCTCTGCGATAACGCAGACGGCGCTGAGGACAGCGCGCTACGAGCGAGACGCCTACAACAACCTTATCTACTTGCCTACCTACTGCCTACCGCATATCCGGGCCGGCGTCCACAGGCGGGCGCGGGGCGGGGAAGGCCGTAACTGCCGTAGGGGTCATAATGATATTCGAAGACGCGCGTGTCGAAGATTTTGTCGTGCCACGCCTCGCCATGCTTGTCCCATAGCGCCCAGAAGAACCCCAGCCCGAAGACGAGCGCGCTGATCCAGTAGCCGACGGAACCGCGCAACCCCGACCGGAAGAACCCAACCCGGCTGCCGTCTTCCCGCCTGACGTTAATGGCCGCCAACTTCATGCCGACGGACTGCCCGGTCGGCCGACTCCAGAAGTAGCCGAAATAGAGGAACTGAGACAGCACCGATACCGAGGCGATCAACAAGCTGGTCAGATTCCACATCATCTGGCCGAATTGGGATGTGCTGCCCGCGAACGGGGCCGTGAGGAATGAGAGCAAGAAGGTTGCCAACCAGGTAAAGATGACGATTGCCAGCGCGTCTATCGCAAACGCAATCGCCCGCTTGACAAAACTTCCCTTGACCGGTGCGGTCTGTTCCATAGCAACCACCTCCATGGGGGATATGAGTCTCGACTCAATATGAGTCCGATGAGTAACCGATGGGGCTATTCTATCACAAGAGCAGGAAGCGCATCAATCCGTCAACCGGCTCGAAGTCGCCGGCCAGGAAGTGCGCGCCGGCGCGGGTCAGCCGGGCGACCTTGGCGTCGTTCCAACCGGATCGGGCCACCTCGTCGGAGGCCACCCCCAGCGCCAGCGCCTCGCGGCCGACGGCTTCGCGGATTTCCACCGGCCCGTCGCCCACGGCCAGCAACTCATCGCCGTGCAGGTCGTGCTCGGTGAGGATGCGCTGGATGATGCGCTCCTTACGATGCGACTCGTCGCCGTCGAGCGCGCCGTAGATGCGGCCCTCGAAATAGGGGGCGACGCCCAGCGCGGCGGATTCCGCCTCGACGTAGTGATGATCGGTGCCGCTCGCCAGGTAGAGCCGCAGGCCGCGGTCGGCCAGCCCGGCCAGGAAGGCGCGCGCGCCGGGGACCATCATCGCATCGGGGGTCACGTCGCCCGCGGCCAGCCGGGCCAGGCGCACATCCACCCGCACATCGAGCCTATCCAGATAAATGGCCTTATATTCGGCGGCAGTCAATGGCTGCGCGGCGCGCCCGTAGCGGCGCACGGCCTCGGCCAGCCACGCCATCTGCTCGATGGTCACGATGCCGGTGGAGAGATCCACATACTCGGCCACCTCACGCGCGACCGCCGGATCGGGCGGGCCGCCGGCGCAGATCATCTCGACCATCAGCGGGGCCATCACCTCCTCCCAGCCCTGGCGCAGCAGCGAGATCGTGCCGTCGAAATCGAACAGGACATGGCGGATGCGCCCCAGGCGCGCGGGCGCGCGCGGGTCGAGGATGCGGACGTCGGCGGGTGGCTCGTGGGTCATGGCGGCTCCGATGAGAACAGGTTGCGGCAACTATATCACGGGCCGCCTGGAACACGAAGACGTTTGGAACACGAAGACACGAGGGTCCGCGAACCGCGCGCCGGATGCCCTTCGCGATCTTCGTGCTTCGTGATTTTCGCGCCTTCGGCCGATGCGTCG
>CAVOHP010000018.1:0-91993 GCA_963695715.1 uncultured Chloroflexia bacterium
CCGACTTCACCGCCGCGTCGTGGAGGGCGAAGACATGATCGAGCATCCGCACCATGGCTTGCAGGGACTCGCCCTGGCCCCGGTGCATCTTCTCGACCTCCAGCCGCAGGTTGCGCACCTCGGCGTCGTGCGCCTTGGCCATCGCCTCCGCGAAGCCGCGCGCCTCGACTGCGATCTGGTCGGCGATCGTCTTTGCGGCCACGGCGGTCTTGTCGGCTGCCTCTTGTGCGGCCGTCCATCGCGCCGTGGCGGCGGCCACCTGTTCGCCGACGACTTCCAGCCCTTTCACCTGCTCAACAGCGGAGACCAGGCTGGCGCTTTCAGCCAGCCGGACGGCGGCCTTGTGCTCCAGAATGAATGGAAGGACGGCCATCCACGCCCCAAGGGCCACGCCGGCAAAGATCAGAGCCCCCCGCCAGAACTCGAGGCCCGGCCCCGGCCGCGAGGCCAGCCACGCCGCCGTCGACCACCAGCAGAACGTCGCCAGCCAGGAAAGGAACCTTGTTCAACCGGGGAATCGTCTCATCAGACATAGCGCCGCCACTTAATGGGAATCCGACGCCGGCAAAGCAAAAACCGGGTCGTCCTCTCCTCCTCCCCGTCGACGGGGAGAAGGAGACCGCAGTCCAAATGACGAGTCTTGGGAGGACAGCCGAGGGGTTTCGTGAGGATGTGCGGTGAAAACAAGGTTCTGGTGCGACAGCGCTCAAGGCGTATCATTCTTGGGCAGATACCATCCGAAAAGTGAGGCGGTCGGCGGTTTGAATCACCGCATCCAATTCACCATCAATTGGCTGAGCGCTCGAGAATTGCTGACGTCCTTCAGGCCTGGTGGCTTTAAGCGGGGATTCAGGGCGCTCTCCAAATCCAGGATTGAGCCGTCCTCTGCATGGTCTTCATCCAGCGAATGAAAGGGCTGATCTTATTTTCCATTACTGTTTTATGCAGTCGTATTTCCGGCCGCAGGCCGGAGAAGCTGAATCCGCGCACCCCATGCGCCGTCAGTAGGGTGCGTATTCGGTAATGGCTGCCGCCGCTTCACTCCAGTGACATTGACTGCGGATTCAGGGGGATTACAAATGCCTTGAACTTGTTCCATTAACGATTTACGATGCGTTGCGTTCCGTTGGCGTGGAGATTGCTTTATTGAAGGCTTGGATCGATGGGGACGCGAGGGCGGGTTGGATGCTAAAGCTGCTGAAAACGCTCAAAAAAAGTTCGGAAAAAATGTTGACACCCCCCTTGCGTTTAAGGATATTGGGCATACACACAGAATAAAATAAACATAAAAAATAACATGAGAACAAGAACACTCGCACTAACGGCTGCCATCAGCGCCATCAGCGCTGCTGCAATGGCGGATGTGGTTTCAGTCAACGTGGTTGGCTTCGGTCAACCTGTCGCTGAAGTCGGGATTCAACCTCATTGCAACCCTCTCAAGGCGACAAATGATACCATCAGCGCGATCATGCCCGCCCCGTCTGATAGCCAAGTTGTGACGGCTCAGAAGTGGAACAAGACGACTCAGTCGTTTGAGGGTGCCATCACCTACATTCCGGGAGTCGGCTGGGATAATCCCGATGCCGTGATCGATGCCGGTGAAGGATTCTTTGTCAGTCTTGACTCAGCGGCGACTGTAACGTTCGTTGGCGAAGTTCGCCAGTCTGGAAGCGGTACCTTGGACACTCCGCTTGGTGTCGGTTTCAACTTCGTAGGTTCTCAAGTTCCGCAAGGCGGGACGACCGAAGCCACGGGAGGGATCACGACGGCCCTTGGTTTTCAGCCGTCCGCCGCTGCTGTTGACACCGCACAGCAGTTTGATGCTGTGACTCAGAGCTACAAGGGTGCCGCGACCCACATTCCTGGCGTAGGTTGGGATGCGGAGCCTGTTTTGGCTATCGGTGAAGCGCTTGTCATCAGCCGCGAAGTCGCTGGCAGATGGTCCCGGAGTTTCAATGTTCAGTAATTAAACGCTAACGTTATAGATCGGATACCAAATCACAAAGTAAATAACACCAAAAGAACTATGAAAAAACTTGTTTGGATGATGATCGTTGCCGCAGCAACTTTGACTGCCTACGCTCAAGGCAACGTGACGATGAACAGTGTGGGTACAGGTGCCTACATGCGGTTCTTCGACACCGGGACTCGCGCGTTGGCTGTAGGAAACGCGTACAATGTGGGGCTCTATTGGGGCGACAGTGCGGCCACTGTGAATAATCTTTCTTGGCCCGGTGGCGCATTTCGGTACTGGAGGGTTTGCTGGCATGGTGACCACAACGAGTGGTGGTGGAGCTAGGAACGTGGGGCGCACCTCTGAAACTTGGTTCCAGCTTCGTGTTTGGACCGGGGCGTTTGCGACCTATGAAGCCGCTGTGGCGGGCGGTGCAGGCACCGTCTATGTCTCCACGGACACGCCGATCGTTTCTGCCATCCCGCAGCAGACGTCGAGTTCTTCCTGTTCCTCAAATTCCTTGGGGCGGTTCTTTCAGTGCGCCGATACAGTTGAACCTCAGCCTCGTTCTCCCTGTTCCCGAGCCGAGCACGATCGCAATGGTCGGACTGGGCCTGCTCGGTCTGCTCTTCATTCGCCGTCGGAAATAAGTGTTGTCATTGTGTTCTCATCAAGCCGCCCGTTCGGGCGGCTTTTTCTTTCTACGAGACGGCATGCAGTTGCAACCAGTCCGCCTGCCCGACCGGCTGGAGCCGGAACTCTGTCGCGGGGCCTCGGCTACCGGACCGCGAGAAGGCGAGCCTGGGCGGTCGGGGCCTGGGCTAGCGCGGTGGTCACCTGGGCTGCGATGGCGGGGGCCGTGAGGCCGTACGGCCGCGCAGTTCCTCGACGGTGGTGGCGTGCTCGATGAACTGGTCGGGCCAGCCGATCTGGATGACCGGCGTGGTGATGCGCTTCTCGTTGAAAAGCTCCAGCACGGCGCTGCCGTAGCCGCCCATCACCACGTGGTCTTCCAGCGTCACCACCACGTCGGCGGCCCGGCCGAAGAAACTCCGTGGTGCCGGCATCCAGCGGCTTGACGAACCGCGGGTTGATCAGCGCGCAATCGCAACCCTCGACGGCCAGTTGCGCGGCCGCCTGTCGGGCCACCCCGATCATGTTGCCCAGCGGGAACAGGGCGACCTTGCGGCCGCCCTCGCCGGAAAAGTTGCGGAGGACCTCGGCCTTGCCGATCTCGAGCAGCCTGGGCTGGTCCTTGATCGGCACGCCCTCGGCCGGTGCCGCGCGGATAGCGGATGAAGGTCGGGTGCTGCTCGCTGCGTGGCGGTGAACATCATGTCCACCAGTTCATCCTCGTCCTTGGGCGCCATGGCGATGCAGTTGGGCACGCAGCGCAGGTAGGCGATGTCGAACAGGCCGTGGTGCGTCGGGCCGTCCTTGGCCGAGAGGCCGGCGCGGTCCATGCAGAAGATCACCGGCAGATCCTGCAGCGCGACGTCGTGCACGATGCAGTCGTAGGCGCGCTGCAGGAAGGTGGAGTAGATGGCGCACGACCGGGTGGAAGCCCATCGTGGCCATGCCGGAGGCGAAGAGCACCGCGTGTTCCTCGGCGATGCCCACGTCGTAGTAGCGGTCGGGCATGGCCTTCTCCAGAGCTTCAGGCCGGTGCCGCTGGGCATGGCGGCGGTGATGCCGACCAGGCGGCTTGTCCTTCTGGCAGAGCTTCACCATGGCCTGGCCGAAGACGTCCTGGTAGTTGGGCGGCGTGCCCGGCTTGGCTGGCCGGCGTGGCGCCCGTGGCGACGTCGTAGGGCCCGAGGCCGTGGAACTTCTCCGGGTTCTTGAGCGCGGCTTCGTAGCCCTTGCCCTTCTTGGTCAGCACGTGGATGACGATGGGCTGGTCGCAGGTCTTGGCGAACTCCAGCGTGCTGATCAGCAGCGGCAGATCGTGGCCGTCGATCGGCCCCAGGTAGCGCAGGCCCATCTCCTCGAAGATCAGGCTGCTGCCGTAGCCGCCGCGGCCGTCGGAATCGGCTCATCCTCAGATCGGATCTGGGCCGGCTCGAGGGCGACGCCGGTGACGGCGCCCTTGATGGCTTCCTCGGCCTTGTGGCCGAGCTTGAGGGCGTAGTCGCCCTTGGGCAGGCGCTTGACCCAGGCCGACGAAATCCTTCTGCAACTGGTTGTAGCGCGGGCGCCCATACGCACGCCTTCTGGCAGTCGCGGAGCGGTGGCGAGGATCAGGCTCGTCTTGCCCGCGCCGGGTGAGGCCATCAGGTTTACCGCCATCAGGCCGGCCTGGTCAAACTGCACGCGGTTGTCCGCGGCGATTGCATCATTCGCGCTCAGAATATTGCGCTTAACCGTTACTTTCATCAGCCACCTCGATACTTTCGACGCGGAACTCGCGTCCGCCGTTCACCGACAGATGCGGTCCACTGCAAGCCGGGCAATTGAGTGTCAGGGGAACCTGAGCCGTGAAAACGTGGCCGCAATCGCGACAGGTCGCCTGTGCGGGACGGCGCTGGAAGCGCAGCACGGCGCCTTCGGCCGGCGTCTCTTTGCTCA
Organism: uncultured Chloroflexia bacterium; assembly: GCA_963695715.1. GTDB lineage: Bacteria > Chloroflexota > Anaerolineae > CG2-30-64-16 > CG2-30-64-16 > JBBQRS01. The sequence continues at coordinate 4,523 of CAVOHP010000018.1, forward strand.
AGAAATCGAAATAGAATTGCACCGAGTCGTCAACGACGCTACTGAGGTCGCCCACCACGAGGTCAATCACCGTGATGCGCGTTGCGCCCGCATTGCGGGCCGCCTCCAGAGCAATATCCAGCACTCCCTGGGTGACCGAAAGCTCGTGCATAATCCTATCCGAATCTCAATCTATCAAGCATTTGTTGCCTTATTCGCTGTCGCTTACGATCTGTAACTTGGTCCCGCCCACCAGGCTGGCATAGAAGACCCGCTCCGTGAGGTCATCAAAAAGGACGATGACTTGCACATCGTTGCCTTCCGGCTCGACCGATTTAACGCTGCCGTAACCATAACGTTCATGCAGGACATGCATACCCGGCTCGAATGGGCGATAAGCGATGGGCGCCGCTTGTTTTGGCGCCTGGGCCGCAAGGCTCGCTTCGCTATCGTGCCACATCTCCGTGTAAAGGTTGAGCTTTTCAGGGACTGTGAGTCGGGTGGTGAACTCACCGGCCCGCCGCCGCGCTTCGCTGATGCGGGGCATCATTTTTTGTTTGACGATGTGAGGTTGCTGGCTTTGCGCCATCTGCGACGAGGCGCGGGACAGCCCGGTCTCGAGCCCACGGATCGCGACGCGTGGCTCGCCGTTCAGCTCGATGCTCACGAGGATCACGCCATGCTCGCGACAGACGGCCGCGGCGGGCTTCTTCGCGTCGCGCTTCGTCGTCCACGTCTTCATCGCTCTTGCGGCGTCGCTGCCCCGTTGCCTGTAACCCGACGAAACGCACGGCGACCGAGATCTCTGGAAAGAAGTAATCCAGCTTCAACCGGCGGTGTGTATCCGGGTTGACCAACCATTCGGGCGACAAACCATACTGCGTCTCAAAACCATCGAAGATGCGCGCCAGAACCTCGCGCCAACCATTGACTGCACTAAAAGACATTGACCCCATAAGCATCCTGATCTGCTGAATTGGAGGCCATGATAGCACGCTGCGGGAGAGGGTGTCAACCGAAAATCGGAACTCCGTTCGTTCAGACTGTCGCAACAGCCGGCCTTACGGTATAATCCCTCATTGTGCACTCACTGATTCGACCATCTTACCATGCCTGATTTCATCCCTGCGGGCACCGACTCGGCCTGGGATCACTTTGTCGCGGGCCATCCTCACGGTCACGTGCTACAAACCAGCGGCTGGGCGCAACTAAAGGCCGGCTTCGGTTGGTCTACGGATCGCGTCATCCTGAATGGTCCCGATGGGGAGATTGTGGCCGGGACCAGTCTGCTCTTTCGCCGTCTGCCCTGGGGACAAACCCTGGCGTATGCGCCAAAGGGTCCGTTGGTCAACTGGGAAGACTCGCAACAAGCGCGCCGGTTGCTGGACGTCATGCAGGCCACGTGTCACCGCCATCACGCCGCGTTGCTCAAGGTTGAGCCGGAGTTGGAAGCCTCGCCTGCGTTTGGTGGTCGTCTTGAAAACCTGGATCTACACGTCAGCGCGCAGCACGTGCAGCCACTCAGCACGATTCACATTGCCCTGACGCCGGATGAGGACGCGATCCTCAGCCGGATGAAACCCAAATGGCGCTATAACATCCGGCTGGCCGAACGCAAGGGCGTGACCGTGCGCCAGGCAGAGCTTGCTGATCTCCCCGCGATACAGGGTCTGTTGGAGCAAACCGGCGCACGCGACGGGTTCGGCGTGCACAGCGCGCCCTATTATCGCAGAGCTACGGAGCTATTCGCGCCCGACGGTTCGATGACGTGGCTGCTGGCCGAGCACGAGGACCGGTTGTTGGCGGCCATCGCTGTTTTTGCGTTGGGTTCCATGGCCTGGTACATGTGGGGCGCATCGAGCGACGCCGACCGCAACTTGATGCCTAATCACGCGTTGCAATGGGCGGCTATGCGCTGGGCGCGCGAACGGGGTTGCCGGGTGTATGATCTGTGGGGCATCCCGGATGAGGTAGGCGACGACCCTGACGCCTACACAGACCCGGAGAGTTGGGGCGACGACGGGCTGTGGGGCGTCTACCGGTTCAAGCAGGGGTTCGGTGGCCGGGTTGTGCGCTATATCGGCGCGTGGGATGCACCGATTTCACCGTTGGGACATTCTCTTTACCGCACTGCGCTCAAGCTCCGCTCGGCGGCAGGTTTGATCCAATGATGACCCCGCTGAGTATGAGTCGTATTGAGGACGCGGTCGCCTGGGATGCGGCGCTCATGCGCCTACCGGATCCCCACATATTGCAGAGTTGGGCCTGGGGTGATACCAAGACGCAAACTGGTTGGGCAGCGCGGCGTTTGCTGTGGCAACGCGATGGCGCGCCGGTCGCAGCCGCTTCGATGCTGGTGCGGCGGATGGCGCAGGGCATCCCCCTGGCCGTCGCCTATATCCCGCGCGGCCCCGCCCTCGACTGGTCGGACGCCACGCTGGCGCAGACCGTTTTGGCGCAATTGGAGGATGAGGCGCGCGCGGCGAGAGCGCTCTTCGTGAAGATTGACCCGGCCGTGCGCGCCGACACGGAGGCGGGCCAGTTGCTGACCGGCTTGCTGAACCAGCGCGGATGGGTCGTGTCGCCGGACCAAATCCAATATCGGAACACGGTGCTTTCCGATCTCGCCCGGGATGAAGACAGCCTGTTGGCGGCCATGAAACCCAAATGGCGCTATAACATCCGGCTGGCGGAACGCAAGGGCGTGGCCGTCCGCGATGGGTCAGTCGCAGATTTACCGACATTCTACGCGATGTACCTGGAGACCGGGCGACGCGATGGGTTCCTCGTGCGGCCTTATGAGTATTATCGCACCGTGTGGGAGCGGTTCTTGAGGGATGGCCTGGCTCACGTTCTCCTGGCCGAAGTAGAGGACCGACCGATTGCAGGGATCATCCTGTTTAAGTTCGGGCCGACGGCCTGGTATTTCTATGGCGCGTCTACCGAGCAAGCGCGGGACTTCATGCCCAATCACGCGCTACAATGGGCGGCGATGCGGTGGGCCAAGGCGGCAGGCTGCACGCGGTATGACTGGTGGGGCGCACCCGATGATCTGGTGGAGACGGACCCGATGTGGGGCGTCTATCGCTTCAAGATGGGTTTCGGCGGTGAGTTCGCTCCCGGCATCGGCGCATGGGACCTCCCCACGTTTGGCCCTGCTTATACAGCCTATACCCGCGCGATGCCGCGCCTTCTGGACATCGCCCGCCGCCGGCATCGGGTCAGCGCGCCGAGCGACGCGACCTGATCCTCACCAGACCTGCTCCAGTCGCCCCAACATTTCGGCGCTCGACAGCCGTCCACTCCACGCGTCGCGGATGTAGCCATCTCGATCAATGATCATAGACATCGGTAGAGAGCGCACAGCGTAAGCCTGGCCGCTGACCTTGCCATCGGTATCGAGGAGGATGGGAAATGAGAGACCGGCCTGACGCGCGAACTGCTCGATGATCTCTTGATCTTCCTGCAAATTGACGCCAACCACGACGAAATCATGCGCCTTACCGTACTCTCGATACAACGCCTCCAGGTCGGGCATTTCGGCCTTGCAGGGAGGACACCACGTCGCCCAGAAATTGAGCAGGACGACTTTGCCGCGCAGATCACTTAACGAAACTTGCGAGCCGTCGGTGGCCTGCAAGGTGAAATCTGTACCTACGGCGCGACTGACTTCGAGAATTTGCGCCGGCGGCGCGGCGTCACGCGTCTGCAACGCCCATGCCCCCAGCGTGATTGTCGCCAGGCTCAAAACAATCAGCGCCCACAAGAAAAGCGTTCGCCCAGATCGAGCAGTACGTTTCTCTGCTCGATCAGCCGGCATCGCGTTCCTTCGCTTCGACCCGGTAGCTGCTGCTAAGTTCGACCGCGCCCCGAATCGTGCCGAGGGCCGAGCAGTACTTTTCTTCGGAGAGTCGGACCGCGCGCGCCAGCGCAGCCGGGTCCACGTCGCCATACACAACATACTCAAGATGGATTTTTGTGAAGCGCCTGGGATGCTCTTCCGCACGTTCTGTGCTTGCGAACACTTTGAACCCTTCAACCGGCTGGCGTTTCTTTTGCAGGACGCTGATGACATCCATTGCCGTGCAACCCAGGATCCCCATCAGCATCATTTCCATCGGGCGCGCGCCCGAATCAAAACCGCCCTCCGCCGTTGAATCCAGGACGACGGCGTGGCCAGAGTCGCCCCGCGACACAAATTGCATGTTTTCGATCCACGTAATGGAAGCGCTTGTCATGCTGATCCTCCCATCCTGCCACAGTTTTTGAAATGACGGCGGAACCTTCGCTGATTGGATGCCCCGCCGGGCGGGCGGGTTACGCCGCGCCGCGATCCTGAAGATAGGATATCACAAGATCGGCCACGATGTCGGCGGCGTCGGGTGGCGCCAACGTGCGTGCGTGCGCTGCAACGGTTTCCAGCGTCGCGCGCTCGTTCAGCCATTGCGCTGCGACCCTGGCGGCTTGCGCCGGCTGCGGCGCATAGACGCCGGCTCCTGCCTCTTCCACCCACGTCACGTTAGCCGCCTCCTGACCGGGTATGAACCCCGTGAGGATCAGTGGTAGCCCGGCGTAACTGGCCTCATAAAGCGTGGAAGGCCCGGCCTTGGTCAGCAACAGATCGGCCGCGGCAAACCACGGCGCCGGGTCGCCCACAAAATCCAGCACATGCACGGGCAGCGCCCAGGTCTCCGCGTGAAGCCGGCTCCGAAGGACGGCATTGTGACCGGTGAGCACGGCCAGTTGGGCCTCAATGCGCGCGGTGGCGCAGTTCTGTGACCAGCGCGCGCACCAGTTCGAGCAACCGGCCGATTCCCGCGCCCCCACCCGCGAGCAAAATGAGTGGCATGTCGGGCGGTAACCCCAGGCGGCGCCGCGCGTCCGGTTTGGGCATCGCGCCCGCAACCGCAAAGGATTGTCGCACCGGCAGACCGACCACATGGAGCTTGTGCGGGGGCATGCCTGCCTGCTCTGCGGCCCGGCGCGCCGGCTCGGTGGCTACCAGACACAGGTCAACATGGGGGCAGAACCAGGGGAGCGGCGGCGCAATTGGGTCAGTGACCATTGTGACAAACACTGCTCGTGATCCGGCGTCGCGCAAGATGCGCCACGGCACACCGGTCTGGATAGGATGCACGCTGATCACCACATCGCCGGCATTTTCGAGCAAGGGCCCCATTATGTGCGAGCGAACCCACAGCCCCGCGGCCCGCTCGCTCAGGGCGACCCGGCGGCGGGACCCGCCAAAGCGGTATGCCAGACGCCACAGAGCAGGGGCATGATCCGTCCAGGGACCGTATATCGTCGAAAGACGGTTCCAGGGGAACGGCGCGTACTCGTCGAGGAGGTTCAACAGTGTCACAGCGGCCCGCCCATCCAGGGCTTCGGCCAGGCTCAGGGCGACGCTGCGATGCCCTCCACCGGAGTTAGCAAGCAAGATGCACACTCGGGGCAACTGGACCACTCGGGAGGATGAAGACACCGTCAAAATGGGTTGAGCATCAACCGATGTGGTATGAAATGTCCGGTCGGCGCCGACGAGTGCAGCATGATCGCTCTCCAAGACCGGCATCAGTAGGCGCCGTCCCCGAAGATCAACTGCGGCACGGTGCGCAACAGGATTTGGAAGTCCGAGGAGAGGGACCAGTTCTCGCCATAGTAGATATCCAGCATGACCATTTCGTCGAACGTCAGGTCGCTCCGACCACTGACTTGCCACAAACCGGTGAGGCCGGGTTGAATTTCCAGGCGTTTGCGATGCCAAAGCTGATACTGCGCGACCTCTTCGGGAATAGGCGGGCGCGGCCCGACCAGGCTCATCTCGCCGCGCAACACATTGATAAGTTGGGGCAGTTCATCCAGGCTGGTCTGTCGGAGGAAACGTCCCACCCCCGTACGGCGCGGATCGTCCTTTATCTTGAAAAGTGGACCATCGGCTTCGTTTTGGGCGCGGAGGGCCTCTAGCTCCGCTTCGGCGTTCACGCGCATCGAACGGAACTTGAGAAATGTGAACGTCTCACCGTTTCGCCCGACACGCGTCTGGCGAAAGAGTACGGGGCCGGGGGAATCCAGCTTGATCGCGATGGCGATCAGCAGGGCAAACGGTGAAAGCACCACGATGGCAGGGATCGTTAAGCTCAGGTCGAAGGTGCGCTTGATCACCTGGTTCAAACCGGTCAGGCTCGACTGCTTCACACTGATCAGGGGAATCCCGTTCAGGTCTTCCACATCCACGCCGCCGAGGCTGAGCTGGAAAAGATCCGGCACCACGCGGGCGCGTACACCGGCGCGTTCCGACTCGGTGACCAGTCGGATGATCTTGCGATGATACTGCCAGGGCAGGGTGATGACCACCTGGTCAATTGCCTCTTCGCTCAACACCTGCGGCAAGTTATCTACTGTGCCCAGCGCACGAATCGGCCCGATGTTGGTATTCGCCTTGAGGGGGTCATCGTCGAGGAAGCCGATCACGCGGTAGGCCAGCTCAGGCTGCGCGATCACGTTGCGCATCACTGTGCGACCCACCTCACCCGCGCCGACGATCAGCACTCTATCCACGCCTTTGCCGGCTTGCCGCATCCGCGCAAGCACCAGGCGGCGCACCAGGCGCGATAGGCCCAGCAAGATGATGATCAGGATGCCGGCATAGATGAAGATGATTCGGGAATAGAACAAACGCCGGTAGAAGAAGACGAGCACCACTAAGAGGGCGATGCCGGTCGTGGTCGCGTTGATGACGGCATACCATTCCCCGAAGAGGGAACGCGAGGGACGGAGATTGTAGGCGCCTTCGCGCCAACTACTGAGGAGGACCATCACGGTCAGCAGCGCCGCCATCGGGAGATATACCGAATAGGGGACGTTGTTGGCCGGGTCTACGGAGCGGAACCACTGGAGGTCGTAACGCAACCAGTAGGCAATGCCCAGCGCGACATTGATGAGCACCGCATCGGTGATAACGGTGACCCACGGCATCCAGGTGCGAACGTCCCGTTTCATATCACGCGCTCTTGCAACCCCAGTTCACGGCGATAGAGATCGGCGGTGGCGGTCGCCGTATGATCCCATGAGAAGCGAGCTGCCTGGCGTATCCCCGCTGCACGCATCGCGGCGATCAGTTCTGGATCGTCGAGACGCCGGTTCATCGCCGCCGCGAGGCCCTCGATATCCGTCGGCTCGATCAGGCACGCCGCCTCACCGGCGACTTCCGGCAACGATGACGCGGTTGTCGTGATCACCGGCGTGCCACAGGCCATCGCCTCCAGCACGGGCAGCCCAAAACCTTCGAACATGGATGGATACACAAAGAGAGAAGCCGCCCGATAGTACCAGGGCAAATCCTCTTGCGGCACATAACCGGGGAAGATGACGACATCCTCCAGACCCAGTTCGCCGACTCGTGTCATGATCTCGTCGTAGTACCACCCCTTGCCGCCGGCAAGCACCAGGGGCGGCGTATCTCCGGCATGGCCTCGCATCCGGCGCAGCAGCGCGTAGGCATCCAGCAAGCGCACCAGGTTCTTGCGCGGCTCCAGCGTCCCCAGATACAGGATAAACCGATCGGGCAGCCCCAACCGTTGTGCCTGTGCTTGCACCTCAGTTTCCGGGGCCGGAGTAAATACTTCGGTCACACCATTTGGAATTACAACGACCTTGTCCGGCGCGACGTTGCAATATGCGATCACGTCCTGGCGTGTGCTTTCGGACACAGCGATGATGCGCCGCGCCCGCCGGGTAGACGCCTTCGTCGCCCACGTCAGATAGGTTCGATGGAACGGGCGAAACGCATCTGGAAAGCGCAGAAAACTCAAATCATGCACCGTGATGACCGTCGGGCAGTGCGCCGCGACCGGGGCCGCAAACGCCAGACCATGCAAGAGATCGAGATCACGCGAAAGCGCGGACAATTGCGTCTGCTCCCACAGGATGCGGCGCCAGGGGCTGCGCGTGTCCCACGATGAATGCCGAACCGCAAGGGCTGAAGATGAGATGAATGCCGGATCGTACAGAAATGCCGTATAGGCCAGACTGCCGCCGACTGCAGGTCGGTTCGCTTCAATGGCCGGCAATCGCCGTAGCAACTGGAGGATATAGCCATTGATACCCGCGCCCCGATACGTCTGGGTCAACGAAAGAAGGTGAGCGTTGAGTCCTACACGCCGAGACTCGATGGACTGCTGTGTCACAGCTTGATTATAGCACAGGGCCGGCCCTGTCGGAAGAAGAAAGGGCGGCAACTTTGCGCGGTCTCGCCACCATCTCAGCGTAGACCTGACCTGTGGCCGCGGCGACCTGGGCCTGCGTGAATTGCTGCAAAACGCGCTCGCGCCCGCGCTTGGCCAGGCTCGCCCGCAGCGTGTGGTCAGCGATGAGGCGAGACAGGGCCACTGAGAGGGCTTTACGGTCGCCCTCGGGGAATACCAACCCGGCATCGCCAATCACGTGCGGAATTTCGCCGCAGTTCGAACCGATGACGGGTATGCCGCAACTCATCGCCTCAATGAGCACGCGACCGAATTGTTCGATCCAGTTGGGGCGACTTTCCGAGGGCAAGACAAACAGGTCCAGCGTGCGATAGAATTCGGTCACATCGGTGGAGGGCAATCGTCCCAGGAATTCCACCCGGTCTGCCACGCCTGCTGTTTGCGCCAATCTTACCAGGTTTTCGCGCTGCGGGCCGTCGCCCGCAATGCGCAGTCGCCAATCCGTATCGGTCAGCGCTGCACAGGCCTGGATCAGCAGAGCGACTCCCTTCTCCGGCGCCAGGCGGCCCGCATAGCCGATCACCCACGGTCCTGTATGCTGTTGGGGCGGCCAGGGTGCGCCGGGCGAGAAGATGACCGGGTCCACACCGAATTGTGGGATCACCGCAATCGGGCCGGCGTATCCCTTCGTCGCGCAACACCGCCGCCGCCGCTTGATTGCCGGCAATCGCATAAGCTGCCCGTTGATAGTTGATCTGTTCGAACCGTGCGAACGGCCAGGGATAACGTCGTTCGAGATTCTGCCAGGTGAAAAACAGACTACGCGCACCCACAGATTCCGCGGCCCTGAGCGCATGCCATGTCGCCAGATTATAGGGCTCTTCATCCATATGCAAGATGTCGGGCCTGAGTTCGTCAAGTAGTCGTCTCATCTCGGGGTAAAAATGCAGGTGAAACTGCCCGTTGAGCGCCGGATCAGCGACGATCAGACGATAGCCGGAAGTATGCGCGCGATCGAGCATCACCGCGCCGCCTGCCTCTCGCCAGACCGGCGGCGCAACAGCGATTAGCTCGACATCGGGCAGTTTCGCCAGTTCTTCGAGCTTGCGTTGGTATGCTCCCATTACCAGGGCTTTGGACACCATCACGATGCGCAAGTCGGAGTTCCTATTCGGGTAGGTTTTGCGTTATAATCATATGAGCAACGAGTGGTGTTTCGTATAGTCGAAATGTGCATGAAAGAACCGAAAGAAACATTTGCCAATTCGAACAAGTTGCACTAGAATATGATCTATTAACTTAGATTAAGACTGCGGCATATTACGAGTTTATCCCTAGCAAGTCCGTCCCGCCTACCAGCCAGGAGGCAAGGCATGGATGTCATCAAGGTTTCCGCTCACTCTCGTTCAACTGCTGTAGCCGGTGCGATCGCCGGGGTCATGCGGGACCATAACCACGCCGAAGTGCAGGCTATCGGAGCGAGCGCCGTTAACCAGGCAATCAAGGCCGTCGCAATCGCACGTAGCTACCTGACGCTCGATGGAATTGATATCGTTTGCGTGCCGGAATTTGTGGAAATTGAGATTGACGGTCAAGAACGCACGGCGCTGAAACTGATTATCGAGCCGCGTAGCTAAGCGTCTGCATCTCTTCCACCATCGGCGGCGAGATCAAACGCCGAAGGCGAGCGCGAGGCTGCCCGCTTTTCATAACCTCTGGTCACTGCTTGCGTGATCGCCCTCGAGAGCGACGCGTTGAGCCGCCGGGTCGCGTCCTGGCCGCGGCTTTTCCCTCATTTGCCTCCGTCGAAGCCTCATTGTCGGCCCCGATTTCCTCATCTTGCGTTGTAGCAGGATGATCATCCTTGCCGGCGTCTCTGCGCTGAGCCGTGCTATTCGATGCTGCGTCTCCAAACACCGGCTCGGGCACCGGCACTTCAACCATCTGCCGCGTCTCATTTGGGCCTTCAACCAGGACAGTCACCGAGCTTGCCAGGACGTGGATCTGGCGAACCTTGCCGGGGCCTTCCGGCGTCTCGATGACGCTGTTCATGCGAGGCATCTGCTTGCGTGCTTCAGTATAGAAATCATTCTCATAAGAGAGGCAACAAAGCAGGCGACCGCAGAGGCCGGACACCTCGGATGCGTTAAGCGGCAGGTCCTGCTGTTTGGCCATCTTGATGGATACGGGTTCGAACTCGCGCAGCCATGTGCTGCAACATAACGGGCGACCGCATTTGCCATATCCACCCACGAACTTCGCATGGTCACGGACCCCGACCTGGCGCATCTCGACGCGGGTATGCAGCGCCTGTGAGATATCATGCACCAACGAGCGGAAGTCTATCCGCTGTTCGGAGGTGAAGTATACGACCAGGCTGCTGCCGTCGTAGCTGTATTCCGCCTTGACGACTTTCATATCGAGCCTGAGCGCCCCGACACGCTCGCGACACAGTTGCAGGGCCTCATTTTCCTGGTGGTTGGCCTGATCGGCCTGCACCATATCGGGGGCCTTTGCGCAGACGCACGATCGGTTTCAACGGCCCGGTGACTTCGCTGGCGGGCACTTCCTTGGGGGCAAACACGACCTTGCCCATTGTCCGCCCGCGCGAGGTTTCGACAATCACATAGTCATCGGCGATCAGGTCGGTGTTACCCGCAGGATCGAAGTAGTACACCTTGGTCACCGGTTGAAAAGCAACTCCAACAACGAGAGGCATTGCTGATGATCTCCTCGAAGATTTCAGGCCGCTGCCGGAGCAGGCAGCCTGAGTGTAAGTACGTCCAGCGCCAGGCGGGCATTGACGTTTGCGTTCAAACGGCGAAATGTCAGCGCCAGGTCGGTGAGTGCGCCGGTCACCGCTTCCGGTGAATGGAGGTCGGCCTGTTGGGCGAGCTGCGTTCGCCTGTCGAGGTTGACGATGGCGTCAGATAACCCCTGCTGTATCAAGAAGATATCGCGCCACCAGGTCATCCACATGCCCAGCACCGTCTCCAGAGAATCCTTCTGTCGCGCAAGTGACTCGGCGTAAGCGAGGCGTTGCAACACATCGCGCGCGGCAAAAGTCTGAAATTCGTCGAGAACCCGCGCCCGCATCTGCCACTGTTGCGCATCGGAGTGCGCTTGCACGGCCCAGCCCAGCGCCCCGCAGCTCAACCGTGCGAGCAGCATCGCCTGATCCGGGGCGACATCCCACCGTTGGGCGAGCGCCTCCTGGATCTGTGATAGCGGCAAGGGGCGCAAGCCGATCACCTGACATCGCGAGAGGATGGTTCGGCAACACACGGTCCGTTCGCGAGGCGGTCAACAGCAAGATGACCTGCGGCGGCGGTTCTTCCAGGATTTTCAGCAGCGCATTGGCTGCGGGTTGGGTTGCCCGCTCGATCTCCTGGATGATGAAGACCTTATACCGGCCTTCCAGTGGAGACAAGGCGGCATCGGTCTGCAGCGCGCACCTGATCAATCTGAATGGTTGCTTTCTCGGCGGCAATCATCTGGACATCGGGGTAGCGGTCCTGCGTAATGCGCTCACATGTCGCGCACTCACCACAGGGGGCGCCTCCGCCACGCTGGCACATCAGTGCCTGTGTGAAGGCGACGGCCAGCGCTGTTTTGCCCACGTGAGCGGGGCCGGTGAATAGATACGCATGACCCAGCCGGCCGCGCTGGATGGATCGTTCCAGCAAGCCGACTGCCCATTCGTGCCCGACGATGGGCCATGAGGTCATGACCGTTGCTCCTGAGAAATGGTTGCCATAGACTGCAAACACCAACAAAGTAATTGTAACACCTCATACGTTGTCGCGCTAACTCGTCTCGGCGCTTGACGGCCTCAAGACGGCAATGCTATGATCGCCGTAACTCACAGGATTGAGGTCATCATGCAAGCAGACCTGCTCATCCATAACATCGGTCAATTGGTCACACTGTCCGGGGAGGGCCTTCCGCCCGGCCCACGACGCGGCGACGCCTTGCGTGAATTGAGTCTCATCAACGGGGCTGCCGTCGCCATTGCGGATGGTCTTATCCTGGAAGCGGGGCCGGAACAGGCCCTGAAAGCGCGTTATGCCGGTGCTGAACGGCTCGACGCCGGCGGTCGGGCCGTGATCCCCGGCTTTGTAGACCCACATACGCATTTGCCCTGGGCGGGAGATCGCGCGGCAGAGTTTGAGCTGCGCATTGGCGGGGCGAGCTACATGGAAATCATGGCTGCGGGCGGCGGGATTGCGCGGACCGTGATGGCGACGCGAAGTGCGTCTATGGCGCAGATTGTCTCTGAAACGCGCGCGCGGCTCGACCGCGCGTTGGTGCACGGTACAACGACCATCGAAGCGAAGACGGGCTATGGGTTGACGACCGAGGATGAGTTGAAGCAACTCGAGGTCATCGCCGAATTGCAGCGCAGTCACCCGATGGATCTGGTTCCGACGTTTCTCGGCGCGCATGCCACGCCGCCGGAATATCGCGGTCGCGCCGACGACTACGTGAACCTCATCATTTCCGAAATGCTGCCGCGCATCCGGGCGCGCTGGCATGAGTTGCAACTTGACTTTGGGGAGGGATGGCCGCTGTTCTGCGATGTGTTCTGCGAGGACGGCGCGTTTGATCTGACGCAATCCCGGCGCATTCTTGAAGCGGCCGCAGCGCAGGGCTACGCGCTCAAGCTGCACGTGGACGAGTTCCGGCCCATCGGGGGGACGCCGCTCGCCGTGGCATTGGGCGCAGCCTCCGCGGACCATCTGGTGACCACGCCCGATGAAGACCTGGCGCTGCTGGCGCAGTCGGAGACTATCGGCGTGTCGTTGCCGGGCACACCGTTCGGTCTGGGGCAACATGATTTCACACCGGCGCGGCGGTTTGTGGATATGGGCGGGGCGCTTGCGCTGGCGACTGATCTCAATCCCGGCACCTGTTGGTGCGAGAGTATGCAGTTTATCATGGCGTTGGCGTGTCGCTATATGCGGCTGTTGCCCGCCGAAGCGCTGGCGGCGGCCACACTCAATGCGGCACATGCGGTCGGGCTGGCTGACCGGGTGGGCAGCATCGAGCCGGGCAAGTTGGCCGATCTGGTGATCCTGGACGGCGCGGACTATCGGATGTTAGGCTACCGATTTGGCGGCAACCTCGTCGCTGCCGTGCTCAAGCATGGCAAAGTGGTCTCGCCTGCGACGGGTTGACCCGGCAAGTGGCCTAAATCTCAGGGCGCGACTTGACCAGCATGGACCAGACGCCACGCTGCACCGTTTGGCCTTGCTGATTGAGAACCTCTACGTTGAAGATAACCTGCCCACCCCCCAGCCTGGGCAGCGCTTGCTTTTCGGCGATTTCCAGACCGCACGTGCACCGTGTCGCCGATCTTCACGGGCAGGCTGAACTTCCACTCCACCGACCGGAATGCCATAATGGTGTCTTCGATGAAACCTTGACGCACGGCGAGCCCCGATGCGATGGAGAGCACTAACAGGCCGTGCGCAATCCGCTCGCCGAAAGGCGTCCCGGCTGCATATTCTCTGTCCACATGGATCGCCGTCCAGTCGCCGCTGAGGGCGGCAAACGCCACGATATCGGCCTCGGTCACAGTGCGACCCGGCGTCTCGATACCCCTGCCGACTTCGAATTCCTCGAAATAAAGACCCTTACGATTCAGATATTCCACCGGTCAATCTCCTGCGTCAGTCGGATGCGCTCAGGCATTCTGGATTTCTGCGTCAAGGCGGTCGAAAAAGGCGCGCATGAACGCCAGTCGTTCGGCCGCCAGGGCGCGCGGTCGGCGTATAAAGCCGATCGGGGATGCGATCCAGCTTGTAGACGAATTCATGAACGGGCGTGTACTCCGCGCCCAGTGCTTTCGGCTGCGACACGGCGTCGCCATCGTCCGCTGCAATGTCGCGCCAGGACCTGCGCCACAGCGGCGTCCCCCGCTCGCCGGCATATGCGAAGACGCGTGCCACGCCAATGGCGCCGATGGCGTCCAGCTTATCGGCGTCATAAACCACTTGCGCTTCCAGCGTGTTCGGCAGGGGTCGGCGCGGAACCGATGGGATTCGATGGCGTGAGCAACTGCATCAACGAACGGCGCAGGTTGCGTATACAGGATCCCGCCGCGCCAGCTCGGCGCTGCGCATGTGGTGGGCGGTGCGGCCTTCGCTTTCGCCGATGTCGTGTAACAGGGCCGCGGTGACGACGACTCGCAGATCCGCGCCCTCTGCTGCACCGATGCGGCGCGCCAGATGAGTCACGCGCAGGATGTGATCGAAGTCGTGGCCCGAGCCGGATTGCTCGTAGAGACGGCGCGCCTCATCTTCCGAGATCGGCCAAAGTAGTTCATCCACGGCTAAAGGCTTCTCCCTTTCGGCGCGTCTGCCGTTGCAGAGCCGCCCACGGTTTCGCCATTGGGAGAGTTCCCCGTGCGTCGCCGCGCATATTCGCCGCGCGCCCACAAGAATGCCCCCGGTAGGCTGCCGAGGAAGACGATGAGCTGCATCATCAGGGAAACAGCCAGTGCATGATCGGCAGGCACCCCGGCCAGCGAATACAGGAAGGGATAGATCGCTTGCGTCACGCCCAGGCCCCCAATGGAAATAGGCAGCATCAGTACCAGCGCGATCAGCGGGTTGACGAGGAAGATAACGCCCAAAGGCATCAGGCCACCCATCGAGAGCGACAGAGTCCAGTTTACCAGCGTGGTGCACAAGATGCCGATCAGACCGACGCCGAACGCGGCGATGAGCGCCCGATATTGGAACCGATAGGCATTGAACGCATCGGACATCTTCTCCCAGATGGGGGCCACCGGGGCAAACCAGCGGAACGATAGCACCGTGCTGATGAAGGATCGAAAGCGCCGGCTCAGCATCACTGCGAATCCCATCCCCAACACCAACAGCGCGGCCACTGCAACCCACTCCATGCGCCGCCATTCGGGACGGTCGCTGATGCGGACGAAGATCAAGGCGGCCACGACCGCGGAGCTCATATACGCCATCAGACCGATGATGCGATCCACGATGACCGAAACGGCGGCGTCGGCGGTGCGATCGGTGTAGCGGGCTAACCCGTAGCCGCGCATCACGTCGCCGCCCACGTTCGCGGGCAGGAAATTATTGAAGAAGAATCCAATGAAGAGGAATTGCAGGACGGCCGGAAAGGGGACCCGCATATCCTGGGCGCGCAAAAGGATCTGCCATTTGACGCCATTCACGACGATGGCGAGAAAATAGAGGGCCAGGGCCACCAGGAAGTACAAAAGATTGGCGGAAGCGAGTTGTGTGGCAACCTGAGAGAAAGGGACTTTGCTGAAGGCCAGGATCACCAGGAAGATGCTGACGAAGACCTTCAGGAGGGTAATGGCTCGATCGCGCACAGAACTTCAGGTCTTTCGCGCCAGCGCACTGGGCCGAACGTCTTCGTGCGCATCGGCTTCACGGCGTTCCGCGTCCACGTCGCTTTTCTGCGACCAGGCCATATCCCACACCACGTGGCGATCTTTTTTGATGGCGAAGTCGTACCAACCCAGGAGGCGCGCCCAGCCTTCCAGCACACCCAACAGCATCAGCGTGTAGATCAGGCGGATGGCGCCCCAGAGTTCTTTGAGGGCCACTTTTGCGACCCGCGTGTTCTGGATGCTGGACACGGCATAGCCATACTTGGACTTGAGGTAGAGATGACCGGCATGATTGCGCCGCCGCTGCATGACGAAGTCGCTCAGGCTGACGGGGCCGGTGTTGTAAACGATTGCATTCGGCGCATAGCGCACCTGCATCCCGCGCTGAACGACGAGCGCCTCTACAAAGGCTTCGTCCATGGCTACGTCCGCCGGGATCCGCTCGAAGACCTTGCGGAAGGCGATCATCTCACCGAGGCGCGGAATCTCCAGGCAGAGCTGGTGTTCCAGGCGAAGGCGCAAATGCGTGAACAGGCCGGCGAGGTGGTCGGGCGTATTCACGGGGATTTTGTGCGCGCCGGTCATACCGACGTTGGCGTCTTCGAACATACGGACGAGGTGCTCGACCGCGTCTTCATGGGGCAGCGTGTCGCCGCTTTCCAGGACGCAGATATCCTCGGTCGCGTTGGCCAGGAAGAGATTGATCGCGGCCGTTTTGCCCTCACGCTTTGGCTGCACGTGGAGTTTGACCAGGGGATAGGCGGCGACGTAGGATTCGACGATAGGTACCGTATTGTCGGTGCAACCGCTGGCAACAACGATGATTTCGCTGATCTCAACGTCGTGCAGGTGTTGGGTCAACAGGGCATCGAGCAACGCGGCGATATTGGTTTCTTCGTTATACGCCGTAACCCCAATACTGCAACGAATAGGTTCCGGCTCAATTGGGTTCAAGCGACGCCTCCATCATCGAGACCGCCGGCAGATTGGCGTTCCGGTCTCTGAGGGTAAAGCTCATTATAACAGACCCATGCGGTAACGACCTAATATTCCCTCGGGACGGCGCTCTCCACGGCTGCATCAGATTGACAGGATTAATAGGCCGAACAGGTGAACCTCTCTCGCATCCTGCAAATCTTATGAATCCTGTCCGTCAGCCCGTAGGGTGGGCACTCGGCGCATACATCTTTGCTATAGCTGGGCCAGCGATTCGCGGATGGATGGCCCGACGATGTGGGCGGGGACGCGATGCAGAGGCAGGAATCCCTGGGCGATCAGTTCCGGTGTGGGCATGGTGGCCTCATCCGGCTTATCGGACAGGGCGGTCAGCAGGCAGCCGCGCTCACGCAGCCACGCCGCGGCCTCCAGTGTTTCGCGCGTCATGCAGACTTCTTCCGCCAGCATGCGCTCCAGAGATGCGTCATCGGGCAGGCAGCCCATGCGCGCGACCGTCTCGCGGTACTCGCGCCGCCGGAACGCCTTGAACGGCGTGGCGTCGTCGGCAAGCACGTGCGCGTAGACATCATCATGCAAGGCCCGCAGGCCGGGAGAAGGCAGCAAATCGCGGTTGGCGTCCACCTGATCTATGAAGGCGCGGAAAGTCGCCAACTGCCCCGCGTCAATCTGGGTGATGAGATCGTCGAGGCTGGAGACGCCCGCGCCCAACATGAGGCACGTATAGGCGACGTTGTCCTGGTTGTCGGCGGTGAACGGGTGATACCTGGCGACGTTGATCGTCGCGTAGGCCTTACGAAACCGTTCGCGGTCGAAGGCGTCGCCCAGCGCCTCGGCGACGGTTGCTTCGATGGCGGAGATGCGCGCGCCGTCAATCGCCACGTCGTTGCGCCCGCGCGCGCCGATCAGCGTCTTGTCAATATCGAGGACAACGATAGTCTGCCCATCCAGGCGCGCGCCCTGGCGCAGCAACAGCGCGAGAAAGTCGCTGAGCGACGCCCAGCGATTGGCCGTGATGATACCGTCGGTGTCCGTCATCGCGGGCGCATCGGCGCGATCGGCCCCGATGAAGGCCCAGCCGCGCCAGTCGCCGGCGGCGCGGAGATTGCGGAACGCGCTGCCGTCGCTGGAGAGATTATCACCGATGAAGACGAGCTCTCGAATGGACAGGCCGGGCGCGTCGAGGCTGCGCATTTCTGCAAGGAGCCATGCCAGCGCCTGGGCATAAGCGAGATCTAGCTTGCGCGGGCGGGCGGGCGTGGCGAGACCCATACGCGGCCAGGCTTCGCTGAAACGGGGCAGCCGCGAGTCTACGGGGTCCAGGTCGCGATAGACAACGAGGTCCCCGACAAGATCATAGATGGATGTTTTCGTGGTCATCGCTTACTTTTCCCTATCTATCGGAGCGCAGGGCCTTGTCACGGGCGTCGGACCGACCCTCGTGGTTGCCGACGGGCAGGGGGTCACGGATACATTCTTAACCCAGGTACCCTTGCGCTTTGAGAAGCTCGGCGTTTAGTAACGCGCCGCCCGCCGCGCCGCGAATGGTGTTGTGCCCCAGCACCAAGAATTTATAATCGAATACCGGATCGGGGCGCAACCGCCCGACGCTGGTCGCCATGCCGCCGCCGGCCAACCGGTCGAGCCGCGGCTGAGGCCGGTCGTTTTCCGTGTGCAAAATGATCGCGGGGTTCGGCGCAGACGGGAGCCCCATGCGTTGCGGTTCGCCCTGATAGCCGATCAACGCGGCGGCGACATCCTCTAGCGAAGCCGGGCTGCCCAGCTTGACCGATACGGCTTCCAGGTGACTGTTGCGCACGGCCACGCGGTTTGCCTCCGCGCTGATGACGAAATCGGCGGTTGCAATGCCGTCGCCCGTGAATGTCCCCAGCAGTTTGCGCGGCTCCGTCTCGATCTTCTCTTCCTCGCCGCCGATGTAGGGCACCACATTGTCGAGGATATCGAGCGCCGATACGCCGGGATAGCCGGCTCCGGAGAGCGCTTGCATCGTGACCACATTGACGGCCTGTAGCCCGAAAGCGTCATAGAGCGGCTTGAGCGCGCACACCAGATGGGTTGTCGTGCAGTTGGGATTGGTGACAATGAAGCCCGACCAGCCGCGGCGCGCCCGCTGCACGGGAATGAGCGCCGTATGCTCGGGGTTCACGTCGGGGATCAACAACGGCACGTCGGGGTCCATGCGGTGCGCCGAGGCGTTGGAGGAGACGCCGAACCCGGCGGCGGCAAGCTCCTCTTCGATGACGCTTGCCGTGTTACCGGGCAAGGCCGAGAAGAGCAACTTGACATCCGGCGGGATGGCGCCGACGGACGTCGCGACCAGGGTCATATCGGCGACTGAGGCCGGCATCCCGCCGCGCAGCAGCCATTTGCAGGCTTCGGAATAGGGTTTGCCCTCCGAACGGTCGGACGCTGTCAGCACGCCGACTTCAAACCAGGGATGGTTTGCCAGCAATTGAATGAATCGCTGGCCGACGGCGCCTGTCGCGCCGAGAATACCGACTTTCACTTTCTCGTCGCTCATGGTCTTTTTTGTCCTTTATGCGCTGTTGCCAGCGCGACGATATCCGCATGGACGCCGGCCGCCGCCGCGTCATATCCTGCGCCGCGACCCTGCAACACCAGCGGCTCGTCGGGATAGTAGCGCGTGTGAAATGCGACCAGATTGTCGTTGCCGCGCAACTGCCCCAGCGCCGTTTCGCGCGGGACGGCCAGCATGCTCACGCGCGCGCCGTCATCATCCAGAGTCGCGACATAACGCAAGACGCAGCCCTCGGCGGCGGCCCGCTCGACGCGCCGCCCATACTCAGCATCCATATCTGCGACTTGCGTCAGAAAATCGGCCAGGGGCAGGGCGTCCAATTCGGCGGGAACGAGAGAGACGACGGAGACCGCGTCGAGTTCCAGCCGGCGCCCTAGCGTGCGGGCCAGGATGAGCGCCTTGCGCGCTACGTCCATGCCGCTCAAGTCAATGCGCGGGTCGGGCTCCGTATATCCGCGTTGCATCGCTTCGATCACCAGTTGTGAGAAGGGCCGCCCGGCCTCCAGACCGGTGCAGAGAAAGCCCAGTGTGCCGCTCAACGCACCCTGCACGCGAGCCACGCGATCGGCGGCGCGAACCAACGCACGCGCCGTCTCGATCACCGGCACGGCAGAGCCGACTGTGGACTCGTAGCGCGTCTGTCCCATCATCAAGCGATCAAATAACGCCTGGTCGCCTGCAAGCGGCACTTTGTTCGCCAGCGCCAACCCATAACCGCGTTCCAAGGCCAGTTCCAGCGCGGGGATGGTGTCGCGTGAGGCGGTGACGTCTACCACGATGCAGCCGTCCGTCCCTGCCACGTCCAGCACACCGCGGAGGTCACCCTGCGGCGAGCCCCATTCGGTTTCGGCAAGCGTCACGCCGGAGGCTTTTGCTGCATCGAGCGCCGTCAACGTGCCCGCCGGGATGCCGGATTCGTCGAGTACCGCGCCGTTGCTGTCACACCAGGCGCCGATATCGAATGCCAGCCCTTCACGCCGGGCATGTTCGGGGGCCGCCGCGATCAATTGGCGCACCAGGGCGCGGCCAACGTTGCCCGCTCCGAAGATGATCAAGGGGGTGTGCTTCATGCGGGCGCTCCCGCCAGTTTGAACGCCGAGTGAATGTAGCGCACGGCTGCGTCGGCGTCTGCCGAGGCCAGCACCAGCGACATATTTGCCTCGGATGAACCCTGGGCGACGGCGACCACGTTGAGGTTGTGTTCTCCCATCGCGCCGAAAAGCCGGGCCGCGATACCGGGCGTGGTACGGATGCCTTCGCCCACGACGGCCACGATCACCACGTCGCGTACAACGGAGATGCCGTCAATCTCGCGCCGGCGAATCTCGTCCGCAAACTCCGTCTCCAGGGCTGCCACGACGCCGGACGCATCCGCCTCAGGCACGATGAAGCAGATGCTTTGCTCGGATGAGGCCTGAGAGATCATCAGAACGTTGGCGCCTTTGCGGGCGACGGCGGCGAAGGTGCGCGCGGCGATGCCGGGCACGCCCATCATGCCGCGCCCCGCGACCGTGACCAGCGTCAGGCCACGGATCACGGTGAGCGCCTTGACGCCGCCTCCGTTGCCCGCTTGCCCCACCACCAGGGTACCGGGAAAGCCGGGATTGAAGGTGTTACGCACACTGATCGGGATGCCGAGATCAATGGCCGGCAGCATCGTTTTCGGGTGGAGGACCTTCGCGCCAAAGTAGGCCAACTCAGCCGCTTCCGCATAGGTCAGCTCTTTGAGCGAGCGCGCATCGGGCACGATGCGCGGGTCGGCAGTTAGCACGCCGTCCACATCGGTCCAGATTTGCACCTCATCGGCGTTGAGCGCCGCGCCCAGGATGGCTGCCGAATAGTCGGACCCCCCGCGACCGAGGACGGTGGGCGCGCCGTTCGGCGTGGCGGCGACGAACCCTGTCACCACCGGGATCGCGCCACGTTCGAACAACGCCGTCAGGCGTTCGCGCGTCTTCTCCCGCGTTGCGGCCATATCGGGAGCCGCCGAAGCGTAGTTGTCATCGGTGACGATCAACTCGCCGGCGTCTACGAATTCGGCGGGCAGCCCCTGCGCGCGCATGGCCGCCGCCAGAATAGGCGCCAGTAGCCGTTCGCCCAGCCCCGAGATGACGGCCAGCCCGCGATCCGTCATTTCACCCAGGATGGAGACGGCCATGCAGAGGCGTTCGAAGTCGCGAATCCGTTCATCCGTGCCGGCCAGCAAACTCGACAGATCATCGAGGTCGCCGATCAATGCTTCCGCCGTATCGTGGTGACGGCCGATGAGCGTCAGGCGCGCATCGCGATAGGGCTGCCGGTCGCCTGCGGCGGCGGCGTGGGCGGCGTTGATGAGCAGGTCGGTGACGCCGCGCATGGCCGAAGTGACGATCACGGTCTGCGGGTCGCGCTCGGCTTCTGTCCGCACGATGTTCACCACCTGAGCGATGGCTTTGGCGTCGCCTACGGATGTGCCCCCGAACTTGAGAACTTGCATGGCCCTCTCTCCCGAAAAGTACAGGTCATAGTCACGTCAGATGCCCCACCGGAAACGATCCTGTCGCGCCGGAAACCGCCTGTTGGAGACAGGCGCACCGAGGTTAGTTTCCATCATCGGTAATCGGAGGCCAAGCGTGGCCGGCGCACGATTCGGAAACGCAACCAGCGCCGGCGTCTTCGCCGGAGGGAAAGTTTACAGTGCGGGGTGTGAAGTTGGCTTCGTCTATTCGGCCAACGTGGCGGACATTTTACCACGGTCGCCCGCTGCTTCAAATCGGGCGAGGCCGCACAGGGCGAGAGCCGGGCTGACACGGATTTTTCACCCCGGCCCGTTCCCGCCCGGGATGAGCGGATTCCACGGATTGAGGATCACGCAAGGTTTTCTCAGGGAAAAGCAGGCGGCGCACTCGACGGGTGCGCCGCCTGCTT
Organism: uncultured Chloroflexia bacterium; assembly: GCA_963695715.1. Taxonomy (GTDB): domain Bacteria; phylum Chloroflexota; class Anaerolineae; order CG2-30-64-16; family CG2-30-64-16; genus JBBQRS01. The sequence goes on from CAVOHP010000018.1 coordinate 26,511, forward strand.
TGCGAATTCGGGTACAGCGCCGCGGTCATTTGGCGGTGGTCAGTTCCTCCGCGTCGCGCAGCTTGCGCACCAGCATTCGTAGCAGATCCGATTCCGTCACGATGCCGATCACTGCGCCGCCGGGGTCAACCACCGGCAGCCCGGAGATCTTGTTCTCCGTCATCAATTCGGCGGCATGGACGATGGGGGCTTCGGGCGTCACGGTCAACACTTTCCGCGACATCAATTTGCTGACGGCAAGCCGGTTGAGCATGAAGTTCAGCTCATAGATGTCAGCGTTGATGGCTTCAGAGATCGAAGCCTCCCGCAGGTCGCCCCGGCTGATGATGCCGATCAACTGATCATTCTCGACCACCGGCAGGTGACGGATGTTCTTCTCGCGCATTAGCGCCATCGCTGCGGGGATTGGCATGTTCGGCGTGATGACGATCGCAGGGCTGGTCATGATGTCGCGTACGTGCGTTCTATCCATGCTGTTTCCTCAGTTCTTCCGTTTGCGTAATGTGTTTGTCTGATGATCGCGAAGGCAGGCCTTCACCTGACCTCTCCCACAGGGAGAGGAACTGTAACTATGTGGTCGCGCTGGAGCTTCTCTTTGAGCAAATCGCCCAACCGGCGGCAACCCTCCACGATTTGATCCGGCTGTGCGTTCGAGAAATTGAGGCGCATCGTGGCAGCGCCCCGCTTCTGCTCGACGTAGAACGCGCTGCCGGGAACATAGGCCACACGGTGCGCGACGGCGTCGGGCAGCAACTCCGTTGTATCGAGCGGCGCAGGCACGCGCGCCCATAAGAACAGGCCGCCTTCCGGGTCGCGTCCACGAACAACCTTCTGGGAAGTAGCGCTCGAGGGCATCCAGCATGACATCGCGTCGCTCGGCGTACACCTGGCGAATCTCCCGGATATGTTCTTCCAGGAAGCCATCTTTTGCGACTTCATAAGCCAGTGCTTGCGTCAGGTTACTGGTGTGCAGGTCGGTCCCCTGCTTGACCATCACCAGTTTGTCAACCACTTCGACCGGCGCAACGACCCACCCTAATCGCAGCCCCGGCGCCAACGTCTTGGAAAAGGTGCCGAGATAGATGACGTTGCCTTCCAGGAAAGCGTGACCATTCAGGCCCGTCTTCTTTTGATACTCCGCATCCAGCGCGACCAATGGCGGCATGTGCTTGCCTTCGAAGCGTAACGCGCCGTAGGGATCATCTTCGACGATGGGGATGCCGTACTTGTTCGACAGGCGCACCACATCATGCCGGCGCTCCTGCGACAGGGTCGTGCCGGCGGGGTTCTGGAAGTTCGGCAACACGTACATGAATTTCGGCCCTGTTCGCAGGGCCGGCTCCAGTAACTCGGTGCACAGCCCGTCATCGTCAATGGGCACCGGCGCGTACTCGGCCTGATAAGCATTCCAGGCTTGCAGCGCCCCCAGATAGGTCGGCTCCTCTATGAGGATGCGGTCGCCCGGATTCACCAGCAGCTTCCCGATGAGATCGAGCGCTTGCTGTGAGCCGTTGGTGATCACCACGTTGGCCGGTTGCGCGCCGATGCCGTAGCGCTGCATCCGATCGCAGATGAACTGGCGCAAGGGCAAAAACCCTTCCGTCGGACCATATTGCAGGGCCATCGCGCCGTATTCGCTCAAGATGCGACAGGCTGCTTCCTGGCATCGTTCGAGCGGGAACAGTTCCGGAGCGGGCAGGCCGCCGGCAAACGAAATTAGATCCGATTCGGTGGTCATCCGCAAGAGTTCGCGGATGATGGATCGGCCCATGCTCAAGTTACGCTGCGCGTAACGACTACCCCATAAGGTTGCCATGCCTTCAAACTCCTCGCTGAGCTGGCTCAAGTTGATTGAGGCTGCGAGCCAGGAGTGCGCCTTGCCGCAGAGCCTCTTTATTGGATTCGAGATACTGCCTCTGGCGCGCCGGTAGATGAGCATCCAGCGCCTGCTCGACTGCCGTGAGCGGTAATGCGCCCGTAATTTGCAGCAACGCGCCCAACAAGACGACGTTGGCCTGTCGTACGTTGCCGAGCGATTCGGCGACGGCGTTGGCGGGCACGCCGCAGTAATGCACGTCGGCGCGCGTCTCGTCCGCCTCGATCAGAGAGCGATTATAGACCAGAATACCGCCCGGCTGGAGCAACGCATTGTATTTGTTGAATGATGGCAGGTTCAACGCCACCACCGCGCCGGGCCGTCTGACCAATGGCGACCCGATCGGATCATCGGAAATGACCACCGTGCAATGAGCGGTGCCGCCGCGCATCTCGGGGCCGTAAGACGGAATCCATGTGACGTGTTTGCCTGTGTCCAGCGCAGCATAGGCCAACAATTGACCGGCGAACAACGAACCCTGTCCGCCGAATCCGGAAATGATCATCGCGAGGTGCATGCCCTGGCTCCTTTGCCGGTAGACGCTACGCCAGATCTTTCACAGGATCGCTGACTTTGAAATCGCCCAACGGGAAGTATGGCTCCATTGTATCGCGAATCCAGGTCAACGCGTCGGGCGGTGACATGTGCCAGTTGGTGGGGCAACTGGAGAGAAATTCCACCAACCCCAGGCCAAGCCCGGCCATCTGCGCCTTCAGCGCCGTGACGATGGCCTTTTTCGCCAGTCGAATCGTGCGCGGGTCATAGACCGACCGGCGCACCACATAGGCCGCGCCCGGCAGCCCTGCAATCAACTCGGCCATTCGCAGCGGATACCCGTGCTGCTTGACATCGCGCCCCAGCGGCGACGATGTGGTGACCTGTCCCAGCAGGCTCGTTGGGGCCATTTGTCCGCTGGTCATGCCGTAGACAGCGTTGTTCACGAAGAAGACCGTGATGTTCTCGCCACGGTTGGCCGCATGCAGGATCTCCGCCGCGCCGATCGAGGCGAGGTCGCCGTCGCCTTGATAGGTGAAGACGATCTTACCCGGCTGGGTGCGTTTCAGTCCCGTCGCCATGGCGGGCGCGCGCCCATGCGCGGCTTCCACCGCATCAACCTCGAAATAGTGATACATCAGCACCGAACAGCCCACCGGCGCAACCAGGATCGTCCGTTCGCGGATGCCCAACTCGTCAATCGCTTCGGCGATCAGCCGGTGGATGAGGCCGTGGGTGCAGCCCGGACAATAGTGTGTGTAGGTCGGGGTCAGTGCATCGGGACGCCGATAGACGATCTCGCCTTCCAACATGCCGTCCTGCGGCGCGAACTTCGTGCGCAAGTCTGAGCCGTTGCCGTTAGCCATGGCGCACCCCCTCTTGAACTGCCACGGATGGCCGTGCGCCGATCATCTCACCGAGCGCACCCATGACTTCATCAGGTAGCGGAATCGCGCCGCCAGTGCGCCCGTAAAAAGCGATCGGGCAGCTACCTGCGGCCGCCAGCCGCACGTCATGCAGCATCTGCCCGGCGTTCATCTCGACCACCAGCGCGCCTTGCATCCGGGTTAAGAGTTCGTGCAACCGTTCTGCCGGGAATGGCCACAGTGTGATCGGTCGGAACAGCCCGACGCGGAGGCCCTGCTCGCGCGCCTCGCGGAGCGCCGATTTGCACGTTCGCCCCACGGTGCCGAAAGCGACCAACAGCCATTCGGCGTCGTCGGTTTCGATCTCTTCCCAGCGTTGTTCGCAGCGTTCGATCTCGCGTAGCTTGGCCTGTAACTGGTTGTTAAGCGCCTCCAACTCGTCTTCGTTGAGGAAGAGGGAGGTGATGATGCGCTTCGAACGGCCGGTTGCGCCGCGGACGGCCCAGTCGGGGCGCTCGTCTTCGCTCGGCAGCGGGCGCATGGGCGGCATTTCGGCGGGTTCCATCATCTGCCCCAGCGAACCGTCGGCTGCCAGAATCACCAACGTCCGATATTTCTCGGCGAGGGGTAGGGCGTCGTAGATCAGATCTACCGCTTCCTGTACCGTGGAGGGCGCGAGCACGATCGGGTGAAAATCACCGTGACCGGCCGACCGCGTGATCTGGAAGTAGTCGCTCTGGCCGGGCTGGATGTTGCCCAGGCCGGGACCGCCGCGCATCACATCTATCACGACGGCGGGCACTTCCGATGCGGCGATATAGGAGAAACCTTCCTGCATGAGGCTGATCCCGGGGCTGGAGGATGAGGTCATCGCCCTGGAGCCGCCCGAGACTGCGCCGTACACCATGTTGATCGCAGCCAGTTCGCTCTCCGCCTGGAGGAATACCCGCCCCAACGCCGGCATCCGCGCCGACATATATTCAAGAAGCTCCGTCTGTGGTGTGATGGGGTAGCCGAAAAACGCTTCCACGCCCGCCCGGATGGCCGCTTCGGCCATTGCTTCATTGCCTTTCCATAGCTTCTTTGCCATGTACGTCTCCTACTACGGGCGCTTCGCCGTTTCGCTTTGTCGTCTGCCGGTAGACTGTGAACACGACATCCGGACAGACCAACGCGCACAAAGCGCAACCGGTGCAATTACCTTCAGGGTCGGCCAGTTCTACAGGCCGATACCCGCGGGCATTGAATCGGTCGCGCCGCATGCGGAGTATCCCACGAGGGCATACTGCCGTACAGAGTGCGCAACCTTTGCACCGGTCTACATCAATGACCAACGTACCTTTGACCATGCCTGTCGCCTCCTTGAGACAGCCATCACGGGTCGTTTTCGCCGGCGATGCACGTTTGCCATCGAGATGCCGTTAAGCGCGCAGCGGGCGAAAGGCCGAGGCCAGATATTCGCAAAGAGCTGACAGTCGCCTGAGTCGGCGTCTTCGCCGTGACGACCCGGTGAATCGTAGTGACCTCCCGGTGAAAATTACACCTGCGATGATTGCGCAGGTGTGGCGTACTTTACTCGGTCCCGATCACGGTATGCGGACGGAATTCGCCCTTCATGCCGGCGCCATCTCGTCTTCGAGCGTACGAATCAGAAAGTCCAGCAGGTCCGTCTCGGTGACGATGCCGACGAGCTGGCCGTTATCAATGACGGGCAGGCCGCCGATCTTGTGATTGCGCATCAGGCGCGCCGCCTCGGCCACCGATTCCATCGGCCCGATTGTGACGGGGTTAGGCGTCATGCACGAACCAACTTCGATATGATCGAGGATGAAATTATCATACCACTGTTCGCGCACAACAAACGGCGAGTTCGCCGCGCGCCGCAAATCGCGATCGGTGATGACCCCTACGAGCCGACCCCGGTCTACCACCGGTAGGCGGCGGAACCCTCCTTCGCGCATCAGGTTGACCGCCGTCCGGATGGCGTTGCGAGGCGTCACCGTCAAAGGGTTGGGGGTCATGATATTGGAGACTACCGGCATGGCGCCCATCCCCAACCTCCTCTGCATAGAGTCTTCGAGCTTGCCGGAAAAACCTTTCCGGCTATTACGATTTCAGGCTTCGCCGCGCCTACGCTACACGGCGGGCGCTGGCTCTTACCTGATTGTCATTCTAGCACGGTAACGCGCGGCTGTTTATGATGCCGGTCATGCAGGGCCGATGCACTCTGTGATGAAAGACAAATCTGACGCCCGGCGGCGTGTGTTCGTGTCGCCAGGCGTCAGATTTGAGGGGTATGCTGGATGACGGCGTCTCACCGTTATCGCTTTACGACATGTAGTAAGTCATCCGTTGCAGGCCCACTACGGGGTCAATGTACTGCACCCGCACGTTGCCCGGAACGGTGATTGTGATCGGTGCGTAATTCAAGATGGACTTGACGCCGGCATCGGACATGGTGCGGGCCACTGCCTGCGCATCATGCGCGGGCGTGGCGATGATGCCGACCTTAATATCGCGCTTGCGCAGGGTCTCGGCCAGTTCGTTAATATCTTGCACGATGAGGTTGTCAATGCCCATCGGCTGGCCGATCTTGTCGGGTGAGCTATCGAAGATCGCCGTGATGACGAAACCTTTGCCGGCAAAGCCGCCGTAATCTGCGATGGCCTTGCCCAGGTTGCCCGCGCCGACCAGAGCGACTTCCCACATTCGATCCACTTTCAGAATCTGGCGCAGTTGGTCGTACAGGAAAGAGATGTCATATCCCGTGCCCTGTTTGCCGAACTCGCCAAAATGAGAGAGGTCTTTCCGAATCTGGGCCGATGAGATGCCCAGCCGATCACCCAATTCCTGAGATGAAGTGATCTGACGGCCTTCGGCCAGCAGAAAGCTCAGCGCCCGCAAGTATACGGGCAACCGCCCAACGACGATATCCGGTATGGAACGTCGAGCCATTGTATTTTCCTCCATAGCCTCTTTTTCTCCTTCCCACAAGTCGCACGCTCCCTGTGGACCTTTCGTTTGTGCTTTGTGAACAGTCTTGCGAAATCATAACACAAGTACTGGGGTTGTGCAACTCTTGACAAGGCGTTTGAATAATCGCATTCAACGGGTTATGTGATTCGGGAATATGCCTTGCGGAGCCGGCGCCTGCTCATCGTTATAATGTGACGTGATGTGCAAATGAGATGTCAGATAAAGTCAGGTAGAGGAACGGCCGGGTCTTTTTGCCACCTGGCCGGTAGGAGTACACATGCGTAGAGGTTTGATCATTCTTGTGATTATCGCCGGCCTGGCTGCGGCCGGCTGGTATGGCTACCGGCAGTTTCAGCAGCGCGTGCAGGCCGCGCAAGAGCCGAGTTGGGAGACGATAGATGTATCGCGGGGCGATATTTCGGCCGCGGTGAGCGCGACGGGCGAGATGTTGCCCGAGCGCGAGGCCAATCTGACGTTTCAGTTGAGCGGCTTCATCAATGAGTTGCCCGTTGAGGTCGGGGATCGGGTTCAGGCCGGCGATGTGCTGGCTCAGCTCGATGCCACCGATCTGGAACTGGCCGTGCGGCAGGCCGAAGTGAGCCTGCGGACGGCCCAGGCGCAGTTGCGGCAGCTTCAGGTTCTGCCCAGCGAGAGCGATGTAGCGGCTGCGGAAGCGGCGCTGGCCAGCGCAAAGGCGGCCTATCAGGAATTGCTGAAGGGCGCGGACGCGGACCAGCTCGCGGCGGCGCGGGCGCAGGTCGAACAGGCGCGGGTACAGTTGGAGCAGGCGCAGCAGGCCTACGATCGCGTCAAGGATCGGCCTGAGATCGGGCTGCTGCCGCAATCCGTGCAATTGCAGCAGGCGACCATTGGCCTCGAAACTGCGGAAGCGCAATATCGCGTGGCGGCGAAAAACGCCAACCAGGCGCAACTCGCGCAGGCGCAGGCGCAGATCGCCCAGGCACAGGCGAGCCTCGACCGTTTGAAACAAGGCCCCCAGGCTGAGCAGGTTGAGATCGCGCAGGCGGGCGTGGATCAGGCCGAAATTGCGCTCGAACAGGCGAAGAATCGGTTGGAGGATACCCGCATCCTGGCCCCGTGGCCCGGAATTGTGACCGCGGTCAATGTTGTGGAGGGTACACTCGCCCAGCCCGGCGCGCCCGCCATCCTCATTGCCGATGACGGGAAATTTCACTTGAACGTAGAGGTTGACGAGGTGGATATCGCCGGTATCGCCGAAGGGCAGCCGGTGACCATCGAAATTGACGCCTTGGCGGATCAGGTTTTTGCCGGCGAGGTGCAAAGTGTGGCGCCGGCGGCGCGCGTGATGCCCACGGGCGGCGTGGCCTACGATGTACGCATTGACATCACCCCCGGCGACGCCCCGCTGCGCAGCGGGATGAGCGCGACGGCCACGATCATCAGCAGCACGCGCAATGACGCGTTGCTGATCCCGAATCGCGCGGTCCAGCTCGAACGAGAAACCGGGCGCACCTTTGTGGAACGGCTGGTGAATGGCGAGCCGCAGAAGACGGAAGTGCGGCTGGGGCTGCGCGACGATCAGCAAGCGGAGGTGCGCGAAGGGTTGGAGGAGGGCGATCAACTGGCGATTCGCACCCGGTCGAGCCTCGAACGCTTACAACAGACGTTCGGAGGTCCCTGATGGCCGGCAAGGACAACGGGCACACAGAGGACTTGAGCAACCGGGCCGTCATCGAGATGATGGACATCACCAAGGCATATCAGATGGGCGATGTTCAGGTGAACGCGCTGCGCGGCGTATCGCTGCGTATCTGCGCGGGTGAGATGGTCGCCATCATGGGTCCGTCCGGGTCGGGGAAATCCACTCTGATGAACATCATCGGCTGTCTCGATCAGCCGACATCGGGGACGTACATCCTGGCCGGGGAAGACGTATCGCGCCTGAACGACGACCAACTCGCGACAATCAGAAACCGCCGACTGGGCTTTGTGTTCCAGAATTTTAACTTGCTATCACGAACCAGTGCGCTGCAAAACGTAGAGTTGCCGCTGGTCTATGCAGGCGGGCGCGACCGGCAGAAGCGCGCCGATCGCGGCGCTGGAAGCCGTGGGGCTGGCCGAGCGCATCCACCATCGCCCGAATGAGTTGTCGGGGGGCCAGCAACAGCGAGTCGCGATTGCGCGGGCGCTGGTGAACAACCCGGCCATCATTCTGGCCGATGAGCCGACGGGTAACCTGGATTCAAAGGTTGGGGCCGAGGTCATGGCGATCTTTCAACGCCTTAACGCCGAGCAGGGCATCACGGTGATCCTGGTGACGCATGAACCCGACATCGCCGAGCACACGCGGCGCGTGATTCACCTGTATGATGGGCTGATCCAGAGCGACGAGCCGGTGCTCGACCCGCGGATTGCCGGCGACTCGGTCTATCGCGACCAGTTTTTGCAACCGAGGGAGTGTTGAGCCATGAATCCCGGCGAATATCTGCGACTGGCGCTTCGGGCCCTCTCGACCAACAAATTGCGCTCGGCGCTGACCATGTTGGGCATCATCATCGGCGTCGGCGCAGTGATCACACTGCTCTCGGTAGGGCGCGGCGTGCAGAACCTGGTGACCGACCAGCTTCAGAGCGTAGGCACCAATCTTCTATTCATCGTGCCCGGCAGTCTGGAGGAGGCGGACGGACCTCCGGGAAGCACATCGAGTAGCTCCGAATTGACGCTGGCCGATGCTGAAGCCATTGCTGACCCGCTACAAGTCCCTGATGTCACGCAAGCTGCTCCCGAGGTGATTAACCCTGCCAGCGTGACTTTCGGCGGAACGACGCTGAATTTGAGTATTTCGGGCGTCACGCCGGCCTATGAGGCTGTGCGTAACTTCCCGGTTGCATACGGCAGCTTCATCACCGATTCGGATGTGGAGAGCCGAACGCGCGTCGCGGTGATTGGGACCGCGCGTGGCGGAACGCCTGTTTGAGGATAATGGCCTTTACCCGATTGGCGCAACGCTTAAGATCAACGACGTGCCCTTCAAAATTATCGGGGTCCTGGAAGAGAAGGGCGGCGGCGGCGGTTTTGGCGGCCCAAACCAGGACGAAGTCATCATGGTCCCGATCACGACGGCGCTGGAGCGGCTGAGCCGCAGCGCCTTCAACAATCGAGGTGAGCCGCTCGTGAGCGTGGTCTATGCGCAGGTCGTCAGCGAAGACCGGATGGATGCGGCCAGCGACGAGATCTCGAATCTGCTGCGTGAGCGTCACAATATCGCCTTCCAGGACGCGGACGATTTCACGGTGATTAACCAGCAAGACTTGCTTTCGATCTTCGGGCAGATCACCGGCGTCCTGACGTTGTTCCTGGGCGCGATCGCCGGCATCAGCCTGCTGGTCGGCGGCATCGGCATCATGAACATCATGCTCGTCTCGGTGACCGAGCGGACGCGCGAGATCGGCTTACGCAAGGCCGTCGGCGCAAAGCGGCGCGATATCCTCTGGCAGTTTCTCATCGAGTCGGTCGTGCTGTCCGTGATCGGCGGGCTTTTCGGGGTCGCGCTGGGCATCCTGGGCGCGCTGGCGATTTCACAACTCCAGGATGATCTTGAACGCTGTGGTGACGCCGGACGCGATCCTGCTGGCCACCGGCTTTTCGGCGATCGTCGGGTTGTTCTTTGGCATCTATCCGGCGACGCGCGCGTCACGCCTCAATCCGATTGACGCATTGCGGTACGAATGAAAGAGCTTCACTCCATGGGTTCCGGGAGACGCCGCGCGAGCGCGATGTTCACTGTCGCGCTGGCCCTGTTGCGCTGATTGCGCTCTCCGGGTGCGGCGCGCCGCCGGGGGTCGTGCCCGAAGCGACCCCCATCTTTTTGAAGGATGAGCAGCCTACGCCGTTCATGCAGGTTGCCCTGACGCCCCGGGCGACACGCGAAGTGTCCGCGATCGTTGCGACGACCGAATCTGCGCCCACGCAAACACCGGCCGCCGTCCCAACCGTAGCAACCGACGCTGCATCACGGGTCAGCCCGTTGATGGCAATCGGCCAGCGCGCCACGATTGCCCTGCGCGAATCGCCTTCCGCCGGCAGTCGGGTCACAAGGTCGCTGCCCGGTTCGGAGGTGTTGTGGGCGCAGGCCCTCAGCCCCGATGGGCGTTGGCTCCAGGTCACGTATGACGAGACGGGCGCCACGGCCTGGGTGGCGCGCGGCGATGTGAGCCTCTTTGGCGACCCGGAGAGCCTGCGCGCGCCTGCGCAAGACGATCAACAAGCCGCCGCGACCCCGGCGTCGCTCGCTGCTGCGACATCCTCGGCTGCGGCCGGCGCGTTTTCTGAGGGCCGCGTTACCGCCAATACGCTCAACATCCGTGGCGGCCCCGGCGAAGATCGGCCGATCCTCGGTCGCCTCCGCGCCGGCGATACGGTGCGCATCATTGGGCGGACGCCTGATGGCGCGTGGGCGCAGATCGAGCGGGAAGGCGCAGACGCCTGGGTCGCGTGCGCGCTATATCACCGACGCCTCCCGGCCCACGCCCGCCCAACCCCCCGCACCGGCGCAAGCGGCGGACGGGTTGTCGGGGAAGATTGCGTTTCAAACGCGGACGGGTGGGGATATCTATGTGATGAACGCCGATGGGAGCAACCTCCAGCGCATCACGGATGGGATGGACCCCGCGCTCTCGCCCGATGGGACGCGCCTGGCCTATGCCCGCTGGGGCGCGCCGCACGCGATCTTCGTACGCGACCTGCGCACCGGACAAGAAAGACAGGTTGCGGCGGTCAATCGCCCGCGCGGCCCTGCGTGGAACAGCGACGGCTCGAAACTGGTTTTCACGTATAGCACCCGCAACTATATGTGCCGCGTTTCGCCCTTTGGCTGTCTGGAAGAGGAGGAGTTGCGCAAGCGGTTCGGCGGCGACTGTCTGGTGACGCCGTTCGGGAAGATTTGCATCGCGGATCTGCCGTTGCAACAGGTAGACGAGTTCGGGTTGGTGTCCATCAACCCGGACGGCAGCGGATGGCAGGACGTTCCGGCGCAGAAGAAGGTCTTTACACCGGGGTGGCGACCGGGCAACTCGGAGATCCTTTATAGGGGCGACCTGGGATTACAAATCACGACGCTGAACGGTGAGACCCGGCCGCTGGTCAACGATGCGCAGATCAGCAGTCCGGCCTGGTCGCCCGAAGGGCAACGGATCGCCGTCCAGCAATATCTCCACGATCACGCCGATCTTTTCATCCTCGATGCGGGGGGCGTCGTGCAACAACGCCTCACCGCGCCGCCTTCGCGGTTGGATAAGGGCGCCAATCACGTATCGCCGGCCTGGTCGCCCGATGGCGCCTATATCGTCTTCTTGAGTGACCGCGACGGAGCGTGGAAACTCTATCGGATGCGCGCCGATGGTTCGGATCAGCGATTGCTCGCGCCGGACGCACTGGGCGGGTTGACCTTCGCGTATGATTTCGCCGCGGAAAGAGTCGTCAGTTGGAGCCGTTGAACGGACGTTCTGAAGTTTGACGGGATAGAACATTCGTGCTATCATTGTGCGGGCTAACCCGCGCTTGATTTTTGCCGATGCGTGATGTAAACTTCGGCTTAATGATTGAGTGGGCGCCGCTGCGGAAGAAAAGACCGATTGTTCCGTGAACGATAGCTCACTCAAGGAGATTAAGACATGTCTGAAGCGGCTAAACAAAAGGCGCTTGACACAACCCTGGCAAGCCTGAAGAAGCGTTTCGGCGACGGCACCGTCATGAAGTTGGGCGAAGCCTCGCGCTTGAAGGTGGGCGCGATCCCGACGGGGTCGCTCTCTCTGGATATGGCGTTGGGCATCGGCGGCGTGCCGCGTGGCCGGATCACCGAAATCTACGGCCCCGAAGCTTCCGGCAAGACGACGCTGTGCCAACACATCATTGCCGAAGCCCAGCGCATGGGCGGCATTGCGGCCTTCATTGACGTGGAGCACGCGCTGGACCCCGAATACGCGGCCAAGTGCGGCGTCAATGTGGATGAACTCTACATCTCGCAACCCGACACCGGCGAGCAGGCCCTCGAGATCGCGGAAGCGCTGATTCGTTCGGGCGCGGTAGATGTGGTCGTGGTTGACTCGGTGGCGGCGTTGGTGCCGCGCGCCGAGATCGAAGGCGAGATGGGCGACGCGCACGTCGGTTTGCAGGCTCGTCTCATGTCGCAAGCCTTGCGCAAGCTCGTCGGCGCGATCAAGACCAGCAACACGGCCTTGATCTTCACCAATCAGCTCCGACAGAAGATCGGTATCATGTTCGGCAACCCGGAGACGACCTCCGGCGGTATGGCGCTCAAGTTCTACGCCAGCGTCCGGCTGGACGTGCGGCGCATCGAGACGCTGAAACAGGGCGGCGAGACGGTCGGCAGCCGCACGCGTGTTTCGGTCAAGAAGAACAAGGTTGCGCCGCCGTTCAAGCAGGCCGAATTCGATATCATGTATAATCGGGGCATCAGCAAAGAGGGCGACTTGCTCGACCTGGGTTCGAGCATGGATATCATTGAAAAACGCGGCGCATTCTACAGCTTCGATGGGATGCGTTTGGGACAGGGTCGCGAGAACGCGCGTGAGTTCCTCGTGAACTCGCCGCAAGTCGCCGCCCAGATTGAAGCGGCCATTCGCGCCACCACGGCAGTTGCAGTGGAATCCGACATCCCGATGACTTCACCGGACGTCGAAGAAGATCTGGAAGACGTAATCCTGGAAGAGGAAGTCTAGCGCGCAACTGCCGGCTGTGAGTGGTGGTATGACGAGTGGCGCGCCGGCGGGTGGGGTTCAGCCCCCTCCGAGACGGCGCAATACATCACAGCCGAATGAATCACGAGTGAAAGCGATCACGCTACACGACTGGCGATAGCACTGAAGATCTACGGAGTAGGACGTGCTAACCGATTGCCTGGTTACCTAAAGAGGACGACAGCAAGACGGCATTCAGTATGGCGATCCCACGCAACGCGGGATCGAGTGGCCCAAATAGAGGGTCCTTGCGTAAGCGGCCCGGTCGTACGGCGCTCATCGGCGAGCGTCCGACCGCAGGATCAACCCGGCAGAGCCTGAGGCTCTTCCCGTCGGTGATATAGCGTGCTACCGTCGGTCCACGACTAAGTCCGGACGCGTCACGCGCATTCGAGAAAAGAGCTGTGATGTAGCCCATTGGGGGCGTCATCATAAGCTCTTTTTGTTTGCTTGGAGGCGACCCACGGAAGAGGATGGCCGGTAAGATCACCGCATTGCGGGTGCAAAAGCGCACAACGGAGCGTGTGAACGTCTATCTGGACGAGCAGTTTGCGTTCGGGTTGCCGACGATTTACGCCGTCAAACTGCGCGTGGGACAGCACCTCAGCGACGGCGAGATCGAGCAGCTACAGGCAACGGACCTGCTGGAACGGACGTATGAGCGGGCAGTGCGCTTCCTGAGTTATCGGCCCCGCAGCGAGGCGGAAGTCCGGCGTAATCTGGCGCAAAAGGAGATCGAGCCGGCAGTCATTGACCTGGTGCTTGAGCGTTTACAGCAACAGAGTTATGTCAATGACGCGGAGTTCGCCCGTTACTGGGTAGAGAACCGTGGGCGTTTCAAGCCACGCGGCGCACGGGCGCTGCGCTATGAGCTCCGACTCAAGGGTGTGGATGCTGTCATCATCGAAGAGGCGCTGGCCTCCGTCGAAACCGGTTCGCAGGCTTATGAAGCTGCACGGCCCCAGGCCGAGCGGATGGCGAACCTGGCGGAGAGCGACCCGGCGACGTTCAAGCGGCGCTTGCTCGCCTTTCTGATGCGTCGCGGCTTTGATTACGCCGAGGCTCGTGAAGCAGTCAATGAACTCGCCCGATCTCTGGGAGCGGGTGCATCTCCTGACGATGCGGACGAGTGAACTGAGATATATTCGATCAATCATACGATGAATCACTGAACACGAAAGCGAGGACAATCATGTTTTCAGGAGGCGGAGCAATACTTCTCATCATTGCCCTGCTGATCTTCCTGGCAGCCGGCGCAGTCGGGGCGCTCATCGGATACTATCTGATGAAATCGCGCCTGTCCCAGGCTGTCGCAGAGGCCGAAGCGCAGGTGAAAAACGCCAGGACCGAGGCCGAGCGTTTGATCGCTGACGCCGCGGCGAAGGCGAAGACCATCGAATTGGCTGCCCAGGAACGCAGGGTCAAGGTCGTTGAAGAAGCGGAAGCGGAGGTCCAACGGAGACGGCGCGAGATGGAGCGCTCGGAAGAGCGGCTGCAACGCCGTCAGGATCAACTGGACACCAAAACCGATCAGGTCGAGCAGCGGAATCGCAAACTTGACCAGCGGCAAGCAAAGCTGGATAAGCGCGAAGCCGATATGGATAAGCTCGAACAGGAGCATGCCGCGGAGCTCGAACGCATCGCCGGCATGACGCGCGACGAAGCGAAGGCCGAGTTGCTTGCGTTTGTCGAGCAAGAGACCCGCCACGAGATGGCGCGGAAGATCCGTGAAGTGGAAGCCGAGACGCTGGCCAACGCGGAAGCGCGAGCCCGGGAAATCATCTCTAATGTCATGGAACGTGTGGCTTCCGATCATGTATCCGAGACGACCGTCTCAACCGTGCCGTTGCCGTCTGACGAAATGAAGGGACGCATCATCGGACGGCAGGGTCGCAATATCCGGGCCATCGAAGCCGCGACCGGCGTTGACCTGGTGGTGGACGATACGCCCGAGGCCGTCATCCTGTCCAGCTTCGACCCGATCCGGCGCGAAGTGGCCCGTCTGACGCTGAGTCGTCTGTTGCAGGATGGCCGGATTCACCCGGCGCGCATCGAGAAGGAAGTCGAGAAGGCGCAGGGGGAAATCGAGAAGTCCATCAAGGACTCCGGCGAGCAAGCCGTCATCGAGGTGGGCTTGCAAGGGTTGCACCCGGAGATCATCAAACTGCTCGGGCGGCTGAAATATCGCACCAGCTACGGCCAAAACCAGTTATCGCACGCCGTCGAGGCGACGCACATCGCGGCGATGCTGGCGGCCGAGATGGGCGCCAATGTGCAGATCTCCAAGATGGGCGCGCTGCTGCACGATATCGGCAAGGCGGTGAGCCACGAGATGGAAGGCGCGCACGCCCAGATCGGCGCGGACCTGGCGAAACGTTACGGCGTGCCGAATGAAGTCGTCAACATCATCGCTTCACATCATCATGAGGTGGAGCAACAATCCATCGAGGCCGTGATCGCGACGACGGCGGACGCCATCTCAGGATCGCGGCCCGGCGCGCGGCGTGAGACGCTTGAAGCTTATGTCAAGCGCATTAAGGCTCTTGAGGAGATGGCGAACTCGTTTGACGGGGTCTCGCAGACCTACGCCATCCAGGCGGGGCGCGAGGTGCGCGTCATCGTCAGGCCGGAACAGATTGATGATCTGGCTTCGCTTCAGCTTGCGAAAGACATCGCCAAGAAGATCGAAGATAACCTGGAGTATCCGGGGATGATCAAGGTGACCGTCGTCCGCGAGACGCGCGCGACCGAAATGGCGAAGTAAGAGAATGGACACCCCTTCGAGTGACGGCTTCAGCCGTTCGGGACACACGAACAACGGCTGAAGCCGTCACTACGAAGGGGTCAAGAAGCGGCGGCGAATCCGGCTTGACCGGATACGCCGCCGCACCGCGTCACGTTTGGGTCACGACCGCGACGACCATCGGTTTGCGCCCCGTTTCCTCATAGAAGAATCGGCCCAGGACGCCCTGAGTGGTTTCGATGATCGCCTGCCGGCGGCGCGCGCCGCTGCTACGCAAGGCAGACTGCGCTCGCTCCGCCGCGCGTTCCATCAGCTCTTTGTTCTCCGGCGCAGTAGACGAAGCCGCGTGAGACCAGCTCGGGTTTGCCGCTCACCTCGCCTGTGGCCGGACTCACCGGCACCACGGCGATCACAAAGCCATCACGCGACAACACCTCGCGCTCGGCCATGACGCGTCGGCCCGACGTCGCCGACCACCGTGCCGTCTACGAAGACGTTGGCGCTGGCTACCTGACCGACGACCTGCGCCGACTCCTCGGTGATTTCAAGGATCGCGCCGTTTTCTATCACGAAGATGTTCTCGCGCGGGACCCCCATGTCCTCGGCGATCCGCGCGTGCGCGTGCAGGTGACGCAACTCGCCATGCACGGGGACGAAATACTGCGGCTTCGTGAGCGCCAGCATCAGCTTTTGCTCTTCCTGGCTGGCGTGGCCCGAGACGTGGACGTTCGCCAATGGCGGGTAGAGCAGGTTCGCGCCACGCCGGATCAGCTTGTTGATGAGCCGGGCGACTTCCTCTTCGTTGCCCGGAATGGGCGTGGAGGCGAGGACGATGGTATCGCCGGGTGCGAATCTCGATCTGGCGGTGCGTGCCGTCGGCCATGCGGGCGAGGGCCGCCTCGGGTTGGCCCTGGCTGCCGGTGGTAACGATGGCAACCTTGTTATCGGGCATTCTCAATGCTTCGTTAAGCTCCACCAGCGTGCCGCGCGGCACGTGCAAGTGCCCCAGTTTGCGCGCGATCTCGGCGGTGCGGACCATCGAGTAACCTGCCAGGGCAACGACCCGGTCATGCCGATGGGCGGCGTTGATCACTTGCTGGATGCGACTGAGCAGCGACGCGAAGGTTGCCACGATGATGCGGCCCGGCGCGTTGCGGAAAATGGCGTCGAGCGCCGGCTCGATGGTCGGCTTCGGACGGGGTGTAGCCGGCGCGTTCCGCGCCGGTGGAGTCACTCAGCAGCGCGAGGACGCCCTGCGCGCCGAGTTGGCCCAGCCGGGCAAAGCCGGGGCCGCCGCCGTGCACGGGAGTATAGTCGAACTTGAAATCGCCGGTATGAATGACGGTTCCGAGATCTGTGGTGATCGCCAGCCCCACACCGTCGGGGATCGAATGGGTGATTGCCAGGAACTCGACGTGGAACGGACCGACTTGCACGCTCTCGCCGGGCTCGACGCGCCGGGGCGATGCGGCGCTCAAACTTGGATGCTCCGACAGGCGCGCCTCGATCAGCCCACACGTGAGTTGTGTGCCGTAGATCGGCGTGTTCACCGGCAGCATGTTGCCGATCAGATAGGGCAACCCGCCGATGTGGTCTTCGTGGCCGTGCGTGATGACGATGCCGCGCACATCGGCGGCGCGGCTCTTGATGTATGCGTAATCGGGGATGACAACATCTACCCCCAGCATGTCATGTTCCGGGAACATGATGCCAGAATCAACGATCAAAATCTGATCGTCGGTATTCGAACAGCATCATATTCTTTCCAATTTCTCCCAATCCCCCCAGGGGGATCATCTTCAGTGACTTACTCATTTTGGTTTCCGTTTCCTCGGCGTCCGTTCAAGACGCCGATGCCCGCAGCGCCCGCTGTCGGAGTGAGTGATAGATTGGTGTTCATCATCTTATTATACTACAGAGGGCGGCGCGTGTTTGGACGCGAGCCGCTATTGTGGCATAATCTAGCTTGTTGAAAGGCTTACAGGAGGTGAAGGGCGTGACAGATTCAGCTTCCGCATAAGTGTCTATCCCGCTCTTCATCTGATGGTGAGGAACCACCTGCATCCGTGGCGCGCAGTGCGAACGCCGCCCGTTGCAGGTTACCGGCGGGGTCGTGCGCCTGCCGAAGTCGAAATTTAGCACATCGTTGTAAACGATACGCGAACGCCGCAGGCATTGCTTGCGGCGTTTTTGATTGCGGCGCGCGACGGTACCGGGCAGTACAATCAAGATTCTTCACTTCGTTCCCTGCCCTGCCGGCAGGGCGGGCAGAATGCCATCGTTGTGACAGAATGACATTGTGGTGAGGTGAGCGCCATGTTACACGTAAGAGACGTCACGAAATGGTACGGGGACGTCAAAATTCTGGATCACGTCAGTTTTGATCTGAATCGCGGTGAGCGCGCCGGCCTGATCGGGCCGAATGGCTGCGGCAAGACGACGCTGCTTAAGATCATCGCGGGCGTATTGCCCGCCGACCAGGGGACGG
Source organism: uncultured Chloroflexia bacterium (assembly GCA_963695715.1). GTDB lineage: Bacteria > Chloroflexota > Anaerolineae > CG2-30-64-16 > CG2-30-64-16 > JBBQRS01. The sequence continues at coordinate 44,695 of CAVOHP010000018.1, forward strand.
TATCCTGCTCGCCGTCGTCGGTGCGCGTCGGCTATCTGCCGCAGGCGCTGGAGTTTGGGCCGGATGACACGGTGGGTGATGTGTTGCATGCCGCCGGCAACGAACGGCTGGCGGTCGAGGACCGGCTGGCGCAACTGGCCGAGGCCATCACAACCGCCGAAGGCGAGCAGATCGCGGGTGCGCTGGCGGCGTATGACCGGGCGCTGTCCGAGTTTGAGGCGTTAGGCGGCGCGGCGCTTGAGGCGGACGCGGACGCGGTGCTGGCCGGGCTGGATATGGCCGACGTGGGGCAGGATCGTCGCGTCGCCACGCTGAGCGGCGGTCAAAAGACGCGCCTGGGGCTGGCCCGGTTGCTGCTGGCTCGGCCCGATCTGCTGGTGCTGGATGAGCCGACCAACCACCTCGACATCGTGGCGCTGGAGTGGCTGGAGGGCTTTGTCAGGGGCTATGCGGGCGCAGTGTTGATCGTCTCGCACGACCGGGCATTCCTGGATGGCACGGTAGAGCGCATCCTGGCGCTGGACGATGTGACACATCGCCTGCGCGAGTATGCAGGTAGCTATACTGATTACGCGGCGGCCACCGATCGCGAGCTTGACCGGCAGTGGGCGAGTTACCGCGAGCAGCAAGGGCGCATCGAGAAGCTGGATCGCTCGATTCGGCGGTTGAGCGGGCAGGCGAAGAACATCGAGGGCGAGACGATCCACTTTCACTGGCGGCGGATCGCGAAAGATCTGGCGCGTCGCGCCGTGGTGCAAAAGGCGCGCCTTGAGCGGATGCTCGACGCCGAAGATCTTGTGGATCGGCCCGGACTGACGTGGAAGATGAAGCTGGAGTTCGCCGACGCGCCACGCAGCGGGCAGGACGTGCTGTCGGTGAGCGACCTGCGGTTGGGGTACGGTTCGCGCGAGTTGCTGCATGATGTCAACCTGCATGTGGGGTTTGGCGAACGTGTGGCGCTCATCGGGCCGAACGGCATCGGCAAGACGACGCTTTTGCGTTGCATCGCCGGCGAGATCGCGCCGTTGGCGGGCGCCGTTCGGCTGGGCTACGGCGTCAAGCTTGGGTACATGCGCCAGGAGCAAGAACTGCCCGACCCGGCCTTGACGGCACTGGCGGTGATTCGCAACCACGCCGCCCTCGATGAGACGGAGGCTCGCAGCTTCCTGCACTACTTCTTGTTCGCGGGCGACGAGGTCTTCGTGCCGGTGGGCAAGCTGAGCTATGGCGAACGGAGCCGGCTGGCGCTGGCGCTACTCGCAGTACGGGGCTGCAACTTCCTGCTGTTGGACGAGCCGATCAATCACCTGGACATCGCCTCGCGCGAGCAGTTCGAGCGCGCCGTCGCTCGCTTCAACGGGACGGTGCTGGCCGTGGTGCATGATCGTTACTTCATCGAGCGCTTCGCGACGACGATCTGGACCATCGGTGACCGCGCGGTGCAGGTTGTCGGCGCAGATGGACCGGTTATGGCATAATAGCGGCCATGAGTTGGTGGCGAAGTTTGCGCGATGGCGTTCTGACGGCCAGGCCGGCGTTTGCGGCTGATCGCCCGGCTGTTTCCGCGCTGCTGGCCGGCGCGTGGCGTCGCCACGGCATCAATGCCCTTGAAGAGCAGGTGGCCCTACTCAATGGTGGGGCCAGCGCTGTCGCTTTCTCCGGCACGGATATGATCGGTTTTCTGGGGCTGTCGGTGCGGGCGCCGGCAGGCGTTCCGCCCGAGACGTGGGCGGATGTGGCGATGGCGGCGTGCGCGGGGTCGTCCCCGCCCGGCCAGACGATGGCCCGGCTGCTCGAAGCGGTGGCCCCAGTCATGCGAACGCAACGCGTGACCGCGTTGACGGCATTGACGGACAGCGCCTGGTTGCTGGCCGCGCTGGGCGAGAACGGCTTCACCGAAACAGATCGCGTGATCAGCTATGCGCGGCGCAACGGCCATCGCTTGCCCGGCGCGCCGCAGCCGGCTATCTTGCGCCGCGCCGGCCCCGCGGACACGGATATCATTCTCGACCTGAACGCGGCAGCGTTCGAGCCGCTTTGGCGCTATGACCCGGCGACGCTCATCACGTGGCTGACTACCGCGGAGCATTCCGTCATTGCCGAGTTGCATGGTCGCCCCGTCGGTTTCTCGTTGACCGCCAGCCCGTTGCACGGCGACTACACCCAGCTGATTCGCGTCGCCGCGCATCCCGACGCGCAGGGTCGCGGGCTTGGTCGCCAGCTCGTGAGCGATGCGATCCGATATGCGCAGGAATGCGGATCTGCGGGCATCTCCCTCAATACCCAGGAGAGCAATGGTGTGGCGCGCAAACTCTATCAGTCGCTCGATTTTCGCACTCTGCCCGACGCCTTGACTGTGTTAGTGCGCACCGCATCTTTTTGAATCCCTCTCCCTTTTATGCTACCATGCGGTGTCGTGAAAAGATGGTATGCCCTGAACACCAAACCGAATTCTGAACTGCGCGTGGCGCGGGCGCTCAAGACGCGCGGCGTTGAGCCATTCGTGCCGCTACTGCCCGCCGCACAGGGTCGTTCCGCCCGGCCGCTATTCCCGACCTATCTGTTCGTGGAATGTGATCTGGTGACGCTAGACGCCGATTACCTTAAGTGGATTCCCGGCTTGCGGCGCATTCTCAGCTTTGACGGCAAACCTGCCGTGGTGCCGGACACTGCTATTGCGCTGATTAATCAGGAACTGGATCGAATTGAAGCCGCGGGCGGATTGCCGAGCCACCCCTTCCGGCCGGGCGACGAAGTGGTGATTGATTCCGGGCCGATGGCCGGGTTGCGCGGGGTCTTTCAAGGCCCTGTCGGCCCCGCCGAGCGCGTACATATCCTGCTGCGCTTCCTGGGGCAGGTCAACCGGACGGAGGTGCCCGTAGAGGTGTTGCGACCCGCGCCGGAGCCGGGCGCGGCGCGCCGGGGTACTCGTGGGCGCGGGCGGCGCATCAATTACGGCGAGTGACGAAACCGCCCGTTTATTAGTCAACATATATGTTGCAAAATAGGCGGGCGGATTTGCGCCTGCGGATACAAACTGCTATAATCCGCGGGCTGTGATGGGGAGTGCGAAAGCAAGCCGGTGAGAGACTTATGGCGATTCGGCCCGTTGTTGCAATTGAGCTGGGTCATCGCCCTGTCTACACTGGCGCCCCTGGGCGCAGGAATTCTTTTGGATCGCCGCCTTGGCACGGCCCCGTTGTTTATCCTGATTGGCGGGCTGATTGGCATTCTGGCCGGCACTGTGGGGGCTGTTCGCATCACATCGCGCGCGATTGAGTCGGTAAGCCGGTCACAGGGACACACCGAACCGGACGAAGTGACGTTGGAATCAAAGCAAGTGAGTAAGGAGGATCAAGCATAGTGCTCAAACGGCTGTTCACTCCTCGTAATTTGGCGATCCTGCTATTGGTCGTCGCATTGTTCGTGGTTTCCGGGCTTCTCGGGTTGTCGAATATGCCGACGCCGTTCGTGTCTCTGGCGGCTGAACCCGTCTTGCACGTCGGTCCCCTCACCATCACGAACTCGCTGCTCACCACCTGGATCGTGATGCTCTTCCTGATCTTCATCTCGTGGTTGGCGACGCGACGCATCCCATCTGACCTGGACAAAGTCAGCGAAGCAAACCTGACGCCGAGCGGGTTACAGAACGTCATGGAGATGGTGGTCGAGTTCATCGCCAACCTTTCGAAAGAGATTGGCGGGCACTGGGCGCCCCGGTTTTTCCCCATCGTGGCAACCCTTTTCCTCTTCGTCCTGGTTTCCAATTGGTCCGGTCTGATCCCTGGCGTTGGTTCCATCGGTTGGTTGGAGCACCCGCATGACCCGACCACGCAGGGCTATATCGCCAACGGTCCTATCCTGACGGGTGAGGAAGCCACCCCACTCCCTGCGGACGAAGCAACCGGCGAGGAACACGGCGAGGGCTACATCCTGATTCCGTGGTTCCGCGCGCCGTCCACTGATCTCAACTTCACGCTCGCCCTGGCGCTGGTGACGGTGGGCTTAACCCAATACTTCGGGATTCGAGCCTTAGGCCCCGGGTACTTCAAGAAGTTCGTTGACTTCAGCGGCTTCAAAGAAGGCATCATGAACGGCATGATCGCCCTGTTCGTCGGTTTCCTGGAACTGGTCTCGGAGTTCGCCAAGATCGTCTCGCTGGCTTTTCGTCTCTTCGGCAACATTTTCGCCGGTGAGATTCTGCTGGTGGTCATCGCCTTCCTGATTCCGTATATCGTGTCGTTGCCGTTCTACGGTCTGGAAGTGTTCGTCGGTTTCATGCAAGCGTTCGTCTTCCTGATGCTGTCGCTGGTGTTCTTCAACCTGGCGACCATTGGGCATGGTGGAGAAGAGCATCACTGAGACGCGGACGCCCTGGTACATCGCAAGGCGCCGGTCGCAGCATATCGCTAAATTTTCGCAATCTTGGAGAGGAGATGCACATGGACGTTGAAGGACTTAAGGCTCTCGGCGCAGGTCTCGCCATCGGTCTCGGCGCGATTGGTCCCGGCATCGGCGTCGGCATCCTGGGCAGCAAGGCCATGGAAGCCATCGGTCGGAACCCCGAGGTCGTCGGTGATATCCGCACGAATATGATCCTGGGTATCGTGTTCGCTGAGGCTATTGCCATTTATGCGTTGGTCGTTGCGCTCATCATCTTGTTCGTCTGATTTCGGGGGAGTCGTTCCCGACAGCGGCGGGCCATAGATTCGCATTTATTCCGCCGTGCCATGCCGAAATCGAAGGAGGGCCCTTGGAAAGCCTTGGAATTAACCTGAGTCTCCTGGTTTCCCAGCTCGTCAACTTCACCCTGTTGATGATCCTGCTTTACGTGTTGCTTTACAAGCCGATCACGCGGATGCTCAACGAGCGAAAAGAGCGGATCGCGAGCAGCATGGCTGACGTGGAAGCTGCGCGCGCTGCCGCCGCCAAGGCGCAGCAGGAATATGACCGCACGATTGCCGAAGCGCAACGCAAGGCCCAGGAAATCATCGCGCAAGCCTCGCAGACCGGTGAGAAGGCCGGTGCAGAAATCAAGGCCGAGGCGCAACGCGAAGCCGATGCGATCAAGCAGCGGGCGCTGGAAGACGCCGAACAGGCGAAAGCCCGCGCACTGGCCGAAGTGCAGAACGAGATCGCCGGCCTTTCGATGCTGGCGACCGAACGCGTGTTGGGCCAATCGGTGGATGCGGACATGCAGCGCAAGCTGATTGACAAGTTCCTTGACCGAGTTGGGCGACGCCAAGCCATGAACGCCGAAAGTCATGTTCAAAGCTATGTGACCGCCTTCTACGAAGCTGCGTTCGACCGCTGGGTCGGCGCGCTGGAAGGCGCAGCCGTGGCATTGACCGCCGACCCGAAGCTGTTCAATCGTTTGCAGGATCCCAATGTGGATTTTGCCGAGCGCCAGCAGTTGCTCGACGGCGTGTTAGCGCCCGATACGGATAATGCGATCCGCAACCTGCTCTATACGATGATGCAGCGCGACGACCTGGGGGCAGTCACCGAAGTGGCGGAGGGTCTGCGCAAACGAATGGCGCAGATCGGCGCCGGCCCGACCCCTGCCGAAGTGATCAGCGCGATTCCGCTCACGGATGCACAACGCGACGCGGTTGAGGCCAGGCTCGTGGCGCAATACGGCCCCTCGCTGGAGTTCTCCTATCGGGTTGACCCGGCCATCCTGGGCGGCATGATTATTCGGGTAGGCGACAAACTGATTGACGGCAGCGTGGCGAGCCGACTTGCCGTGATGAAACAGAGCCTCGGTGTGCGGACGGCCGAGTAGCGCGTAGAATGAGAAGGGGATAGCGATGGCTTCACAAACAGACGAACTTGTCGCACAACTGAAGCAACAAATCATGAGCTTCCAGGCGCCCACGCGGCAGGTAGACGTGGGCACTGTGTCGCAAGTGGGTGACGGCATCGCACGCCTCAGCGGGCTGGCCAATGCGCGCGCCTCCGAACTGGTGGAGTTCGCGAACGGGACGCTGGGCATCGTCTTCAACCTGGAAGTTGATAATGTCGGCGTCATCATCATGGGCGACGCGACCGGGATCTCCGAAGGGCAACTCGTGCGCAGCACCGGGCGGATCGTCTCCGTGCCCGTGGGTGATGACCTGATCGGGCGCGTGGTCAATGCCGTGGGGCAGCCGATTGACGGCAAGGGGCCGATCGAGTCGAACAAATTCCGGCCCATCGAGCGCATTGCGCCCAACGTGGTCGTCCGCAAAAGCGTGGACACGCCGGTGCAGACGGGCGTCAAGGCCATTGATGCCATGATCCCCATCGGCCGCGGACAGCGCGAGCTGATCATCGGCGACCGCCAGACGGGCAAGACGGCGCTGGTCGTGGATACGATCATCAACCAGAAGGACCAGAACCTGATCTGCATCTACGTCGCCATCGGCCAGCGGCTGGCACAGGTGGCCCAGGTCATCGCGACCCTCGAGAAGTACGGCGCGATGGATTACACGGTGGTCGTGGTCGCGTCGGCGTCCGATTCGGCGACGCTGCAATATGTCGCGCCCTACGCCGGCTGCGCCATCGGCGAAGAGTTCATGGAGCAGGGCAAAGACGCGCTGATCATCTACGATGACCTGTCCAAGCACGCCCAGGCCTATCGCCAGGTGTCGCTGCTGCTGCGCCGGCCCCCCGGCCGTGAGGCGTATCCGGGCGACGTGTTCTATCTGCACAGCCGGTTGCTGGAACGGGCGGCGCGCCTGGCCCCCGAATACGGCGGCGGGTCGTTGACGGCGTTGCCGATCATCGAGACCCAGGCGGGCGACATTTCCGCCTATATCCCCACCAACGTGATTTCCATCACCGACGGGCAGATCTTCCTGGAGAGCGACCTGTTCTACGCCGGCATTCGCCCGGCGGTGAATCCCGGTCTCTCGGTGAGCCGCGTCGGCGGCGCAGCCCAGACCAAGGCCATGAAGCAGGTTGCGGGGCGTATGAAGCTGGAGCTGGCCCAGTTCCGCGAGCTGGCCGCCTTTGCCCAGTTCGGTTCCGATCTGGACCCGGCCACCCAGCGCCAACTTGACCGCGGTCAGCGCATCACCGAGGTGCTCAAGCAGCCGCAATACCAGCCGTGGCCGCTCGAAGATCAGGTGATGGTGTTCTTTGCCGTCACCAACGGCTATCTGGATAAAGCGCCGATTGACCGCATCGCCGCATGGGAAGAGCAATTCCTGCGCTATATGGAGACCACACATCCGAACATCGGGCGGGCCATTGCGACGACGAAGCGCCTGGATGACCCCACGATTGACGGGCTGAAGCTGGCAATCGAAGACTTCAACGGCATGTTCCTGGCCCAGTAGCGGGGGACAAGGATAGGGTATGCCCAGCACACGCGAAATTCGCCGCCGTATCCGCAGCATCCGTAACATCGCGAAAGTGACCAAGGCGATGGAGACGGTTGCCGCCGCCAAGATGCGCCGCGCGCAAATGCAGGTGCTCCAGACTCGACCCTACGCGGAAACGTCCTGGAACGTCTTGCAATATCTGGCCCGGCTGCGCCAGAGCAACGCCGCGGAGCAGCCCCTGTTGCAACAACGACCGGTGAACAGCGTCTGCGTGCTGCTGATCACCGGCGATCGTGGCCTGGCGGGCGCGTACAACAGCAACGTCATTCGGCTGGCGAATTCGGAGATTGCGCGGTGGGAAAAAGAGGGGAAGGAAGTCAATGTGGTGACGGTGGGGCGCAAGGGGCGCGATTGGATGCTGCGTCATGGCCCGCCCCTGCGCGCCGAGTTCACCGGCCTCAGCGACCGGCCCACCAGCAATGACATTGCGCCGGTGGCCAACGTGGTCATCAATGATTTCATTGACCAACGCTTCGATGAGATTCAGATGGTGTACACCAACTACGTGAACACACTGCACCAGGAGCCGGTGATACGCGATCTGCTGCCCATCACGCCGGCGGTGCCTGAAACGCCGATGGCCGCCGACTATATTTTCGAACCGGACGCAGAGACCGTCTTGAGCGAAGTGTTGCGCGGCCTGACCGAGTTGCAGATTCTTGCAGGCGATTTATGAGTCTATCGCAAGCGAGCAGTCGGCCCGCATGGTGGCGATGCGCAACGCCACCGAATCGGCCAACGATTTGATCGGCGAGTTGACCCTGACGTACAACAAGGCCCGCCAGGAATCCATTACCAAAGAGTTGCTTGATATTGTCGGCGGCGCTTCGGCGCTGGCGAAGGCATAGCGCGTTGACGACTTAGCGAGGAGTTGAGGCATGGCGAACGAAAGCAGGATGGGGAAAATCGCGCAGGTGATCGGGCCGGTGGTAGATGTGGCGTTTGAGCTGGAAGATCTGCCGAATATTTACGATGCGCTGGAGATTCCCCTGGCGAACGGCGGCAAGCTGGTCTGCGAAGTTCAGAGCCAGCTCAGCGGCGGTTGGGTACGCACTGTGGCCATGTCCAGCACCGATGGTTTGCAGCGCGGCATGGATGTGATCGCGACCGGCGGGCCGATCACCGTGCCGGTTGGCGAGGGAACGCTGGGGCGTATCTTCAACGTGCTGGGCCAGACGGTGGACAGCGATGAGCCGGTTGTGGCGTCCGATTTCTACCCGATCCATCGCCGGCCGCCCTCACTGGTCGAGCAGGCAACCAGCACCGAGGTCTTCGAGACGGGCATCAAGGTCATTGACCTCATCGCGCCGTTCACCAAGGGCGGCAAGACGGCCATCTTCGGCGGCGCGGGCGTGGGCAAGACGGTCGTCATCCAGGAACTGATCAACAACATCGCCAAGTTCCATCAGGGCTACTCGGTGTTTGCAGGCGTGGGCGAACGCAGCCGTGAGGGCAATGACCTCTGGCACGAAATGCGCGCAGTCGGGCGTCATCAACAGCACCGTGATGGTTTTCGGCCAGATGAATGAGCCGCCGGGGGCGCGCCTGCGCGTCGGCCTGACGGGCGTCACGATGGCGGAATACTTCCGCGATCAGGGCCGTGACGTGCTGTTGTTCATTGACAACATCTTCCGGTTTGTGCAGGCCGGTTCGGAGATGTCGTCGCTGCTGGGTCGCTTGCCCAGCGCCGTCGGTTATCAACCGACGCTCGGCACCGACATGGGCGACCTGCAAGAACGCATCTGTTCGACAACGACCGGCTCCATCACCTCGATGCAGGCCGTCTACGTGCCCGCCGACGATTACACCGATCCCGCGCCGGCTACGACCTTCGCGCACCTGGATGCGACCATCACGCTGGAACGTTCGCTGGCCGAGCAGGCGCTCTTCCCCGCGGTGGACCCGTTGGCTTCGACCAGCCGTATCCTTGATCCGATGGTAGTTGGTGAGGAGCATTATCAGATCGCGCGCGATGTGCAGCGGACGCTGCAACGCTACCGTGACCTGCAAGACATCATCGCCATCCTGGGCGTGGAAGAATTGAGTGAGGAAGATCGGCTGACTGTGGCGCGGGCGCGCAAGGTCCAACGTTTCCTGACGCAGCCGATGTTCGTCGCTGAGGCCTTTACGAGCCGGCCCGGCGAGTATGTGAAGCTGACAGACACCATCGAAGGTTTCCGGCAGATTCTGGATGGCAAGCACGATGATTTGCCGGAGCAGGCCTTCTATATGGTCGGCACGATCGAAGACGCGGTGGCCAGGGCCGCTTCGCTCTAACGGGGGACATGGATGGCGACCATCGAGCTTGACTTCGTATCACAAGATCATCGGGTCTTCTCCGGCGCGGTTGATGAGGTCATCGCGCCCGGCGTCGAGGGCCAGCTTGCGATCTTGCCGAAGCACGCGCCGTTGATGACCGTCCTCAGCCCCGGCGAAGTTGTCGTCCGGCGTCAGGGCGAAGAAGAGATGTTCTTCGCCGTCAGCGGCGGGTGGATGGAAGTGCGCCCCGACAAGGTGACGATCCTGGCGCGAACTGCGGAGCGCTCGGATGAGATTGACCAGCAGCGGGCCGAGGCGGCGCGCGCGCGTGCGGCCGAATTACTGGCGCAGGGCGTGCCGCGCGAAGAGCGCCCCGCGTTGGATCTCATTCTCAAACGGTCACAGATCCGGCTCAAGGTGGCGCGACGGCGCTCAGGCGGCTGGCGCCCATCCGGCCCGATGGATACACCGGAAGAATAGCGCAGAGGCAAGCAGGTCTGTAACGCCCTCCACGTGCGACCGCACCTTCGTGATTGGTCGCACGTGTTCTTTTTGCGCGCAGCCCTCCCTTAACGTATAATTCCAGCATTACACGTGGGCCGGTCATTGCGACCGGTCTCACGCGCCAGGAGCCAGTATGCTAGAGCGACAGATCGGAATTGATCTGGGCACCGTCAATGTCTTAGCTTATGTCACCGGCCGCGGCATTGTCCTTCAGGAACCGTCGGTCGTTGCGATTTCTACCCGAGACAACAAGATCGTCGCCGTCGGCCAGGAAGCCCGCGACATGTTGGGGCGTACCCCTGAGAGCATCGAAGTTGCCCGGCCCATGCGCGACGGCGTGATCGCCGACTACGTCGTGACCGAAGCCATGTTGCGCTATTTCATCCGCAAGCTCATTGGTCGCAACCCTCTGTTTCGCCCGCGTGTGATGATCAGCACCCCGAAGGGAGTCACCAGCGTCGAAAGCCGCGCGGTGCATGACGCTGCGATGCAGGCCGGGGCCAAGGAAGCCTATCTCATCCCCGAGCCGCTCGCTGCGGCGTATGGCGCGGGCCTGCCCATCGGCACGCCGACCGGGAACATGGTGGTGGACATCGGCGGCGGGACGACCGAAGCCGCGGTGGTCTCGATGAACGACATCGTGGTGTGGAGCAGCGTGCGCGTGGGCGGCATCCGCACCGATGAGGCCATCGTGTCTTACGTGCGCCGCAAGTATAATCTCATCATCGGCGATCAGACCGCGGAAGAAATCAAGATTCAGATCGGCAGCGCATTGCCCTTACCCGAAGAAATGCAGATGGAAGTACGCGGTCGCGACCAGGTCGCCGGTCTGCCGAAAACCATCGTGCTCACTTCGGGCGAAGTCACCGAGGCCATCGCCGAACCGCTGAGTTCGATCATCGGCGTGGTGAAGCAGACGCTGGAGAAAACCCCGCCGGAGTTGGCCGCCGATATCATTGATCGGGGCATGGTGCTCAGCGGCGGCGGCGCGCTCTTGCGCAATATTGACCAGTTGTTGACCCGCGAAACCGGCGTGCCCTGCTTCGTGGCCGAACATCCGATGGCGTGCGTTGCGCTGGGCGCGGGTCGTGCGCTGGAGAACTACACCATCATGCGGCGCAGCCTGCCCACAGTCTAATCACTTCCTCAAACAGATATCGGCCCGATTCCACCGTGGAATCGGGCCTTTCGTTTGAACACACTTGCCGCCCAACGCAAACGCCTGGCTCCTCCCCCGTATCGTGACTTGAGGGTTTCAACTCCGGCGGGCGCGGATTTGTCCCAGAGACGCCAGCGCGGTTTTGCGGACTTTGGCCTTACGGTCGGAGCGCGCGGCGGTCTCCAGCGCGTTTTCAACGGAGCGATTGCCGATGCGGCCCAGGCTCTGCGCCGCCGCCTCGCGCACCATACTGTTGTCGTCGGTCTGTAGTCGGTTGACGAGATCGTCCAGCGCGCTCGGCGCGCCGAGCGCGCCGAGCGCAAGCGCCGCCGCGGCGCGCACGCCGGGGGCCTCATGCAGCAAGGCAACGCGCAGCGGTTCCTCCGCCTCCGCGCGGCGCGATAATCCCAACCGCTCCGCAGCCTTCTGAGCGATAGAAGCGTCATCGGAGAGCAACTGCTCGATCCAGTCGTCGAACTCGGTGGTCGTCGCCCCTTTGCGGTAACGACGGCCCTGTTCTACTTCGACAAAAGTTGCATAGATATCTACATAGGCGGGGTCTTTGGCGGCCGGGGTGGATCGTTCGGGGTCGGCGGAGACGCCGGGCGGTTTGCGCCGTCTGTCCTGGGCCATGCCGCGGGTGAATTGTTGGGCCGAAATGGCGTTTGCCCCGGCAAAGTGCGCACGTTGCGTCAGGGCGCTGTCGTTGGTCACCACGGTGAATTGCCCGGGTTGGCGTTGCTTGTTTGAGATAAGCAATGATCGCATCATCGGCGATTTCGCCCGCGGCGCTGAAGCGCACCTCCAGGCCGGCGACGCGCGGCATCGGCGCGCCGACGGTCTCATAGCCGCCGCTATCGAAGAAGACGATCATTTCCGGGCCGCCTCGCGCGCGATACGCGCGCAACTGCTCCAGCAATTGGAGACTCGTCGTCAGGGTCTCCAAGCCGGATGCCGGGCAACAGGCCGGCGCCGATCAGGTTGTGACCATCAATGATGTGCGGCATAAGGTGACATAACAATCACTTGACGTTCATTCTCAGTGTATGATATAGTGCGAAGGAAGTCAATCGAAATTGCAGGGCGGGGCAGCCTATGCGCGGTCACACGTTACGCATATCCCTGTGTGTCACCTTTCTGTTCGGCCTACTCGGCGCGTGCATGGCTCCTCCGTCGTCCCCCACTCCGGCAGCACTTTCTTCAGGAGATCACGCGATGCAACTCACCAGCGTCGCCTTCAGCGAGGGTGAAATGATCCCGGCGAAATATACGTGCGATGGCGATGATCTTTCGCCGCCGTTGGCCTGGTCAGGCGCGCCGGCAGGCACGCAGGCATTCGCGTTGATTGCGGACGACCCGGACGCGCCCATCGGGACGTGGGTACACTGGGTGTTCTACAACATCCCTGCCGATGTCACGGCGCTGCCGGAGGGCATCCCGGCGACGCCTGCGCCACCGTCGGGCGGCAGTACAGGGCGCGAATAGCGGACGTCGCATCGGGTATAGCGGCCCGTGTCCCGCCCGGTGGGACGCATCGTTACTACTTCAAACTCTACGCGTTGGATGCACCGATTCCGTCGTTGGGCGACCGGGCGACGGCGGCTGATATCGAGACGGCCATGCAAGGGCATATTCTCGCGCAGACTGAGTTGATGGGTCGCTACGCACGTCAATAACAGGAAATCAGGATGAACTCGAGAATCGTTCCTCGGCGTTTGGCGGCTAAAGCTTTCCGCTCCGGGTTTGGGCTGCTCATTGCTTTGCTGATTGTTACAGGCTGCGCCCCTACGACTGTTGCGGAGCCGACCGAGGCTGTGATGCTGGCGACTTTTGAGGGTCCGGTCACACCGGTGCTCGCCTCTTATCTTGAGGGCGCGATCAGTGACGCCGAGGCGACTGAGGCGGAAGCCCTCATCCTCGAACTCGATACGCCCGGGGGTTCCGTGGACATCACCCGCGGCATCGTGCAGCAGATGACCGGCGCCGCCGTGCCCATTGTCGTCTATGTTGCGCCACGCGGGGCGCAGGCCGGTTCGGCAGGCACTTTCATCACGCTGGCAGGGCACGTTGCTGCGATGGCCCCCGGCACCAGCATTGGCGCGGCCTCTCCGGTGGGCAGCGAGGGCGCGGACCTGCCCGACACGCTCAAGTCAAAGGCCGTTAACCTGTTGTCGGCGGATATCAAGAACCTCGCCGCGGCACGGGGCGAAGAAGCCGTTGCGTGGGCCGAAAGCGCCGTCGCAGAAGCCGCAGCCGCCACTGCAGAAGAGGCATTGGCGCTCGGCGTCATAGATATCATCGCGGTGGATGTGGATGACCTGTTAGCGCAGCTCGATGGGCGCACGGTGATCGTCGCGGGTGAGTCACGGACGCTGGAGACGGCGAATAAAGCGGTGCAACCTGCGCCGATGTCGCCGTTCGAGGGCTTCCTCAACGCGATCACAAACCCGGCCATCGCCGCGATTTTGCTCACGTTGGGGCTGAACGCGTTGCTATTTGAGTTGTCCAGCCCCGGCGGCTACATCGCGGGCGTGATCGGGGCGATTCTGCTGCTGCTGGCGTTTTACGCGCTGGGGGCCATGGATGCCAACTGGATCGGGTTGGGGTTCGTCGCCATTGCGTTCGCGCTGTTTGTGCTGGATATCAAAGCGCCTACGCATGGCCTGCTCACCGTGGGGGGCATCCTCGTTTTCGTGTTCGGACTCTATTTATTGTTCAACAGGAGCGCCGTGGAAATACCCTGGCTGTCTATTATTTTGCTGGGAGCGGGAAGCGCCCTCTTCTTCGCCTTCATTGTGTCGAAGGCCCTGACCGCGCGCATGAGACCGGCGCGCACCGGCATCGAGAGCCTGGTGGGCCGGAAGGCGGAGGTGCGTCAGGCGCTGGAACCCGAAGGCTTCATCTTCGTCGAAGGCGAGTTGTGGCGCGCCCGGCTCGATGCGGGGACGGCTGCGGTGGGCGATCAAGTGACCATCACCGGCAACGAGGGCAGCACGCTTTTGGTGGCACAGGCAACCCGCTGATCGCCTGCCCGGAACCGGGCAGGCGATCAGCGACGCTATTTATCCTCGGAGAAGCGCTCCAACTGTTCCGCCAGCTCAAGCAGCTTGCGATCCACGCGCCCGTTGACCGTCTCCGCAGGGTATGATCCGTCTGCGTCGCGCTGGCCGGCTTCCACACCCGTCAAAATCTCGATCCCCTCGTCCACGGTGCGCACCGGGTAGATGTGGAATCGGCCCTGCGCCACCGCTTCGACCACGTCCTCGCGCAGCATCAGGTTGGGCGCGTTGGCCTCCGGCAGGATCACGCCCTGCTCGCCGGTGAGCCCGCCCGGCATCGCGCGGCACACGTCGAAGAAGCCCTCGATCTTGTAGGTCGCGCCGCCGATGGCCTGAATCTCGCCGTGCTGGTTGACCGATCCCGTCACTGCAATGGATTGCTTGATGGGCAAATCCGCCAGGCTGGAGAGCAACGCGTACAGCTCCGTGGATGAGGCGCTGTCGCCGTCAACCCCTCCGTACGACTGCTCGAACGCGATGCTTGCGGAAAGGCTCAACGGCTTATCCTGGGCATAGCGCCCGCCGAGGAATCCCGACAGGATCAGCACGCCCTTGTCGTGGAGGCTGCCGCTCAGATTCGCCTCGCGCTCGATGTTCACCACCCCGCCGCGCCCCTGATAGGTCCGCGCCGTGATGCGCGCCGGCCTGCCGAACATGACGTCGCCCATCATGGTGACGGACAGGCCGTTCACCTGCCCCACCGCTGACCCGGTCGTGTCTACCATGACCGAACCGTCGGTGATCATCTCGCGCACCCGCTCCTCATACTGGCTCGAGCGATAGGCGCGTTCGTTGATCGCGCGCGTCACATCCTCCGCCATGACCGGATTGTGCCCGGCCTGCCGCGCCCAATAGGCCGACTCGACCACGATGTCGCTGACGTGCGCGAACCGCGTGGTCAGCTTGCGCTGATCCTCGACAAGACGCGCGCTGTATTCGACCACCTGCGCCACCGCGCCCAGATCGAAATGGGGCAGGCCGTCTTCTTCACACTGGTGGTGGATGAAGCGGACGATCTGGGCGACGTTCTCTTCGGTCCAATCCATCTCCACGGCGAAATCGGCCCGCACCTTGAACAGCTTCTCGAACTGCTCATCATACGCGTAGAGCGTGAAGTAGGTCATCGGGTCGCCGATGAGCACCACTTTGACATCCAGCGGAATCGGTTCGGGGATTACCGTGGTGGTGGCCAACACTCCGGCCTGCCGGTTCATATCCTCGATGCGAACGCCGCGGCTCCGCAGCGCCTGTTTGAGCGCCTCCCAGGCCAGAGGCTGCCGCAACAGGACGCGCGCATCGAGCAGCAGATAACCTCCGTTGGCGCGATGCAGCGCGCCCGCCTTGATTTCCCGAAAGTCCGTGACCAGGGTGCCAAACTCGGCGCGCATGTCAATCCGGCCGATCAGGTTCATGTAGGTCGGGTTGGTCTCCATCACCACCGGCGCGCCGCTGAGTCCCTGGTTATCCACAATGACATTGATGCGATAGCGGTCATACGGACCGCTGATGATCGGCGCGCAGCCACACCGGAATCGGCGCGGCGGCTTCCGGGTTTTCGCCGCCTGGCTGCGCCTTGAGTTCCTCAACGTGCGCGGCGATGTGCGTCTGCACGGCCTCCAGGTGAGCGATGATGTCGGGCCACTCCGCGTATTCCGCGGCCAGCCGATCAAAGAACGGTTTGATCGCCGCGGCGGCGCTTTCTTCCTCCAACTGCGTGAGCTTCTCCTGCGCCGTCTCTTCCAGTTCGTGGACATGGCGCATGGTGCGCTCCATGCGCTCCTGCAATCCCTGGCTGCGCTCCGCAAACGCTTCGCGCGATCCGCTTCCGGCAGCGCGGCGAATTGCTCTTGCGTGACTGGCCTGGCCCTCCACTACCGGCGTCAGCATCATCCCCATCGGCGTGCGCGCCAGGGTGAAACCCTGCTCTCGCACGTCGGTTTCGAGCTGGCGGATCATCTCGCCGCGTTGCTGTTCCAGCTCCCGCCCGATGGCATTCCGGCTCTCGGCATACTGGTCGCTGGTGAAGGTCGCTTCGATGATCTCGGATACCTGCGTCAGCAGCACATCCATCTGGTCACGGAACGCGATGCCCCCGCCCGGAGGCAGCCGCAGCGCGTCGGGCCGGTCGGGCTCGTCGAAGTTGTACACGTAGGCCCAATCCGACGGCGCGGGGCGCGTCGCTGCCTTGCGTTCGAGGAAGCGCGTGAGGATGCTGGTCTTCCCCGCGCCCGCCGGCCCTGTCGCGAAGACGTTATAGCCCTCATTGGGGATGTCCAGGCCGAACTCGATGGCGCGCGCCGCGCGCTCCTGGCCGATGATGCGGTCCAGATCCGGGCGCGTCCGCCGTCGTCGCATACGGGAAGCCGGACACATCGGCGCGCCGGCGCAGTTGTTCGGCGGTCAGTTCACGGGGTTGGGTCATGCAGCGCTCCTGGGGTGCGAGGTAGATGGGTCATTTGCTCAGGCAACTATACAACGGTTGCGCGTGTCGCGCAACGCCGATACCGAAACCGGTTCCGCATTGCGTTGTATTTAGCCGGCCTAAATTCGTCAGGGCGAGATGGGTCTTTGCGGCCTAACTTCAGCCCGGATAAGCAGGTCAAATCGAGTTGTTGCGAAGTGCTGCGCAGATCGCAAATCCAGGCATAACGCTTGACATATGACGCCACGCGTTATACACTACTTCTGATGATCCGGTCATTCAAATCCAGGGAAACTGAGCGTGTTTTCCAACGACAGGTGTCAACCCGGCTCCCACGCGATATTCAGCAGGTCGCTCTGCGGAAGCTCCGGATGCTCAACCGGGCGGTGACGCTTCAAGACTTACGTGTACCGTCTGCAAATCGGTTAGAAAAGCTTGAAGGTGATCGAGCGGGACAGTATAGCATACGAATCAACGATCAATGGCGTATCTGTTTTGTGTGGCGAACCGGCGACGCGCATGATGTGGAAATCGTGGACTATCATTAGGAGATCTGTGATGAGTGAAAAATTAAAGCCGGTGCATCCCGGGGAAGTATTGCTGGAGGAGTTTTTGCTTCCTCTGGGCTGAGCCAGACGCGACTAGCGTTGGGCATCGGCGTGCCGCCGCGCCGTATTAATGAGATCGTGCTGGAAAGCGCGGCGTAACTGCGGATACGGCGTTGCGTCTGGCGCTCTATTTCGATATGTCGCCGCAATTCTGGCTCGGCCTGCAAATGGATTACGATCTCGATACTACCGCCGACCGGTTGGCCGGACGTCTCGCGCGAGGTCAAGCCGCATTCTCTTGCCGCATGACCCATCGAACCCCCGCCGACCTGGCGCGCTACATCCGCGAGCACGACATCGCGGCCGAGTACTGCTGCCGATGGCCGTGGAGACGCCCACGGTACCGGCGGCCGCGGCGGCGCTGGGCGTGCAGCCCGCGCAGATCGTCAAGTCGCTGCTCTTCATTATCCGCGACCAACCGGTGCTGGTGATCGCGTGCGGTGACACAACGGTTGATCGTCGCACGCTGGCCGACCGGTATGGCGTGGGCAAGAAGCAGGTCAAACTGGCTGACGCCGAGACGGTGTCGGCGCACACCGGTTACGCGGTCGGCGGGGTGCCGCCCTTCGGTCACCGGCTGGCCTCTCCCGTCCTGCTCGACCGCGCCGTCTCGGGGTGGGATGTGATCTATGGCGGCGGGGGCGACGACCGCACGCTATTGCGAATCACACCGGATGAGCTGGCGCGCGTAACCGCCGCTGAGTGGATTGATCTGGGTGCACGCCCGATGAACCTGCAACCGGCCGGCGTCGTGCTGGGCGTCACCGCATTCGTGAGCATCTGGCTGGGGCATGTAGCGGTGCGCACGCTGGAATATCGGATGGCGTGGCTGCCGTGGCCGCTCTTCTTGCTGGCGGGCATCGCCGTTGAGATCGGCGCGTTGATGGCCCGCGCTCCGCTGGCTTCCGGCGTGCTGGGCATCGTCGGCATGACGCTGCTCTGGGACGCGATCGAGTTCAAGCGCCAGGAGAAGCGTGTGGCGCGTGGACATGCGCCCGCCAACCCACACAACGCACGTCACATGCGGTTGCTTGTTGCATCAGAACAGCGCGAGGGCCTCATGAACTGGCTCGGCCCATTCCTGGGGCTCTTCACACTGTTTGCGATTGGGCTGGGATTCGCCTGGGTGATCCGCGCCGAATACCGTTTCGGCTGGCAGTGGTGGCCCTACATCATGGGCCTGGGGATCGCCCTGTTGGCTCTATCGCTCTTTGTGCGTCCGTTTCTCGCCTCCGCCATCCTCGGCATCCTCGGCGCATCCCTGGCCTGGGGTAGCACAGAGTTGTCGGAGCAGGCGGAGCGCGTCGCCAGAGGGCTGGTATCGGGCGAACCCGAACCCCAAACCGCGCCCGCCCCTCGCCGATCGAATCGAGCGGTGGCCGCGCCCCAAACTCTAGCCGTTCAGAACTGCCCGGCCATCGAGCCGGCATAGCCGGTCAACTCCACATAGCCGTTCCCCACGACCGGCGCTCCCGCCCGTGTCCCTTCGACCTGCACCGCGCCTTCCCAATAGGTGTATGACAACAGCATCTCCTGATCGTCGAGGTAGGGCGTCACCGTGAGGTCGAGTTGCGCCGAGGGTACGGCAATTTGCCAGCCGTTTGGGTATACCCCGTCCGTGTGCGGCGAGCGCCATTCTCCCGTAGGCGCGATGCTGAACTCATCCGGCCCGAGCGTGCGGGATGCGCCGTCTGCCGCGATCAGCGTCCCGCTGGAGAAACCGTCCACGCTGCCGTCGGCGCGGCGCAACTGGAAGACCATCAACTCGGTATCGTCGTCCAGTTGCAGGCTGAACCAATCCCAGCCGACCTGTTCCGCGCCCAGTGCGCTGGTGCTGAACTCGTGATCCATCCAGCCGAGGCCGTCCACGGTGTAAGTCTTACCGCCGGACGTCACCCGCCCCTCCGCGTCCATCCGCGTCAATGAATAGTAATATGACGCATTGCCGGGGTCGGGGCCTTTCTGGCTGTAGCCGTTCTCGCCCTGCAACACCGGCGGCTTCGCATTGCGCAACACCAGGTCGAGCGACGACGTCGCCCGCGTTTGCGCGTAGTCTCACAGGCGCGCCGACATCGGATAGTGTGCCATCCTCCGTGGAAGTCACCGACCAGTCATCGAGCCAGACGCGGAACGGCTCGGCCTGCGCGCCGGCCAACCCCGCCGCGCCGCGTCCCAACCGTTCGAATGCATAGTGGTCGCGGCCTGCCACATCGGTCAATGCAAAGTGCGCCAGGTAGACCTGTTCCGTCGCCCAGGCCGTGTCGCGGTCGGCGCGCTCATCGGCGGGCTGGAGCGCGCGCCGGAAGAAGGTCAACTGGTAACCGAAATGCTCACCGGTTTCAGCGGTGAGATTCCCCGTGAAATACCACCATTCGGTCTGGTAATCATCATGCGGGCCGTCGTCGGCGGGGAAGCTTAGCGACGCAGGCGGTTCCGCGCGTGTGAAGCCGGCGTCATCCGCGGGCGCAGCCTGCGCCGCCAGGCTGGCGCTCAAGGGTGAGGCCGGGCGGCGCGCCAGCACGAACCCCACTCCGGCGAACAGCGCGAGCAACAGTACAACGTAGGGTGCCTTGCGCATTGCTAATCGCCTCGCAACGCGGCCGCGGCCTGCATTCGCGCCAGCCGTATCGCCGGGTAGACCCCCGCCAGCACCGCCGCACCGATGGCCAACGCCATCGCTTGCAGGAACACTTCGGGCTGCGGCTGGAATTGCAGCGTCCAGCCGAACGAACGCCGGTTGATGACGTAAATCAAGATGAGCGCCAGGATCACCCCCGTGGGCAGCGCCAGGATGCCCGCAATCGCGCCCATCATGCCCGTCTCCAGCAACATCAGGGCGCGCAACTGGCGTCCGGTCAGCCCGATGGCGCGCATCACGCCGAACTCGCGCCCACGTTCGAGTTGCAAGGCGAGCAACGCGCTGAGGATGCCGACGAAGGCGACCAGCGCCGCCAGCAGTTGCAGCGCGCCGGTGATCGCAAACGCGCGGTCGAAGACGGCCAGCGCGTCGGCGCGCAGGGCCGCGTTCGGGCGTACCATTACGCCCTGCACATCGGTGAGCGCAGCGCCCAGGTCGCGCACCACGTCATCTGCATCGGCGTCGGGCGCGATTTTGAGCGCCACCGCAGAAATCTCCGGGTCATTCCAGTGTGCGCGATAGAGATCGAGCGCCATTAAGATGGTTCCCTGGCTGGAAGAGTAGTCACGATAGATGCCGGCGACCGGAAATTCCTCCGCGCCGCGATCGGTGTAAAGCGTGACGGTCGCGCCCTTTGCCGGCAGCCCCAACCGGTTTGCCAGCGGTTCACTGGCCAACACCGCCCCGGCGCGCCGCGGCCTGCATGACGTCCTCCCGCGGTCCGTCCGTAGAGACAAAAATGCGCGGCGCGGTGAAGTCTTCGTCGGAGACCGCGGAGACCGCGATCGGCCCATCGGGCGCATCCACGTCTACCGAGCGTAACACGTCGGCCCGTTCCACGCCCGGCCACCCCCGCGCGATCTCATAGACGCGCCCATCGAGGATGCTGGTGTTGCGTGTGGCCGTCAGGCTGGGCGCAGTGATGTAGACGTCGCCCCACAGGGTTTGCCCCAGCCACGCGACCACTGTGCCGCGGAAGCTATCCACCATCAGCCCGACGCCGATGGTGACCGAGACGGCGAGGCTGAGCGCAGCAATGGCGACCACGGTGCGGCTCAACGCGCCGGAGAGGCTGCGCGGGGCCATTCGCCCCAGGATGCCCAGCGCGCCGCCGGTGATCGGAGTGAAGATGCGTAATAGCGCCAACGTGGCGACCGGCGTCAACAGCGCCAGCCCGATGGTGATGAAGAAGATGCCCGCGAAACTCAGGACCAGGTTACGCGTTGGCAGCGCCAGCAGCAGCGCCGCCGATCACCGCGGCGAGCGCGCCCACGCCGGAGACGAACGGAATTGCACGGCGGGTTCGATCTTCCAGCCCTGACCGCGAAAGCGCCTGGCGCGGCGGGACGCCGGCCGCCTCCCACGCGGGCAGCGCCGCCGACGCCAGGGTCGCGCCGATTCCCAGCAACAGGCCCTTGGCAATGCTCGACCCTGCAATGGCGACGCCGCGCACCGTGACCACATAATAGAGATCGTTGATCGTCTGCGTCACCAGGCGCACCGCGCCCTGGCCGAGCAAGAGGCCCAGGGCGATGCCCAGGACCGCGCCGATCAGGCCGATGATCGCCGCCTCACCGAGCACCATCAGGCCGATCTCGCCGCGGGTGACGCCCAGGCAACGCAGCGCGCCGAAGAGCGGGCGGCGCTGTACCACCGAGAACGTCATGCTGTTGTAGATCAGGAACATCCCCACGACCAGCGCCAGCAGGCTCAGCGCGGTCAGGTTGGTGCGGAAGGCCGCCGTCATTTGCGCGACCGCGCCGGTGCGCGCCGCGACCGGCGTCACCTGCGCGCCTTCGGGGAGCAGCGATTGGATGCGTTGCGTCAGCGCCGGGTCATCCGGGGGGAGAATCAAATCCACGCGATCCAACCGGCCGAAACGGCCCGTAATCTCCTGCGCCGTCGCCACATCGGTCATGATCAGGCCATCCAGCGCGCGTTGCGTCAGGCTGTCGGAAGGCCGTAACAGCCCGGCCACGAAGCCCGTCGTCTCGCTGCCCGCCACGTCAAGCGTCACGGCGTCGCCCACCGCCAGACCGTACTCCGCCGCCATTGCTTCGGACATCAGGAGCGCTCCGGGGCGCGTCAGGAAGTCGAGCAACTGGCTCACCGGCGCGCCGGACGCGTTCGCACCCTCCGGCGGTGATTCCGTCAGGTAGGAGCGGAAAGGCGCTTCGGCGAACGGGTCTACGCCCAGCAACTGGATCGGGCGTAGACCCAGTTGCGCGGAACTCACGTAGTCGAAGACGATCGGCGCCGCGTCCAACAGCCCACCCTCGGTGCGCAGTCCGTGCGTACACGGTCTCATCCAACCCGGTGGGGCCGCCGACGATCTGATGCGTGGCTCGCCCTGCGATGGCGTCGGTGCTCAGGTCGAAGGCGCGGCCGGCCGCGGTGTTCGCCAGGTCAATCGCAACCACAACGGCCACGCCGAGCGCGATGCCCAGGATCATCAGCACGGTCTGCCACGGGTGACGCGTGAGGTAGCGCCAACCAACGTTGAAGAGGGGACGGCTCATAGGCGTGTGACGGCGGCCAATTCGGCAGTCAGCGGTATGCCGGCGGTCTGCGAAGTCCCGAGATCGGGGCGCGGCGCGTATTCCAGCGCGCCGCCGTGCAGTTGGTAGACGCGATCCGCCAGGGCCGCCGATTCGGGGTTGTGGGTGACCATGATCAGATTCTTGCCCGCCTGCCGGGTCAACCGATCCAGGAGCGTCAGCACCGATTGGCCGTTGCTCTCATCCAGGTTGCCGGTCGGCTCGTCGGCCAGCACCACCAGCGGGTCGCTGATGAGGGCGCGGGCAATTGCCACGCGCTGCTGCTCGCCGCCCGATAGTTTATCGGGGTCGGTCGCCGCGCGGTCGAGCAGGCCCACCGCATCGAGCAGCGGTTCAGCGGCCTGGCACGCCGCGCGCGGCGACGCGCCATTTAACTCCAACGGCAACGTCACGTTATCCATCACATTCAGCGTGGGGATCAGGTTGAAGAACTGGAATACGAAGCCGATGTTCTTGCGCCGGAAGAGGGTGCGCTCTCGTTCGTTGAGGCGCGTTAACTCTTGCGCCCCCATCCATACCTGTCCCGCGTCCGGCTCATCAATGCCGCTGATCAGGTTGAGCAGCGTGCTTTTGCCGCTGCCGCTGCGGCCGAGCAGCGCCGTGAATTCACCGTGCGCGAAATCGGCGGACGCGTTCTCCAGCACCACGCGCGTGCGGTCGCCTTCGCGATAGGATTTCGATAGTCCAACCAACCGGATGAAGCCGGGTTCCATAAGGTCTCCAAGAATGAAAAGCGCTTTTTAATTTCGTGTTGAGTGTAGCCGATTTCACAGGCGCTCGCAGTAAGCCCGCCAACCTACGGGCGATTTTGCCGGATTTCCATGACTTGCAGGATGCGAACGGCTTTTATTGCGCAGGTTATGTGAATCCTGTCGGCAAACAACATATTCGGGGCGCGTGTGTCGGGCGATAATGAAAGGTGTGAAATGGCTTGCGGATGATTCGACTGCGGATTGTGACGATGAGGACGTGGAGATTTGCGAGCCGCGCTATGATCTGTCGTCTGACCCCTTGTGAGTATCGTGACTCGGCGCTCACAAGGGGTCAGGCTACTTCCTAATCGTTTCGCGGCCCGCGTCGAAGGCGCGCCGGTTGAGCTCTACGTAACGCGGCGGCACCCGCTGTGTGATCACGTCGAGCCAGATCTCGCGCGTAAGTTGCGGCCCGGCGTACCCCTCGCGTTCGAGCAGCGCCGACAGCGCGCCCAGCAGCACGACATTGGCGGCTCGCACGTTGCCTGATCCCGTCGCGATCTCCTCGCCATCCACATACGCGGTCGATGTCGGAGACCCGGGCCAGGATGGCGCGCAGATGATCGTCCTCCGGGTAGGGTTGGCCGCCGGAAGTCACCGTGATCGGCTCGATGGCCTGCATGTTGACCACCGCCAGCGCACCGTAACGCAACTGGCTCAGGTTGCGCAGCGCCTCGGCCTTCTCGAAGGCCAGCAGCACATCTGCCTCGCCCGCGCCGATCAGCGGGGAATAGACCACTTTGCCCCAGCGCACGTGGCTGGTGACGCTGCCGCCGCGCTGCGACATGCCGTGGACTTCGGCCTGTTTGGCCTGATATCCCGCCGCCAGCCCCACGTTGACCAGCACGTCGCTTGCCAGGATCGTGCCCTGCCCACCGACGCCCGCCAGCAGAAAGTTGATCGTGTCTTTCATCGCGTGACCATCAATTCTCGCGCACATCTGCGCGGAACAGGATCGCGTCGCGCGGGCAGAGCTGCGCGCACACCTCACAACCGGTGCAGAGCGCGGCGTCAATCAACGCTTTGGGCCGGCCGGTCTTCTCGTCCAGCTCGTCGCTCTTCAGGATGGCCGGGCAGCCGATGCGGAAGCACAGCGTGCAACCATTGCAGTCGTCGCTGACCACCTCCAGCGGGACCCACCGTTTGCGCGCTTCGGGCAGCAACGCGCAGTCCTCGCGCGCGATCAGCACCGTCGGCTCATCCAGCGTGAGATATTCCTTGAGCGCCTTTTCGATGGCGTCCACATCGTAGGCGGGGACCGTTGTGACGTGGCGCACGCCCAGCGCGCGCACCACCGGTTCGATCTCCACCACCGTGGTTTGCTCGCCCTGCAACGTCCGCCCGGTGCCGGGGTTGTCCTGGTGGCCCGTCATGCCGGTGACCCGGTTGTCGAGGATGATCGTGACGATGGGGCTGCGGTTGTAGACCGCGTTGACCAGCGCCGGGATGCCGGAGTGGAAGAAGGTCGAATCGCCCAGCACCGCGACGTGCCGCTCCGGGCTGCCGGCCTTGGCCGCGCCGTGCGCCACGCCGATGCTCGCGCCCATGCAGCCGCACGTGTGTATCGCGCTGAGCGGGGGGATCAACCCCAGGGTGTAACACCCGATGTCGCCGTTGACCGGGACCTTGAGCCGGTTCAGGACGTAGAACGCGCCGCGATGCGGGCAGCCCGCGCACAACACCGGCGGGCGCGCCGGCAGCGGCCCGGCGTCTATCTCGATCAGCGGCACGTGCGCCGATTCGGGAAGCAGGCCCGCGGCGACGGCGCTCTCGCGCACCACCCGCGGGTCGAACTCGCCGGTCAGCGGGAAGATGCTGCTTGCCCTCGACCGGGATGCCCATCAGCCGCACCGCCTCCTCGATGAACGGGTCCAGCTCTTCGATCACGATGAGGCGATCCACCGAGGCCGCGAAGTCGCGGATCATCCCTTCGGGCAGCGGCCACGTCATGCCGAGCTTGAGGACGCTTGCCGTGGGGAAGACTTCCTTTGCATATTGATAGGCCACGCCTGCGGTGATGATACCCATGGCGCGGTCGCCCGGCTCCACACGGTTCAGCGGCGAGGTCTCGGCGGCTCGGGCGATGTCGCTCAGGCGTTGCTCGATCACGGGGCGTCGTCGCCGCGCATTGGCGGGCACCATCACGTACTTCTCCGTGTTGCGCGGGAAACGCGGCGTTTCCGGGGGAAGCTCGATGCGCTCGCCCAGCGCTCACGGCGGTGGTGGAGTGGCAGATGCGCGTGGTAAGGCGAAGAAGCACCGGCGTGTCGAACTGCTCGCTGAGCGCGAAGGCCGCGACCGTGAAGTCTTTGGCCTCCTGGCTATCCGCCGGTTCGATGCAGGGAACGCGCGCGAACTTCGCGAAGGCGCGGTTGTCCTGCTCGTTCTGGCTGGAGTGCATCGCCGGGTCGTCGGCGGAGACGATCACCAGCCCGGCTTCGGCGCCGGTCATCGCGGCGTACATGAAGGCATCGGCGGCGACGTTCAGGCCGACGTGCTTCATGGTCGCCAGGGCGCGCTTGCCCGCGTAGGCCGCGCCGATCGCCACGTCTACGGCGACCTTTTCGTTCGTGGCCCACTCGGCATAGACGCCGGGGAAGCGGGCGAACTCTTCGAGGATTTCTGTGCTGGGCGTGCCGGGGTAGGCGGAGGCGACCGCCACGCCGGCCTCCCACGCGCCGCGCGCCACGGCCTCGTTGCCCGACAACATGCGGACGATGGGTTCGGTTCTTTCTTCGATCACGCATACCTCCCTTGGTAAGCGAGAGTTTGATCTGTGAGTTTGCCCCGCGATCGGTGATCGGCTGGTACACTCAAGATCATCTTAGCAGGAATCGGCGCACGCCGCCATGATGCAGGTCAGAATCGGATCGTGCTTTACGCACGACGAGCGATTTGCAGCCGGGCCGGTGAACGCGTACACTGCGGATTGGAGGCCCACACGATGCCAATTCTCGACCCGGAGTTCCTTGACCTGACGGCCGATCTCGACGCGGCGGCATTTTGGGAGGAGGACGCCCTGTGCGCGGCGTTCACCACCGACAAGCCGCGCTGCGCGCTCACCTTCTCTCCTGATGACCACTGGCTGTTCGAGTTCCTCGACGTGTCTTCCACGGTCCGCTACTATCACGACAAGGCCTACCGCGACGACCTGCACCGGCAGGCCAACGAGATTACACTGGCTTACGTCGGCAAGACCTTCTTCGACGAGGACACCTTCACCCACCAGCCGCGCCGCATCGAGAACCTGTTCGGCAGCGAGTTCACCTACACCGAAGGCGGAACGCCGTGGTTGACCGCGGTCACCGATGACCCCGACGAATTCGCGGCGTGCTCGACCGCGCCGAGGCGACCGATATGGCCGAGTGGGCCACGCCGGAACCCTTCGTCCGTGAATGGGAAGCGCGCCGCGCGGAGGGCAAGACGCTGCCGCAGTTGGGGACGGGCAGCCGCGGCCCGGCCACCATCATGACCTCGGTGCTGCACCCTGAGACGGCCTTCTTCTGGATGCTCGACCGGCCCGAGCTGATGCGCCGCTTCCGCGATATCCTGGCGCGCAAGATGGTCGAGCTGAACGCGGCGTTGCGCGCGTTCAGCGGCAACACCGAAGCCGGCTGGTGGATCACCGACGACAACAGCGCGCTGTTCAACCGCGCCCTTTATCACGAATTCTGCGCGCCGGTGCTGGCTGCGGTGCTGGCCGCGATGGCCCCCGGCGATGCGCGCCGCTACCAGCATTCCGACAGCGCGATGGGTCACCTGATGGGCGAGCAGCGTGCGCTGGGCATCAACAGCGTGAACTACGGCCCCGAGGTGGACGCCGGCAGGATTCGGGCCGAGATGCCGGATGCGGTGATCAACGGTCAGATGCCGCCGTTCCTGCTGCGCAACGGCGCACCGGAAGAAATCCGCGCGCGGGTGCGTTCAGACTTCGAGAAGGCGGGCGCGTCCGGCGGGCTGATCGTGACGACCGCCGGGTCGCTCGCCGCCGGAACCGGCGTGGGCCGCATGCGCTGGCTGATGCAGGTGGTCGCGGAGGAGTGCCGGTACGGATGATGTGTCATTTCGTCAGCGATCTTGACGTGGCGTGCGTATCGTGTGTATAATTATGATATGAACAGCCGGGAACTCATTGCCAGACTCAGAGAAGATGGATGGCTGCTGGTTACTGTGCATGGTAGCCATCATCAGTATAAGCATCCTGAGAAACCAGGCCGGGTGACAGTTCCACATCCGAAGTCGGACCTACCAATAGGAACTGTGCGAAGCATCTTTAGACAGGCAGGCTGGAAATGGCCGCCGAGGTGAGGATATGCGTTACCCAGTTGTGATTCACAAAGACCCCGACAGCGATTATGGTGTGACTGTGCCCGATCTGCCCGGCTGCTTCAGCGCGGGGGCAACGATGGACGAAGCGTTGACGAACGCGGTAGAAGCGATCGAGTGTCACATCGAGGGGCTGATGCTTGATGCGGAGCCGATTCCTACGCCGGAGTTGGTGGAGAGCCACCAGGGCAACCCTGACTATGCGGATGGCATCTGGGCGCTCGTTGACGTAGATTTGACCAAACTCTCCGGCAAGGTCCGGCGGGTCAATGTCACGATTCCCGAACGCGTGCTCACCCTGATTGATGATTACGCTTCACGTCACGGCGAGACACGTTCGGGTCTGCTCACCCAGGCGGCGCTCGTGTTTATTGCAGAGCAGACGGAAGCGCGTAAGAGTTTTCACCCCAGCGCGGCGCGCTGCGCATCCGCCGAGCGCGGCCAACTCCTCCCACACCGCGCGGCGCGCCGGGTCATACCCGGCCTGGGCGTTGTAACGTTCCGCGGCGCGCTTGACCTCGCCGCGCAGATACTCGACCTGCTGTTTGGGGATCTCCAGCCGGTTGGCGCGGCCCAGCGGGTCGGCGTCCACCTTGCCGCTGCCCGCGCCGGCCTGCCGCAGGGCGCGCGCCAGGATGTGCACGGTCTCTTGCTGGGGGTCTATGAAGGTCTCGAAGATGCGCCGGTCTGAGACCTCGATCGCGCGCCGGCGGTAATTTTCGGCCAGCGCGAGCAGGGTGCGCGCGGCCACCAGCTCACGTCGCAACGCCTCGGTCTGCGCCTCGCTGCTTTCTACTTCGACGGGCGCTTCATCCAGCCCCGCCAGCAGATCATCCTTTACGCCCGTGGGCAGCGGGATGCGCGACGCGGCCAGCACGTACGCCTCGCGCGCGGCCATCTCCTGCCGCAGCCCGTCCGGCATCACGCTCGAAAAGCCCTTCGGGTTGTGCTGCGATTTGTGACAGTCCCACGCGGCCATCCGGCGCGGCACGCAATCGGCGGCGTCCACCACCACGTCGATCTCGTCGTCGGGCGTGCCGTAGAACGGCAATTCCGCGCCGTTCAGTTCCACGCGGAAATCGGCCAGCGCCGGCGCAGCCTCGAACATGCTCTGCGGCAGGGCGCGCGTGAAGAGGCGCGCGGCGGCCCAGGGCGCGCCCGCATCGGGATAGCGCTCGCCGTCGGCGGCCGCGGCGAACGCCGTCGCGGGTCATCTCCCACACGGCGAGGTGATCGGGATGCGGGTAGAGGCCGTTCTCCGGGTGCGTGATGATGATGTCAGGCTGCACGTCGCGAATCTGCCGGACGATCTCGCCCACCGCGTCATCGCGCGGCAGCGTGTTGATCCCGCCGTCGGGCCAGTCGAGCCAGCGCAGCTCGCTGATGCCCAGGTGGTCGCACGCGCAGGCCAGCTCGCCGGTGCGCACCTCCGCGAGGGTCTCCGGCGTGGCGCAGTCGTCGCAGAAGATGGTGCAGGCTTCGCCGCGCGAGGCGCAAACGAGCACGGTGCGGACGCCGCGGTCGCTGTAGTAGGCCAACGTGGAGCCTGCGCCGATTTCGTCGTCGGGATGGGCGAAGACGCCAGGATGGTGGGGGTGATGCTGTCACGAGATGAAAAGCTCCTTCAAAGTACCCCGCCACTCCACCCTCTCTCACTCGCCTTTTGACAGAGCGGCGAGCGGGCGAGTGGAGAGAGGGTGCAGTTACGGCGCGACCTGGACGAACTGGCCGTCCTTGACCTGGAAGATGTAGATCTGCGCGGCGTGCAGGTCGCCGTTGTCCTGGTACTGCACCTCGCCCAGCGGCGTCTTGATATCAAGCTCGCGCACGGCCTCGGCGACCTCGGTCGGCGCTGAGGCTGCCGGCCTTCTTCGACGCCCTCGGCCAGCACCTGCATGGCGCTGTAGCCGTTGACCGAGTAGGTGTCGGGGTTGCGGTATTCGACGGCCTGGTACGCCTGCACCCAGGTCTGATCGACGGCGCTTTGCGGGCTGGGCGCAAAGCCGGTGACGTACATGCCTTCGGCCGCGCCGTCCGCGTTGTCGATGGTCGCGGCCAGGAAGCAGCCGTCCGAGGCCATGAAGGTCAGCTTGCTCAAGCCCGGCGTCGCGCAGGTCGGCGCGCAGGTAGGGGCACTCGACCTCGTAGCCGGCGTAGTAGATCGCATCCACGCCCGCCGGCTTGATCTTGGCGACTTCGTCCGTGAAGCGGTTCTGCTCGACCTTGACCTGGAGCGACAGCGGCACTTCCGCGCCCCGGCTCGTCAGCTCCTCCGCCACCAGCTTGCCCAGGTCAATGCCGTAGGTGTCGTCGTTGTAGAGCACGGCGACCTTCTTCGCGCCCAGCTTGCTGACCAGGTACTCCGCGCCGATCTTCGCCTGCAGGTCGTTGCTCGCGTTGACGCGGAAGAAGTTGCGGTAGCCCTGCTGCGTCAGGGCGACTTCCGACGCGGTCGGCGTGATGACGATGATCGGCAGGTCCTTGTAGATCTCCATCGCGGCCGCGGTCTGGCCCGAGTTCGGGTGGCCGATGACGCCGAGCACGCGGTCGCCGCGCTCCACGGCCGCGCTTGATTTGCTCGGCAACGGCGACGGCCACGTCGGAGTCGGCCTCGTCGTCCAGCGCGACGACCTTGACCTTGTAGCCCAGCAGGCCGCCGGACCGGTTGAGCTGCTCGGCCATCAGCCGCACGCCGCCGGCCACGGTCTGCCCGGTGTTCGCCTGGAAGCCGGATAGCGGCCCGGCGACATAGACGATCACGTCGCCCTTGGTCGGCGCGGCTGCGGTCGAGGTGCAGCCGGTCAGAGCCAGCGCCATGACCAATACCCAGATCTAACCAACTCCGATTGCGCATGTTTTCTCTTCCTTAGGACTGGCGATCCGCCATTTGTTGCGGAGGGCGTGCGGCGACGCTCGTTTCCGATTCCAGATCGTCAAATCCCTCGCTGTAGACCTCGTTCAGCGACTCCACCAGGTCGTGCAGCGCCAGCACTTCGCCGCGAATGTCGTCCCGCAGCCGGTCGGCGCGATCCGAATCGACGTCGTTGCTGCCGATCAGGAGCATCTGCGAGTAGACGGTGCCCAGCGCCGCCAGCGAGTGATCCAGCTGCAGGTCGGCCCGCTCCATGCGCCGGCCCAACTCTTGCAGGTTGTCGAGTTGCCGCTGCTTCGAGTCCAGGGTCTGCGCCATCTGCTCCCGCACGCTCGGGTCCGCTCCCGGTCGCATTGCGCCTTGCAGCGCCTGATCTCTTTGGGGCACTTCCTGCAGATCGCGTCTTGATGATCATGTCCATCCGATAGGTGTCGATCCGCCCGGCCAGGCGTCACCATGTTGGCGATCCAGTCGTACACCTGGACAGTCGTGCGACCATCCGGTCGCGCAGCACGCCTTCGCGCTGCTGGTTCGCCAACTGCTGGATGCGCTGGCGATATTGCTCGGCTTCTTCCAGCTTCTGCCGCAGCTCCCGGTCGCGGATGCCGCGAAAATTGTACTTCTCGCGGAACAGCGACTCGATCACCTTCTGCTGTTCGCTCTTGTCCGTCAGGGTGGAGACGATGACCGCGGCCTCGCCGATCGCGCCGATCAGCGGCCAGGCCCAGATAGGCCAACCGGGGAACGGCTTGACGAAGACCGTCAGCAGGATCGTGCCGCCGACCATGAGCGCGCTCTCCAGGCGAAACACTGCGTTCCGCAGCAGGCGCCTTGCGCGTCTTTTTCGATCCGGTCACGGATAGAGTCTTCAGTCATGATTAGAAGTAGCTCGACAGAATCTTGTACAGATCGCGAATGGTCTCGGGATTGCCCTCGCGCACCTGGCCGCCGCTGGCCTCCGCGACGGCCTCCAGCATGTGGATAGTCCGCATCGTCGCCGTAGGCCACGGCGAAGATGACGATCCGGATTGTCGCTGGTTGGCTTCCTGAATACCCTCGCACCAGATCCTGGGTAGTGAGAGCACGACGCGTTCTCGCGACCGTCGGTCATCACCACGATGGCGTTGATGCGCTCCTGGTCGCCCAGCCGCTGCAGGCGGTTGTACGCCGTGGCGACGGCATCGAGCAGCGCGGTGTTGCCGCCGGGAACCAGGCCGTCGACCTCGGCGGCGAGCGATTTCGCGGTTGTTGTCGAGCGTGTCCAGCTCGATGATGTTGGCGATGCCCGTGTTGAACTCGACCAGGCCGACACGTTCCTGGTCGCTGGGGATCTGCGCCAGGAAGGCGCGCAGGGCGGCCTGCGCGTTGTCCAGCTTCTCGCCCTCCATCGAGCCGGAGGTATCCACCACCAGGATGACGTTGGTCTTGCGCTTGGTCAGCGCCCAGACGTTCTGCACCGACCGCGACGACATCGGCGGACGGCAGTTGCAGCGTCGTCTGCGGCTGCTGCGGGGTTCGACGCCGTTCGCGGCGGTCAGCGGCGAGCCTGCGCCGGTCGAGCGAGATGCTCAGGTCGGCGGGGCGATAGCCCGGCTCCAGCACGCGGCGCCTGAACTTCCGGCTGCGCCAGATACTCGCGGAATGCCTGGAACGTCCGGCGCTGGTTGGCGGTCAGGTCGGCGTCTCCAGCAGCGCCAGCGGGTGATCGGCCCAGAGCGTGCCCTCGGCGGGATAGAGCGCGACGAGCTTGGCCGGCGGTTGCCGAAGTCGCCGCTGTTGAACGCCGTCACCAGCTGCTCGGAGACGACGAAGGCATCCAGGTAGGTCGGGCCTTCCTGCGCCGCCCGCTCGATCACCGCCAGCTTCGGCCTCGCCGTAGTACTGCACGGTCTTCTCGATCTCCGACACAAAGTCCAGGGTCTTCGGGTCTTCGACCATCTCCGCGGTCAGCCCGCGCTGCACGCCGGCGCCGGCGTAGAACTCGGCCAGCGTCGCCAGCAGGCCGCTGGCGTACGCCGTGCTGGGATGGCTCCACTGGAAATTCGGCATCCTCGCGGGCGCGTGTCTGCAGCGTCGGTCCAGCCCACGGCCTTGTCGGGCCAGCCCAGCGAGCGGGCCACGTCTTCCCAGGCCGCGATGACGATCGGCGTGACGGCGTAGCGCACCGGCTCGCCGGTCAGCCGCGGCGGGATCGTCCCCGGCTCGGCCCCGGTCTGGCTCTGCGCCCAACGGCGGTTGAGCTGGTCGAGCCAGAGCGACGAATCGGGGGTCAACGCCTGGAAGGCGCCTGGCCCGGCCAGCGCCTGGTTGACCATCTCCTCCGGCGTCATTCGACCAGTTCGACGCGCATCGTCCTGTCGTCGTCGGTGCGCAGCTTTCTGGCGTTGAACTCGTCAGCCAGGGCCTGACATCAGCGCGCTCTTCTCCGGCGAGTACGCGAGCGTCAGCGTGGCGGAGCGCGGGTCGGTCACGATGGGGCCATCGGCCGTCGTTTGCGCCGTCGTGGGGATGAGCCGGGTGAGCGCGGGCACGGCGACCGAGAGGCAACACAGCCCCAGCATGCCGCAACACAACGACCATCAACAGCGGGCTATTGCGACGTTCTTGCTTCTTCCGGGCCATGGGTGCTCCTTGCTCGCTATGCTCGCGACTACTTCCCCACGTTCAGATCGAACCAGCGCAGCAGCGCCAGCAGGACATCACGGCTGGGCGACGCCATGCGCGTGGTGCGCGGCACGACCGGCCGCAACGCCCTGGTCCTGCCACTGCGTGAACAGGTTGTCGCCTTCGGTCACGCTCACCTCGTTGTTGACCGGGCGCAACCCCTGCTTCGACCGCCAGCTGCTGCATCTCCGGCGTCAGCAGGAACTGCTGGAATTGCAGGGCGGCGTTCTTCTCGGCCGCGGTCGTCTCCGGGCCGACCCAGATCGAGAACGGGAAGTCGAACCAGGTCACGTACTTCGGATAGCGGATCACCAGCGGGTCGGACCAGCGCTTCTGGATGCCCTCCATGTTGTTCAGCAGGTCGCTCTCCAGCAGCTGGCCGCCGTCGCCCACCGAGTAGCCGAACAGCGCGAAGTCCTCAGCGGTGTAGGCGCTGGCGCCGCTGACATCGGTCAGCGAGCCCATCAGCTCGCCCAGCCACTTCTGGAACTCCGGATTGGTGACGTCGTCGACGGAGATGTTGGTCTTGTCGTAGTATTCGCCGGCCGCCGCGATCATGGCCGCCAGGCCGCCGACGTTGCGCCGCGGGTTGGGCACCACCAGCTTGAAGAAGCCCCAGGCCGGGTCGCCGCCCAGCTCGGGCCAGCCGCCCTTCGCGATGGCCGCATCGTGGATGGCTGCCAGTCGATCTCGCCGAACTTCTCTTCGAGCACGTCGTCGCGGCTCTTGTAGATGCCCCAGACGAACAGCGAGATGGCGACGGGCCGCGCGCGATATTCGCCGTCGGTCAGGAAGACGTCGCGGCCCAGGCGCTCTTTGTAGGCGGCGTTGGCCAACTCGACCAGGTAGCGGCTGTCGGGAATCCAGACGGTGGGGAAGGTTTCCTGAAGACGCGATAGTTCTTCGGGCGAGAGGTCCTCGCGCGCGCGGTCACCCAGCGCGCCGAAATCATCACGGTCGAACTTGCCGAGCGCGGTCAGGCCATCCATCGCGACGACCTCAACTTCGATCGGTTGGCCGTCCTCGGTGAAGTCACCTTCGTTGAATTGCCGGGCTGCTTCGCGCACCCAGGGTTCAACCGGCAATGCCGTGAGGATGCGCACCTTGACAGGGCCGCTTTGTTGGGTCGCGATGATGGGGGCCGGCCCTGAGGGGGCGGCAAGCTGCTGCCAGGCCAGCCCGCGCCGACCACCAGCAGCACGGCGCCCAGCACGAGAAAGAACACGCCCTGGGTGCGCCGGCCTGTTTGACTGCTTTTGGACAGGAAGATGATGGCAGCGACGAGGGCCAGCGCGCCGGCTACGGCGGCTGCAATGGCGATGATCAGCGGAGCGCTCATGCTGTTCTCCTCAACAACCTGCATAAACCAGTTCGATCACAATTGGCATCACTGGGGCTTGCCGGGCGGCGGCGAGATCGGCATGCCGAGCCGCGCCTTGCGTGCGTCCAGTTGGCTTTCCAGTTCCTGACGTTTCAACACTTCCGGAGTTTCGCCGTGCGCCAGCGCGCGTTGCTCCAGTTCTTCGATTTGCGTTTCGGCTTCGGAAAGACGACTGCGAATCGAGTTGACGACGCGCGGCGACGTCCGGGTCGCCGGTTCCGCTCAGGTCATCCAGCGACTGCCATGGTCGTCGCCGTCAACTCTTTGGCGCGCGCCATGCCCACCAGGCTGTCCACTTCGGGTGCGCGCTGTTGCAGCGCGCCGACCCGTGCGGTCACCTGGGCCTGCACTTCGACCATCTGGGCGTATTGCGCCTCAAGGGTTTCCAGTTGCGCCACCAGGTGGGCCGCCGCGAGGCGCG
This sequence comes from uncultured Chloroflexia bacterium, assembly GCA_963695715.1. GTDB lineage: Bacteria > Chloroflexota > Anaerolineae > CG2-30-64-16 > CG2-30-64-16 > JBBQRS01. The sequence continues at coordinate 79,685 of CAVOHP010000018.1, forward strand.
TCTGGTTGAGACGATCTTGCGCGGCCAGCGCGTCTTCCTGCAAGCCGGCCTGCAACAGGGCGTCAACTTCCTGATCTTGCTTGACCAGGAGCGCCTGTTGCTCGTCGCTTTTGCGGCGCAATCGCGTGAGTTCGGCGCGCACGCTCGCCAGTTGCCCGATCAGCTCATCTTGCATCACCTGGAGTTGGCGCACATGATGCTGAAACACGGCCGTTTCATTGGTGCGCAAGGCGCGATCTACCATGCGGTTGAGATCCGCCGAGACCAGGACTCGAATCTTATCCAGCAAGGATGCCATTTCAGCGCTCCTGTTCACCGGGTTATGCTTAACCGGCGCTGCTGCCCAATCCCAACCGGGCCTTGCGGGCCGCCAGTTGGCCGTCCAACTCTGTGCGATCCAGGACCTCGTCCATCTGTTGTCCAGGCTGGCCGCGCGCATCTCGCTTTCGGCGGAAGCGCGGTCCAGGCGCGCGCGGATGGAGTCCGCGATGCGGGCCACGTCGGCGTCACCCACGCCTGACAGATCGTCCAGCGACTTGATCGTCTTGACGGTGATTTCTTTGGACTTCGCCAGTTCGAGCAGGGCTTCGAGCTGTTCGCGTTCCTGCTTGATGGTCGTCAGCTTCGCTTCGAGTTTCAGGCGGGCATCGAGCAGGCTCTGATACTCGCGCTCCATCTGTTCCAACTGCTGGGTGTAGGTATCTACCAGGCGTTGGGTGGAGTTGAGTTTGCTCTGCGCGGCGCGCGCCAGGTCCTCGCGCCCTTCTTGCAGGAAGCGATCAATGTTGCGATCCAGGTCGGCGGCGCGCGCTTGATATTCTTCCTGCTTGCGCCGCAGCGTCTTGACCTGACCGCCAACGGTCGCCGTGGCTTCCGACAGGTCTTCGAGGTTGTCTTCGACCTCGCGGATGTACTGGTTGATGACGGCGATCGAATTCTGCTTCAGAGCCTGATCCACGAGATAGTGCAGGTTCGCGGAGATAAGGGTCTGAACTTTGTCCAACAAGGATGCCATGCGTATGCCTCCCGAAATGTGATGGGTTGACGGTTGATATAGTTTACCACGCGTCTGGCCGTTGCGCTTGACCACAGCCGGACAGAAAACCGACATGTTTTGTAATTCTGAACGAAGTGTCATGCTGAACGGAGTGAAGCATCTTGACTTTGCGAGCCGGAGATTCTTCGTTTCACTCAGAATGACAGGGCTGTGAGATTATCCGTCGGCGACCAGCTTGTAGCCTCGCCGCGGACGGTCAGCAGGTAGCGCGGGTTTGCCGCGTCCGGTTCGATCTTCTGGCGCGTCCGGCTGATCAGCTTCTCGATGCGCGCATCGTCCACCTGATCCAGATAGTCCTCGCCCCACACGGCTTCGACCACTTCATATTTGTCACAGATTTTACCCATCCGCCCGTAAAGAAGCAGTAAGAGCCGATACTCAAGATTGGTCAAGGTTGGGATTTGCGCGCCGTTCACCCACACTTCGCCGCTGTCGAGATCTACCTGGACGCCATTGCGTGACGGTTCGCGGATCACCATCTGCCGGTGGACGAACTCATCAAAGGCGCGGCTGAAGACCCGCCGTTCCGCGCCCTCGCCAATGACAAGCCCTTTGGCGATTGCTGAATCCATGTCGCCGGTGGGCGTTTCCGGGCTATCTTCGCTGTGCAGCCAGAGCAACGCCTCCTGTTCGCCGGGCGTCAGATCCTGCCAGATCTTGCGACACTCGGTTTGCACGTTCAGGTCTTGTTTCAGGATGTCGGCGGCCCGCCGGTGGATGATCCAGTCTTCGGAGCTGTCGCGCACCGGCTTTCCGGTGAGCATCCCCAGAACGCGCGCGGTCGTCTCCAGCAATACGGGGTGCCCGCCCGACCAAATGCGCATGAAAGCCACATCTTCGTCGCTGAACGTGACGTGCTCCGTGGCGGCAAACCGCGCCGCATAATCCGCGATTTCTGTCGGGTTCAATGGCGAGATGTACAGGGTATGGTGGGAAAAGATTTCGCTGAACTCGGCCATATCCCGGTCCTGACGCATCTGCGCGAGTCGGCAATTCGTCGCCGTCATGTACATCAGCCCGAGCCGGTGCCGGTCGTAGAGCGCGCGCAGATTGAGGAACACGCGCCCATCAATGCCGGCAATCGGGCCGTCCAGTTCATCGAACAGGAAGACGACTTTCTGCGCCAGCCGGTCGCCGATGGCCGCCATGGCCTTTGAGAAGCTGAGCGGGACTTCAAAGCTGGAAGCCGGCGCGACCACGCCGGTGTACGCCGTCTGAATCTGCGTGAGCGCCTCGCCATCGGAGACCGCGCGCCCGTTCCGCAGGGCGTCCATGGCGCTGCGCAAGACCAATTCATAGAAGGCCTGCTCGCTCATTTCGAGCATCTGGTTGAAGTCAATGTAGATGAAGATGTATTCGGCGGCGGCTCCTGTCCAGGAAGCGGCGTTGCATATCGGGCTGGGTCATGGCGCGCAGCAAGGCCGATTTGCCCGTGTTGCTCACCCCGACCACCGACAGACAACGCATCTCGCGCACGGCCTGGAATAGCGCTTGCAAGTCGGCCAGGCGAGGCGTGGACGCGCGCGTGGGCGGTATCTGCATCGTCAGTTGCCGGGGCTGAATCCGGGTCGTGCTGTCGGCCATGAAGGTCTGCTTTCGTTCGCCTTATCGGCGGCGTTGTTTGTTGCGGGCCGGCGGTTTGCCCTTGTTCGATTGTGACGCCGTCGGCACGCTCGCGCTGCCGGCCGGGGCCCCGGCCGGCGCAGGCCCATCGCCGCGGCCCTGATCGGCGCGCAGATGGCAGTTCTTGTACTTCCTGCCGCTGCCGCACCAACACAGGTCGTTGCGCCCCGGCGCGTTCTGGCGTCGCGCCGGCTGCGGCGCGGCGCGGCGTCGCGCCGGCGTCGCTGCGATTCGTTTGCACCTGGCGCACCGGCACAAGTGGGCGCAGAACCAGTTGCGCGTGATAGATGGCGAGCACCACATCGTGCGAGATGGACTCGATCAGCTCGGCGTACATCTCGCTGGCCTCGCGCTTGTAGGCGATCAGCGGGTCTTGCTGGGCGAACGCGCGCAGCCCGATCCCTTCGCGCAACTCATCCAGATCGGTGAGATGGCGCACCCAGCGATTGTCTACGGCCCGCAGCATCACCAGGCGCTCCAGTTGGCGCATGTTGACGGCGCCCATCGCCGCTTCTTTCGCGTCGTAGGTTGCCGTCGCAAGATCAACCAGATGCTCGGCCAGTTGGCCGGCGTTCATGCTGCGCCAGCCCTCGGGGTCTTCAGACTCCGGCAGCGGGAACACCTTGATGACTTCTGCGCCCAGCGCGTCCAGGTCCCATTCGCTGCGATCGGTGTCGCGGGTGAATGTTTCCACCAGCTCGCGCAGATAGTCCTCGGTCATGCCCAGGATCGTCGGCTTCAGCGTCGGTTCGCTGAGGATCTGGCGCCGTTGGGTGTAGATGACCTCGCGCTGCTTGTTGACGACGTCGTCATACTCCAATACGTGTTTACGCACGTCAAAGTTGTAGCCTTCGACGCGTACCTGGGCGCTTTCGATGGCTTTGCTCACCAGGCCGTGCTCGATCGGGACGTCTTCTTCCATCCCGAAGCGCTCCATCAGCGAGGCGACGTTCTGGCCGCCGAAGCGCCGCATCAGGTCGTCGTCCAGCGAGACGAAGAAGCGCGAGGAGCCGGGGTCGCCCTGCCGACCGGCGCGGCCACGGAGCTGGTTGTCAATGCGGCGCGCTTCGTGCCGTTCGGTGCCGACGACGTGCAGGCCGCCGACTGCGATCACCCGCTCTTTGTCCGCCTCGCACTCCGCTTTCGATTCGGCCAGCGCGGCCAGCCAGACGGGATCTTCGTCGCTCAACTCCGTGAGGTCTACCCCGGCATGACGCAGTTTTTCGCGCGCCAGCGCTTCGGGGTTGCCGCCCAGCAGGATGTCAACGCCGCGGCCGGCCATGTTCGTGGCGATGGTCACGGTTCCGGGCCGCCCGGCCTGGGCAATGATGCCCGCCTCGCGTTCGTGCTGCTTGGCGTTGAGCACGTTGTGCGGCACGCCCTTCCGACGCAGCTTCTCCGAAAGCATTTCGGAAGTCTCGATGGCGACCGTGCCCAGCAGGATCGGCTGCCCTTTCTCGTGCAATGTCTTGACTTCTTCCACCACGGCGTCGAACTTGGCGCGCTGCGACTTGTAGACCTGGTCGGGATAATCGTTGCGGATGACTGCCCGGTGGGTCGGGATGGCCACGACATCCAGGCTGTAGATCTTGTAGAGCTCCTCCGCTTCGGTGGCCGCCGTACCGGTCATGCCGGCCAGCTTGCGATACATGCGGAAATAGTTCTGGAAGGTGATGGTGGCCATGGTGAGCGACTCGCGCTGGACGCGGACGCCTTCCTTGGCCTCGATGGCCTGGTGCAGCCCCTCGGAGAAGCGCCTGCCGTGCATCAGGCGGCCCGTGAACTCGTCCACGATCACGATCTCGCCATCGGCGTTGATGTAGTCACGGTCGAGCTTGTAGAGCACATGGGCGCGCAATGCGTTGTCCAGATAGGGTGTGCGCTCGTAGTGCTCGGCGTCGTAGATGCTTTCGTCGGGGCGCAGGTTCAACGCCTGCTCGACCCGGCTGACGCCTTCTTCGGTCAGCGTGACGATGCGATCTTTCTCATCCACCTTGTAATCGCGTTCCGGCGAGAGCCGGCGCACGATCTGGGCGAAGTGCATGTAATCATCCGAGGATTCCTGCGCCTGGCCGGAGATGATGAGCGGCGTGCGCGCTTCGTCAATCAGGATGTTGTCCACCTCATCCACGATGGCGTAATTGAGCTCGCGCTGCACGCACTGTGATCCAGTCCTGCACCATGTTGTCGCGCAGATAGTCGAACCCGAATTCGTTGTTGGTGCCGTAGGTGATTTCGGCGTGATAGGCGTCGCGCCGGCTGACGGGGCGCAAGCGCTGATAGCGGTCGTCGGCAGCCTGGAACTCCGGATCGAAGACGAAGGAGCCCAACTCCGGGTTCACCGCCGCCGATTGGATGACGGCGACGCTGACGCCCAGCAGGTGATAGATCGGCCCCATCCACTGGACGCCGAACTTCGACAGATAATCGTTCGGGGTGACCAGGTGCGCGCCGTGGCCGGTGAGCGCATTCAGATAGAGCGGAAGGGTGGCGACGAGGGTCTTGCCTTCGCCGGTCTTCATCTCGGCGATCTTGCCCTCGTGCAGCACCATGCCGCCGATCAGTTGGACATCGTAATGGCGCAGGCCGATGGAACGTTGCGCGGCTTCACGCACGGCGGCGAAGGCCCGGGGCAGGATCTGCTCCATGGCCCTGGCTTCCTCGGTCTTCAGCTCGCGCTCCAGGCGATCCAGCGTGGCCTTCATTTGCGCCTGGATTTGCGGGTCGGGCTCGAGGATCCATTCCTCGCGCGCCGCGTTCACCTCTTGCTGTAGCGCGCCAACCTCACCGGCAATGAACGCCCGGAAGGTATCGGTCTGCGCCCGCAGCTCATCGTCGCTCATGCGCTCGAACTCGGGAGCCAGCGCGTTGATTTTATCTACAACCGGCTGAAGCCGTCGGGCTTCGCGGTCACTCGCATCGCCGAAAATCTTCTTTACAACATTCTTGAACATACGATCCTGCTTCTCTCCACAGTTCTCATCACTTATTCGCGGAACAATTCACCGACGGACCGACCTTCATGGATGCGTTGGAGAACGTCTGCCAGTAATGGCGCGACCGAAAGGATTTCAACTTTACAGCCGACGCGCTCACCCTTCGCCGGCTCCATGTGAATGGTATCGGTGACGACGACTTCGCGCAAGGTACTGCCGCAAATGCGCTCTGCCGCGGGATCGGAGAGCGCCGCGTGGGTGGCGCACGCCACAACATCCAGCGCGCCGGCTGCTTGCACGAAGTTGGCCGCCCGCACCAGGGTGCCGGCGGTGTCTATCTCATCATCCACGATGATCACATTACGCCCTTGCACGTCACCGATCAGGTTGAAAATCTCCGTTCGCGATCCGTCAACGGAGCGGCGCTTCTCGATGATCGCCAGTGGCAGGTTCAGTAGCTCCGCGACGTTACGCGACCGGCGCAGCGCGCCGATGTCGGGCGCGACCACCGTGGCGTCGGAGATGGGGTTCGTGCGAAAGTAATTGACGAACAACCCCACCGCGGGAATCTCATCACACGGGATCGAAAAGAACCCTTGAATCTGCTTGGCGTGCAGGTCTACGGTGACGAACCGATCGGCTCCGGCGACGGCGATCAGATCGGCGACCAGTCGCGCCGTGATCGGCACACGCGGTTGATCTTTCTTGTCCGTCCGCCCGTAGCCGTAATAGGGCACGACCGCCGTCACGCGGCCGGCGGAATCGCGACGCAGCGTATCAATGAAGATCAGCAACTCCATCAGGTTCTCATTGGTCGGCGCCGATGTGGACTGGATGATGAACACATCTTTGCCGCGCACGCTCTGATGCAAGCGCACGAACGTGTTGCTGTTGGGAAACCGCAAGATATCAACGCCGCCCAACTCGATGCCGAGGCTTGCCGCCACGGATTCAGCCAACGGCCGATTGGCCGTGCCCGAGAAGACCATCAAGTCACCGTACATTTTCACGCCGCTGGCATTCATGGGCGTCGTTCCTCTCTCGTGCAGTCAGGCCGCCGCGCTGATGATTTTGCGGTCGCCGTAAAGGCGCCGATAGTATTCTTTGAATTCACCCGATTTGATTTTCCGCCACCACCATTCGTTCTCGGCATACCAGCGCACCGTGGCGCGAATCGCTTCCTCATGCGTGTGCCGCGGCTGCCAGCCCAGCGCCTTGAGCTTGTCCACGTTCAGGCAGTAGCGGCGGTCGTGGCCGGGGCGATCTTCCACGTGTTGGATCAGGCTGGCGGGCTTGCCCAATTCGTCCAACAGAATCTCGACCATGGTCATGTTTTCCATCTCACCGCCGGTGCCCACGTTGTAAATCTCGCCCAACGCGCCCTTGTGGAGCACCAGATCAATGCCCTCGCAATGATCCATGACGTACTGGTAATCGCGGCGCTGCTTGCCGTCGCCATACACGGGCAGCGACAGGTCGTCAATGGCGTTGGTCACGAACAGGGGGATGACCTTTTCAGGATACTGATACGGGCCGATGTTGTTCGCGCCGCGAGTCAGCGTGACGGGCAAGCCGTAGGTGATGTGGTAGGCGATGGTCATCAGGTCGCCGCTGGCCTTGCTCGCGGCATAGGGGCTGCGCGGGGCCACGGTATCCGTCTCCAACGAACGCTGATCGCCGGGGACGTGACCGTAGACCTCGTCGGTGGAAATCTGGTGGAAGCGTTCGAGCCCCAGCCGGCGCGCCGCTTCGAGCAGCACGTACGTCCCGTAGACATCGGTCTGGATGAACGCGTCGGGGTCCATGATGGAGCGGTCAACATGGGTTTCGGCGGCAAAGTTCACCACGGTGTCGATCTGGTGCGCCCGGATGGCGTCCTCGACCGCTGCGGCGTCGCAGATGTCGCCCTTGACGAACGCGTAGCGCGGGTCATCATCGCACTTCCCGCAGGTTGTCGGGGTTGCCCGCGTACGTCAGCTTGTCATAGACCAGGATGCGATAGTCGGGATACTTCGCCAACATATAGCGGACGAAATTGGACCCGATGAACCCGGCCCCACCGGTGACCATGATGTTTTGCATTTTCCGCTCCATCCCTTCTTCAGTCAATAGCAAAGGGCGAGTTGACATCAACCCGCCCTTGCGCAAGAGTCGCAATAGAGCGCCTGCTCGCCGGTGAAGCACGCCCGCGCGTCTTGCGTTTCTTTACCTCACGCCACGGTTGCAGGCGCCGGTGTGTTGATGAGGGTCGCCCCCACCACCCGCGCGCCCACCCGATTCAGCAGTTGCATGGCCTGCTCGGCCTGGTCACGTTTGGTGCGACCGGCGGCAACCACCAGCAAGACGCCGTCCATTGCGCCGGCCAGCTCGGCGGCGTCGGTGGCCGTGACCACGGGCGGGGCGTCGAACAGGACGATATCGGCGGCGTCGCGGAAGCGGCCGACCATCTCGCCCATTGCCGGGGAGGCCAGTAATTCCGACGGCAATTCCACCGCCGGCCCGCTGCTCAATACGCGCAGCCCTTCGACGCCAGTGTCTTGCAATGGCAACTCGGCTGACCGCGCATTGAGCGCCGTCGTCAGCCCGCGGTCGTTAGGTACGTTGAAGATGGCGTGCTGGGCCGGTTGACGCAGGTCGGCGTCCACCAGGATCACCCGCTTGCCCACGCGCGCGAATGTGACGGCCAGGTTCGCGACCACACTGGCCTTGTCAGGCTCGGGGCCGGCGGCCACGACCAGCAGCGCGCCCAACGGAACGCCCTGTGTGGGTGAGGTGAGATTGACGCGCAGTCGGCGGTAGGCTTCGGCGGCAGGAGACGCGGGATCGGTGATACACACGAGATTGGTGGTCATGAGCCCTCAGCAGCGGTATTGGCCCTCATCGCGCGCCCTGGCCGCTTTCTTCTGCGGCCGGCGCATGCCGCGACAATCGGCGCGGGTCGAGCGGTGGCCTGATTGAATTGCGCGGCCGCCGGCGTCGCCGGAATTGTTCCGATCACCGGAATTTTGAGGCTGCGCTCTACGCTTGCAGGGGAAGCCAGCACGTCAGAGGCCATCCATTCGAGGAACAACGCGATCAGCGCACCGATCAGCGCGCCCAACACCAGCCCCACCAGCGCGTTGGTCATCGGCTTGGGACGATAGAGCGGCGCATCAATGACGCTGTCAACCAGCTTCACGTCAATCCGGTTGCTCTTGTCCTGCGTATTATAGTAAGCCAGACGTTCATCCACGAATTCGTTGGCCATCGTCAACGCGATCTGTTTGGCGATCTCGGGGTCCTGGTCTTTGGCGTCAATGCGGATGAGAAAGTTATCGGGTTCGGCGCTGACGGTGACTTTGGCGAGCAGGTCGTATGAATTCATATCGAGCTGCGCCCGGGCGATGACCTTGTTCGCCATGTCGTGAGTTTTGATGTTGTTGACGAAGTTACGCAGCAGATCTTTGGCGGAGTTACCCAGGCCCCAGTCGGGTCGCGCGGGCACTGCGCTGATCCGGGTGGTGGCGCGATAAGTCTTGGTCTGGACTTGACTTAAGCCCAACGCGAGTACGGCCGCCAGAGCCGCGGTCACGAGGATGATCCACCCGCGACGGCGCAATATATCGAAATAGGCGCGCATTTCCATGATGATCAGGTTTCTCCCATACCGCGGTTATTTTACACCGGAACCGGTCATCGGGCAAACAAAAAACGAGAGGTAGCTTGTTCAGAGTTGCCCGACGTATGGCTGTGCGTGTGCACGCCACAAGGGGCCATACGACGACTGCATTACCCCGACGCAGAACCATTACCACCAGAGAGGAGACGTTTTGTGCGCCGGCTGCGTTCCCCAAAGCAAAGACCCCGGACTGGATTCGGTCCGGGGTCTTGATCTCGATCACTCAAATCTGTACGGCGCGATGGCCTTGTTTCGCCGGTTCACGCGTCTTGTGCGCTGCTCTTGCCTTTGCCTGCCCGACGATGATCGGTGCTGTAGAAACCCGCGCCTTTGAAGATGATCGTCGGCGGGCTAAACACCCGGCGTGTGACGGCATGCCCATTGGGGCAAGCCGGAACCGTAGCGATCATCGAAGCTTTGCGCCCGATCGAAGTGGGCGCCGCACGTTGTACACTGGTAGGAATATAGCGGCACGGGTTCCCTCCCACAGCGGCTTAGTTCTTCGTTGTAACTTTGATCGTCTTGACGCCGGTGTCTTCGACTTTCGGCATTTCGAGCGTCAAGACGCCATCCTCGAAAGTGGCTTCGACGTTGTCGGGTTTACGTCGGCCGGCAGGCCGATCTGGCGGCAGAAGCTACCGCTGCGCCGCTCCTGGCGCACATAGTTGGCGCGCTCTTCGCGATTCTCGACCTTGAACTCGCCCTTGATGGTCAAGAGGTCGCCCGTGAGCGTTACCTCGATGTCTTCGGGCTTGACGCCCGGAACGGTCGCCTTCACGATGACCTGGTCATCAGACTCGATCACGTCTACCGGCAGCATCTCTGCTGGCAGACCCGTTCGCCAGACATCGGGTCGGATGAAACTATCCTCGAAGAGCCTGTCCATCGCCGTGCGCAGGCTGGTCAGTTCGCGAATCGGTTCCCATCGTACAATATCGGCCATTGAAGCACCTCCGTATTGTTTTGGCTGATTTTGGTGAGGCGCGTACGCCTCAAGAGAATCTGTCACTTACAGCATAGTCGCGCCGCGTTAAAGATGCGTTTGCGAAGTGTTAGAAAAGTGTGTGAGAGTTGTTAAGGCGCGCAAAGGTTTAACACCAGTTGACAATGCCCGCTATTGCGTGTATTCTCGCGCTATGTTCTTTGATGAAGCGCGCATCTATGTCAAGGCTGGCGACGGCGGGAACGGCGTCGTGGCCTTCCGGCGAGAGGCGCACGTGCCCCTCGGCGGCCCCAGCGGCGGTAAAGGGGGCAAGGGCGGCGACGTTTACCTCGTCGCAGACCCTCAGCTCAACACCCTGATTGCCTTCGATAAGCAAGTTCATTTCCGCGCGCCCGCCGGGCAGCATGGGCGCGGCAAGAACCAGACCGGCGCGCAGGGCGACGATCTGCTCATCTCCGTGCCGGTGGGGACGGTGGCCTATGAGCGAGATACCGGCGCGCTGCTGGCCGATCTCGTGGAGCCGGGCCAGCGCGTGTTGATCGCGCGCGGCGGCCGCGGCGGCCGCGGCAACCGCTCTTTCCGTTCACCTACCGTGCAGGCTCCGCGGATCGCGGAAAATGGCGAGCCGGGTGAGGAGTTGTGGCTGAACCTGGAATTGAAGTTGGTGGCCGACGTGGGAATTATGGGCGTCCCAAACGCGGGCAAGTCTACGCTGCTCAGCCGTATCAGCGCCGCCCAACCGAAGATCGCCGATTATCCCTTCACCACCCTGGAGCCCAATCTGGGTGTCGTGATCGTGGACAACCGCGACATGGTGTGGGCCGATATCCCCGGCCTGATCGAAGGCGCGCATACCGGGGCGGGCCTGGGGCACACCTTCTTGCGCCACATCGAGCGGACGCGCGTGCTGGTGCACGTGCTGAACGGGGCCAGCCCGGACCCGGTCGGCGACTACGAGGCGATCAACCAGGAACTGGAACTGTTCAATCCTATGCTGGCCGATAAGCCGCAGATCGTGGTCTTCAACAAGATGGACTTGCCCGATGTGAAAGAGCGCTGGCCCTCGATTGCCAGGTCTTTGCGCGCCAGAGGCGTGGACGAACCGATGGCGATCTCGGCGGCCACCGGCGACGGCGTGACGCCGTTGCTTCGCCGGGTGGCCGATCTGCTTGCAGACATTGCCGCCGCCGGAGATTGCGCCGATTGCGGTCGCCGTGCCATCCGAACACGGCGTGGATCGCAGCTTCACCATCGGGAAAGCCGCTGACGGCGTCTGGCTGGTGGAGGGCCAGCATATCGAGCGCATCGTCGCGATGACGCGTTGGGAGTATTACGACGCGGTGATGCGCTTCCAGCGCATCCTGGAGGCACTGGGTATCACCGAGGCGCTGCGCAATCGGGGTGTGCGGCCCGGCGACACCGTGCGCATCGGGGACAAAGAAATGGAATGGAGCGATTAGCATGGATCAGGTTCGGCCCCGACTCGCGCCGCTCAACCCGGGCAATCCCGTCGAGTTGCCGCCGGGCGCGCGGGTGGGTATCCTGGGCGGCACCTTCGATCCCATTCACATCGGGCACCTGATCCTGGCCGAGGAAGCGCGCGATCAACTCGATCTCTCGGTGGTCTACTTCGTGCCGGCCGCCGATCCGCCCCACAAACAGGGCCGCCGCCTGGCCCCGGTTGATGATCGCTTGAACATGATCGAGTTGGCGATTGCCAGCAACCGGGCCTTCCTTGACTCGCGGGTAGACGCGGACCGGCCCGGCCCGCACTATACGATCGACATGGTGCGGATTTTCAAAGAGCAGCTTCCCCCCGATGGCGAGCTGTACTTCCTGATGGGGTTCGACAGCCTGGCCGATCTGCCCAACTGGCATCGCGCGGCAGACCTGGTCGCGGCCTGCCGATTGGTCGCTCTGACGCGTTACAACGTCCCGCTGGACTGGGATGTGTTGGAGGCCCGGCTGCCCGGCATTCGTGATCGCGTCAGCCTGTTGGACATGCCTGAGCTTGAGATCGCCTCGCATCAGATTCAGGAGCGGGTGCGCGAAGGGCGCACGATCCGCTATCTGGTGCCCGATGATGTGCGCC
>CAVOHP010000019.1:0-101678 GCA_963695715.1 uncultured Chloroflexia bacterium
CAGCGCCGACCCCATCGGCACCAACACCACCGACAGCCCGGTGATGAACCCGGCTTCGCGGGGGTGGTCAGATTCAGCCCCGCAGTCTGGAACCCATAGCCTGCAAAGAGCGCCAACCCCAGAAGGAACGGGCCGATTGTATGGCCCTCCCACTCCTGCGCCCGAGCTTGCCGGTGAGACCGGCACCAAGTACGCATCCTGCGCCAGAGGACAACCGGAATCAACAGAGCCGCAGCGATCCCGAAGCGCAGGGCGATGAAACCGAACACCGGATAGGTCGCGATGGCGTCCTTGACCATCACAAACGTGCCGCCCCAGATGAGCGTGACCAGGAGGGCGAGATCGGCCCGGATGCTCTGCTGGATAGACCGCTGGCGCAGTGCGGGAGCGGCGGCGCGATCAATTCGCCGCCGGCCAGTGAGTTGCTCCGTCATGCGCCCTCCATCAACGCGTGGGCGGCGGCTCGCGCATCTCATCGCGAACCGTCTGGAGCAGGGCCTCAGCTTTGAGTTCTGGCAGGGTATAGCACAGCCGCCCAGCGTATCGGCAAGCTGCCGGGCCAGGCCGCGGATCGACACCGAGGTGTTGCTCCATGTTGATGACTACCGACCGCAGGTGGCTCTAGCAGGAGTCGTCTCCGCCAGCCAGCGCGGCCTCTTCCTGAGGCGGCATCCCCGTCACGGAGACGTTGCCCGCGCCGTCGGTCAGGATAATGATGAGCGGGACGATTTCGGGGTTACGGCGTTGCGCCGCGGTGCAAATGCGGTACGCGGTCATCAGCCCGGCGGAGAGCGGAGTCTCGCCGCCCACGGGGATATCGCGAACGCCTGCTGCGCCAGCTCGACGCTGGAGGTGGGGGTGAGCACCACGCGCGCTTGCTCGCGCTGGAACACCACCAACCCCACCTGGTCGCGGCGCTGGTAGGCGTCGGTGAGCAGGCTCATAATCGCGCCCTTGGTGGCGGTCATGCGCTCGCTGACGGCCATGCTCCATGAGGCGTCCACGACGAACAGGATGAGGTTGGCGGTGCGGCGCACCCGGATTTTGCGCTGCAAATCGCTGCGGCGCAGGGCGTATGCCATGCCGGACGCGGCCTTCTGTGCGGCGCGGCCCTTCTGGAAGGCGGCGGCGGCGCGCAGCGTGGCATCAAAAGCGATATCGTCGGTGCGGCCATCGGCGGGGCGCGCCTTGACGTAGCGGCCGCGCTTGCGCTCGGTGATCGGTGCGCGACCCGGCCGGCCTTACGGACCAGTTTGTCGAGTTGGGTGTCGAGCTTGCGGGGCATGAACTCGGCGCCGGCCTGGACTTGCTTGCGCCCGCCCTCCCACCAGTAGGCGTCCTTGTTATCGAACACCGACTGCGGGCTGGCGTCGGTTTGGCCGGAAGTCCGGCGTCTGTTCCTCACTCGCCGTGGCTACGGATTGACTTTTTTTTTGACCTTGTCTCCTCGCCGGCGGATTCCGACGGCTCGGCGTCGTCGCCTTCGCCCCACTGCGAGTTGATCTGGTCGATCTTCTTTTCCATCTCGGTCACGTCATCGCGCCGTCGGCGAACGGCCCGCGCTTGAGGCGGTGCGGCACGGCTAGTTCGAGCGCGGTGAGGATGTCGTTCTGGTTGATGCGGTGCCGCCCTCGAACGCTGCATGAGCGCGCGCGGCCTTGAGGATGACCATGTCGGCGCGGTGGCCGTCAATGTGCAGATGCTGGTCAGCGTCGCAATCGTGAACAGGTCGCGGCGGCTGTATTGCACGTCGTCCACCATGGCCCGGGCGCGGGTGATGCGCTCGGCCATCGTCTGCTCGATGTCGGACCAGTCAGCGCGGAACCCTTCCGGGTCGTGCTCGTAGCCATGTGCCGCTCGACGATCGCATGCGCTCGGCGCGGGTCGTGAATGCCCTTGACCTCGACGGACAGCGCGAAGCGGTCCAGCAGTTGCGGGCGCAGATCGCCTTCTTCCGGGTTCATCGTGCCGACCAGGATGAAGCGGGCCGGGTGGCTGAAGCTGATGCCCTCGCGCTCGACCACATTGACGCCCATCGCCGCCGAGTCGAGCAGCAGGTCGACCACATGATCGTCGAGCAGGTTGACCTCGTCCACGTACAGCATGCCGCGATTGGCCGCGGCCAGCACGCCGGGGTCGAAATGGCGCTCGCCCTTCTGGATGGCTTTTTCGATATCGAGCGTGCCGACGACGCGGTCTTCGGTGGCGCTCACCGGCAGGTCCACGAAGCGCGTGCGGTGGCGCGTGATGGTCAGTTGTTCGCCACGGGCGATCCGGTCGCGGCAGGCGTCGGACAACGAGTCGGGGCGGCCCGGGTCTCATGAGAAGGGGCAATCGGCCACCATGATTCGGGCAGCAGCGCCGCCAGCGCGCGGGCGGCCGTCGATTTGCCGTGCCGCGTTCGCCGCGCATCAGCACGCCGCCAATCGCAGGTCGATCGCGTTCAGGATCAGCGCCCGCTTCATGCGCTCCTGCCCGACAATCGCCGTAAAGGGATAAGGTCGGATGGTTGCCACGCAGTTACTCCCGATGGTTAAATCTCGCAGCCATTATACCACGCGTTCATGATTTGTCGGGAAGGAAATCGCGCTGCAAAGTATTCCGCCCACTTGCGCGCGCCCCCGCGCTGGTGTATCGTGAGCGTGACTCAAACGGAGAATACGCCATGACCGGCACAATCAATTTGCTCGAACTGAATCACGCCGAACTGACCGCCCTGCTGGCGGACTGGGGTCAACCGCGCTACCGCGCCGACCAGCTCCGCGATTGGCTTTATGTCAAGTTGGCGGCGGACGCCGATGAGATGACCAACCTGCCTGCATCACTGCGTGCCCGGTTGGCAGTCGAAACCCGCATCAACCCGCTGGAACAGATCTACGAACAGAAGTCGCGCGATGGGCGCACCATCAAATGGCTGTTCCGGCTGGCCGACGGGCAAACCGTGGAGACGGTGCTGATGCTCTACCCGGAGATTGAGGGCGAGCGCGGCGAGCGGCGCACCGTCTGCATCAGCACGCAGGCCGGCTGCGCCATGGGGTGCGTCTTCTGCGCCACGGGTCAAACAGGGCTGGCGCGCAACCTGACGGCGGGCGAGATCGTCGCCCAGGTGCTGACCGCGGCGCGCGCCGCGCAAGGAGACCGGCCAGGTTTCGCACAACCTGACAGGTCTGCGCCCCACCATCTGACCAACGTCGTGGTGATGGGCATGGGCGAGCCGCTGGCGAACTACGACCGGACGTGGCAGGCGTTGCGGGTCATCACCGACCCGGACGGCTTCGACCTGGGTGCGCCACATCACCGTCTCCACGGTTCGGGCTGGTCCCCGGCATCCGGCGCATGACCGAAGAGCCGCTGCAAGTCAACCTGGCGGTCAGCCTGCACGCGCCGAACGACGCGCTGCGCTCGCAACTCGCGCCGATCAATGACCGTTACCCCATCGCCGATGTGATGGCCGCCGTGCGCGACTACACTCGGGCGCACTCATCGCCGCGTCACGTTCGAGTATGCGCTGATGAACGGGATCAACGACATGCCCTCACTGGCGACTGAGTTGGCGCGGCTGCTGCGCGGGCTGCTGTGTCACGTCAACCTGATCCCGCTCAACCCGGTGGCCGAGTCGCCCTACCAGCCCTCGACGCCCGAACGCGCCGCCGCCTTCCAGGAAATCCTGGAACAGGCCGGTATCCCCACCACGATGCGCGTCCGCCGCGGGATTGACATTGACGCCGGTTGCGGCCAGTTGCGCCGGCGCGTCACCGCCAGTTGAAACCGCATTCTGATGATGGACGAATATCTTCAAGCCAATCGGGCACTCTGGGATCAGTGGACCGTTGAGCACAAACCGTCACCCTTCTACGACCTTGCGGGCTTCCGGGCAGGCAGGGATCGGCTGCGCTCCATCGAGCTTTCTGAAGTTGGAGATGTGACGGGAAAAACACTGCTGCATCTCCAATGCCACTTCGGCCTGGACACGCTGTCCTGGGCGAGGCGAGGCGCCATCGTCACGGGTGTAGATTTCTCGGAACAGTCCATTGCTCTGGCGCGTTCGCTCGGCCAGGAATTGAAGATTCCTTCGCGATTTTATTGCAGCGATATCTACCGGCTTCCCGACGTGCTGGACGAGCAGTTCGATATCGTCTTCACGTCGTATGGCGTCCTGCACTGGCTCCATGACCTGCGACGCTGGGCGAAATCATAGCGGGCTTCCTGAAGCCGGGCGGCATTTTCTATATCGTCGAGGACCATCCATTCTTTCGCGCGCTACGCGCCGGCGAGGACCGGGTGTTGAAGGCTGAAAGGCCCTATTTCTTCTCGGATACTCCCGAGCGACTCGAAGCGACTGGTTCTTATGCTACCGGTAATCAGGGGCAGGATGCCACCTACTTCATCTGGAATCACAGCATTGGCGAGGTGCTGAACGCGCTCATTGACGCAGGGCTGACAATTGAATTTCTGCACGAGTTTCCGTATGCCGCCAGGGCGAAGTTCGCGTTCATGAAGCCGGGTCCGGATGGGTGGTGGCGGCTGCCGGAGGGACATGAGCCCATCCCGTTCTTGTTTTCGCTCCACGCTCGGAAGCAATAAGGATCGTCCAGTACCCGGACTACTCGATGCCTGCCTCAGTACAGGATTCACTTATCAGACTGGAGAATACACAGTGCTCATCCGGCATCGCACATTCGATGACTCTCGGGGTGACTTCGAAAAGATGTGGCGCTTCCTGCAACAGGACTACGCCGACAGGGGAGACAATTTCATCTGGTGCTTCGCCCGGTTGGGCGACTGGAAATATGGCCTCTGGAACGAGAAGAGAGTATATCCCGACCTTCTTCCGGGATCACGCTCATCTCTGGGTGGACAGCTTTGACCGATTGCTGGGATTCGTGCTGTCCGAAGATGGCGCTAACATCTTCTTCATCTTCACGGCACGTGGTCATGCGTACCTCTACGATAAAATCCTGGACTGGACAATCGCGCACTGGAGCACGCGCTATTCCACGCTGCTTGCGGAAGTCCACGAGCATCAGGAGGAAGCGCTGGTCAACCTGGAACGTCGCGGCTTCCATTCATTAGGAACCATCGCCGTCACCCGTGTCTACGACCTGGCCGCGCAAGCGCACGAACCGGCCTGTCTGAAGCCAACGTACCGCATCGTGAATATGATCGAGAATGATGACTACCGCAGCAAGGGCCTGCTTTACCTCAATGGCTTTTCCGGGAAGGACGAAGTGAGCGAGTTTGACCTGAGCGCGGTTTGCCCATTCACGGGAGAGCCCGGCCTATGACCCGCGCTTCGATCTGTCGGTAGTGACCCCCGACGGCGCGCACGTTGCGACTTGTGTCGGTTTCAATGATCCCGCATATGGGATGGCCGAAATCGAGAAGGTCTGTACCCACAGCGCCTATCGAAGACAAGGACTGGCCGAAGCCGTCATCAGAGAGTGTTTTCACCGCTTGAGCCGACGCGGTATTGCGCGGGCGTATATCACCAGTTACGGACCTGAAGCCGACGCGCTATATGAGAAGCTCGGGCCTTGCCGCCACAAGCAATGGTTTCACTACAAATGGGGGCCGGATTGACAGAAACTACAGGGCGAAAACTGCATCTCGACACCGACCTGGGCGGCGACCTGGACGACCTTTGCGCCCTGGCAATGATTCTCAACTGGCCCGGCCTGGAACTGCTCGCCGTCACCACCAATTCGGATGATAAGGGCCGGCGGGCGGGCTACACACGCCACGCGCTGCGCCTCGCCGGGCGCGACGATGTCCCCGTCGCCGCGGGCGCAGATATCTCGCTGGGATGCTATCGGTTTGAGCCCGGCCTGCCGAACGAAGCTGACTACTGGCCGGAGCCGATCCCGCCGGTCCCGATGCCGCTCGACGCGGCGCTCGATTTACTCGAGCACAGCATCACTCAGGGCGCGATCATCGCTGCCATCGGCCCTTACACCAACCTGGCGTTGTTGGAAAAGCGCTCGCCTGGCATCCTGCGCGATGCGGACCTTTGGCTGATGGGCGGCTACGTCTTCACGACCCGAGACGGCTTCCCGGCCTGGGGCAACAACATGGATTGGAATATCCAAGCGGACGTGCCGTCGGCGCAGTACGTCCTCGAACGCTCAAACCCAACGCTCGTGCCGCTGTCCATCACCGTCGAAACCGCGTTGCGCCGCGCCTATCTCCCCGCGCTGAGGCAGGCCGGACCGCTGGCCCGGCTCATCGCCCATCAGGCGGAGGCCTTCGCCAGCGAGTATGATTACGAGACGCAATATGGCCTCACGTGCGCGCGGTTACCCGCCGACATCATCAACTGGCAGCACGACCCGTTGGCCTGCGCCATCGCGTTGGGCTGGAATGAAGGCGTGGAGATCAGTGAGCTTCCCTTGACCTTCGCGATCGAAGACGGTTGGCTGGTCGAGAGAGTTGAAAACAGTGGGAAGCCGACACGCGTCGTCACGCATGTGGACGGAGACGCATTCAGTGCATTCTGGTTGGAGACAGTGTGCGCGGAGCCGGCGCGGGCGCAGTAGCGCATCAGGGGGAGTTGAATCATGACACAAATGCCCGTGCTCGAAACAACGCGCCTCCGGGTCCGGCCCTTCGAAGCGACTGATCTTCCCGATGTCCACCGCCTGTTCGATGTGGAGCTCGACGGCATGGATCTCACGGACGATGTCGGCGCGACCCTGGCCGAGCGCGCCCGGTGGCTGCAATGGACCGAACTGAACTACGAGCGCCTGGCCCGGCTTCATCAGCCGCCCTACGGCGACCGCGCGATCATCCTCAAGACGACCGGTGAACTGATCGGCTCCGTGGGTTTCGTGCCGTGCCTGATGCCGTTCGAGCAATTGCCTTACTTCGCCGGGAATCCATCGGTGGGGCCGGCTCGCAGCACCCCGGAGTTCGGGCTGTTCTGGGCCATCTCCCCGGCTCACCAACACCAGGGCTACGCGACCGAGGCAGCGCGCGCGATGATCACATACGCCTTCCAACACTTGAACCTCAAGCGTGTGATCGCGACCACCGAATACGCCAATCTCGCCTCGATCGGCGTGATGCGCAAACTCGGCATGACCATCGAACGCAACCCGTTTCCCGAACCGCTGTGGTTGCAAGTGGTCGGCGTCCTGGAATGGTCGCAGCAGCCGGAGCGACGGAAAGCGTAACCTGCCGGGTTGCACTTCGAGAAGCTTTAGTTGATTACGAGGATGATCACTGAGGGTAGAAGATGATGAAGATGTATAACCCCCGCCTCCCGGCGAGATCATCAAGGGCCTGTAGCTCAACCCGATGCCTTACATCTAGCTTCGGCAGAGGCGGGACAGGCCGACTATCTATGTACTTGCGATGACAGGTTCTTGAAACGAGCCAGAACGATGAAGCAATTGGGCACGAGAGTTGTCTCGCCCATCGAACTGATAGGAGAATTTGAGTGATGGTAGTGCAAACCAGGCCATTGGCCGAGATCACACAGAACGCGATTCAAGTTTTGTGCAGAGAGATTGGCGTGGTGGACACAATGCGTTTTGTCGGCCAGTTCACCATGGGTTACGGCAATTACACCGAAGAGCGCGACACCCTCCTCGGTGACATGACGCTAGACGATATCCTTGCTGAGATCAAACGCAGACATGAGCAACCGGAATAAGCATTTAGAGACCGGGTCAAACCCGGAGCGCCATACACTCCGCGCCGCCGTTTATTTGACCTCTACTTCCTCGTCCAACACCACACGATCCGCGCCTTCCGCGGTGAGCAGGCGTTGACCCGTCGCCGGGTCGTATAGCCCTACCTCCAGCCGATAGACGCCCGGCGGCGCATCCGCGGCGACCGTGACAGTGTGCACGTCGGCGATGTATTCGCCGGGCAGCCAGCCGGTGGTCGGGAATTGACCGCCGCCCGGCTCCGAATCGCCATAGCCGCGGATGTTCCCCGCCGCATCCACCAGATGCACGAAGACCGTGAGGGGCCGCTCCGTCGCGCCCTGCGCCTGCCAGTGCAGCGTGACCGGCAGTTCACCGCCCGGAATCAGCTCGGCGGCCCCTGAATCATATCCGACCAGCCGCGCGACGCCGCCGAAGGTCGCATCTGCCGGGCGCTGCGGATTCGGCGCAGTTATGCTGTGGAGGCGGTCGCGCAGGGTGATCTCGCCCAACGACAGATGATCCGCGCGATTCGCGGTCAGGATGCGGCTCTTATCATCCGCCCGATAGAGACCCGCGATCAGCCGGTAGCGCCCATCGGGCAGACCCGCGGGTATGCGGAGCGCGGCCTGGGTGCGGATCAGCGTCCCGGGCGCCCATGCCGACGTGGGATAGCCCGCGCCCGGCGGGGCCTCCCACCCGGCGACGACCGCGTCGCGCCCGTCGAGCAGTTGGACGAACGCGACGGCGTCCTCCGGCGGCTGCTCGAGCGCCTGCCAGAACAGGTTGATCTTGCGCAGATCGCCGGGGGCGGCGGTCGCATCGTCAGCCGTGTGACCGAGGAACCTGAGGCCGTTCGCCATGTCCGTTTCAGTCCGCGCGGCAATCGGCAGGCGCGCCGGGTCGAGCGCGACCTCCGCAGGCGTCACATCTAACGAATAGAGCGGAAGCGCCGTCCCGCCGGATCCCCCATCTGCAAAGGTGAACTCCAGCGGACGATCGTCGCCCTCCGGGTGCACCACCACCTCGACTTGATACGCACCGGGCGGCGTCCCCGCGGGGATCAGCAGCCCCATCGCGTCCTCTTCATGCCACGGAGCGACCGGTGCATCCTCTTGCCCGTTGCACGAGCTGCACTTCGGCTCATCGGGGAATGCGGCCAACCCCAGACCACCCAACGGCTCGTAATCGTGTTGCGCCCAGATTTGCCCCAGCGCATCGGTGAGGCGGACGCTGACCGCCAGCGGCGAGGGTTCGACATCGGCGCGCCAGCCAAGCGCCAGCCCTGTCAGCGTGTTCGCCGCGGCAACCGGCTCACCCATCGCACGCACGGACGCCAGCTCGACGGCGTCGCCCACCCGAACGGGCGTCCACGGCAATGGGCCGCCCGCAGGCGCCTCGCCCGCAGGCGCCTCGCCCCAGGCGCTCAGGCGCGTGCCCGCGCCGAACCACTCGTTCAGGAACGGCGTCGCCTTGTAGGCCAGATACGCCTCGGCCCGGCTTTCGAGGATGCCGCCCAGCGCCAGGTGCGCCGGGAACCACACGCGCCCGTGCGCCAACGCGTCGTCCAGCGCAGCCATCACCGGCGCGCCCCACGTCGAGTCAGGGCTGAGGATGGCCGTCGGGCCGTCGGGGTGGCCGTAGCTGCGCCAGTAACCGACCTGCCACGGATAGACCGCGAACACCGTGTCGTCGGGCAACCCTTGTTCGACCGTGCGGGCGATCAGCGGGCGATAGTCGTCCTGCGGGTAGCGCGGCTCGAGGTAGAAGGTGGTCAGGCTGGCCCCGGCGACGGCCCCGATCAGCCCCATCGTCGCGATGCCCGCAAGCCGGTTGGCGCGCAGCAAGCCCTCCACGCCGACCGCGGCCAGCATCAAGAACGCGGGCAAGACAATCAACAGCAGCCGTTCGCCGCGCGGCGGGAAGAACGGGAACCGCAAACCGATCAGCCAGCCCAGCGCCGACGCCGTGATGAGGACGATCAGCAACATGGCAATGGCGCGGCGCGTTCTTATCTCGGCGTGAGCAATCGGAGTGGAGTCTTCAGGCGGTTCTGCTGTCGTGGCGGGCAACCGGCTGAAGCCTCGATTCCAGGAGAGATATACGCCGACGCCGAGCGGAAAAAGCAAGAGCAGCGCAAACGGCCAGTAGGGCGCGAGCGGGCCGTCGAGGTGACCGGCGAGGAACGCCGACAGATGGCGGCTCGCGTAGACCAGCGGCCCCAACGGGCGATCCGCATCGGCCACCACCTTCTGGCTAACGTAAGGGATCAGGCGCGGCGTGGCGTAGAGCAGCCACGGCAGATAAAGGAGCGCGACAGCTATCTGAGCGCCAAACCAGCGCGCCAGCGCGCGACCCGGCAAGCGCGCCTCACGCGGGCCAATCACGGCGCGCAGAAACGCATAGACGGTCAACCCGATAGGGATCAGCGCGGCGTAATACAGAGTATAGAGCGCCGCGGTCGCCGTAAGGACGTATATGAGAAATGCCCACCGGTTCGTAGATGCGCGGTCATCGGCGCCACAGCCCGCATCTGAGGATGCGAAGTCCGCGATGGGTTTCTTCGTGAACTTCGCGCTTCGCGAACTTCGCAAGCTTCGCGCCTTCGTGTTCCAAGCCTCCAGCGTCTCCCACCCCGCCCACAGCGCGCCTAACCCCAGCAGCATCGCCAGCCCGTACATGCGGACTTCCTGGCTATAGTAGACGTGCATCGGGCTGATCGCCAGCAAGAATGCGGCCAGCCAACCCACGCGCGGCGTGAACAGCCGGCGCGCGACGACGTAGATCAGCGGGATCGCCAGCACGCCGACGACCACCGAGAACATCCGCAGCGCGATGGGGCCGGGGCCGAACACGCCGATCCAGCCGCGCAACAGGATATAGTAGAGGGGAGGATGGATATCGGCGGCGGTGAGCGCCAGCAACTGCGGCAGCGGATGCGTCGCGAACCAGACGGAGTAGCCTTCATCCCACCAGAGGGGCTGGAACCCCAGGCGCAGCACGCGCAGGGCAAAGCCCAACAGGATGAGCAGCGGAATCAGGAGTGCAGCCGTCCTCTCGGAGGCCCAGTTGGGCGCTCCGAGAGGACGGGATCACGAGTTATGTCAAGTGTCTCGCCCCGCACCACATGGCTCTTAGCGTGCGTTCCAGATCAGCATGAACTCGCGCTGATCGCCGCTTGCGTTGAACTTGATCGGATCGGAAATCTGTTTGCCGCCGCCGTCCACCAGGATGCCGGTATACTCGCCCGCCACAAAGGGTTTGATCTCAATCTTGCAATTTTCGTTGTACATGTACTCCATGTTCTTTTCCATGCCCGTGTTTGCACGATTGAGAATGGCGCCGAATGGCTGAGGCCCCCCCGATGCCGGCCCGCTGATCATCAGAATGCCTTCCGGCCCCTTGCCGGCGCCCACCTCGCGCACGGTGCGGCAGCGCACGGTCAGGTAATCATTGTTATTGGGATAGGGGCTTGCGCCCATCGCGGCAAACGGATACGTCGCAGGAGCGGGCGCGGGCGCGGGTTGCTGCGGTTGCGGCGCGGGCTGCGGCGCAGCAGGCCTCGGAGCCGGGCGCGCGGTCGGGAGCGCCGGCACATCTTCCGCCACCGCCACCAGATCCGCGCCGGCCACGCTGACCATCTGCGCATAGATCCACGCCGTCTGGCCGTCGAGGTTGAATTCGTACCAATCGCCCGCCGGGTTC
Organism: uncultured Chloroflexia bacterium; assembly: GCA_963695715.1. GTDB lineage: Bacteria > Chloroflexota > Anaerolineae > CG2-30-64-16 > CG2-30-64-16 > JBBQRS01. Next base: position 11,352 of record CAVOHP010000019.1, read on the forward strand.
TTGCCCGTCACTGCGAACGTCTGGCCCTGGTTCACCTGCCCGATGCGGCCAAAGCCGGTGCCGGGGCCGCTGCGCACGTTGGCGACGTTGCTGGTGACCCGTAGCGTGGCGGCTTCCGGGGTCGGTTCGGGGGTCTCGGTGGGGGGGACTTCCGGGGTCGACGTGGCCGGCTCCGGCGTCGCGGTGGGTGGAACCTCCGGCGTCGCGGTCGGCGGCACGGCGGTCGGTTCGGCAGGCGTAACCGTAAAGGTCGGTCGCAATGTTTTCACCGGCGCGGGGGTTTCCGCCGGCGCCTGGCTCGGCCCGGCGGCGCACCCGGCAAGCAACACCAGCAACGCCGTCATGGCGACAATCAACGATATTCTGGAACGCATCAGATGTCTTTCCTCCATCATGAAGTGGCCGTCAAGCATCGGGCTCAACGCGCCCGCAGATAGGCGATGTACACGACGAGATTGCGGTACGAATCGCCCTTGGTGGTGAATTGCGTCACCGGCGACACACGCGTGCCGTCAGGCGTCGCCAGGTAAATGGCCCAATCCGCCTCACTGGCATCGTACATCTCGAATTTCAAGTTGTAAATGTAGTTGCCTTGCTGTGGCCCCGTGCTGTCGAACGGCTCATAGGACTGATCCGGCAGGCTGACCTCGACGCCATCGCGCAACACTTTCAGCACATAGCCGGGCAGCGCCTTCGTGTATGGCTCCTGTCCTTCATAGACTCGCGCCCAGATCGTGATGCGACCATCGTCGCGTTGCGCCGGAAATTCGGGGCCTTTCGCGATATCAAACGGCGGCGGCGGCGTTGGCAAGGGCAATGGCGTGTTGGTCGGCGGCGGCCTGGGCGCGGGCGGCGGTTTCGGCGTCGGCGGAGCTGTCGGGACGGGCGTTACGGCAGGCACGGCTTCCACGGCCCCCCGCACTGCCACCTCTGCGGCCGGAAGCCACACGGGTTGGTTCGCCAGGCAACACACCTGCCACCATGCGCCATCCGTCGTGCGCGCCATGATCCACAGTTCGTCGCCGGCGGCGGCCTCTCCCACCTTCCCGTAGGTCTCGCCCGGGCCGCGCCGCCCGCTGAGCGCCTTCGCCTCGACGACGATGTAAGGCGTGGGCGCGGCGCGCGCCCCTTCGGCGGGCGTCGGCCGGTTCGTCTCAAAATCCGCGGTTGGCGAGCCGATCACGAAAGGCGTGCGCTGCAACTCGGTCGGCGCAGCCGGCGGCGTCTCGGTGGCAAAAAGCACCAGATTCGTGCTGCCTTCGCCGCCGGGCGCAGGCGTCTGCGCATCGGACGCCGCGCCGGGCGCAGCGACTGTGACCCCCGGCGGCTGCTGTCCGAATACACTGCCGGCGTTGCCGGGCTGCGTCCCTCCTCCGCCGCCCAATGGCGTGAAGGTGGGACGCGGCGTCTTGGTGGGAGTCGGCTCGGGCGCTCCCCGCGACGGCCCCAGGGCGCAACTCGCGCTGACCATCAGCACAGCCAGCAGCGCCAATACAGGCAACCACCTGCGTTTCAACGACACAGCCGCTTCATGCGCTTCGATCATGGCCGGCTCGTAAACACGACATAGTACCAGTTCGCCCTGGTCGCGCTGGTGTTGATCGTCACCGGGGCAGAGAGCGGCGTACCCGCGCCATCGGTCACGGCGACCTCCCACACATCATCGCCGCGCGGCAAGGCGACGCTGTTGCTATCCCACTTCACGTTGCCCTTGACGCAGCGTAACCCGGTACGCGGGTTCGGGCAATCCACGTTGCTGTTCACCTCTTTGCCGTCATCGGGATATTCGATCACTTCCCAGTTCCAATACGACTCGGAGCCATCCGTCAACCACTCCTTGCCCGTCGAACGCTGGCGGATGCGTAATTTGTATCCGTATGAGGGCACGACGCCATTGTAGATCACGCCCTTCACCTGGAAGAAGTCCTTGCCCAGCGGGTATTCCTGCACGCTGCCCTCGACGCGATACGGCCAGGCGTAGGTCGGCGTCGGAACCGGCGTCCACGTGGGCGGGGCGGTCGGCGGGGGCGGAGGCGGGGGCGGGATGTTGGCGACCTCCTGCACGGCCCACAACGGCCCGTCAACCTTCGTCACATTATCGGCGACCCATACGTCTGCGCCGTCCACGCAACACACCTTCCACCAATCGCCCGCGCGATTGCGCCCCACCACCGTAATCTGGGTGCCCTGACTCAGTTTGGCCGCCACGGCATAGGCCGTGCTCGGCCCTCGGCGGGCATTGACATTGTCCTTGACGATCTTCACGACCACCGGCGGCAACGGCGTCGCCGTGGGAAGCGGGGTCGGGGTCGGCGGGCCAGGGGTAAACGTCGGAGGCGGCGTACCGGTCGGCGGGCCGGGCGTCGGCGTGTCAGGCGGCGCGGGGGTCGCGGTCACGATAATCACGACCACCGTCTGAACGCCGCCCGCGCCCGCGCCCTGCGGCACGAAAATCACGCCTTCCCCGCCCTCGACGAGGATCTGGGGCGTGCTCGCAGGCCCGGCGGGGAGCACCACATCGGGATATTTGGTCGGGTCCAGGGTGGGCGTCGCCACGGCAAGGCCCTGGACGGCTGGAGTCCAGGTCGGTCTCGGCGTGCGGGTCGGCGTCGGTATGGCCGTTGCAGGAGCAGCGCAACCCGGCAAACCAAGCATTGACGCCAGTATGACGCCCAAGAGCACCATACCGGTGCGCTTGTGCATTGAGCAAGATTCCTTCCTGAAATTGCACGGCGGCAGGCCGGAAATCGCCCCGCGCATCAAAAGTATAGCATAACAGACGGCGGCTCCCCAATTGCCGTTCCCTCACATCTTAAGCGACGCAAACACAGATCGGCCAGTTTTGCGGTATACTTGCGGACTGACGGACAATGACTCACGAGAGGCGCACCGATGCGTGACAGACCCACAATCCTCGCCATTGACCAGGGCACAACCAACTCGAAGGCGCTGCTGGTCGCTCAGGACGGAACCATCCTGGCAAACGCTTCCCAACCTCTCGCCGTGCGTTATCCGCAGCCGGCGTGGGTAGAACAAGACCCCCTGGAACTGTGGGCGAGCGTGCGTGCAGTGATAGACGCCTGCCTGCGCGCGGCGCCGGGCATTCGCCCCCATGCGATCGCCATTGCCAATCAACGGGAATCCATTTTGCTCTGGGAACGGAAGACCGGCGCGCCCGTCGGGCCGTGTGTCGTCTGGCAATGCCAGCGCGGCGCGCGTTTCTGCAATGGTCTGCGTGAGCGCGGCCTGGAGCCCTGGATTCGACAGCGCACCGGGCTGACCATTGACCCGATGTTTTCGGCGAGCAAAGCGCGCTGGCTGCTCGAAAACGCGGAAGACGGCTTTCGGCGCGCGGGCCGCGGCGAGCTATGCCTCGGCACGGTGGATAGCTGGGTTCTGTGGAACCTCACAGGAGGCGTCCACGCCTGCGACTACACCAACGCATCGCGCACACAACTTTTCAACCTCGCGAGCGCGGCGTGGGACCCCGAATTGCTGGCGCTTTTCGACATTCCTATCGAAGCCCTGCCCGAAGCCCGTCCATCGAGCGCCCTGCACGGGCACACAATCTCCACCGGACCATTGCCGGGCGGCATTCCTATCGCCGGGCTGATCGGCGATTCGCACGCGGCCCTCTTCGGCCATGCCGGGTTCGAGCCGGGGCAGGTGAAGGCGACCTATGGCACCGGCAGTTCCTTGATGACGCCGACGCCGACGCCGATCATTTCGCAACGCGGTCTCTCCACCACCGTCGCCTGGGCGGCGCAGGGCCAGACGCCGCGTTATGCGTTGGAGGGGAACATCTATGCGACCGGCGCGGCGGTGCAATGGCTCGGCGAATTCATCGGCGCCGACGACCCGGCCGCGCGCATCGAGGCGCTGGCTTCCGCGGTGTCCGACTCCGGCGGCGTCTACCTTGTGCCCGCCTTCACGGGTTTGGGCGCACCCCATTGGAATGACGTAGCCCGCGGCCTGCTCACCGGGTTGACGCGCGGTACAACCGCCGCACATGCGGCGCGCGCCGTGCTCGACGCCATCGCCTTTCAGATACGCGATGTCTTCGAGGTCATGCTCGCTGAGACCGGCGCGGAGCCACAGGCATTGCTGGCCGATGGCGGGGCCAGCCGGAACGATCTGTTGATGCAGATCCAGGCGGACTTGCTCGGGATTCCCGTGCTGCGCAGCCTGTCGCCTGATGTCTCCGCGTTGGGCGCGGCCTATCTGGCGGGGATGGCGACAGGCCTCTGGGCGACGCAGGATGAGATCGCCGCGTTGCCACGCCCGCGCGACCGCTTCGAGCCGCGGATCGGCAGCGACGAACGCGCGCAGCGGGTCGCCGGGTGGCAGAGCGCCGTCCGCCGCGCCTGCTTCGAAGGATAAGCTGCACCACTATATGATGCAAGGAGAAGACTCATGGACGAGATGACCCTCGGTGTGATCATCGGCAATCGCGACTTCTTTCCCGATGCCCTCGTGACGCAGGCGCGGCAGGACCTGCTGGATGTGTTCGCCCGTAACGACGTGCGCGCCGTGATCCTGGATGAGGACGCGACCAAGCGGGGAGCCGTGGAAACCTGGGACGATGCGAAGAAGTGCGCCGAGTTGTTCAAAGCGCATGGCGACGAGATTGACGGCATCCTGATATCCCTGCCCAATTTCGGCGACGAGAAGGGCATCGCGGAGACCCTCAAGCTCTCGGGTTTGCAGAAGCCGATCCTCGTGCAGGCGTACCCCGACGATCTGGATCGCTTCGACCTGGCTTCGCGCCGCGACTCCTTTTGCGGCAAGATATCCGTCTGCAACAACCTGCGCCAGTATCGCCTCCCCTTCTCGTTGACGATGGAGCATACCGTCGCCCCACAGAGCGACGCATTCCAGTCCGATTTATCCTGGTTCCTCGGAGTTTGCCGGACCGTAGGAGGGTTGCGAACGGCCCGGCTGGGCGCGATCGGCGCGCGCCCGAATGCCTTCAACACGGTGCGCTATAGCGAGAAGCTGTTGCAAGGCGACGGCATCTCCGTGAGTACGCTGGACCTCTCCGAAGTGATCGGGCGCGCCGATCAGCTCAAAGATGATGATCCGCGGTGCACGGGCAGCGTCGAGGAAATTCAGGGCTACGTGCCAACCGGCGAGACGCCGCATCCATCGCTGGCGCGCATGGCCCGCATGGCAATCGTGATTGATGACTGGATGGCCGCCAATGATCTGGTCGCCACGGCGCTGCAATGCTGGACCTCCGTGCAACTCAATTACGGCGTCAACGTCTGCACGCTGATGAGCATGATGAGCGACCGCTTACTGCCCAGCGCCTGCGAGGTGGATGTGACGGGCGTCGCTTCGATGTACGCATTACAGTTGGCGTCGCGCACGCCCAGCGCCCTGGTGGATTGGAACAACAGCTACGCCGGCGACCCCGACAAATGCGTACTCTTCCACTGCGGCAACTGGGCAAAGAGCTTCCTGCCCGATGCGCAGATGGAGTACGCGCACGTGCTGTCGAATACTCTGGGCGTCGAGAACACCGCGGGGCCATCTCGGGGCGCGTGCCTGCGGGGCCGTTGACGTTTGCCCGGATCAGCACGGACGACCAGGCGGGGGAGATCACGGCCTACGTGGGCGAAGGGCGTTTCACGGATGATCCGCTGAACACCTTCGGCGCGCGCGCCGTGGTGGAAGTACCGGGGCTACAAAAGCTCATGCGCTATATCTGTCGCAACGGATACGAACATCACACGGCGATCAGCGCCTCGCGTTGCGCCCCGATCCTGGCGGAAGCATTCGAGAACTACCTGGGCTGGGACGTATATCATCACAACGGCCCGATCGAGTAGATCGCCTGACCGCTCGTAGTGCGCAGCTCGCTGCGCAGTCTGCGCATGAACTGCGCGCTACGAGCGAGGCCCGCCTCACGCTGCGCGGGCAAGCACCGCCATATAGGGTTTGCCCGGCAGTGAGACGGTTCGCGTACCGCTGAAACTCCCCGCGAGCTGCTCTCTGCGCATGCCCCATGTATCTATTATGTCAACTATATATTCCCGGTCGTCCGGCATCTTCAGCGTGACTTCGGCGGGTTGCCGCCAGCCGAAATAGATCAGGTAGAACTTGCCGGGCTGACCCGCCGAGGGCAGATGCGTATCGCTGATCCCGGGCTGCGGATCGAGGCCGCCCGGCGGCAGCGACTCCAACACGCGACGCAGAAAGGCAAGTCGCTCTGCGCTCTCTCCACGGAGCACGCCGCCATGCGACCACCAGATCACCTCGGAGGGATCAAGATAGGTCTCGCCGTGGCCCACATAACCGCCGCGGAAGGTCCCCTCCCAGAAACGCCGCACCATCTCCTCGGCGGTGATATTGCCCCACCCATTGGGGAGATCGCCCTCATAGTAACATTCGTCCACAACCACGGGCTTGCCATATTGCGCGCGCCACGCGCCGACCAGATCGAGATATGCGTGCTGTATCGAGCAGTGCGTCACCCACGGTCGGGAGTGATCGTAGAACATCTCCCCGTCGTGGACGTCAAGCTGCTGCCAGTTGTGGATCGAGCGCAGATGATCGTGCGGATCGGCCTGCTGCACCAGTTCGAAGTAACGATCCCAGGCCTCCGGCGCTTTGGCGCGCATCAGGTTATACTCGTTCGCCAGCGACCACCATACATTGCTGTACGCGGCAAGGCGGGCCACGATGTAGCGGAGATACAATCGGTCGGCTTCCTCGCCCATGTCGGCGAAACCCCACCGGTCATACGGGTGCAGCAAGATGATATCGGCCTGGATGCCCAGGGCGCGCAGGCGATCCACCTGTTGCTCGAAGTGTCGGAAGAAAGCCGGATCGAACCGGGTGAAATCCCACCCGCCATCGGCGCGACGCGGATAGGGATAGCGCTGCGGTTCATTGTGGTTAAAGCGGTAGTGCTTGGGGAACACGCACATGCGCAACTTGTTGAACGGCGCGGTTGCCAGCGTATCCAGAGTCTGCGTCGCCAGATCATCCCCCTGGTGCACCCAGGCATAGCAGGTCGTGCCAATCTGGATGTAAGGCGTCCCATCATCGTAACGAAAGTGGAAGGTGTTCCACACCCGCACCGGGCCATGGCTCCCGGGCCGCGCCGGAACGACCATCCGCTCGCCCTGCTGCGCGTCCAGTTCGGGGCGATTACTGATCGTCCGGTAGCGCAACACGCCCGGCGTATCGGGCATGAAACGAATCCGATACACGCCATCGCCATCATAGAAACCGGCCACGTCCTGCACACGGCCATTCAACTCGAAACGCGCGCCGACGGTGACATCCACAAATGGATTGCCCCCGGCAGGGCCGGTCAGGCTGAGTTCAAAGGGATCATATTGCGCGGTCTGAAGTAATTCTCCGGTCATCGTGTGCTGCTCTGCTCCTTCACCAGTTGCCCGGCAGCAGCGGCGAGACCGGCCGCGTCCAGGCCATAGTAATGAAAAACCTCCGCCTGGGCGCCGGTCACGATGTGCTCGTCGGGAATGCCCATGACCCGGAACCGCACGCGGCTGCCCGCCTGCATCAAGAGCGCGGCGCACTGGCTACCCAGCCCGCCGTAGATGCTGTGCTCCTCTACTGTGACAATGGCCGCGGTGCGCGCGGCGGCTTCCAGGACGGCGGCATGATCCAGTGGCTTGACGGTGTGCGTGCTGATCACGCCACAAGAAACCCCTTGCGCCGCCAGCAGTTGCGCCGCCGCCGCGGCCTCAGCGACCATCTCCCCCGTCGCGATGAAAGTCACATCGCTCCCCCGGCTCAGGGTGATGGCCTTCCCAAGCTCGAAAGGCGTCTCCGCGCCGTGCAAATCAGGCATGGACTTCTTGCCGAGACGCAAGTAGAGCGGACGCGGCCACGCGATGGCCGCCCGGACCGCCGCTGCTGTTTCATAGTTATCGGCCGGGGCAACGACGGTAATGTTGTGGATGGCGGTCAGCGCGGCGAAATCATGCAGCGAGTGATGGGTGGAGCCGAGCGGGCCGTAGCTCACCCCGGCGCTGATGCCCACCAGCTTGACCGGATGATCGGAGTAGGCGACGTCGTTCTTGATCTGCTCGAGGGCGCGCGCGGTGAGAAAGCAGGCGGGCGAGACGGCGAACACAATCTTGCCCGCCGAAGCCAGACCGGCGGCCACGCCGACCAGGTTCTGCTCGGCGATTCCGACCTCGACCCATTGCGCGGGCAGGGCGGCGGCGAACGGCGCGAGCTTGCCGGAGCCGCGCGAGTCGCTGGTGACCGCCAGGATATCACGATTCTCGCGCGCCAGGGTCAAGAGCGTTTCAGCGAACACATCCTGATTGGGCTTACCCATAACGCGGAATCTCCTGATGCTCGCGCCACGCTTGCCCGGCAAGATCCAGCTCGCGGAGGGCCGCCGCATATTCGGCGTCGTCAGGCACGTGATGATGCCAGCCGGATCGGTCTTCCATGAAGCTCACCCCGCGGCCCTTGACCGTGCGCGCCAGGATGAGGTTCGGCGACCCGGGGATGAAGGGCACGGCGGCAAAGGTCTCCACGAGGCCCGCAAGGTTGTGCCCATCCACTTCGCGGACGGCGTAGCCGAAGGCGCGAAATTTGTCCGTCAGCGGCTCCAGCCCCATGACCTCCTCCGTCCGCCCGGTGATCTGGAGCGTGTTGCGATCCACAATCACGACGAGATTATCGAGCCCGTAGTGGGCGGCGCTGAGCGAAGCCTCCCAGATCGAGCCTTCGGCAAGTTCGCCGTCGCCCAGCAGGGTCAAAACGCGATACGATCGGCCATCCATCTTCGCCGCCAGCGCCATCCCGACGGCGACCGACAGGCCATGACCCAGGGCGCCGGTGTTGTGCTCGATGCCGGGGACTTTCCGAGAGGGGTGGCCGATCAGGTCCGACCCAAACCGGGTCAGGCCGGACAGCTCATCAACCGGAAAAAATCCTCGATCGGCTAACACCACGTAAAGCGCCTCCACCGCATGCCCCTTGCTCTGCACGTAGCGGTCGCGGTCCGGGTCCGTCACGGTAGCGGGGCTCACGTTAAGCGTCGCGTTGTACAGGACATTGAGGATGTCTATGCAGGAAAAATCACCGCCCATGTGACCGGCGCGCGCCTGCGTGATCACCTGCAGGATTTGCCTGCGATAATAGATTGACTTCAACTCAAGTGTGCGGGTATCCATTCGCGCCTCGCCACGCAGGTTGCCAGACTGCTCAGAAGCATAATCCACCGTTGCCCTTTATGGCAAACCTGATCGGCCCCACGCCCGGTCTCAGAATCCATCCGCCAGGGGCGCTGCAAAGGGCCTGCCTGTCGTTTTGCGAGCGACCCATTTTGTTGTATGATATGAATCTCATAATTACGTTGTAAGTGCGAAGGAGACGGTCGAGTATGCAAGTTTTACTGTTGCGAGACGTGGAAGGCCTGGGCCTTGCCGGTGACATTAAAGACGTGCCCGGCGGCTACGCCAAGAATTTCCTGATCCCCCGAAAGCTCGCGGCCGCGGCGACCGAAGGTGCGGCGCGCCAGTCCAGGGAACTGCAAGACGCCGCCACACGGCGACAAGACCGCAAGCTGACCGAAGCGAAGGCCCAGGCGGCCAAACTGAACGGCAAAGTCATCACGTTTCAGGTACGCGCCGGCGAAGACGACAAGCTGTACGGTTCCGTAACCAGCCCTGAAATCGCCGAGCAACTAAGCCGTGTAGCCGGCTTCGAAATTGACCGCAAGCATATCGCCCTGGAACATGCGATCAAGAGCCTGGGCGAACATGATGTGCAGGTCAAACTGGGGTCCGGTGTCAGTGCGGTTGTTCAGGTCAAGGTTGAGCGCCGCGGCAGAGTAGGTCACGGCGCATCCATCCACGGCGCATCGCCCCGTTGAGATCAGAGTCTCGGCGGGGCTTTTGGTTCGACCCGTAGTATAACGTTTGCGGACATCGTGGAACGCCCGCGCAGGGTTATACCGGCCGGCCTCACGGCAGCTTGAAGTCGGCCACGTCCAGGTTCTCGAACGTCCCATCTCCCAATTGACGATACAGGATGACCCGCGCGCCGTCGGCCCCGGCCGCGACTTCCGCGGGGAACGCGTAGGCATCCCCGACGACCTCGCCCGGCGTCCAGCGTAGCGTCGGATACGCGCCCATTACCGGGTGCAGGCTGTCTACCTGCGCAATCTCCGCGTCGCCTTGCGTCAGCCGGACAGACACCGCCCAATCTTGCGCGGGATGCATCGCCTCCCACGCCAGCAGCAAGACCATCTCGCCGGTCGCTGGATTCTGAACGCGGCGCGCCCCGCTCAAGCGCAACTCCGCGCCGAAATCGTGCTCCCAGGCCAGCGCTCGACCGGCCCCGGAGTCCCACAGCAGGCGCGTGTTCGGTAAGGCGCTGACTCCGGCCAACGTGCGGCCCAGCGCCGAGAAGTGCGCCTCCGGATCAACCTCAACCGGAACGAGCGGCAACGCCGCCTCCGTGGCCGCCAGCAACGGCGTCCCCGCGCCCAACACTTTTTGCGCCTCAGGCGCAGTGACGGTGTACAGATCGGGCCGCGCGCCCCGGATATGAGTCAGATAATCGAGCGCCAGGCTCTCCGGGAGCGTACCCAATACCGCCGTCCCCTCGGGCGGCTGATCGGCCAGGATCGCCCAGCCGGGGTTCAACCCGGTATCATCCGCCCGGTTGCTGGAATCAGCCTCAGAATATGACGTGACGCCGCGATAGATAACCAGCGCGGTCAGCGCGGCCAGCACCAGGGCCCGCCCGGCCCGGCCCCGCGCCGCGGAGAACGCCCATGTCGCCAACCGACCCAATCCAAGCGCCAGCAACGCGTAGCACGGCATGATCACCTGATACCAGTTGCCGAGCCGATCGATCCAGGCGAAGAGGAGATAGAACGCCAGCGTCGCATAGAGGAAAATCGCCCGGCGTCTGCCCAACAGCGCCAGCCCCGCGAAACCGCCGATCAGTCCCGGCCAAGTCATCTCGCGGGGAATCAGCGCGGGGAATTCGGCGGTCAGGAACGGGCGCAGCGACCACGTCAACTCTCCGCGTCCCTGCGCCGTGGAGACAAAGCTGAAAAACCAGGATGCAGTGCTCTCCCACTCACCCATGCCGCGCCACTCCGGATGTCGCGCCCCGCTGAGATAGACAAAGGCGTAGCTCAACAGAGGCAGGGCCACCAGCCCGGCGCATAGCGCGAGCAACTTCGGACGACGCAATAGCGCCGGCTCCAGCCCGAGCACAAACCACAGCAGCGGCGGGACGATCAACAGTACGGTGAGCTGATGCGCCAGGCCGACGCCGATCAGCAGCGCCAGACCGAACAGATAGCCGTCGCGTCGCGTGCGCTGCCAGAGAAAGGCGAGATAAACGACGGCCAGCGTCCACGCCACCGACGAGGTGTATTGCTCCGTGGTGACGGCGTAGTACCAGAAGAAGTAAGTCACGGCATAGAACGCGCTCGAGAGCAGCGCCACCGGCCACGGCGCTGCCGACCTCGATCAGCAGCAGGTAGAGCAGCGCCAGCGCGACCAGCGCCCACAACGTGGAGTAACTGGAGAGAATCGGGATCGGGTTTGTGTCCGGCCCCGACAATACGCGCCCGGCGTGGAACCAGAGCCGGCCGCCCATCGTATACAGCGGGTAGCCGGGCGCATTGCCGGGCCGGCCTAACACCTGGGCGTATTGGTGCGTGATGAGATCACCGCCCTCCAGCTCACCGGGGCGCAGACCATCATCCAGGGTGAACGCGTAGAGCAGGCCGGCAAACGCCAGCAACAGGAACAGCCCGATCAGGCGGTTTCGGCGCATGTTCCGACTATACCCGCACGGGGTACCCCTGTCAACACAAAATCTGTGACTTTGCGTCAGGCATCAACCGCCCCCGGAATGCTCACGATCGGCCGCAGGTCTCGAATCCCGGCGGCGCGCAGCTTGTCCATTCAAGCGCGCAAGGCTATAATCGGTGTTTGATGCTGCAACACCAACCCTTGAAAGTAAAGGCTTGACACCGCGAAGTGACTGCAAACCATCGCCCGCTCATTGGGATTCCCGCCGCCACCAGGCGCGACCCCGAATACGTCGCCACCCCGATCTATCGTTTCAACGGTCTTTACCCGGCGGCCCTGGCCGCTTGCGGGGCCGCTCCCATCGTCATCCCACTCGATCTGCCCGAAGAAAGCCTGTGGAGCATTTACACCCGGCTCGATGGGCTGTGCCTGGCGGGCGGGGTAGATGTGGATCCGGGGCGCTACGGTGAGCAACCGCACCCGAAACTGGGAGAAGTGGATCACGCGCGCGACGATGTGGAGCTGACGCTGGCGCGCTGGGCCTTGCGCGACGATCTGCCGACCCTGGGGATTTGCCGGGGCATCCAACTCCTGAATGTCGCCGCCGGGGGCAGCCTGCATCAAGACATCGCGGCGCAGGTGGATGGCGCGCTGCGCCACGATTATCAGTTGGCGGAGTCACCCTGGGACCGCTCGACGCACGCCGTCGAACTCACCGTGAGAAGCAAGGCCCAGGCGATTTTTGGGTTCATGCGGATCAGCACCAACAGCTTTCACCATCAGGCGGTCAAAGAGCCGGGCGCGGGGCTGATCGTGACAGGTCGGGCGGAAGATGGGGTCATCGAAGTCGTGGAAGATCCCACCCGCCGCTTCGTGGTCGGCGTCCAGTGGCACCCGGAAGGGATGTTCCAGAGCGACCCGGCGGAACGACGGCTGTTCGAGGTGTTCGTCGAAAGCGCTTCTCAGCGCGCAACACAGGTCTGATTGGAGAGAAACCAGGTGAATCTCGGTAAGCAAATCCGGTTGAATCGCATCTTCGCCCATCCATCGGGCCGGCTCTGTTCGGTCGCCGTAGATCACTTCATGGGCTATCAGAGCAACTTGCCGGTGGGGCTGCAACACATGCAGACGACCCTCGGGGAGATCATGGCCGCGCGGCCCGATGCGCTAACCATGCATAAAGGCGTTGCCATGTCGTGCTGGGAGCCATACGCAGGGCAGGTCCCGTTGATCATCCAGGCCAGTCTGATCCGCCCCGACGATAGCTGTTTCGAGTTCGCGGTGACGCCGGAAGAAGCGCTACGGTTGGGCGCCGATGCATTCGCCGTGGCGGTCTTCGTCCGCGGCGACAGCGAAGCGCGCTATCTGCCGCGTCCTGGCCGATTTCGTCCGGCATGCGGCCCAGATCGAGCTGCCGCTGATTTGCCATATCTACCCGCGCACCTTCATCGGCAGCGCCCCGCAGATTTCTTACGAGCCGGAGGATATCGCCTGGGCCGTGCATTGCGCCTATGAGATGGGCGCCGATGTCGTCAAGGTTCCCTATTGCGGCGACCTCGCCGCGCACACCCAGATCGTGAGCGATTGCCCGGTCCCCGTCGTGGCGGCCGGCGGGCCAAAGACCTCAACGCAGGAAGAGGCGTTGGCGATGATGGCCGACGTCGTGCGCAGCGGCGCGCGGCGCAACCATCGGGCGCAACATCTGGGGCTTCGGAGAGATCACCGCCTCTGTGAACGCCTTCAAAGCGGTGATCCATGATGGCTGCTCCGCGAGGGAGGCCATGCGCCGCGCCGGCCTATGACCACATGGGATGTGCTCGGGTTGGGGGTGGCGACCGTAGACGATCTGCTCTATGTGGACGCGTTCCCCACGTCCGACTCGAAGATGGAAATTCAAGGCGAATACCGGCAGGGCGGCGGCCTCACGGCAACGGCGCTCGTCGCGGCTGCGCGCAACGGCGCGCGGACTGCGTTGCTCGGCGTCCTCGGCGATGACGACCTCAGTCGTTACACGGTCGCCGAATTGGAGCGCGAAGGCGTAGATTGCTCGACGATCAGCCGGCGCGCGGGCGCACGCCCGGTGCATGCCCGGATCATCGTCGAGGCAGGCAACGGCCGCCGGACGATCCTCTATACCCGGGCGGATGTGGCATACCCGACGGAACAGGACGTCAACGCGGCGCTGGCGCGCGGGTGTCGTGTCCTGTTCGTGGATCCGGTTCCCGGCGACATCGTCATCCATGCCGTGACCCGGGCGCAAGCCGGCGGGGTACCCGTCGTCGCCGATGTCGAGAACGTAATATCTTCGGCTGCGCAGCATCTGCTTGCACACGCCGATCATCTGATCATCGGGGTGGAGGCGGGACGGCGCGCGACCGGGCTGGAAACGCCCGCCGAGATCGCCGCTGCGCTGGGCAACCCGGATCGGGCCTGCTGTGTGATCACTGCGGGCGAACATGGAAGCTGGCGCACGGAGCGCGGCGGCCCGATCGTTCACGTCCCGGCCTTGAGCGTGAACGTGGTGGATACCACGGGATGCGGTGATGTGTTTCATGGCGTGTACGCCGCGGCCATCGCTCGAGATGAATCCATCGGGCAGGCGGTCCGTGCGGCGACCGTGGCTGCGGGGTTGAAGGCAACCCGGAAAGGGGGACGCGCCGGAATCCCGAATCGCACCGATATTGAACGCGCGCTGGCCGAGGCGGGCCGGGCCGATCCCATGCGCGCCGCGCCATTGACAGCATCACAATGAGTCGTGATGCCTTATCGCCCGACCCGCTTGCACGACCCGGCGTCGTGGGCGTCTTCGATTCGGGCGCAGGCGGGCTCTCCGTGGTGCGCGAGCTGATGCAGCGCCTTCCCGACCGGCCCATCATCTACCTGGCAGATCAGGCTCATGCACCCTACGGCCGGCGTTCGCTGGAGGAGATCCGTCGCCTTGCGCGCGGCATCAGCCGCTTCCTGCTGGGTGAAGGCGCCGGGGTGATCGTCATCGCATGTAACACGGCATCGGCGGCGGCGTTGCATCCACTGCGCGCCGAGATGCCGGACATCAAGTTCGTCGGCATGGAGCCGGCGGTGAAGCCCGCGGCCGAGCGCACCCGAACGCGCCACGTGGGGGTCATTGCAACCGAGGCGACGTTTCAAGGAGAGTTATTTGCCGCCCTGCTCGACCGATACGGCGCGCAGGTGACGGTGCACACACAGGTGTGCCCCGATCTCGTGCCGCTGGTTGAGGCCGGCGAGCTGGATTCCGAGCGCGCGCGGCAGGCCGTGCAGAATTATCTTGCGCCGTTGCTTGCCGCCGGCATTGACGAACTGGTGCTGGGGTGCACGCATTATCCATTCCTGCGCCCGCTGATCGAGCAAATCGCCGGCCCCACCGTAGAAATCATTGATCCCGCCCCGGCCGTTGCCCGCCAGACGCAGCGCGTTGTGGGGGAGAGCGAGCCACTCGTCCACGCCACAACATCGCCTCAACACCGCTTCTACACCACCGGCGATCCCGCATGCTTTCGCGACCTCCTCCGTCATCTCATTAACGTGGAAGCCGATGTACAACAGGCGGTCTGGATCGCGGAGGACCGGTTGGTCGCCAGTGCGGCGACCTAGCCCCGCGGGCGTTCACCGGGGCCAGGCTACCGGAGTTCAAGAATATATCCCAACTATATCCCAAGTGGATTTGGGATATAGTTGGGATATATGGAAAGCAAATCGAATCATATGACCGAGCGACAAAGCATCAAACAATCCAACCGGATGAGCCGTCGGATATTCCTGGGCGCGCTGAGCAGCGCGGGCGTCGCGGCGCTGCTGGCGGGGTGCGGGCTGGGTAAGCCGGAACCGACCCCCACGCCGACGCGGACGCCGAGGGCGTTGACGCCTTCGGCGACTCCCCCGGCGCCGGCGACCCTGCCCGCGACTGCAACCGCAACTCCGGCTACAACC
This sequence comes from uncultured Chloroflexia bacterium, assembly GCA_963695715.1. Classification (GTDB taxonomy): domain Bacteria; phylum Chloroflexota; class Anaerolineae; order CG2-30-64-16; family CG2-30-64-16; genus JBBQRS01. Next base: position 27,071 of record CAVOHP010000019.1, read on the forward strand.
CGCACGCCTCGCCCGACCAACACGTCGGGTATACCCACTGCGACCTTCACGCCGCCCCCCACGCCAACGCCGACGGCGTCGCCGTTCCCGCCGGGCCCGCAGACCAAACTGGGCGTCTTCGTCTCGCGCAACGATCCGCGCATCTTCGATCTACTGCGCACCGGCAACGTCGCTGTCGTCAAGACGTTGGAATACGACGCGAACTTCGTGACGGACATGAAGAACATCTCGCCGGAAACTCTCATCATTGCCCGGCTGGACATGCCTCAGGTCAACCTGGCCGACCTGACCGACCCGAAGGGCGAAGCGGCGGCGTTCGCGCAAAGGGTCATCTCCATCATGGAGGACCCCCGGCGGAGGGCCGCGATTGACGCCTGGGAGGCCATCAATGAGCCGGTGGCCGCGAACGCTGAAGAGATGGCGCGGCTGGCCGAATTCGAGGCGGAGCGCACGCGTCTGCTGGGCGAGAAGGGCATCCGTTCGGTGATCGGCAACTTTGCGACCGGGCATCCCGACTTGTCCCTGTGGCCCGCGTTTCGCCCGGCGCTGGAGGCCGCGAAACAATATGACGGTTATCTGGGGTTGCACGAATACTCCGCGCCGACCATGCAGCACGGCACCCCACAAGAGTTGCTCAACTGGGGCAACGATCCGGGGCAAGAGGGCTGGCTCACACTGCGCTATCGCAAGGCATATAACGAATATCTCAAGCCCAACAACCTGGACCTGCCGATCCTCCTCACCGAAGTCGGCATTGACGGACAGGTGACGGATCGGCCTGGGCCGCCGGGGCTGGGTTGGAGCGACTTCGGCGAATTCTGGGATGAGTTAGGAATGGGCAGCGATGCGCCGGGCAACTACATGGAACAGCTTGCCTGGTATGACGCGCAACTGCAACAGGACGACTACCTGGTGGGCGCGGCGATCTACGCCGCGGCAGCCTCACCCGGCTGGGAGACGTTCGAGATCCTGGGCGGGGTCGAGCCGTTCCTGGCGCAATATCTCAGCGTCCATCCGGCGCGCTGACGTTCATCACCGGAAATCGTACGGATACGATACACAGTACCCACTATTACAGAATTATTGCCTCGCACCGCTCACAATGTTTCCGTGCCCTGTGTTGAGTTGAAGACTACAGCCTTCAACCAGAATGAGGAATCAGCACGGCTGACGCCAGTTCATGCCCCCGCATCGCACCCCTGCCGGCGCAGCTCGAAATGTCGCCTCGCGCGCAACATATATTTTGTAAACTAAGGAGTTGAACTCATGCCCACGATTCCCGGTCACTCTCAAGCGCTGGTCATCGGCGGCGGTCCTGGGGGGTCTACCGCCGCGACGATGCTGGCGCAACAAGGTTATGATGTCACCCTGCTGGAGCGCGCACACTTTCCCCGCTACCACATCGGTGAGTCATTGTTACCCACCATCCTCGAGATTGCCGATCTGATCGGGGCGCGCGACAAGCTGGAAGCTTACGGGTTTCAGAAGAAGGAGGGCGCCTACCTGGAATGGGGCGCGGAGCGTTGGCCGCTGAACTTCGGTGAATTGAGCGGCAGCCGCACCTATGCGTTCCAGGTCATCCGCTCGGAATTCGACCAGATGATGCTGGAGCACGCCAAATCGCAGGGCGTCAAGGTTTACGAAGGCGTGGAGGTTGCCGAAATTCAATTCGAGGGCGACCGGCCCGTGAGCGCCGATTGGGCGGTGGCCGAAGCCGGCAACGGCGCAGGCGCAGCGCAGGGCCGCATTGCGTTCGATGTCCTGATTGATGCATCGGGCCGCAACAGCCTGATGGCGACGCGCTATCTGCGCAACCGGCGTTTCCATCAGGTATTCCAGAATGTCGCCATCTGGGCCTATTGGGAGGATGCGGAGAAGCGACTCAGCGGCCGCGAAGGCGACATCATCGTTAACTCGATCCCCGGCGGCTGGTTCTGGGCGATACCGTTGCACGACGGCACGATGAGCGTCGGCGTGGTCATGCACAAAGACCTGGTCATGGCGAAGAAAGGCAAGTCGCTGGAGGAAATTTACACCGAGGCGCTGGAAGACGCGGAACTCATTCAGGCCGTCATCAAACCGGCGCGCAAGATCTCCAAGGCATATAGCGAATCGGATTATTCTTACGCTTCCGAGCATTTCGCCGGGCCGGGATACTTTCTTGTCGGCGACGCCGCATGTTTCCTGGACCCTCTGCTATCCAGCGGCGTGCATCTGGCGACATTCAGCGCGCTGCTGGCCGCGGCCAGCTATAGCAGCATCGAACGCGGCGAGGTCAGCGAAGAAGAAGGCATCTCCTATTTCGAGCATAGCTATCGCCAGGCCTATCTGCGCTTCCTGGTGTTCCTTTCGGCGTTCTATGATATCAGCCGGGGCAAGGAATCGTACTTCTCTGAGGCGCAACGGCTCACCGAACAAGACGTGCGACCGGAGGATTTGAAGCAGGCCTTTTTGAAGCTGGTCACCGGGAAACGCGACCTTTCAGACGCGCAGACACAAGAGGGCCACCTGGTGCTACAGGAAATGACGCGGCGCATTGACGAGAACCTACATTTCCGCCAGGACAAGGAAAAGCTGGCGGCTATGGATGGTCAGACCTGGCAGGCTGCGACGGCTAACGCCCGCTTTTTCTCATCGGTTGAAGGCATGTTTGCGCTAAATGAGGAGGAGGCGATCAACGGACTGTACGTCGCGACGCAGCCGCGTATCCGCCTGGCGCGAGCGCGCGACGCCTGATCCGCCTGCAAGGAAAACCTGACAGGTTTCTGGAAACCTGTCAGGTCTGTACGGACGCACTACGAACGATCAAGAACCGGAAGCGCCGGCGCCGTTCTGTTTGTTCTTGCGGGCGCTGCGCCGATCTTCGGTGTTCAGGATGCGCTTTCGCAAGCGCACGTTCTTCGGCGTAATCTCGACGAACTCGTCGTCGGAAATGTAGTCAATCGCGTCGTCAAGCGACATGTTGATCGGCGTATCCAGATGCACCAGATCATCGCCGCCGGCCGCCCGGTGATTGGTGAGATGCTTCTTCTTGGTGACGCTAAGGGTCAGGTCTTCGTCGCGCGCCGCCCGTCCTATAATCATTCCCTCGTAGACGTCTATGCCGGGGGTGATGAACAGCTTGCCGCGCTCCTGCGCGTTGAACAGCGCGTAGGCCGTAGACATCCCCGCCTCCCAGGCCACCAGCGAGCCGTTGCCGCGGCTGCGCATCGCCCCCGCGTAGGGCAGATAGTCGTGGAAGATCGTGTGCATGATGCCTGTGCCGCGAGTCGCCGTCAGGAACGACTGGCGCAATCCCAGCAAACCCCGCGTCGGGATCAGATAGGTGTAATACACGATGCCATTGTCGGCTTTGTGCATATTGGTGAGCTGGCCCTTGCGCTGGCCGAGCATCTCAACAGCTACGCCGCTATAGGCTTCGGGAACCTCGACGTGCAACTCCTCGAATGGTTCCAGCATCTCGCCGGTGACCGGGTCTTCCCGCAGGATGACCTCCGGTGCGCTGACCTGGAACTCATACCCCTCGCGGCGCATGTTCTCGATCAGGATCGCCAGGTGCAATTCGCCGCGGCCGCTGACCAGGAAAGTATCGGCCGTTTCGGTCGGTCCCACCAGCAGGGCCACGTCGCGCTCCAGTTCGCGTTCGAGGCGATCCTTGAGCTTGCGGCTGGTGCCCCACTGACCCTCTCGCCCCGCGAACGGGGACGTGTTGACGCCGAAAGTCATGCGGACGGTCGGCGCTTCCACACTGATCGGCGGCAACTGGCGCGGGTCGGCGGCATCGGCGATGGTGTCCCCGATATTGACTTCAGAGATGCCCGTCAGGGCGACGATTTCGCCCGCGTGCGCTTCCTCCACTTCGATGCGCTCCAACCCTTCATGGATGAAAAGCTGGTTGATCTTTTCCGGGTAGATCTCGCCGTTCCGGTCAATGCGGGCGACCGCCTGACCGCGCCGCAGCGTCCCGGCGCTCAACCGGCCAAACACGAACTTACCCTTGTAATCATCATAGGACAGATTGGTGACCAGCAGTTGCGCAGGCGCGTCGGGATCCACGGTGGGCGGCGGCAGCTCGTTCACAATCGCATCGAAAAGCGGCTTGAGCGTCGTCGCCAATTCATCGGGGCTGCTTCCGGCGCGCCCTGACGGCGCAATGGTATAGATCACCGGGAACTCGGCCTGCTCATCGCTTGCGCCCAACTCGACGAACAGGTCAAACGTGCCGTTGACGGACCATTCGGGCCGCGCGTGGTTGCGATCCACCTTGTTCACCACCACAATGGCCTTGTGCCCACGCTCCAGCGCCTTGTTGAGCACGAAGCGCGTTTGCGGCATCGGGCCTTCGGCGGCATCTACCAGCAACAGCACGCCATCCACCATATTCAGGACGCGCTCCACCTCGCCGCCAAAGTCGGCGTGACCGGGCGTATCCACAATGTTGATCTTGATATCGCCGTAACGCACGGCGGTGTTCTTCGCCAAAATCGTGATGCCGCGCTCGCGTTCCAGGTCGTTCGAATCCATGATCCGGTCGGGCACCTGCTGGTTGTCGCGGAACACGTGCGACTGCTTGAGCATGGCATCCACCAGCGTGGTCTTGCCGTGATCCACGTGGGCGATGATGGCGATATTTCTCAGGTCATTTCGAGTCTGCATGGTACTTCTTCTCTCGTGCTACACGCAAAAAAACAGCCGGGCGGCAGTCGCCGCCGTGGCTGCTGGGTCGTCTTCCAAAGTGATCCTATTGTACCCCAGTTGTCGGGTGCAGGCAAATAGGTACGGGTCAGTCAGGCGGAATAGCCGTCAATCCGGCTGGCGCGACGGCATTCCACAGTTTCCTGTCATATGTCATGAAAGCGACGCGCTCGCCCAGCGCATCCTGCCAGAGCGACGCGGCGGCAAGATGAACGGCATCGTAACCGCGCAGGCCGTATTCCCAGGCGAATTCATCGGCGCGAGACATAGTCAATTCTGAAAGCCGGAGACGAACGAGGTCCGGCCATTCGTTGCGAAATGTCTGCAACGCGGATCGTGCATCATCGTGCGCCAGCGCGCTCACCCGCACGGCCTTCGCCAACGCCGCAGCGACCTCCACGCGGGTGATGACAGAGGTACCGGCAAGCTCCGCAGCGGCAATCGCCTCGCCCACCTGCTGAGAGCCGGCTTCCACGACATAGCGTTTGACCAAAGCACTGGAATCCAGGTAGAGGATCATTCGCGGTCTTCGAGCAGCAGGTCCGACACAGTGCGGTCGCCACGTACACGGGGCGCAGGCGGTGCAACCGACAGACGGCGCCCGCTCCAGGCAGCCATGCCGATCTCGATCAGTTCACGCTGGCGCGCTTCGACGGTCGTCGCCATCGGCACAATGCGCCCAACCGGTTGGCCGCGATCTGTGATCACGAGAGTGGCGCCGGCCCTGACCTGTCGCACGTAACGACTCAATTGCGCCTTTAGCTCTCTAACTCCGACCGATACATTTGCCATGCTATCCTCCTGATGTAGTCATACAGTACAATAAGTGACTACAACTGTCAAGGGAAGAATGCGACGCTTGCCGCGTGTCCTCTTTCATCGTATCATGGCCTCTGCAATTCAATTCGAACGGAGAAAAACCATGACCGAGACAACCCAGGTCATTTATTCGATGGTACGCGTCGGGCGCGTGCACCCGCCCGGCAAGCAAGTACTGCGCGACATCTCGCTCGGCTTCTATCTTGGCGCAAAGATCGGCGTGCTGGGGCTGAACGGCGCGGGCAAAAGCACCCTGCTGCGCATCATGGCGGGCGTGGATGAGGATTATCTGGGCGAGACCGCGCTCAGCAAGGGTTACACGCGCGGCATGTTGGCGCAGGAACCACAGCTCGATCCCAACAAAACGGTGCGCGAAGTGGTGGAAGAGGCCGTGCAACCCGTTGTGGATCTGCTCAGAAAATACGACGAAATCAACGAGCGGTTCGGCGCGGTAGACCCCGACGACTTCGACGCGCTGCTGGCCGAACAGGCGCGCGTGCAGGATGAGATCGAAAAGCATGACGCCTGGAACCTGGATAACCGGCTGGAGCAGGCGATGGACGCGCTCCGCTGCCCGCCCGGCGACACGCCGGTCTCCGTACTTTCGGGCGGAGAGCGACGGCGCGTGGCCCTGTGCCGCCTGCTGCTGACCCAGCCGGACATCCTGCTGCTGGACGAACCGACCAACCACCTCGACGCGGAATCGGTGGCCTGGCTCGAACGTCATCTGCAAGCCTATCCCGGCACGGTGATCGCCGTGACGCATGACCGCTACTTCCTCGACAATGTGGCCGGCTGGATCCTCGAGCTGGATCGCGGCTACGGCATCCCGTGGAAGGGCAACTACTCATCGTGGCTGGAACAAAAGCAGGAGCGCCTGCGCCGCGAAGAAAAGGCCGATGAAAAACGCATCCGCACGCTGGAGCGCGAGTTGGAGTGGATTCACATGTCGCCGCGCGCCCGGCAGGCCAAAGGCAAGGCCCGCGTCAGCGCCTACGACCAGTTATTGAGCCAGGAGACGGAGCGCCGCCGCGAGGAGATGCAGATCTACATCCCGCCCGGCCCGCGCCTGGGCGATGTGGTGATCGGGTTCGACGGCGTGCGCAAAGGCTATGACGACCGGCTGCTGTTCGACAGCCTGAACTTCGACATGCCGCCGGGCGCAATCGTGGGCGTCATCGGCCCCAACGGCGCGGGCAAGACCACCCTGCTGCGGCTCATTGCCGGGCAGGAAACACCGGACGCGGGCGCGATCACGATTGGACAAACGGTGAAATTGGGTTACGTAGATCAGAGCCGCGAAACGCTCAACCCGAACAAAACGGTGTGGGAAGAAATCTCCGGCGGCGAAGAGACCATCGCGTTAGGGCCGCGCAAGGTCAACTCACGGGCCTACGTCGCGGGGTTCAACTTCCTCGGTTCGGATCAACAGAGCAAAGTGGGCGCACTCTCCGGCGGCGAGCGGAACCGGGTGCATCTGGCGAAGGTGTTGAAGGAAGAAGCAAACGTCTTGCTGCTGGATGAGCCGACCAACGACCTTGACGTGAACACGCTGCGCGCGCTGGAAGAGGCGCTGAATGACTTCGCTGGCAGCGCAATCGTCGTCAGCCATGACCGCTGGTTCCTCGACCGGGTCTGCACGCACATCCTCGCGTTCGAGGAAGACGGCAGCGTGACGTGGTCCGTCGGCAACTGTGCGGACTACGAGGAAGAGCGCCGCAAGCGCCTTGGCGTCGCCGCAGAAACGCCGCACCGCCTGGTGCATCGGCGGCTGACGGGGTGATAACAAGCACTATTTGAGAGGGGATTTATCCGGCGCGGAGGGAACTCTTCGGAATCGCGAGCCGATAACAGTGTGAAGGACTCCCCACTTTCTCCGGGGCGTCATGCTCGAGAGCCGATGCAAGCGCCTGAGACTCGGGAAGCGCTTGCATCAGCTCTGCGTTAGGAAGCTACGGATTGCCCCACACGATGGTCAGGGTAGGCCGGGCGACCTCGTTCCAGTCTCCGGTATCGGAGGTGGAGAAGTACTTGCCGCTGTGATACGCGCCGTCGCCGGTGTACATCGCCAGTTGCAGTGGCGTCCCCGCGCTGTAGGCTTCAGCCACAGCCCGGCTCACATCCCACTCATACGGAATACCCGGCCAGCCGGGGAAAGCGTCCAGCGGGTCAACCCAGGTGGACGAGATGTTCTCACCGGACAACGGCGCGTTGTTCCAGGTGATCTCGCCCTCCTGCCAGGGATCTGTGATGGTATGCACCCAGATCATCGAGCGCACCGCGGGCGGCGTCCAACCTGCCCCGCCGCCGCCGAATTGGTGCAGCTTCAGCGTGGCCGAGAGGATCACCTTACCTGGCGGCACGCTGTTCATTGGGAACGTAAGGTAAGTCCTGGCGTAGCACGGCCAGTCGGCCACGTCGCGCTGGTTGTGTACACTGGTCTGGTCAATGCCTGCGTAGTTCGCGTCGCCCCACTGGCCGAAGAAATCCGTCATGCCCTCAGCGCAGGTCGCCCCGCCGCCCACCATGGCGTCGGTCACGGTCGCACCGGCCAGGCCCTGGCGAATCATTACCGTCTCGCCGGGAGTTGCCGCGGGCGGCGTGTATCCCGGGACGCCAAACGCCAACTGGCCCCAGGTTGCAGGGCGGCGGGTATCCAGCGCTTCGGGCCAGCCCATGACCGGGTTGGGGGGGCCATCCTGCGAATCACGATCGTGAATCGTCACGCCCAGCCCCCAAACAGCGCCATCGGCGGGCCTGCCCGTAAGACCCAGGCTGCTGAACGGGATATGAATCTCCGAAGTCCAGCCACGGTCGTCAAGGTTATCGTTGGGCGCATTGCCACGCCAGCCGGAATTCGCGCTGATCGCCATCGGCGCACTGACCCAATCCGATGCGTTGCCTCGATAAGCCGTCAGATAGTTCGCGTCCGCCTCCCAGTTATTAAGCTGGCGTTCGATGCGGAAGGCATCGGCATCGGGCGCGGCGCCAGTATTCCCGTCGAGATCCAGGTATAGCGTGACGGCGTCCCAGTCGGTCATCTCGCCTGGTGTGATCGTGCGGTCGTAATGCAAGCGCCGATCAAAGGCAGACGTGTTGACTACCAGTTCCGTATCGTTATAACCGACACGCACATCAACGTAGTTTTCGGAAGGGCCAACTCGACCAAACCAGAAAACCCCGGTACGCGAGTAAACAACATCGTCAGAGAAGTAGGGCGCATTCACCCGTCGCGCACTTTGCAGCGCGGGACCAGGCGTCGCCGTTGGAACAACCGTGCGCGTCGGCGTGACTGCAGGCGGAGTCATAGTACGCGTGGGTGTGCGCGTCGCTGTCGCCGCAGGCGGTGTCAGGGTCCGCGTCGGCGTGCGCGTCGCCGTCGCCGCAGGCGGAGTCGCGGTGCGCGTCGGCGTGCGCGTCGCCGTCGCCGCAGGCGGAGTCGCGGTGCGCGTCGGCGTCCGCGTCGCCGTGGCCGCAGGCGGAGTCAAGGTGCGCGTCGGTGTGCGCGTCGCCGTCGCCGTGGGCGGTGTCAGGGTGCGCGTCGGCGTGCGCGTCGCCGCAGGCGGAGTCGCCGTGCGCGTCGCGGTTGCGACCGAAGTTGGAGTCTGTGTCGCGGTTGCGCCGGGCGGCGTCGGTGTGACGGTGGGTGAAGGCGCCATGCCCGATACGTCTAGCGCGGCGATCAGATCGTCTATATAGTAGAGGTCGCCCACGACATACGCGGACGCATCAAGGTATTTGACTAACTGCGCGTAGGGTTCACCCAGAATATACGCCTTCGCCTGGAAGAGCGCCCAGTTGTCGTAGGGAATGCTCATCGCCCCTTCGTCTACTGCCGCCGCGTGCCGCGACACGAACCAATAGGGCGCGACCCGGTTGTATTCGGCCAACGCCTCGGTGACCTGCGGGAGCGCATGTTGCCGCATATACTGCCCAAGCTCGGGCACGAGATACATGAAGTTGCGCGCCACATTGAGGCCGCGATAGTGGACATTGCCCGCCGGGTATTCGCCCGTGGGGTCTACCCAGGGGGTATCCTTATCGAACGTCGCCACACGCAGGGCCAGAATCCGATTCAGTTCATCGGTGACTTGCGTCCGTAGCGCGGCGTCGGTCGAAGCCGCGCCGGCCAACTCTTGTAAATTCAGAAAGCCGATGTAGCCGGCAATGTAGGTGTTGTGCTCGTAGGGATTGGCCGCCAGGTCGGCTGTCGCGGGCACAGGGACCACCAGCTTGCTCCTGGCCAGCGTGTACGCCGTCACAGCATCCGCCGGGACGATCTGGGCGTACTTCCACATCGCATAGAAGTTATGCTGTGGGTAAGCCCATGACCAGCCGGAAACCGACGCACGTTTAGGTTGTGTAGCAAAACTGTCGCGGATCTCTTGCGGGTAGTCCATGACCTCGCGAGGCGCGCCTTCGGCCCAACCCTTACGCGCATACATGGTCGGGTTGAAGTATTCGGCGAATTGCTGCTGTAAGTAGGCGCGAAGTTGTCCTTGCAGGGCCGGCGTTAGATACGGATACGCGTGGGCGAGCGCATACATCGTCTCGCCCGGGTTTTCAAACGGGGTTTTTAACGCCCGCGGTAAGAACTGGCCCAGGCCGATGTACCCGGGGTTGAGGTTTCCGGCGTCAACGATGGCCTGAACTTCAGATTCCAGACGCGCCTTCAACTCCTCGGGCGTCGGCGCGACGACCGCATCGGTGACCGGGTTGACGGTGAGCAGCGGCTGTTGGCCTGCGCCCGGCCCGGGGCCAAAGGCGATGATCGCATTGCTGCGATGGATGTAGAGTCTGCCGCCATATGGCACGATGGGGTTCTGGTCGCCGTGGCTGTTATAAATGCCGTTCTGATTCCCGTACGCGCCGACCAGGCGCGATAGATTGCCGGGGTAACTGGTCCCCCACCACATCACATCGTAACCGGGCGCTTTGGTGGTGAGCTGGTTGCTATAATCCCACAGATTGCCGCTCCGTCCGGTCGTCAGGTCATGCCAGCTCCCAACGCGGTCACAGCAAATGCTCCGGTAGATGACATTCCCGGCCCCGGAAATGCTTTGCGGCTCGTCACCTGCTGACTCTGTACCCACCAGGCTGAGATACGGCGTGCCAAGATTCCAGCCGGTAACATAGCCGCGTTCCATACCGTAATTGCTGGTCCGCGAATAGAGCGCGTTCTGGTAGATCACGTCGTCGTTGAGACCGACGATGGGTGGATAGGTATTCCCACTCTGGCTGGCGAAGTAGCCAATTGGTGCGAAATCCCGATAGCCGTCGGCGTCAACATCCTGACTGTATTCGCTACCGTCGCTGCGATTGAGGACGACGTATAACCTGCGAAACGACTTGTGCCAGTTGACGTGCCCATCAGGGTTGTCTTCGAGATATTCTGACACCAGAGAAGCATCTACCACCTGAAGGCCATGCGCCCAGTCTCCGGCATCGGCAACCAGCGGCCCGATCGTGGCGGCCGTGTCCAGATTGTTGGGCCAGATGTCGTGCTTTATGACACTCTTATAATCGTCGTCGGGCGGGAGACCGGGAATCTGCGCCGATCGTGTGCCGGGCATCATGCCGGTGCGATACTGGTGTGCGCCGGTGAACACAACCTTGTCGCGATAGATGACCGGCCAGTAGGATTGATATTGCTCGCCCGGCAAGGTCGCAGAACGCCACACAAGCTGGCCGTTGGCCGCTCGCACGGCGTAGGCGCGGATATCCCCGCCCACGAAGTAGACCACGCCATCCTGATACGCGGGCGATTGGTCGAACGGCTCGCCGACGTCATAGCGCCAGACCAGTTGGCCTTGTTGCGCCGTGCCGTGTGCGCCGATGGCGTACAGCGCGCCGTCACGATTGCCGACAATCACGCGGCCCTCGACGACGAGCGGATTGGTGCTGAATCCGGCGCCGCCCGCGAACTCCCACAGCGGTGCACCGGTCAGCGCGTTCAGCGCATGCACCTTGCGGTCATAGCCGCCAAAGTACACCACGCCCTCCGCCACTGTGGGCGAGTGGCCCAGGGGTAGTTCGGTGTCGAACCGCCAGGCGACTGCGCCGGTGGCGGCATCCAGCGCGTAGAGGCCGCGCGCCGTTGCAATGTAGAGCAAGCCATTTGCAGCGATGACTTGCACATTTTGCGGAATATAGGCTTCGATGGGCCGATACCACGCGACCTCGAAGCGGTCGGGGGAGATTTCCCCGGCAGTCCAGGACGTGCGTTGGGGGTTAGCGCCGGCCATCGGCCAGCCAATTTCTGGAGCTTGTGCGAGAGTCACAGAGACCGAGCCTCCATGCGACAACGCCGGCAGCAAGGTAACCGCCAACGCCAGAATAGCAAAGCTCCGCCAGAGGCGATCTAGGCGATGCATCAGGTTGGATTTCCTCCAAAGGGGGTTCGCGCAACGGCTATCCAGCCGGAGACGGTCGTTGTTCCCACCGGATTGGGTTGGAATGCTCTCTCTAGTTCGTCAGAGCGATCCGGCCAGGGAATTACAAAAACGGCGCTCGCTGCGGGTACCCTATCAAAGCTATAGCGATGCCTTTATCGTTGATCGGATGAACCCGACTCTACGATTCAACGCCGTCTTGATGAGGTACGAGAGGATTGCAGCGATACGATATGGCAGTATTTGTAACGCCAGACTATTATACCATTACTTGCGCGTCCATGCACAACGCGCGCCCTACGCTTTCACAACGATCGAACTTCGAGGATTCACTCGCCCATATTTTCGGCAATAAACCGGTCAATCAATTTGCGGGCGATGGTCATCGGCGGCGGCAGGTTTGGCAATTCATCGAAGGCAAACCATTGCGCGTCCGCCAACTCACTGTCCTCCAGTGTGATCTCGCCCCCCGCATAATCCGCCGTGAAGCCGATCATCAACGAATTGGGGAATGGCCACGGTTGGCTGCCGAAGTAATGGATATTCGTGATGTCAATGCCGGTTTCTTCGCATACCTCGCGATGCGCGCACTGTTCCAGGGTTTCGCCCGGCTCCACGTAACCCGCGAGGACGCTGTAACGGCCGGTCGGGAAACGGTGATTGCGCGCTAGCAGGATGCGTTGATTTCCGGCATCGCGTTTTGTCACGGCGATGATAATAGCGGGCGAGATGCGCGGGTAACTGACGAGTCCGCAGGAGGGGCAACGCTTGGCGCGCTCGTTGGGCAGCGCTTCGACCGGCGCGCCGCACTGGCTGCAGAACTGGTGCGTGCGATCCCAGGCGACGATCTGCACGGCGCGGCCGGCCAGTCCGTAGAGCGCCTCATCCAGCCGCAGATACGCGTCGCGCAACCCTTCGGCGATGGCTCCCACCGGCAACGGCGCGTCGCCGCGATCTCGGCGCAGTAACAGTCTATGTGCCGGTCATCGTCATCATGCAGGTGGCCGAGATAGAGCGAGCGCAGCGGGGCAAGACCGAGTCGGCCAATGTCATCCCCCCGCGGCAAAGTCGCGGCGGCGTCACCGTCAGGCAACATCAGCAGCCGGTCGCCCTGAAAGACAAACCAGTACGCCGGCTCGCTGCCGGTATCTTGCGGCGCAGTGAGGGAAATGAAGTTCATCCTCAGATTGTAGGGGCCAGACTGTACTCTGTCAAAACGTGAAGCCTACTTCAGGATATAGTACGTGCCCTTTTTATCCCCGATCTTCATCACCAGACCCTTGTCCACCATGTCGGTGAGGTCGAGACGCACCGTCTCTGGGGAGACATCCGGACACAGCTCGCGATAGTCGCGATTGGTGATACGGCCATAGGCCTGCAAATATTGCAGCGCGCGAATCTGGCGCTCGTTCATGCGGCCTTCCCATTCGGGGTTTGCGCGCCTGGGAACGCCGTCGCCGCGCCGGAGCACGACGGTGAAGGAGTAGGGGGTCGCTCGGAATTCCGGCTGCGGGATGGCCAGCCCGCCACCATTTCTTCGATCATGCGGTCGATGCCCAGGCCAAGCTGCTCGATGTAGCCCCACTCGAATAGACCGTTGACCAACCGCGGATTGCGCGAGAAATGCTCCTCGACGATGTTGTCCACGGTGATGTAGCCGGGCAGGCCGCCGGGGCTGCTGATTTCCAGCCGGTCGTCGAACTGGCGAATCTCCACCCGGCGGCCGGGCAGACGATAGTCGCGATGGCACACGGCATTGACCAATGCCTCACGCACGGCGAACGGCGGGTAGAGCATCTTGTCTTCGCGCTGCAGGCCGCGCACGACCGCCTCGCCGCGCATCTCCTGCAGCAGCAGGCTCCAGGTGCGCTCGATGACGCGCGCCAGCGCGCCGTTGAACTCCTCGCGGCGACTGTAACCGGCGAGGCCGCCGGGGCCGCGCGGCTCCGTGCCGACGAAGCGCACGTAGACCAGGCCGCTCTGCGGGATGAAATAGAGCGGGGTCTTTGCCGAATAGCAGCATCCCGGCGACCGTGGGGCTTCCCTGATGATCGAGCGCGCCCGACGCCGATCAGGAGTTCGTCCACGCTCTGGCCCAGGTCGCGGCCCATCCGCCCGATGCGCCGCTCCAGAAAGTCCTGGATGACGTAATCGTCGAGGTCCGCGCGCGTGGCCCCGGCCACGCTCTCGATCTCGAAATCACCGGACGCTTTGGTGGCGGCGAGTTGGCTGATCTTGCCGCCGTCCAGGGGCTGATTGCCTTCGTGGGTGCGAATGAGGACGCGGCCGTCCTCCAGCGAGTGCAACTCGGTGCTGCGCGCCACGCGCAGGGCGATCGCCGTGCCTGCGCGGTCTTCGATTTGCTGCCAGTCGGTGCGCACCGCCGGGCGGCACTGGCTCAGCGCAGCGCGCAGAATCCCTTCGGCCTGCTCTGATTGCACGGTACCGAGGATATTGCCCGCGCCGTCTACCCCGAGCAGCACCGTTCCCCCGTCGCCGTTGGCAAATGCGACCAGGGTTTCGGCGAGCTCATCGGGCGAAGGCTCGGGCATGACTTCGAGTTGCAGACCCACGCCGCGGCGCAACAGATTGCTGAGAGTCACATCCTACGCTCCGTGAATGCAGGCCGGCTCACGCCTCTTCGCTCGGCTCGACCACAGCCGCCGACAGGACCGGCTCCATCTCGGCAGGCGGCGCGCCGTTATCCGGAACGGGCGGCAGCGCATTGCTCGTGGGTGGGAGGTGTTCGATTTCGGCCAACATTCGGGCCATCGCCGCCACCGTATCCGAATTCTCCAGATTGACGATCCGCACGCCACGGGTCATGCGCCCCACTTGACTGATCGTCGTCACCGGGGTGCGCAAAGCGATACCGTTGCACGTGATAATCGTAATTTGATCTTCGGGCTGCACCACGCGCGCGGCCACCACCTTACCGATCAGATCCGCCTTGCTGTGGGCCAGCGCCCAAACGCCCTGAGTGTTGCGTGAGGTCACACGGAACTCGCCCAGCGCGGTGCGCTTGCCCCACCCGTTCTCCGTCAATACGAAGAGATCGCCGCCCGGCTCCACCACATCGAACCCGGCCACAACGTCATCGTCAAGCAGCCGAACCGCGCCGACGCCTGCCGAGGTGCGCCCGGTGGGGCGCACCAGCTTTTCAGGGAAGCGCAATGCGCGGCCATGGGTCGTGACGAGGATGAAATCCTGGTCGCCCCTGGTGGCGCGCGCCCAGCCCAGCTCATCGCCCGGCCCCAGGTTCATCGCAATGATCCCGCTGGGCCGCACGGCCGCAAACTCGCTCAACGGCAGGCGCTTCATCCGACCTAGCCGGGTGAGCAGCGTGACGTACTCGGCCTGCTTGAAATCGGGCACCACCAACATCGTGGTCACCCGCTCATCCGCCGTCAGGTTGAGGAAGTTGACGATAGGCAAACCGCGTCCATCGCGCGCCGCATCCGGCAGGGCAAACACGCGCTGCCCATAGACGCGCCCGCGATTGGTGAAGAACAAGATGTGATCGAGGGTGCGGGCGCAATAGAGATCAACGACCTCATCTTCGTCCTTCGTGCGCATCCCCTGAACGCCGCGCCCGCCGCGCCGCTGCGCGACGATACGCGCTGATCGGCGTCCGCTTGAGATAGCTGTTCTGCGTCAGGCTGATCAGCACGCTTTCCTGGCGAATCAAGTCCTCTTCCGAGAATTCCCCCGCCGCCTGCGGGATGATCTGCGTGCGACGCTTATCGCCGAAGCGTTCTTTCAGCTCCAGCACTTCATCCTTGATGACGCCCAGGATGCGCCGCGGATTCGCCAACAGATTTTCGTAGTCGGCGATTTGCACCATCAGCGCGTTATACTCATCCACGATGCGCTGCCGTTCGAGGGCGGCCAGCCGGCGCAATTGCAAGTCGAGGATGGCCTGCGCCTGTCGTTCGGTGAAGCCAAAGCGCTCCATGAGCGAGAACTTCGCGCTCTCGGCGCTGTCCGACGCGCGGATCATCTGGATTACTTCATCGAGATTCTCAAGCGCGATGAGAAATCCTTCGAGGATGTGCGCCCGGTCGCGGGCCTGCCGGAGCAGGTATTCGGTGCGCCGGACAATGACGGTGTAACGATGCTCGACGTAAAGTTGCAGTGCACGCTTCAGGCTCAACAATCGCGGCTCGCCGTCCACCAACGCCAGCATATTCACGCCAAAGGTGGATTGCAACGCCGTGAACTTGAAGAGCTGGTTCAAGGTTTTCTGGGGCGCTGACCCACGCTTGAGCTCGACGACGATGCGCATACCCGTGCGATCCGATTCATCGCGCAGGTCGCTGATATCGGGCATACGGCCTTCGCGCGCCAATTCGGCGATCCGTTCGATCACGCTGGCCTTGTTCAACTGATAGGGGATCTCAGTGAAGATAATCCGATAGCGGTTCCCCGGCATATCCTCAATGCGCGCAACGGCCCGCATGATCAGGCGGCCCTTGCCGGTGGCGTAGGCCTGCATGATGTCTTCGCGACCGAGGATCAGCGCGCCGGTCGGAAAATCGGGGCCGGTGACGAACTCCATCAACTCGTCAACGGTGATCTCTTCCTGCTCTTCCCAGCGGTCAATCAGGTAAGCAATGGCGTCGGCCAGCTCATTCAGGTTATGCGGGGGAATGTTGGTCGCCATGCCGACGGCAATGCCGCTGTTGCCATTCAGCAACAAATTCGGCAACAGGCCGGGGAGGACGGCAGGCTCTTGCAAGCTGCCGTCGAAGTTGTCGTTCCAGTCAACCGTCTCGCGATCAATATCCAGCAAGATCGCCTCGGCCACGCGAGACAGGCGCGCCTCGGTATACCGCATGGCCGCCGGCGCGTCCCCGTCCACCGACCCGAAGTTGCCTTGTCCATCCACGAGGGGATAACGCAGCGAGAAGTCCTGCGCGAGACGGGCCATGGCATCATAGACGGCGGTATCGCTGTGCGGATGATATTTACCCAGCACTTCACCGACGATACGGGCGGATTTACGATAAGGCGTACCGGCCCGAATGCCCATATCGTGCATCGCATATAACACACGGCGCTGAACCGGTTTGAGACCATCGCGCGCATCGGGGAGCGCGCGTGCAACGATGACGCTCATAGCGTAATCCAGGTATGATCCGCGCATCTCTTCTTCGATGCTGACGGGACGCACCAGCCCGAGATCGGCCATCACGTCACCTACTTGATCGTTCATGCGTACTCCTGATTCATGATACGGAACTACCCTTATTATACCCTGTTTCGCCCGTTTTTCCCACTTTAGGGTAGCTTCATAGAACGACAAACGACCCGGGAGCAGTTCTCCCGGGTCGTTGTTATGTCAACAATGAGGTAACGTGAAACTCAGTATTTGATCACCCGCGGGAGGGTTTTGGCATCTTCGATGAAGCGTTCAACCTGTGTTTCGACCGGCACCTGGCGCACCAATTGTTGCGTCTCGTTGATCTCGACCAGCTTTGCCTGCAAGTTAGTCGGATTGCGCCGCGCCAACTCGACCACCGTATCCACACCGGAAGCTTCGAGGAGTTGGGCGAACTCTTCACCAATGCCGCGCACCCGGTACAGATCAACGTGGTTGACCCAGAGCAGGATGGTTGACGCATCAATGCCGGTTTGCGTGGCAATTTCCTGCCGGCCCTGCCGCGTGGCGCCGCGCAGCAACAGATCCTCGGTCGTGCGAATGCCGACCTCATTGAGCTTCTCCGCATCCGCCACGCTGACGGCCGCGATGTAGCCCACAGATAGGCCCATCTTGGCTGGTTTCCGCTTGCGTTTAGCGGGAGCCGCCTCTTCCGCGATCTTCAGCGCCGACAACTCGGCGGCGACGCGAGCCGCGTCTTGCGCACCGGGCAAGCGAATCGCCACGGGGGTCTCGGCCGGCGGCTCAGCCGCCATGTCGGCGCCAACTTTCAGCGCAGCAACCGACGCCTCGAGTTCGGTCATGTCGGTTTCTTTCCCGGCGTTCGCGTCAGCGGCGATTGCCGCGACCGTCGCCACGGCGGCTGTGGCGGCGGCCGCCTTCTTCGCGGTGCTCTTCCTGGCCTTCTTCACCGGGGTCGGCGCCACAGGCTCCACCGTCGGTTCTTCATCGGCAATCTCGACCTGAGCCATCCGCGCCGATGCATCGGCGGATACAACGGGTACACCCACGACGGCGGCGTCGCCGACTTCGACCGTTGCGGTCTCGTCGTCAACCTTGACCACTTCAACCACCTCGTCAGCTTCGGCCATGCGCGGGCTCCACGTTTCCGCGGTTTCACCCACTGCGACAGCCGTTTCGGTCGCGACCACCGGCGCGGCTGCAATCGGCTCAACGGCTTCCGTTGCGACGACGCCCGCCGCAACGCCTGCCGCCGCAGCAAGCGCAGCCGGGGTCTCGATCGTAACGACGCCGGCGGGCAAGGTTGCCACAGCGGCGGGCTGCTGTATCATCACCTTGGTTTCGGAAAGGTTGCGCGAGATGTCCACCAGGAGCAGCAAGACGGCGCCCAGCAATAACAAACCGAACCCGGTTGAACAGGAAAGGGCCATCACCGGCAACGTGAACCAGATATTCGAACCTTCGCTCCAACCGGAGCCGAACCCGCGGCTGCCAAAGACTATGGCGCTGAGTACGCCGCCGACCATGATGATCACGGCGAGAACCAGCAACAGGATTGCAACGACGCGGGCCAATGAATGCTTGCTCATAAAATACCACCTTTCTGAGAGAAGCGACCGTGCGACATCTTTGGTTGGCGAATCATTGTGGATCAGAGCAACGACCGTTGGAACAACCACCCTGCCTGTCTGAAGGGGTAAGGATCCAACGTCACGATTGTAGCACATTGTAGCACAATTCGCGCCGTCATGCACGACAAATTTTGAACGCGTTTCGGTATTCTCAGAATATGCTATACTACGCCCGCGCGACCACGCACGGCGCGCGTGACAATTTATCCGATTCCGGGGTCAAACGCGATGGCCGAACACAGTCATTCCCCATATCTGGAAGACATCCCGCCGGCGGAAGCGCTGGCGCGCTGGTGGGCGGCCCTGACCGAAGCCGGTCTGGCCGGAACGCTGCCCGGCGAACCGGTGGGCCTGGAGGAAGCGGCGGGTCGCGTCACGGCGGAACCGGTATGGGCCAACATCTCTTCCCCGCATTATCATGCCGCCGCAATGGATGGTTACGCCGTGCGCGCTGAAGAGACACGGGGCGCAACCGAAACGCGCCCGATCCTGTTGGAGGTGAGTCGTTCGGCATTCTATGTGGATACCGGCGACCCCTTGCCGCCGGGAACCAACGCGGTCATCATGGTGGAGGACGTGCAACGCATGGCCGCCGACGGGAACGGTCAACCGGCGATTGAAGTGCTGGCGGCGATTGCTCCCTGGCAACACGTCCGCCCGATGGGGGAAGATATGGTGGCAACCGAACTGGTGTTGCCGGCCAACCACCGGGTGCGCCCGCAGGATATTGGCGCAGCGGCAGGCTCAGGCCACGCGACGCTATCCGTCCGCCGCCGACCGCGCATCGCCATCCAGCCCACCGGCACCGAATTGGTCGCCCCCGGAACCGTTGTGCAACCCGGCGACATCATCGAGTACAACTCGCTGGTATTGTCGGCCATGATCGCGGAGTGGGGCGCCACGCCGAAACGGTTGCCGCCGCTGGCCGACGACTACGCGGCCCTGCGCGACCGTATCAGAGACACGGCGCGCGAGTACGATCTGGTCATCATCAACGCCGGGTCATCGGCCGGCTCGGAGGATTACACGGCGCGCATCATCGCGGAGTTGGGTGACGTATTGGTGCATGGCATCGCGGTGCGCCCTGGCCACCCCGTCATCCTGGGCATGCTGGATGTGACGGATGAAGACGGCCGCCGGCGGCGCACACCGGTCGCCGGGCTGCCCGGTTACCCGGTCTCCGCAGCCTTGACGTGTGAACTGGTCGTCAAACCGCTGGTCGAGCTCTGGCTGGGTCAGTCCCCACAAGAGCGCCCCAAGCTCACCGCGAACCTCACCCGCAAAGTGGTCAGCCCGGACGGCGAAGAAGAATTCCTGCGCGTAACGGTGGGGCAAGTGGACGAACGCATGGTCGCGACGCCGCTGCCGGGCGGGTCGGGCGTGCTGATGTCGCTGGTACGCGCCGATGGGATCGTGCGTATCCACCGCGGCGAACAGGGCTACGAGGCAGGCGCGCCGGTTACCGTCGAACTGCTGCGGAGCGTGGAGACGCTGCGCAACACGGTCATCGCCATCGGCAGCCATGACCTGACGCTGGACGTGCTGGCCGATCTGCTGGGCCGGCGCTATCCGGGGCGGCGACTCTCCTCGGCCAACGTGGGCAGCCTGGGCGGGCTGCTGGCCCTGAGCCGCGGCGAGGCGCATCTCGCCGGATCGCACCTGCTGGACGAGGCGACCGGGGAATACAATCTGCCGTATATCCGGCGTCTGTTGCCCGATGTGCCGGTGGTCGTGCTCGGCTTCGTCGAGCGCGAGCAAGGGTTGATCGTCGGGCGCGGCAACCCGAAATCCATCCGCGCCCTGGGTGACCTGACTCGCGCCGATGTGACCTTTATCAACCGCCAGCGCGGGGCGGGCACGCGCGTGCTACTGGATTATCGCTTGCGTCAATCGGGCATTGACCCGCACGCTATCCAGGGCTATGAGCAACAGGAGTTCACGCACCTGGCGGTGGCGGCCGGTGTGGCGTCGGGCGCGGCCGATTGCGGGATGGGCATCCTCGCGGCGGCGCGCGCGCTCGACCTCGATTTCGTGCCCCTGGATATCGAGCGCTATGACCTGATCATCCCGCAGCGACATTACGAGAGCAAATTGCTCGCCCCCTTGCTGGAGATCATCCGCAGCCCCGAGTTCGCCGCCCAGGTGTTGAAACTGGGAGGCTACCGCATCCCCGATATGGGACGCGTCCTGGCCGAGGTGAACGGGTGAACGAGCCGCCGGCGCGCGTCATTCCTTTTCCTGCCCGGCCCAAACCCGCGGTGCGTGTAACCCTGTGGGAAGAACGCCGCCCTCCGAACGCGGCGGCCCTGCGCGAGCAGCTTACGGCGGAGGGATTTCAGGTCGTGACGTGGGATAGTGAGCCGGCGGAAGGATTCCCGCCGCACCTGCACATCTACCCGGAGTTGCTGTGGGTGGTCGCGGGCGACTTGACGATACTGCTCCCGGATGACAGGCGCATGATCGAGTTGACGCCCGGCGACCGGATCGAACTGCCTGCGGGCATCGTGCATGGCATGATGGCCGGCGCGGAAGGCGCGACATATCTGCTCGCCACGCGCTGAACCAAACCTCGCGCAGTCCGGCTAACTCACGTTGACGCCGATGAGCCGGCCGATGCCGAAGGTGATCGCCGCGGCCGCCAGTCCGAAGACCACCTGTCGCAGCCCGGACGCCAGCGGATTCCGCCCGGTCATCAACGTGATGGCGGCCCCCAGGACGAACAGGCCCAGGATGCTGAAGATCGAACTGGCGATGATCCCCGCCGTGCCCGACCAGATCAGATAGGGAAAGACCGGGATCGCCGCGCCCACGGCAAACAGCACGAACGACATCAGCGCCGCTTCCCACGCCGAGCCGCCCAGCTCTTCAGGGTCAATGCCCAGTTCCTCGCGGGTCAGCGTGTCCAGCGCAGTGGACTCATCGGACAGTAACCGCTCGGCCAGGCGGCGCGCTTCATCCGGCGCAACCCCCTTCGCCTGGTAGATCAGCGCCAGTTCCGCCATCTCCTCCTCGGGCATCTCGACCAGCTCGCGCTGCTCAATGCCGATCTGATGCTCGTACAGCTCGCGCGAACTCTGCACCGAGAGCCACTCGCCGAGGGCCATTGAGAGCGCGCCGGCCAACAGCCCGGCGACCCCGGTGAGCAGGATCGACCTGCGTTCCCACGCCCGCCCCGGCCACGCCCATCACCAGGCTGAACATCGACACGAGGCCGTCGTTCGCGCCCAGCACCCCGGCGCGCAGCGCGTTGCCGCCCGCGGCGCGATGCCGCCCTTCGAAGCGCGCGACCGCGCTGCCCTGCAAACCGGGCGAGGTTTTGGCGAGTTGGTTGAACAGGAGCGCGTGCGACCGCGACTCGGCGACCATGGCGGCGGCGTCCGGGCCGGGATGACGGCTGTAGTCCGCGCCGATCTTGCTCTCGAGGCCCGCGATGGTGGGCAGGACGAAACTCGGCCCGAACCGTTTCGCCATCCAGCCCAGCACAACGGTGCGCCAGCCCGCGCCGTATTCGGGAACCGGCGCGCCGGCGGCGCGCAACTTACCCGCCCACAATTCGGCATGTTGCAATTCGGTATCCGACAGCCGTTTGTAAACTGCTTGCAGATCGGGGTTTGGTTCGGCCTCGGCCAGCCGCGGTAAGAGCAGCGCGGCGTCGCGCTCGGTCTTCAGGCTGAGGCGATAGCGGGTCAGGTCTTCTACATCACGGCTTGAGAGCATAGTTGCATAACTTTCGAGGAGTAGCGTGTTACGATTGCGGAGAAAATAGCACGCCCGCGCTGATCTCAAAGGTCTCCGCTTGGTCCAATCAAGGTCATTCCAGCACGTATACCCAGGGAAGTGCGACCGCCGCCACGAGACGCCGATCCGCAGTCCATAAATCGGCGGCGGACATCTCAGCTAACGCCAGATAGAAACTATCGTATGCAGCGGCGCGGCCCAATCGCCGCGTCCATTCGTAAGCCAGGCTTGATTGGGCGGGGTCCGGCGGAACCAGCGCAACCTTCAGTGAGTGCAATAAATACAACAGGCGACGACCTTCTGATTCTGTCAGCGTATCGAAGTGAACAGCCTTCGTGACGGCCGAGGTGACCTCATACAACCACAGATCAGGCGCAATCAAGGACACACCCGACCGCTGCCATGTATCTATCAACGCAGTGACTCGGACTTGCCTAGCCCCTGGAAACACCAACGCAAGCGCTATACTTGCATCAATTACCTTCGTACCGGTCATCGCGGGCCTCCAGATCAGCGTGTGTAGCTTGCCACAGAGCGTCCACATCAATCGGCTGACCACCGCGACGCGCCAGAATCTCGAAACTCAGTGCAGCATTCTCGGCTCGCCATCGCCGCCAACGTGCAGCATCCTATCCGGTCCTTGTGCCATCATCCGCGCGTAGTCTTCCACGCTTACAAGTACCGCTTTAGGTTTACCGCGAGACGTAAGTACCACACGCTCGCCACGATAGGCGACCCGGTTGACTAAATCGGAGATATCGTGATTTCACCTGCCCGATGCTGACGCTGATCTCTGTCATAGCTAAACTCCTAGTATTTATTGCAATATCCTGATATAGAGTATATTACAATTCCTGCTCCACTGTCAATAGATTTCTGCGGCATCCGGCCCGCCTGGCACTTACCTGCCATACGCCATATCCAGCACCTCGATCGTATGATACACGCGCACCCCGGCGTCCTTCAGGTGGGTGCGAATCTGCACCATGCAGCCGATGTTCCCCGCGGCGACGGCCCCCGCGCCGGTGCGGATGATGTTCTGCGCCTTGCGCCGCCCCAGCTCGCCGCCGATCTCGGGATGCTCCAGGTTGTACGTCCCCGCGGAGCCGCAGCAGATCTCGCCTTCCGGGATTTCCAACAGCGTCACGTTCGGGATCATCCGCAGCAGGCGGCGCGGCGGGTCGGTGACTTTCTGCGCGTGGGCGAGGTGGCAGGCGTCGTGATAGGCCAGCTTGAGCGGCGCGGGCAGCGGGCCGGGCTGCACCGGGCCAAGCTGCATCAGGAAGACGCTGATATCCACCGCGCTTGCGCCCAGAGCGACAGCAGCCTCTTCATCCCGCTCATCGCGGAACAGCAGCCCGTATTCGTGCATCCCCGACCCGCAACCGGCCGCGTTCGTGACGATCGCATCCACATCGGAGGGAAACGCCGCCATGTTGTTACGCGGCAAAGGCGCGCGCCCGATCCAGATTGCCGGTGTGCATGCTCAGCGCGCCGCAACAGCCCTGGTCGCGCGGGATCACCACCTCGACGCCGTTGCGCGCGAGGACCCGCAGCGTCGCCGCGTTGATCTCCGGCGCGAGCACCTGCTGGACGCACCCGGCGAGAAACGCCACCCGCGCCCGGCGCACGCCCTCGGCGGGGATCAGTTCCGGCAGCGGTTCGGCGGCGGGCAGGCCATGCGGGCAGCAGCCCCAGCATCGAACCCAGCTCATCGGGCAGGATGCCCTGCATGGGACGGGCCAGTCGCCCCAATGTGGCGGCCGCGCGGAAGCGCCCGACGTAGGGCAACGTCTGTTGCACCAGCGCGCGCTGCAACGTCTTCATCGCCGGGCGGCTGCGCTGCGTTTCGGCATAGGCGCGATAGGCCGTGATCAGGTCGCCATAGGGCACGCCGGACGGGCAGGCCGTGACGCAACCCTGGCACCCCAGACAGCGATCAATATACGGCGCGGATTCCTCGACCGTCAACTCGCCTTCGAGCACGGACTTCATCAGGATGATGCGCCCGCGCGGCGAATCCATCTCTTCGCCCAGCACTTTATACGTGGGGCAGACCGGCAGACAAAAGCCGCAATGGACGCACGATTCGATGGCCTTCGCCATGACGCGGCCCTGACCGTCAAGACCCTCCAGCGGAATGTTATGTTGCACCTATGCCTCCACGAACTTGCCGGCCGGATCGAGCGCCTGTTTCAGTCGCCGGGCAAATGGATCGCCGCCGCGTCGCCCGATGCGTGGGCGACCGGACGGGCCGAAGATGACGAGACCGGAGAGACCTGCGGCGTTGAGCATGGCGTCCACAGCCGCCGGGTCACCCTCGAACGCCAACCAGCCCACCTGGCCGCCGGCGCTGTAACGCCGCAGCGACCCGGGCGCAAAGCCGGCCTCCATCGCCGCGATGCGCCCCGGCGTCAACGGAACTTTGACCAGCGTCCAGCCCTCAGGAACCCACGCGAACGCGCGCGCCGAATCCCACAACGTCATATCCGCTTCACCGTCTACGATCTCGCCCCCGCCCACCAGCCCGCTAACCCGTTCGATGCGGTCGGGCAGCGCGTCGGGCAGCCCCGCCAGCCGCGTCAGGAGAACTGCGCCATCGTCCTCCATCACGAGGTCAATGGCATCCAGGTCGAGCGGCGCAGCGGTGAGCCGGTAGAGCCCCTCCAGCGCATCCTCCAGCGCCGGATTGCGCCGGCGCACGGTGGCCGTCGCCGGCAGGCGGGGAAAAACCTTGAAGGAGATTTCGGCCAGCACGCCGAAACTGCCCATGCTGCCCACCATCAGCTTCGAGATGTCAAACCCGGCTGCGTTCTTCACCACTTTGCCGCCGGAGCGCACAAGCTCGCCCGCCGGGTTGACGAAACGCACGCCGAGGATGAAATCACGCACCCCCCCGTAGCGATAACGCCCCGGCCCGCTCAACCCCGCGGCCACTGTCCCGCCCAGGGTCGCGCCCTGGGCCGCCAGGGGCGGGTCGAACGGCAGATATTGCCCGTGCGTCGCCAGCGCCGCGGCGACCTCACGCACCGGTGTGCCGGCCAGCGCCGTGAAGGTGAATTCGCCGGGCTCATATTCGAGCAGCCCGGAGAGGCCGGACATATCAATCGTCGTGACGCCGGCGCGCGGAGCCGAGAGCGCGGGCTTCGTCCCGCCGCCGCGCGCCATAACTTGACCATGGTCACGCACGGCGGCGCACAGGGCATCCAGGTCGGCGGGCCGGCAAATCGTATCAGCCATCATCGTTGCTTCATGTGGTTCCATCATGGGCGCTCCTGAACGGCAAATCACTCACGCGAGATGACGCCCGCAAGTTCCAGCGGATGCGGGCCGGTGTGGATGGGCGCGGCGTCGGCGTCGCCGGGGAACATCTTGCCCCGGTTGGAGATCTCCTGCGGGTCTATGGCAAGCCGCACGTCGCGCATGGCCGTCATGTCCACCTCGGAGAACATGCGCGGCAGATAGGCGCGCTTTTCTACTCCCACGCCGTGTTCGCCGGTGATGGAGCCGCCCAACGCGATGCACAGATCCAGAATCTCACCGGCCAATCCCTCGGCGCGCGCAAAGCCGTCCGGTTCGTGAGCCGGGTACATGATCAACGGGTGCAGGTTCCCGTCGCCCGCGTGGAAGACGTTGGCGACCTGCAATCCGTAGCGTTCGCTCATGCGCTCGATCTCGGCCAACGCCTCACCCAGCCGGCCGCGCGGCACAACGCCGTCATTGACGAGATAATCCGGGCTGAGCCGGCCCACGGCGGAGAAGGCGCTCTTGCGGCCTTTCCAGATGCGCAGCCGCTCGGCCTCATCCTGCGCCA
Organism: uncultured Chloroflexia bacterium; assembly: GCA_963695715.1. Taxonomy (GTDB): domain Bacteria; phylum Chloroflexota; class Anaerolineae; order CG2-30-64-16; family CG2-30-64-16; genus JBBQRS01. The sequence continues at coordinate 53,282 of CAVOHP010000019.1, forward strand.
CGCGCACTTCATACGCACCCGACGCCTCGATGACCGCCATCAGGTGGACGAACTCCGCTTCGACCTGTTGCGCCTCGCCATCCAACTCCACAATGAGCAGCGCCGCCGCGTCCTTCGGATAACCGGCGTTCACCGCCATCTCAGCCGCCTTGATCGCCAGCCGATCCATGATCTCCATCGCGCCGGGCAGCAGGCCGGAAGCGATCACCTGCGCCACGGCGTTGCCGGCCGTCTCCAGGCTGTGATAAGCGGCCAGCACCGTCCGATATTTCTCCGGTTTCGGCATCAGACGCAGCGTCACCTCCAGCGCGACGCCAAACAACCCCTCGGAGCCGACGAACATCCCCGCGAGATCCGCGCCGGTGTTTTCCATGCTCTCGCCGCCGAGTTGCACCACCTCGCCATCGGGCAACACAACCTTGAGGCCCAGAACGTGATTACTGGTCATGCCGTACTTGAGACAGTGCGCGCCGCCCGCGTTGAATGCGAGATTGCCCCCGATCGTGCTGACGGGCTGGCTCGATGGATCGGGCGCGAAATAGAGACCATACGGCGCGGCCGCTTTGGTCACGTCCAGGTTGGCGATCCCCGGCTCCACGACGACGATCCGCTCGCGCGGATCCAGCCTGACCACGCGGTTGAGCCGGTTGAGCGCGATCAGCAAGCCGTCCTTGATGGGCAGTGAGCCGCCGGAGAGACTGGTGCCGCTGCCGCGCGCGACGAACGGCACGCCGTGCCGCGCACACACCCGCACCGCCTCGACCACTTCATCCTGAGTTTCCGGGATGACAACCGCCGCGGGGCGCGTGCGGTAAGCCGTCAGCGCGTCCGACTCATAGGGGGTCAATTGCGCGGGTTGTAGCAGCAGGCGGTCAGCGGGATAAATGGCCGCGAGTTCAGAGATCCATGCAGTATCGTTCATCCGTACCCTCCTTCGGAGGCAGGTCCAATTCGGTTCGTCTTCGAGGAGATTATACCATACGCACCCAGGATGGACCGTCCTTTCGACAGGCGGCGTCTGGCGTGATAAGATGCGCGTAACAATCAGCCGAACACAGGAGGGACGCCATGACCATCCATCATTTTCAACCCACCCACTACCACAACACCCTCGGGACGCACAAACCGGTGCTGCACATCGCCGATGGCGACACGGTCATCACCTCGACCGCGGACGCCCACGGCCGTGATCGCGAGATGAATACCGTTGCCGAAGCGCCTAACCCGCAGACCGGCCCGTTTTACGTGGAGGGCGCGGAACCCGGCGACACGCTGGTGATGACGCTCGATCGGCTTGTCCCGAACCGCACCTATGGATACACCCGCACGCTGGTCGCGCCGAACGTCATTGACCCGGATTACGTATCTCAGATGCCGTATCCGCCGCCGGACGAGAAGCCTCGCCTCGAGTGGTACGTAGACGCCGCGGCCGGCACGGCAACCCTGATCGCGCCGGAGACCCGGCTGGACCGATTGACGCTGCCGTTGGATCCCATGGTGGGCTGTTTCGGCGTCGCGCCCGCGCGCGGCGAGGCGATCCTGGCGTCAACCGCCGGGCCGCACGGCGGCAACATGGACTATCGCGGCCATCGCAGCGGCGTCACGGCCTACTTTCCGGTGGGCGCGCCCGGCGCGCTGGTGTTCGTGGGCGATGGGCACGCGGTGCAGGGCGACGGCGAAATCGTGGGGACGGGCATCGAAATCTCGTTCGATGTGCAATTCACCGTGCGCCTCATCAAGGGCAAGCAAATTCGCTGGCCGCGCGGCGAGGATACGGACTCCATCTTCACCGTCGGCAACGCGCGCCCGCTGGATCAGGCGGTGCAGCACGCCACCACCGAGATGCTGCGCTGGTTGATCGAGGATTACGGTCTGGACCCCATCAGCGCGAGCACGTTGCTCGGCCAGTGCGTGCGCTACGACCTCGGCAACATCTACGATCCGGCGTACACCATGGTCTGCAAGCTGGCGAAGCGTTGGCTTCCCGTATAACCCGTTTGAGACACTAAAGATCAAAAAGGAGAGTTTGATGGAACTCAAAGACTTGACGGCGCAACAGTGGCTTACCCTGGTGGAAGGGACGGGCGGCGCGATGGGCGCGGTGGTCACCGCGGATCCATCGGGCATGAGCGGTTTCGATAAGGAGATGGCGGCCGCGCACACCGCCATGCAGGAACTTGCCGGGCGGGCATGGACCTCCCCGTTCATGGCGGCTTTTTCGGGCGAAATCTTGACGGGCGCACGAGAGCAAGACCCCGAATATCAGCAACTCTCCGCCGCGCAAGCGCAAACCCGCGAGCAGAACCGGTCCTCCGAAGTCGCGGTGGGCCGCTCGCTCGACGCCATGAAGAGCGCGGTCGCGCTGGTAGAGGAGAATTTCGGCGTCGAGGCGGTCACCGAATACAAACAGTATCTCTACACCATCTCCGAGCACGTCGCCGCGGGCGCAAAGGAAGGCGGCTTCCTCGGCATCGGCAGCGTCCTGGTATCGGACAAAGAGCAGGCCGCGCTCGATCAGATCAAGCAGACGCTGGGGCTGTAATCCGCCAAAGGTGGTAGATTCCGAGTTGCGCCGGCATCGCCGGATCACCCTAATCGTCCTCGCGCTGACCCTGGCGGCGCTGGCGCTGCGCGCGTGGCGTCTTACCGCCATGCCGCTGTTCGGCGACGAGGCGTACTACCTGCAATACGTGGATCACCCGGCCGCGTCGTATGTGGATCATCCGGCGGGGATCGCCGCGCTGCTATGGCTGAGTACCACGTTGGGCGGGCGCAACGAAATGGGCATCCGCTGGCTGAACACCCTGCTTAGCGTCGCCTGCGTGCCCCTGGCGTTTGCGGTGGGCCGTCGTTATGTAAATATAACAGGTGGACTGATCGCCGCGACGGCCGTGGCCTTCGGGCCGGTCTTCGTGATCACCGGCCGCGTGGCCTTCCCCGATTCGCTGCACGCCGTCCTGATGCTGGTCAACCTGTTGGCGCTCGCGCCGTTGCTCGATGGCGAAGATGCGAGCTGGCGCTGGGCGCTGTTCGGGCTGACCCTGGCGCTGCTGCTCAACGTCAAGCTGAGTTCGGCGTTTTACGTGGTCGCGCTGGTGTTGTACCTGCTGATCTGGCGGCGCGATTTGCTGCGACGCCGCGGATTCTGGCTGGCCGCCGGCATCGGGGCATTGGGCTTGATTCCCGTCGTGGGGTGGAACGCAACGCATGACTGGATCGGCGTGCGCTGGGCCGCCGCACAGGGGGACGCGTTCGGGCTGACGCCGCCGTCGCGGTGGGCGCGGCTGAATCACGCAGGGCGTTACCACGCGCCGCCGATGATCCTGCTGGGGCTGCTGGGCGGGGTCGGCGCGGCGTTGGCAGTATGGCGCAGCCGCGCGAACAACATGGGGAGTCGAGACACGCGGCCGGCGCTCCTTGCGCTGATCGGGTTGTGCGCGATGCTGCCCGTGCTACTCAGCAAAGCGAACAACCCGCGCAATCTGATGCTGGGCCTGCTCGCGTGGCTGCCGCTGATCGGCTATCTGATCGCCTGCCTCAAACCGGCGGGCGCGCGGCTCACCACGGCGGGGGTCGCCCTGCTGCTGGGCTGGAACGCGATCTACGGGGTCGGTACGACGATCGAGATGGTGGATTATCGGGAGCGCCTGCCCCGCAGCGTCGCCGCGAAGTCTATGAGCCACGATGCCGCCGACTGGCCGAAGTTCTGCGCCGATTTCAACCCGGCCCCCGGCTCGCTCATCTACGCGGTCGGCTACAGCTACGCGGCGCAGGTGCAGTTCTATTGCGGCGCGCCCGTCTACACCCACGTGCCGCAGCTTCGCCTGTGGGGCATCCCCGAATCGGATGGGATGACCGTCATCGCCGTGGACGGTCACCCCATCGAACGGATTGATGCAGCCTTGCGCGCCGACTTCGCCGAGGTGTCGGGGCCGACCGCGCAAGTCTATACACGCAAAAGCGTCTATCTGTGGCAAGCCAACGGTCGCCGCGTGCCGATGGAACGGGTGTTGAACGACCTGGACTACCTGCAACTGATGCTCAATCTCTCCGCCGATACGAAGTGAGCGTTATCGTCGCGCCGAAATCTGCGTTGCGCCGGCGGCATTACGGATGTTCAGCCGGTCGCCGGTGATCCTGAAGGTCGTCCCAGCCTGTAGCGCGGCCAGGAACTGCGCCTCCTGCTCCATAATGCCTTCCGGCGCCACGCACATTTTGCGCGTGGAACCCAGCGGCCCGACCCGTAGCTGATCCCCCTCTGTTTGATAAGCGCCAAAGTAGGAATTGCAGCCCGCGGAGCCACCCACGCGGCCATCTGCGCCAAAGTTGAGCGTGATCGTCGTGCCGATGATCAGCGATACCACCGCCTGGCGGCCGTTGTTGACGCCCATCACCTGCCATGACGTGCCGGAGAGCGCGATGGGATTGCCGGCGGCAAACGACATCACCCCGGCGTCATCCGCCAACGTAAAGACCAGTTTGTCGCCGGTGAGACGGTACGCGCTGACCCGCGCCAGTTCCTTGAGAAACTCATCGGCCTGCGAATTGGGCGGGCAGGCGACCAGCGTCGTGGGGCCGAGTCGGATCGTCAGATCATCACCCTGGATGGTATACTGGCCTCTCGCCTGGTTGCAGTCGGCCTTGATCGCCAACCCGCCGCCGGCCAGGAACTCCAGGAGATACCGGTTCGGATCGGCCACCGTGACGATCTGATCATCACCGAGTTGCGACCCCTCCCACTTCCATATGAAATCACTCAGATTATCCATCGCTCGCCCTCCCGCCGCCGGCCTGGCCATTGCGGCGCAACCAAGAATGTCCGATCACGGACGGTATGTTCGATGTTTTCACTCTATCATATGGTTCGGCGAAACGTGAAGCTGACTATCATCCCCGTCGTCTCTGCTCGATCTCCGCTCTGGACGTTGCCTGCCAAAGGCAACTGTGCTAAGATCCCGAAACACCTTCCCGTCATTTCCCAACCCCTGACGAAGCCGAGGAAGCGCTATGCTCGTGCGTCCATACCAACCATCTGACCGTGAAGCAGTTCACCGAATTGCCGCCGATACGGCCTTCTTCGGCGCGCCGGTCGAGAACTTCCTGCCCGACCGAAAACTGTTCTCTGATTTCTTCATGGCCTATTACACCGACGCGGAACCGGAGTACCTGTGGGTGGCCGAACACGAGGGGCAGGTCGGCGGTTATTTCGCCGGCAGCCTGGGTGGATCAAAGTTGACCGCCGGTCAGGCGCGCGCGGCGCTCAAGGTGGCAGGCGGCTGGCAACCGGGCGCTATAAAGATGCGAAAGACTCATTGAAGTTCGCGTCTCGCATGGCGACAGCGGCGCGACGCGGCGAATATCCGAAACCATCGCTCGACGCATACCCCGCGCATCTCCATATCAATGTGGCGGAAGTCTTGCGCGGGCAGGGAGCCGGACGCAAGCTCATGGATGCGGGATTGACGGCAATCGCCGCAGCCGGCGCGCCGGGCATCCACCTGAACACGACGAGTTACAATGCCGCCGCAGTCGCTATGTATGCGAAGATGGGGTTCGAGCTACTGGGGAGCAAGCCGACGCGCCTCTGGGAACCGTGGTTGCCGGGCGTGGCCATTGAGAATCAGGTGTACGGAAGAATGCTCTGAGTGGATGTCAGCAGATACAGCCTCGACAGGACCTTTGGTGAGATACAAGCGCTCATTGCATTAAAGTTTCGAAATGAGCGAAATTGGACGGAAGAGAAGCAAAAACAGACTATTGACAATGCCTTACAGGTCATATATACTATCAATTGCTCCTTTTCAGGTTTCATTTTGATCGTTTCGCTTGATACTCCGAAAACTTCGTTCAGATTGGCCCGGCCCATCCATCGGTGACATTTTGGGCATATTATCAAGAGCCCTCAACAATCAAAGGAGGCCAGCTCGATGAGTTCGACGGAACGGGTAAAACTGGCAGTCGTTGGCGGACACCGTGGCGATGCCTTCAACCGGGCCCTCAGCGCCTTCGCGGATCGGATCGAGTTGACCGCCGTCTGCGACCTGGATGCAGGCGTCAGAGCCACCTGGCGGGAAAACCATCCCCAAATCGAAACCTTCGCTTCGTACGAAGAACTGCTGAACAAAGCCGATTGCACGGCAGTCTTCATTGCCACGCCGATGCTTCTGCACGCGCGCCAGGCGATCCAGGCGCTTCGTGCGGGCCGGCACGTCATCAGCGAAGTCATCGCGGCCACGACATTGGACGAGTGTTGGGAGCTTGTCGAGACCGTCGAGGCGACCGGCGACGTCTACATGCTGGCCGAGAATTACTGCTACATGCGGCCCAACATGATGGTGCTCAACATGGCGCGCCAGGGGGTGTTCGGCGAACTGACATACGCCGAAGGCGCCTACATTCATGACTGCCGTTACCTCCTCTTCGATGGCGACGACCAACTTACCTGGCGCGCGGAAATGCGCCGACGTTTCCAGGGCAACACCTATCCCACGCACTCGCTGGGCCCGGTGGCGCAGTGGCTGGGCATCGGTCGTGACGGCGACCGCATGGTCTCCACAAGCACATGGATGACCGGCGGCCGCTCCGCCCAACGCTATGCCGCGGAGCATCTGGGCAGCGATCACCCTGCCGCCCAGGACGATTACTGGCGCCTCGGCGATTCAGCGCAACCACCATCATTCGCACGGAACAGGGCCGCGTCATCGTCCTGCGTGTAGATTGGGCCTCGGCCCGTCCGCACAACATGACCCATTACGTGTTACAGGGCGACAATGCCGCCTACATCTCGGCCCGCCATGAACACGAAGACCCCCTGATCTGGATGGATGGCGTCAGCCCCGGCCAAAGTCCCGGCGATGCCGCGTGGGAATCCTTGTGGAACTACACCGCCCAGTACGAGCATCCGCGCTGGCAGCAGTGGCGCGTGCAGGCCGAACAGGCCGGGCACGGCGGCGGCGATTTCTTCGTCCTGGAAGATTTCGTGGACGCCGTTCAGCACGGAACCAGGCCGGCGATTGACGTCTATGACGCCGTGGCCTGGAGCTCGATCATGCCGCTATCAATGGATTCGGTGGCGCGTGGCGGCATGCCGGAGGAGATACCGGATTTCGCGCGTGCGAGGGCGAAGTTCCACGCTTCCACTCAGAGATAGACGCGACGCGCCTATCCCCCAGGCATCGGAGAAGGAGGTGATCCCACGGCTCAAGGCGTACCGTCGGGGCGCCGGTAATCGGCTCCCGTTCAAGCAAGTAGTTTCCCCAGTCCATGCGAATACGGAGGAGCGTAGCATGTCACAACAGAGAATCAGTCGCCGATCGTTCCTGAAACTCAGTGCCGGACTCGGCACGACGGCCATGCTGGCCGCCTGCGCACCTGCCCAGCCGGCGGCCCCCGCCGCTGAGGCGCCTGCCGCCGCCGAAGAACCCACCGCTGCGCCCGCAGCCCCCGAAGAACCGACAGCCGTGCCGACGGCCGCGCCGCGCGATTACGGTACCGGCGAGACCGAACTGGTCGTCTGGTATCAGGACTGGGATGGCGCCAACAAGATCATGAATTCGATCACGCCCCAGTTTGTCGAGGAGAACCCCGGCGTCAAGGTAATCCTGCAGGCAATCGGCTATGAAGATCTCTTCGCCAAGCTGCTGCCGTCCATCGCCGCCGGCACCGAGGGCGATGTCATGAACATGTACACCGACTGGATCGTCGGCACCGACGTGACACAGGTGTTCCTGGATGTGACGGATGCCGTGGGCGGCGCCGACGAGCTTGCAAAGACGATGTGGCCGGCCGCATTCACCTCCATTGATGTGCCCGAGGGCAAGGTGTACTACTTCCCGTGGCTGGCCGGCATCCGCGGCGGCGCCCTCACGGTCAACAAGGACCACATGGCCGAACAATCCCTCGACTACCTCAATTTCAAGACCTTTGAGGAGGTCGTGGACGCGGGCGCGAAGCTCACGCAGAAGAACGCCGACGGCAAGATCACGCGCGCCGGGTTCTCGCCGCGCAGCTCGCAATACCAACTCCTCTGGAGCCTCATGTGGCAGCTTGGCGGCAACATGTTCGACAAGACGAACGGCAAGTGGTCGCATGCCACTCCGGAGGGTGAGGCAGCCGCCCAGATCCTCTACGATATCTACTGGAAGCAGAACGCCTGTGACTTCGAGCTGTTCACGAACGAATTCGAGGCGGTCAGCCAGAAGCTCGTGTCCATGTGGGGCGACGGCGCCTGGACCGCCGGCGTGCAGACCGATGTGGCGTCCATCCCGGCCGACAACATCGTGACGCCTTACCTGGCCGACGCCAAGGAGAAGGTCATCTACCCGCAGCACATGGCCGGTTACGGGCTGTCCAAACGATTGGCTGACGACCCGACGAAGCTCGATCTTGCCGTCAAATACGCGGAAGCCGTTGTGAGTCCGGATGCGCTGGTTCAGGCGTTCGACTTCTACTCCGGCGTCTGCATGACCAAGACGGTGTACGAAGACCCGCGCATCAACGACATGAAGTACGGGCTGCTTTCCAAGCGCGTGGCCGAGGGCATGTGGCCGGTCGCCAAATACACGCAGGATCACGTCGCCAACCACGGTCCCGCGAGCACGGAGCTGGACCGGGCGATGCGGAAGGAGATCAGCATCCCTGAGGCGCTGGCCAACATGGATGCCTATCTGCAGGAGCAGGAAGACGCCGCGCGCGAGCGCATCGGGATTTAGTTTCGGTACGCAGGGATCACCGCCCCGGCTGTCGCGGGGCGCCATCGCTCGTGCTGCGACCTGCTCGGTCGCAGCACGAGCGAGGAAGGTAAGAAGAATGGCCCGCCAAGAAATCTCAGCGCCTCCCGGCCGCTGGCACAATCTGTGGAAGCGCTGGCGGCGCGCCAGCCCGCTGGCGCTCATCTTTGCCGCAGCAGTCACCATATTCTATACGGTCATTTTCATCATCCCGTTCGGCACGGCCATTTGGCTGTCGTTTCAGAACTGGGACTTCATCACCCAGCCGCGCTTTGTCGGCCTCCGCAACTACACCACCATGTTCAAGAGCGCTCACTTCTGGCAGGCGCTCAAGACGACGGTCATGTTTTCGGCGGTCGAGATCACCGTGGGCGTAAGCCTGGCGCTGTTGCTGGCGTTGCTCCTCAGCCGGATGAAGGGGCGCTGGGAGCGATCATTCCTGTCGCATTTATTATCTGCCCTACGTCATTCCGATCGTCGTATCGGTCTACCTCTGGCGCTGGCTTTACCGCAGCACCGGCGGCGCCTTCAACACCGTCTTGACTGGGCTGGGCCTGCCGCCGCAGCCGTTCCTCGCGAGTGGCAGTCAGGCGCTCTGGTCCATTACGGTGATGGTGATCTGGATCTACGTGGGCAGCGCGGCCGTGATCTTGCTCACCGGGATCAAGGACGTGCCGGAGAGCCTTTACGATGCGGCGAAGATTGACGGGGCCGGGTTCTGGCAGACTGTTCTTCCGCATCACCCTGCCATTGATCCGCCCGGTGCTGGTATACCAGCTTGTCGTCAGCGTCATCGGGACCGTGCAGATGTTCGAGCCTTTCTTCCTGATGCCCGGTCCGGGGTTCAGTACGCGCACTCTGTCGCTATACACCTATCAGCTCGGGTTTGTGACGCTCAACCTGGGGTTCGGCGCGGCGGTGTCCCTCTTCATCTTCCTTCTCCTGCTTTTTGCCACAGTGTTCCAGTTGCAGCGATTCCAGATCAGTTGGGAGTACTAAGCCATGCTCCGTACATCTGAGCCCCCCATCCGGTCCCTGCGAGGACTGTCATGAGCCTCCAGACTTCCGGCGGAGATGGCGTGGCCGCCCAGGCAGAGACGACTGTACGGGCCACGCGCAAGTCCAGCCTCAGTCGCCTTAACAAGCACGAATCACGGGTTAACGTCATGATCGGGGTGATCCTGGCGGTCTTCAGCGTGGCCATGATCTACCCGTTTCGTGTGGTTGGTCCTCTCCTCTTTCAAGACAGGCGCCGACATCGTCAAGATCCCGGTGACGCTGCTGCCGGAGAAATGGACGTTGAGCGCCTACCGGATGGTGCTGGATCCGAATCGCGCCAATGTCCCGCGCGCGTATCTCAACAGCATGCTCGTGACGGGCGCCACGCTCATCACGGTGCTGTTCACCTCCTCTCTGGGAGGATTCGTGTTCGCGCGGTTGGATTTCCCGGGGCGCCGCTATCTGTTCTACTTCATCCTGGCCACCACCATGGTGCCGTTCTTGACGCTGCTCATTCCGCTCTACATTGTGATGAACAAGTTGCACCTGCTGAACACCCTCTATGCCGTCTGGCTTCCCACGATGTTCAGTTCGTTCGGCATCTTTCTGTGTCGCCAGTTCATCTACTCGATCCCCTCCGAACTCTATGAATCTGCGCGCCTGGACGGCGCCGGTGACTTCGCCGTCTATCGCAAGATCATCCTGCCGTTGATCCGCCCCGCGCTGGCCGTGCTGACCATCTTCACTTTCCTCGGATCGTTCAACGCTTACCTCTGGCCGTTGGTGGTCCTGAACGACGAACAAAAGCTGACTTTGCCGCTCATCCTGTCGCGTATGGCCAATCGCTTTGGCGGCACGGACTATCAGGGGGTCATGGCCGGCTCGGTGCTCGCCTCGTTGCCCCCGCTCATCGTCTTCCTCATCTTCCAACGCTATATCTTGCAGGGGATTGCACTGACCGGTATGAAGGCTTGAGGGTCGTTCACTACACAGGAGCAAAGACAATGGCTGACAAGATCAGGGTCGCGTTCGCGGGGGTGCATCGCGCCGGCAGTTTCTTCAAGGCGTTTCAGGTCCATCCGGAGACGGAGATCATCGCATTGTGCGACCTGAGTGAGCAGACGCTGGCCGATGTGGGCGCGGCGATTGGAGTAGATGCCCGCTACACCCATTTCGAGAAGATGCTGGATGAGGCCCGGCCCGATGCGGTGGTCGTCGCGACGCCGATGCAGTTCCACGTTTCGCAATCCATTGCGGCCCTGCAGCGGGGAATTCACGTGCTGTGCGAGGTCACGGCGGCCGTGTCTATGGACGAAGCCCGATGGTTGACGCAGGCGTGCACGCGCAGCCCGGCCGTGTACATGATGGCCGAAAACTACACCTACATGAAGCCGAATGTATTGGTGCGGGCGATGGTGGACGCGGGCGTCTTCGGCGATGTCTATCACGCGGAGGGCGAGTACATCCATGAGTTGTCGGTGCTGCACCATACGCCGGAAGGGAAACCCACCTGGCGCTATTACTGGCAGGTCGGCGTCAACGGTTCCACCTACCCGACGCACAGCCTGGGCCCCTGCCTGCAATGGGTGAAGGAGCGACCGGAGCGCATCAGTTGCATCGGGACCGGCCACTGGACCGACCCGGAGCACGCCATGGAGGATTCGGTTTCCCTGATGTGCAAGACCGGGAGCGGGAAGCTGATCCGCGTGCGGGTGGACATGCTCTCGAAACGCCCCCACGCGATGACCAATTATACCCTTCAGGGTACGAAGGGCGCCTACGAAAGCGCCCGCCGGGCCGGCGAGGGAAATTGGGTGTGGCTAGAAGACTACGCCAAAAACCCCGACGAGTGGACACGCCTGGAGGAGTTCGAGGCGGAGTTCCTGCCGGAGATCTGGCGCAACCCGCCGCCGGAGGCGCTCGAGGCGGGGCACGGTGGAGGCGATTACTTCGAAGTGATGGATTTCGTGGCCGCGATTCAGGGCTTGCGGCCGCCGCCTGTGGGCATCCATGAGGCCATGGATATGACGCTGCCGGGCCTGGTGAGCCAGGAATCTATCCGGCGGAATGGCGAGTGGCTTGATGTGCCTGATTCACGCGCCTGGGTTTAGAGAGGCGGCCCTGCCATGAGTCTCACATACAAACCGGACTGGCCGGAGGCGCAACAGCACTTCCTGGCGTGGTGGGAGGGTGAAGCATTCGGGCGCTGCGCATTCGCCGTCACCGCGCCGCGCGCCGACCGCGCCACGCGTATGCCGCCGGCCTTCCCTGAAGACCCCCTCACGCGCTGGACAGATCTCGATTTCATCGCAGAACTGAATACCTACCGCCACGCGACAACCTTCTATGGCGGCGAGGCGTTCCCGATCTGGGAAGCGGGCTATCCGGGTCATGCGGCCATCCCGGCCTTCCTGGGTTGCCCGACCAGGCTGGACATGGAGACCGGCTGGTGGGATCCGGCCTTCAGCGACGATGACTGGGATGTGCGCGCACTGCGCCTGGACAAAGAGGGCCCGTGGTGGCGCTTCACGCTCGACATGCTGCACCGGGCGGCGCAGGAATCCGCCGGACACTCGATACCCTCCATCGGCGCATTTGGCGGCGGCGGCGATACGCTGGCCGCGCTGCGCGGGACGTGGGAGCTTCTGCACGATGTCATGCGGGTTCCCGAACGGGTGCGGGATGCCGAGTTGTACCTGATGGATATGTGGTGCGAGGTGTACGACACCTTCTACGCCATCGTGCACGCAGCCGCCGGCGGCAGTACGTGCTGGTTCCGTCTCTGGTCGCCGGGCAAGTTCTACGCCGCGCAAAACGATTTCTCGTACATGATCTCGCCCAGGATGCTGGCCCGGTTGTTCTTGCCTGCCATCGAACGCCAAACGCAGTTTCTGGACCACTGCGTGTATCACGTGGATGGCATCAAGGCCTACGCGCACGTCCCGACCTTGATGGAGTTGCCCCGATTGCAGGCCTATCAGATTCTGCCCGGCGCGGGCAAACCCAGCCCGTTGTTCTACTGGATACGTTGCGCCTGGTCCAATCACACCGCAAGAACCTTCACATTACCATCCCGCCGGAAGAGGTGGAGACGGCCCTGAGTCTGCTGTCTGCGCGGGGGTTGTTCATCGAGACTCACTGCGAGACGGAGGAGCAGGCGCGCTGGCTGCTGCGCCAGGCCGAGAAATGGTCACGCGATGGCGCATCCTATCCGGGTGCGTCCGTGCCGCATTCCGGCGGAGAAGGAGGACCTGCCATGTCCGCTACCGGTGCGTCGCGCCGAACTGGCGCTGGAGACGATCTTGCAGCGCCCGACGCAAGGCATCCCGAGTTGGCTGCTCAATATCATGCAGCATTCGGCCATCGAACGACTGGCGGGATGTGCGCCCGGCAGCTATCAGAACGACCCCGAGACGACCTACGTTGCCATGCAGCGCAACATCGGCACGTGCCTGCTCGATCAGTATATCCCCGAAAACCCGCTGACGATGGGCGATGCGGGCTACGATGACCGGGAGAAGAAAGCCACGGAGGGCGCGGAGGACATCGTCGTCGACGGCGATGCCGATCAACTCGCCGGAAGACGTCGTCGCGCACCTGGAACAGGTGGCCTTCCCACGCCTGAGAGAGGCCATTGCATCGTTCGACGAAGACCGGGTGGTTGCCGGCATCCTGGCGGAAGAGGCGGCGATTCAGGCCAAACTCGGGCCCGACATCCTCAAATCGGGGTTCGAGTTCGTCCATTTCCCCGGCCTGGCCTACAGCCTGTACGGCTACGTCCACTACTTCATGGCCGTTGCCCTCTACCCGGAGGTGCTCGAACGTCACTTTGCGTTGCAGGCCGACCTGGCCCTGCTGCAAAACCGGGCCGCCGCGCGCGCCTACCGGGAAGGGCGCCTGCCGCCCCTCTTCCGGCTGGATCATGATATCGCCGACTCCAGGGGTACGCTGATGTCTCCGCGCACGCTCGACAGATTATGGTTGCCGCACTTTGCTCGATCCCTGGAGCCGATGCTCAAGACCGATGTGCGCATGATCTGGCACTGTGACGGCAATTTGATGCAGATGGTGCCGCGCTTGTTGGACGCGGGCATCCGGGGCTTTCAGGGTTTCCAGTATGAGGACGGCATGGACTACGAGCGAATTTGCGCGATGAAGTCGCGCGACGGGGATCCGTTGCTCATTATCGGCGGCGCTTCGGTCGACGCGCACCCTGCCGTTTGGGTCGCCCGCGGACGTGAAACGGGAGCTCAAATGGCTGGTTGAATGTGGCCCGAAGACCGGCCTGTTCCTGGGCGGGTCAAGCTCCATCGCGCCGGGAACCCCCTGGGAGAACATCGAAATGTTGGTCGAAGGGTTGAAGTATTATCAGGCGCACGGACGCTAAACCGGCGCGCGCAAGGAGACAATAACAACAGGTGGCCGAGCTTTCGGGACGCGAACTCTTGCTGGGGGTGCTCAACAGACAACACGTCGGGCGCATTCCGGCCTCGCCATTCATTCACATCAATTACGTCCGCGAGTTCTTTGGCGATGTGGATGTGGATTACGTCGCGCATACCCCCGATGTCTATCATCATTTCGGCTTCCCGGTGATGCACCGCAACTGCACGCCGGTCTATGACGCCTACGGGCCGTCAGGCGCAGGCTGGGAAATGTCGGTTAGCGTGGAATATGAGGGCCGGAATGAAACGAAGCAGACCATCATCCATACGCCGCGCGGTGACATGCGCATCGTCGAGGCGTTGCGGTGGACCTACGATTACGACGCGGAGGCTTCGGCTGTCGAATACCCGATCAAGGATGAGGCGGATCTGGATCGCATGATGGCGTTTCAGCCGCCTCCAGGCCCGGTGGATGTATCACTCATTCACCGGGCCCAGGCGGCCGTCGGCGACACGGGCATCACCGCACCCTGGATTCAGGGCGCCTTCAACCTGGCCGCCTATCATTATCGCAAAGTGGATGACCTCTTGATGGATGCGCTGCTGCATCCCGGGTTCTTCCATCGCTTGATGGAACACGCCCTGATGCGCTATATGCAGTTCTTGCGCCCCGTCGTGCAAGCCGGGCCGGACCTCTTGTCTATGGGCGGCAATATCGCCAACGGCAAGATGGTCAGCGCGCGACTTCTTTCAGGAGTTCATCTGGCCTTATGAGCGCCGACTCATCGAGTTCATCCAGGGGAGCGGCGTGCCGGTGCTTTATCACAACTGCGGCTATGCCCGGCGGCTGTTACCGCTTTATCCGGGCCTGGGCATGCGGGCATATGAGTCGCTGACGCCGCCGCCCTACGGCGACACGATTCTGGACGACGCCGTGCAACGATTCGGCCACGGCACGGTGCTGCTGGGCAATCTGGATCAACTCGATTTGCTTCGTAAAGGCTCAGCCCTGGAGATCGCAGAACAGGTAAGACGGACTCTGGACAGTGTTCGCAATCGGTGCCACTTCATTTTGGCGACCACGGACTACTTCAACGAAAATACACCGCACGATAACATTCACGCGTTTGCTGATGCAGCGATTCGTTATGGCGAGCGCCAAGACTGAGATGATCTGCACGCCGGCGCGCTGCGTGGCAAGGAGATAAAATATGACCAGTGAACAAGACTCAATTGAAAAACGTGCGCCTTTCTTTGGCAGACCTGACAGGCGCGGACTATGTAGACGCCCTCTGTGATACCCGCGCCTTTTTGAGCGGTGGGAGTCCATCGGCGTACCGGGCATTGGCGGATGAAAAGGTGGAGTTTTTCCCCGCGGCGTTCAGCGAGCGCCTGGATCAGATGCTCTCGGCGGTGGGGTCGCCTGTAGTCAAGCGCTTCGCCGACTCGGCTCGCAGGCGCCGCCCCTGAGAGCGTCAATCGGGCCACGAAGCTCGACATGGCCCCGCTGGGCGGCCTGGGGTTCTATCGGATGGGCGAAGATGGTCGTCTCTACGTCATCACCAAGTCCGAACATTACCACGCGCCCCTGGGACACGACTTTCCCGGCTACCGGCTCATCCGCATCGCCGAGGAGCTGGGCGTACCCAACGCAACGCACAACAACACGCGCGGGCACATCACCCGGGTGCTGGAGCGCGAGTTGGTGCGTCTGGCGAACGGTCTGAGTCGCACTGAGGGCGCAGCGCTCGACCGCGTTCTGGCGTCCGTCGGAGCCGGGCGTGCTGAATCGCATCACAAATCTGGAGACGGGGAGCCTGGCTGTCGAGGCCGCTCTCAAGGCCATGCTGGCGCGTTTCTACAGACTGGAAGATCATCTTCCGCTGCCGCCCTTGTCCGGGCGCATCCCGGTATTCCTGGTGATCGCCGATCAGGAAGGCGGTCGCAAGGCCAACTATCACGGCACGACGATCATGACCCAGATGATGCGCGACATGTGGCCCGAGTTGGGCGCGTCTCTGGCCGAGCAAGGGGCCTATATCGTCCGGGGAGTCGGGATCAACGACACCGAGGGCTTTCGCTCAGCATTGGAGCAATGGGACACGCCGCCCTACAAGGTGGCCGGTTTCTTCCACGAGATTGTCTTGATGAACTACGGAGGCATCCGCCTCGACCCCGATTTCCTGCGCACAGCCTACGCGCTTTGCCGCACCCATGATGTGCCTGTGCTGGTGGATGAGATCCAGTCCTGCATCTGGTCGTCCGAAATCTTCATGTTCCGCGAATACGGGCTGCAACCGGACTTCGTTTCGATCGGCAAGGGTTTTCCCGGCGGTCAATATGCCGCCTCGCGGATCCTGGGGACGGCGCAATATGATACGATGCAACAGTTCGGCGCGCTGGTGACCAACGGTCAGGAAGAGCTGGCATCGCTCGCCTACCTGGTGACCATGGCCTTCGCCGAAGCCAATCGCGATTATGTGGCGGCGTTGGGAGACTACTACGCGGACCGCCTGCATGATCTGGCGGCCGAGTTCGCGGAGGTCATCGAGACGGTCGAAGGGTGGCGACACCTCAGCGCCCTGCGCTTCTACGAAGTGACCCCGGCGGTGCAGTTCATGAAGGCGATGAACGAGGCCGGATACGATGTCAGCGCCCAGACGTACAAGGCCAGTTGCCCTCCGACCATTCTGACCAAGATCCCCTTGATCGCATCGTATGCGATGGTAGATCACTTTGTGGAACAAATGGGCCAAAGTCTGGCGTCCTTTAGACCCTAGTCGAGCAGGTTGGGAGGCTCGCATGCGGGAACTCACACAGAAGCGACGCGCATTCATCATGGGCGAGCTGAGTCGCCAGGACGCCGTTCGGGTGACCGAGTTGAGCAAGCGTCTTGGCGTCTCGGAGGTCTCCATTCGCCGGGATATCGAGTATCTTGAAGACACCGGCGCGCTGCGGCGCGTGCATGGCGGCGCCACCCGGCTGCCGGAGGACAACGGCGCCAGGAGCGGGCCGCCTGCCGCGACAATCCCTCACTTCGAGCAGAAGCGTCGCATCGGAAAGGCCGCGGCGGCCATGATCAAGAGCGACGATTGTATCATCCTGGACTCCGGGTCTACAACGTTGCAGGTCGCCACGCAATTGCCTGAAGACATCTTGCGTTCGAGCAAGTTCAGCGTCATCACCGCTTCGTTGCCGGTTGTGAACCAACTGGCGTCTCAGCAAGGCTTACACCTCATCGTATTGGGCGGCATCTTCCTGGCTGAGTATCAGGTGATGGTCGGCCCGAACACCCTTGACGCGCTGCACGATTTGCACGCCGACAAGATGTTCCTGGGCACAGACGGGCTGACCTTTTCGAAAGGGGTGACCACCGCCAATGTGCTGGAGGCCGAAGTAGATCGGGCTATGGTGCGCGCGGCATCCCAGATCATCGTCGTCACCGATTCCAGCAAGATCGGGGGCATTGGGTTGGCGAATATCATGCCGCTGACGGAAATCGACATCCTCATCACCGATAGCGACGCGCCTGCCGACTTCGTCGCGCAGTTGCGGGAGATTGGGATCGAGGTCATCCTCGTCTAAGGGCAATCCGCATCGGAAGGACAAACTCCATGCTGTTTGACGTACAAGCTGTAGACCGAGATTTCTATGCCGAACACCTGGCGGGTTTCCTGCCGGGGCGACTTGTGGACTTCCATACGCATGTCTGGTTGCGTGCATTCCAGGATACGACGCCGTTCGCGTCCCGTGGTCCGACGTGGCCGCTACGCGTGGCGGCCGACAACTCCATAGAAGACCTGCAAGAGACCTACCGCCTCCTCCTGCCCGGGCATACCGTCACGCCGGTCGTGTTCGGCTGGCCCGAACGCGACACGGACCTGGATCGCAGCAATGCCTATGCCGGTCAATCGGGTCAAGTGCATGGCTATCCGGCGTTGCTGATGACGAAGTCCCGAATGGACCGCGCAGGAGCTGGACCCGTCGCGTACCGCGAAGGCGGGTTTGTGGGACTGAAGCCCTATCTGAATCGGGCGCCGACGCACATCCCTTCGGCGGAGATCACCGTCTATGATTTCCTGCCGCACGCACATTTGGAAGCTGCTGATGCGCACGGTTGGATCGTGCTGTTGCACATCCCGCGACCGGAGCGTTTGAAGGACCCGGTGAACCTGGCCGCCATGCAAGAGATCGAGCGTCGTTATCCGCGCGCACGGCTGGTGTATGCACATATCGGTCGCGCGTATTGCCCTGAAGATGTTGGCGATGCGCTCAACCTGTTAGCGGAGACCGAACATCTGTATTTCGATTTCAGCGCCAATACCTGCGCCGAAGTGATGGAGTTGGCGCTGCGGGCGGTTGGCCCACAACGGCTGATTTTCGGCAGCGATCTACCCATCGTGCGCATGCGGATGCGTCGTATTTGCGAGGACGAGGGGTATGTCAACCTGGTGCCGCCCGGCCTGTATGGCGATACCAGAAACGATCCCCGCATGCGCGAGGTATCGCCGGAAGAGGGTCGGTCCATATCGTTCTTCCTGTACGAGATGCTGTTCGCCTTTCGGCGTGCGGCCGAGGCGGTCGGTCTTTCGCCCGCTGCGGTAGAGGATGTCTTCTGCAACAACGCGCTCCGCCTGTTGGGCGCTGCCGCCGGATAGCCGCGGATAGCCGCCATGATAGATGTCCTGATCGGCCTGGATGTCGGGACGACAGCGACTAAGGCCGTGGCCTTCGATCTCGCGGGCGATCCCGCTGGCGAGCGCCGGCGTCGCATACGGCCTGCTTACGCCGAAACCCGGCTGGGTCGAGCAAGACCCGGAGGATCTGTGGCGTGGGGTGGTCGCGGTGTTACGCTCGGTCACGGCGCAGTTGGGGCCAACATCAGCGCATCCTCGCGCTTGCGCAGTCCTCGCAGGGCGGCACGACGATCCCCGTGGATGAGGCCGGTCGCCCGCTGTGCGCCGCGATCAGTTGGATGGATCAACGCACCGCGGCCCAGGCTGAGGCCGCGCCGACCGAGGTAGGCGCGGAGTTCATCCGCAACACGACGGGGTGGGCGCTGGCGCCGGTATTGCCCTTGCAACACATTCGCTGGTTGCGCGACAATCGCCCCGAGCTGTTTACCCGGACGCATTCCTATCTGTTCGTCAACGATTTCATCGGCGCGCGGCTGACCGGCGTTCGCCGCATGAACCCCACCGATGCCGGCATCACCCAGCTCTACGACATCGCCGCGGGCGATTGGGCTCCCCGTCTGCTGGCGATGGCGGGCATCCGACGCGAGCAGCTTTCTCCCTTGCGACCGGTGGCTGATCCCACAGGCGTGCTGCAACCTGAGGCCGCCGCCTTGACCGGCCTGCCCGCGGGGCTGCTGGTTGCGAACGGCGCACACGATCAGTACTGCGCTGCGGTCGGCGCGGGCGTGCTGCGGCCGGGGACGGTGTTGCTCTCCTGCGGCACGGCCTGGGTGCTGCTGGCCGCCCTGGCGGACCCGAAGGCCGGATTCCACAGCGGCATGGCGGTCGGTCCGCACGTGCGGGCGGGGCTATGGGGCGGGATCCGCAGTCTGGGGGCTCTGGGCGCTTCGATGGAATGGCTGATGGAGACCTTTTGGGCGGACGCGGTTGACATCGAGCGTACAGCGAGATACGCGGCAATCGACGCGGCGGCGCGCCGGTCCGCGCCGGGCGCCGGCGGCCTGCTGTGCTTTCCCCTTGCCGGAGGCCATGCGGCGAATTTTGGACCTGCCAACGGTGGATTTGTGCACCTGACGTTGGGCCACACGCGCGGTGACCTGGCGCGTGCGGTGATGGAGGGCGCGGCGTGTGAATTGCGTTGGGCGCTTGATGAGATGCAGCAAACCGGCGTCGCCATCACCGAGCTGCGGATGGTTGGCGGCGCGGCCCGCAGCCCAATCTGGCCGCAGATCATCGCCGATCTTGTCGGGCCTCCCGGTCGTGTTGCCCGCGATGCACGATGCCGCCTGCGCCGGCGCGGCGATCCTGGCAGGCGTCGCCGCCGGCTGCTTTAAGGATCCGGAAGCGGGATACGCGGCGTTTCGCCGGTCGGAGCGGCGTTTGCCACCCGACCCGGCGGTGCGCGCATTGTATGACGCAACCTTTTCGACCTATCGAGACCGGCCCGTTAACTGAAGCCGCCCGCCGCGGACACGCGCCGCCTGTTTTGGCGCATATCTTACTGGAGGAATAGTCGCCATGATGACCGAATTGCCGAAAGCCAGAGTGGGTTTGCTGGGGCTGATGTTGGAACTTTACGATCGTGTGCCGGGCTCAAGCCGCAGATGGCGCAGTTCGCCGTCGAATTGGGGGCGACGTTCACGCCGTTCGCCGAGGTAGAATTCCCCGGCGTCTGCAACACCCGCGATCGAAGTGGATGCGGCCATTGCAGGGTTCGAACGCGACGAGAGGACCTCATCATCGTCGTCCTGCTCACCTATGCGCCCAGCCACATCGCCCTGTCCGGGTCTGCTGCACACGAAACTGCCGATGCTGATCTATAACACGCAGCAGCTGGAGGCGGTAACCGCGGAGACGACCGGCGACGAAACGACCAGCAATCACGGCATGCACGGCGTTCAAGACCTGGCCAATGTGCTTGCTGCGCGCCGGGCGGCCTTGCCCCATCGTCACCGGCCATTATCTCGATCCCGCGAACCCTCGCCGAGGTGCACGGCGTGGTGCGCTGCCGCGCGCACCGTGCGCTTCGTGCGCCAGCTGCAGATCGGGCTGATCGGCTATCCGATGGAGGGCATGGGCGATTTCGGGCTGGACGACACGGCTTTCCTGAGCCAGATCGGCGCGCAGGTGCAGCACATCGCCATGCGCAGCTGGCCGAACGCGGCACGCGCCGCGCCCGCCGAGGCCATCGTCGCCGCAGATGGCGCACGATCGGGAGCATTTCGCTTTCGAGGAAGGGATCACGGAGCAGGAGCACGAGGCCAGCGCGCGCCTGGAATGGGCGCTGCGTGCGATCCTGGTCGAGCGAGGGCTGCAAGGCTTCACATCGCACTTCATGGCGGTGGGCGAAGAAGGCTGGCTCGACACGCTGCCGTTCCTGGCCGCCTCCAAGCTGCTGGGCGAGGGCTATGGCTTCGGCGGCGAAGGCGACGTGACCAGCGCCGCGGCGGTTGCTATGATGGCGCATCTCACCGGCGCGGCCAACTTCACCGAGATGTTCACCATGGACTTCGCCGACAACGCGGTGTTGATGATGCACATGGGCGAGGGCAACTGGACGATGGCCCGCAAGGATGAGCCGGTGCGCATGCTGCGCAGCACGCTGGGCCTCGTGGATTTGAGGGTGGCGCCGCTGCTGCTGGCCTTCAGCCTCGAACCGGGGGATGTCACGCTGGTCAGTCTTTTCACCGGGCCTGGCGGCCGGCTAAAGCTCGTGGCAACTGAAGGCGCGGTGGCCGACTTCCCCTATCTGCCCGACATGGGCCGCCCGCATTACAAGTTCCTCCCTGCCGCTCCGTTAGGTGAATTCCTGACGCGCTACAGCCAGATCGGTGGGTCACACCATCTGGCCTTGTCCTACGGACACTGGGCAGACACAGTGGAGAAACTCGCGGCCCTGCTGGGCGTGGAGTATGCCCGCGTCTAAAAAGGGTAATGGTCAGGAGATTCTCGCCGAGTGAAATGGGCGATATGATGGAGTACTTCGGAGTGCAAATATGAAAGCAGTTGTCTGGACTGACTATGGCAAAATCGCCGTGCAGGATGTCTCGGAGCCGGATCCCGGTCCGTTTGAGATACTGGTTCGGGTAGAAGCGGCGGCGCTGTGCAAGACCGACATCGGTATGATCCAGCACGGGCTGCTCGACATTCGACCGCCCGTCATCATCGGTCATGAAGTGGCTGGAATTGTGGAGGACATGGGCGTCGAGGTGCAGGGTTTGCGGATCGGGCAACGAGTGGCGCTCGATCCTCCAGTTCCCTGCCGGGAGTGTCGCGTCTGTCGCGCGGGTCTCAGGCATCTATGCCCCAACACAAAGCATATCGGCGCACACATCCCTGGTGGAATGGCCGAGTTCATTTCTATTGATTACCGCAACGCCTATCCTGTTCCAGATGGGTTATCGCCGGCGGCGGCGGCGCTGGCAGAACCGTTCGCGGATGGGCTGGAGGCGTTGAGCAGAGGCGGGGGCGCACGCGGCAAGACTATATGCGTGTTCGGTGATGGGCCCTTCGGCTTGATCATTTCCCGATTGGCCACGCGGCAACAGGCGGGGCAGGTCATCTTGTTCGGTCACCACCATGAACGCATGGCTTTGGTCTCGGACGACGGAGTAACAACGTATGACTCTCGCGAAGTAGATGTCGCAGCGACAATCCTGCAGGCGACAGAAGGATATGGCGCCGAAGTCATCATTGACACCACCGGTTCGAGGAAGATCATCGAGGGCGCGCTACACTGGCTCATGCCGCAGGGCACACTGGTTGCCTTTACTCCAACGAGTGAACGCCCGGCCATTGATATTGATCTGCTCCACTTCAAAGAGCTCAACATCGCTGGAACCTGTCGCTCCCTGGATCAATTCCCCACAGCTTTACAAGCCATGCGCGAAGACCCCATGCGTACGGAGGCTCTGATCACTCACCAACTGCACATTGATGAAGTCCATCGCGGCTTTGAACTCATTCAGAGCAGCAAATCCCAAACGATCAAAGCCGCCATCGTCTTCTAGCGCGCTATCGTCTGCACCTGGTGTGTTCATTGGGGAAACCGGTAAGACTCCTTTGGCCCGTCCACCAGCGGCTGAAGAAACTCAAGCCCTGAGCAAATGGGCTGTGCTGCATTACCGCACACGCGGCGCGCCTTGCCGGCTGACTCGCCGGTTCGCGGCCTCTTGTCCTGCACCTCGTACTTTGGCGCTTGTCGTACACTTGAAGTCGGTAGTGAACTCTGCGTCCAAACCGCGAATATTGTCCTCTATTCCACCGCACGTTATAATAATCTGGTTCGGCTACACTACACCCATTCCTTTGCGCCGCCGGCGCCAGGAGCATCGATGCTCGCCAAGACCCACAGTTGCGCCCTCATCGGCCTCGACGGCGCGATCGTCGAAGTGGAAACCGACCTCAATTCCCGCTCCCTGCCCTCGGTGACATTGGTCGGCCTGCCCGACGCCGCCGTGAAGGAATCCACCGAGCGGGTACGCGCCGCCATCGTCAACTCCGGCCTGATCTATCCCCGCGGCCGCCTCACCATCAACCTGGCCCCCGCCGATCTGCGCAAGGAAGGCCCGGCCTACGACCTGCCCATCGCCGCGGCGTTGCTGGCGCTCTCCGGCCAACTGCCGGTCGAGTTGGAAGACGCGCTCTTCCTGGGCGAGTTGTCGCTCGACGGCTCCGTGCGCCACGTCGAAGGCGTGTTGCCGATGACCCACTATGCGCGCGAGCAGGGCTACAAGGCGGTCTACGTGCCGCAAGCCGACGCGCCCGAAGCCGCGCTGGTGGAAGGCATTGACGTCTATCCGGTAGACAACCTGGGCCGGTTGGTGACGCATTTCCGCGACTATCATCCCATCGAGCCGTATCGCGCCGACCTCAGCCTGGACGCCGACCCGCCGCCCTACGCCACGGATTTCCAGGACGTCAAGGGGCAGGAGCACGTCAAGCGGGCGCTGGAAGTGGCGGCGGCCGGCGGGCACAACGTCCTGATGACCGGCCCGCCCGGCTCCGGCAAGACGCTGCTGGCGCGCTCGCTGCCCTCGATCCTGCCGCGCATGAACCCCGACGAAGCGCTCGACGTCACCCGCATCTACTCCGTCGCCGGGCATGCTCCCCGACGACATGCCGCTGATGCGCCATCGCCCCTTCCGCGCCCCGCACCACACCATCTCGCACGCCGGGCTGGTGGGCGGCGGCACGTGGCCCCGCCCCGGCGAGATCAGCCTGGCCCACCGCGGCGTGCTCTTCCTGGACGAGCTGCCCGAGTTCGGCCAACACACGCTGGAAGTGCTGCGCCAGCCGCTCGAGGACAAGATCGTCACCATCAGCCGCGCCCAGGGCAGCCTGACCTTCCCGGCGACCTTCATGCTGGTCGGCGCGATGAACCCGTGTCCGTGCGGCTACTACGGCGACCCCGAGAACGCCTGCACCTGCTCGCCCACGTTCATCAGCCGGTACCAGAAGCGCCTCTCCGGCCCGCTGCTCGACCGCATCGACATCCACGTCGAGGTGCCGCGCGTCCCGTTCCAGAAGCTCACCGACGAACGCCGCGGCGAGACCTCGGCGGCGATCCGGGCGCGGGTGGAGGCGGCGCGGGCGCGGCAGACGGCGCGGTTCAACGGGTCGGGCGGCAACGGCGAGGGGACAAGGCGGGGGAACCCCGCCCTGCAGCAGCTGACGACCAACGCCGACATGGGGCCGACGCAGGTGCGCGATTACTGCCCGGTGGACGAGACCGGCCGGCAACTCCTCGGCGCGGCGATGCGCCAGATGAACCTCAGCGCGCGCGCCTATCATCGCATCCTCAAGCTGGCGCGCACCATCGCCGACCTGGCGGGAGCGGACGCCATCCAGCCCGCCCACATCGCCGAGGCGATCCAGTATCGGCCGCGACGCGTGGAGTGAGTATTGTCTGAGCGAATATCTGGATCGCTACCGGCATCAGCAAGTGGCCGTGATCATCGCGCCGTTGGGGAAGGCCCCCGATCCGACCTTCACTTGCGGCATCTGTCGATTCGAGATGGATCAAGCGATGGAGTGCCCACCTTGATCGGTAGGAACAAAAGACATTCGAGCGCGGGGACGTGGATTGGAGCTGGGAGTTGCGGAAAGGATAGTGTATGAGCATTGACTCCGGGAGCGATGCGCTCCGCATCGAAGTGAGAGATGATGCCGACCTGTCATCGGCCGACCGCGAGGTCATCAGGCGCTGGATGCACGAGGAGTGGCCGCCGGAGACGGATCCATACCAGTGGGCGCTATTGCACTGGTTCGTGCTGGCGCGGCATCACGGGGAGCTGGTGGGCATGGTGTCGGCCCTTGAGCGGACGGTTACGGTAGCCGGGCAGCCGATTCGCATTGCAGGCATCGGCAACGTGATCACAGCGACGCCATGGCGCAAGCGCGGCATCGCGACCACGCTCATGCAGCGCGCGCAGACCTTCTCGTTCGACGAGTTGGGAGTCTCCTTCTGCATGCTGCTGTGCGAGTCGCACCTGATCGCCTTTTATGGGCGGCTGGGCTGGCAGTTGGTGGAGGGTCCGCTCGTGTTCGACCAGCCGGCAGGGAAGACCACATGGAAAGACCACACGATGGTACTCCCCCGTGGCGGGGAGACGTGGCCCAGCGGCATCATCGACCTATGCGGCCTGCCGTTCTGAGCAGCCTGCGCCAATTGGGGAACGCGTTTGTTGCTATGGCAGTGGATGCAAACACCCGCACGGCCAGGAATCTACGGGCGATCAGGCAGCAACTCCTCGGTGCATCGCTGCGCCAGATGAACCTCAGCGCGCGCCTATCACCGCATCCTCAAGCTGGCGCGCACTATCGCCGACTTCGCAGGGGCCGACGCCATCCAGCCCGCCCAAAGTGCAAAGCCTCCCCCAAGGGGATCGCGGAGGCGATCCAGTATCGCATGCGCCGCGAGATTAAGATGGCTGGTTGGCAGTTGAGCGACCTCGACCGCGTACCTGCCGGACTGGGAGAAGCGGAAACGGAAGCTGGAAGAGTTCGATTTTGGGTGGGCTAGGACCAGCACGCGACTCAACGGCTCACATGGTGGTCACCTGGACGGGCGATCCGGCGTGCTAGCTCCGGATGCGCTACGATCCAGGGCGATGGGCGATCGACATCGTGGACGCGGAGCAGCCGCGCCGCGTTGCATCCTGGCGCAGGGCCGACAGGAATACACTGTCGGCTTATCGCAGTTGGACTGAGCCTAACATGCTGACCATCCCATATTCCGATGAGTTGCTGCTTTCGCTCAAGAAAAGCCCGGCAGAGTTCGAGGCCGAGGCGCGCCTGTTGCTGGCCGTAAAGCTCTTCGAACTGAACCAGGTTTCCACAGGGGTCGCCGCGCGACCTGGCAGGCATGAGCCGTGTCGCCTTCATGTTTGAGTTAGCCCGGTTTGGTCTTTCACCGCTCGGTCAGGAACCGGACGAACTGGAACAAGACTCGGGAAATGCCTGAATCTGCGCGGCGAGTCATTGTTAACGCCACGCCGATTATCGCGCTCGCTGATCGGCAAACTCAACCTGCTACAGCAAATCATGGAGAGGTTGTGATACCCTCTGCCGTATATTCGGAAATCTTCTCGGGCGGCTCACTCGGAATTGGCAGGGCCGAACTCTCCGAAGCAAGCTGGTTGCATGTTGTTCCTTTGCAAGATCCCCAGCGCGCCGATTTGCTCATGGCGGATCTCGATCGCGGCGAGGCCGAAGTAATTGCTCTGGCGCAGGAGATGACCGCTGATCTAGTTATCCTTGATGAACGTCTCGCGTCGACATGCTGGACGGCTTGGTTTGAGATTGACCGGAACTTTGGGCGTTTTGCTCAGGGCGAAGCAACTCGGACTGATACCTGCGATTGCCCCGTTAATTACCGCTCTCCGTTACGGTGGCATCTGGCTGTCCGATGCCCTGACCGAAGAAACGTTACGCCTCGCCGGCGAATCTTGACATAAGCAATCTAACGCCGACCCGACCCGCACATGGCTGAGGCGATTCAGAATCGTCCGTGCGGATTAATTTGCGCGCCCGCAATGCTTCGTACCATCTTGCACAGAGACCCGAAACGTGATATATTGAACATGCAATTCGGTTCCCGTTACTGCACAGGAGGGTAACATGCCGGAAAAAGATGGTTGCGTTAAACCCGCCCGCGGGCCGATCATGCCCGCACAGCAAGCCGTCCCAGGTGGGAATGGGGCGCACATGCCAGCTCAGGAGGCCACCAAAATGCTCGCACGCGTCGGTAAGGAAGCAGTTGATTTCGAGGCCACCGCCTACATCCAGGGCGAAGGCTTCAAGCCCGTGAAGCTGTCGGATCATAAGGGAAAGTGGATCGTCCTCTGCTTCTATCCGGGCGATTTCACCTTCGTCTGACCGACGGAATTGGCGGCGGTCGCCGCCATATATGACGATCTGAAGGCGATGGATGTCGTCGTGCTCGCCATGAGCACCGACAGCCGCTTCGTCCACAAGATCTGGCAAGAGCAAGAGCTATCCAAGATGGTGGATGGCGGGGTGCCTTTCCCCATGTTGTCCGACGGGGGCGGCAAAGTCGGCACGGTGTACGGCGTCTACGACGAAGCGGCCGGTGTGGATATCCGCGGCCGGTTCATCATTGACCCCGATTTCGTGATTCGCGCCATGGAAGTGCTGACCCCCGAAGTGGGCCGGAACCCCAGGGAGTTGGTCCGGCAGGTGCAGGCGTTCCAGCACGTGCGCGCCACCGGCGAGGTTACGCCGTCGGGCTGGGAACCCGGAGAGGTCACGCTGACGCCGGGGCCGGCGTTGGTGGGACGTGTCTGGGAAGTCTGGAAACCCTAATTACCCTGTGAACTGAAGCTTATGAGGCGACCGGTAGCGGTCGCCTCATCATTTTCTCCCGACAACACCGATGTCCGATCTTTCGAAGACTGACTCAAGGGATCTACGCCGCGCCGACCCGCGCTGGGCCTACGCGCTGGTCAACCTCTCCTGTTTCCTGTGGGCCACGAACTTCGTGCTGGGGCGGTTGCTGCGGGGATCCGTCGGGCCGTTCACGCTGACCGCGGCGCGGTTCACTGTGGCCGCGCTGATCTTTGCGGTGCTGCTCCGCCGTGTGCCCGCCGCCGAGCGCCGCATCGGCGCTGCCTGGCCGCTGTTGCTGGGCATGGGGCTGACGGGCGTGTTCGGCTTCAACAGCCTGCTCTACTCCGGGCTGCGCACCACCACGGCCGCCAACGCCGCCCTGATCACCGGCACCACCCCGCTGGTGATCGGCCTGATGAGCGCGCTGATCCTGCGCGAGGGCTTCACAGCTCGCGCCGGTCTGGGGGCGCTGGTCTCACTCGTCGGGGTTGCGGTGATCGCCGGCAGCGGCACAACGAATATCGGCGCATTTCGCCTCAATCCGGGGGACTTGCTGGTGCTGGGTGCGGTGGCCGCCTGGGGCCTCTACTCGGTGTTGAGCCGGATCGCCACGCGCGCCCGATCATCGCTGTCGGCGACGGCGCTTTCCACCTTCCTGGGGCTGCCGTTTCTGTTGCTGGCCGCGGCCTTCGAGGGCAGCACGCGCGCCCCGGAAATTAGTCCGGGTGTGATCGCGGCGATCATCTACATCGGGCTATTCCCCTCGGTCGTCGCTTACATGGCGTGGAACGAGGGCGTGCGCCGCGTCGGCCCGGCGCGCGCCACCGCCTTCTTCAACATGCTGCCGGTCTTCGGGGCCTTGTTCGGCGTGCTGCTCCTGGGTGAGCCGTTCGGTCTGCCCCAGATCGTCGGCGGCGCGCTGATTATTTTCGGCAGCCTCTTCGCGGCCTGGGGCGACCTGCGCAGAAGTCAATCCCCATCATTCGCCGCCTGATGCCCGAATGATGAACTTCTCGCCATGTTTCGGCAACGCCGTACCCAGCGCCGGGTACTTAACCCGCATGTAATCCAGAAAAGCCTGCGGGTCGGCGCTGTTATCCGTGAACATTTCGTAGTGCGCGGGGATCGTTAGCCGTGGCTGTAATGACCCCGACAGATCGGCCGCTTCCTGATAGGTCATGTTGCCAATGCAGCCCGACGCCAGCCGTTTGGCGTCGCGCCCGTTGATCGGCAGAAACACCGCATCGAACTGCCATTGCCGCAAACGGGCCTGCATCCCTTCATAGATGCATGAATCGCCGCTGTGATAGATCGTGCAGCCGTTCGCCTCCAACACGTACCCCAGGTACGGATACATCCCGGTAGCCGCGTCGCGATCTAACAGTTCGTGCGCGGAGGGCACCGCGGTGACGCGCACCCCGGCGATCTCCACCGACTGACCATCATCCAGACCGATCAACCGGTCGGGCGCGAGCCCCTGTTCGGCAATGACGCTCTCGCGCACAAGCTCAGGCAGGATGAACCGCGCCTGCGGAGAGGCAGCCGCGATAGGCGGCCAGGTATCGCGGTCAATGTGGTCCAGATGGTCGTGCGTTCCGCAGACGATGGTCGCATTGGTCACCTCTTCGGGCCGCAGCATCGCCGGGACCTGGCGCGAAGGCACGGGCGTCAGAAACGGATCCACATAGATCACAACATCGCCGGCCTTGAAGATGAAGCTGTGCTGCCCCATCCACCAGGCTGCAACCTCGCCATAATCCGTGCGCGCCTGGTTCACATCGGCAATCAGCGCTTTACCCGTCAGCATGATCTCGCCTCCTTCGGCAATCAAAAAGTCATCGGTGATCTTGAGAATGCGGGTGCATCGAGAACGAACTCTCTGTTCACAGTATAGCGCAGGATGCCCGGAATCGGCTATCTCGTTTTGCGACGCAAGGCGCAATTCGTCGGGCATCGGCAAACGTAGTAAAATCACCTCTTGTCGGGTCATTTTCCCCCGATCATTCACCTTACTGCCGGACCAACCAGACAAAATCATGGCCGAAGCCGAAATTCTCACCGCCGACCGCAACGAATTTGATCAGTACGTCGCCCATAATTACCGTTGGAACTTCTGGGTCAACGTGATGGACCTCAGTTTCTACATGCTGGCGATGAATCTCGTCTCGCAAGCCACGGTGATGCCCCTGCTGGTCAGCAAACTCACCGATTCCAAGATCGCCATCGGCCTCATCCCGGCGATTGCCAGCCTGGGGTTCTTGTTGCCTCAACTGTTCGCCGCGAACTTCACCGAACGGCTGCGTTACAAGAAGCGGTTCGTGTTGTTAGTCAGCGGCCCCGGCGAGCGCGGCGCCTTTCTCTACATCGGGCTGGCGGTGCTCATCTTCGCCATTCCCAACCCGACGCTGACGCTTTTCCTGTTCTTTCTTTTCCTGGCCCTGTGGGCCGTGAGCGCAGGCATCGGGATGCCGGCATGGTCCGACCTCATCGCGAAGGTGATCCCCGTCCAGCGCCGCGGGATGTGGTCGGGCACGGCCAACGGGCTGGGCGCGCTGATGGGTATCGTGGGAGCCTGGGGCGCGGGCCTCATCCTCACCGGTTATCCATTTTCGAAGAACTTCGCCTTTGCGTTCTTCCTCGCCTTCGCCGCGCAAATGATCTCATGGGTCGGGCTGGCGCTGAACCGGGAGCCGGCCGGGCTGGTGATCAAGCCGCATATCTCGGAGAAGGAATACTTCCGCCGGTTGCCGGCGCTGTTACGCAGCAATCCCAACTACGTGCATTATCTCATCGCCCGGTCCTTCGCCAACGCGGGCGCGATGGCCGGCGGCTTCCTGATGGTTTACGGCGCAGAACGCTTCGGCTTCGGCGCCACACAGGTCGGCATGCTGACCGCCATCCTGGCCGGCAGTCAGGCTGTGATGAACCCGCTGTGGGGGCTGGTGGCCGACCGGACGGGGCACAAACTGGTGCTGGTCGTAGCGACCCTCTCTATGCTGTTGGCGACCGCCAGCGCCTTGATCATCCCGTCGCCAATCGCCATCTACGTCGCCTTCATCTTCTACGGATCGGCCATGGCCGCCGAACAGGTATCGGGGCCGAACATCGTCCTGGAGTTCGGCACCGACGCCGACCGCCCCACGTACATCGGGCTGACCAACACCTTGTTGGCCCCGGCCCGCACCGCCGCGCCGCTCATCGGCGGCGCGCTGGCTACCGTGGCCGGCTATCAGGGGATGTTCGGCGTCGCCATCGCGCTGGCGGCAATCGGCGTCACGATGTTACAATTCTGGGTACGCGACCCACGCTATAGCCCGCCGCCCCGCCCGATCACGGTTTGAAAACCGGATCGGCCCCGGAGTAAAACTGGAGAATACTGATCGTGAATAAGATCGAACGAGTGCGAAACGCCCTGAATCAACGGCCCGTGGATGTGATCCCGGCCAGCTTCTGGTTTCACTTCCCCGCCGAGCAGCGCGCAGGCCAGGCGATGGCCGAAGCGCATCTGACCTACTACAACGCCGCCCAGCCCGATTTCCTGAAGGTGATGAACGATAACGGGTACACGTTGACGGGCGTCGAAAAGATTGACGGCCCCGCCGACTGGCGACGCCTGCGCCCCGCTCCCCAGGATTCGACCCCCTATCGCAACCAACTCGACGGGCTAAAGCGCATTCTGGATGCAATCGGCGATGAGGCGCTGGTCATTACGACCATCTTCAATCCCTACGCCGTCGGCAACGACATCAGCGGCAATCAGGTCACGGCGCACCTGCGCGCGGACCCGGAGGCGGTCAGCGCCGGGCTGGCGACCATCGCAGAGAGCCTGGCCGAATTCGCGGCGGCGTGCATCCGCGCCGGCGCGGCGGGCATCTACTTCTCGGCGCAGGGCGGTGAGGCAGATCGTTTCGAGGCGGAGACGTGGCAGACTTATGTCAAGCCACATGATATGACGGTGCTCCAGAGCGCAAGCGCTGCGGGTTCGACCTTTGACTTGCTGCACATCTGCGGCGCAAATATCCGTCTGGATGGTTACGCCGATTACCCCGCGCACGCCGTCAACTGGGCGACGCAACTGGGCAACCTTTCCCTGACCGAGGGGCGCAAGTTGTTCCAGCGGCCCATCATTGGCGGCGTAGACCAGCGCGGGCCGGTCGTTGACGGCTCGCACGCTGAGATCACGCGGGAAATCCGCGCCGCGGTGTCGGAGGCGGGGCGCGTGGGGTTCATGATCGGCGCAGGCTGCACGTTCCCGAACGACATCGCGGTCGAGAACCTGGCCTGGGCCATCGCCGCGGCGCACGCGGCCTGACTCAACTCCTCAGGATGAGGGAAATCACTTGATTAACCGGTTTGCCAACCGGATCCACTTTCCCGCGCTGGGGCGCGATGTCTGGTTCGTGGCGCTTGCCACTGCGTTCCTGTCGGCGTCCTTCATGGGGATGCAGCAGTTGCTGAAGGCGATCTACGTGCTGCGCCTCGGCTATGGACCCGAGTTCATGGGCCTCTATTTCGCCACCGGCGCGCTCAGCTTCTCGCTGGCCAGCATCCCCGGCGGGATGCTCGGCGCGCGCTTCGGCCCGCGGCGCATGATGATCCTCGGGGCGCTGACGATGCTGGCGGGCGCGGCGCTGCTGCCTGCCGCCGAACTCATCCCCGCGGGGGTGCGCGCCCCGTGGTTGCTGATCGCCCAGTTCGTCGGCGCCTGCGGTTGGGCCACCTTCAACGTCAATCAGATGACCGCGCTGATGACCTTCACGACCGATGAGAACCGCAAGTTCTCATACTCTTTTCGCGAAAGCATGGCCGGGCTCGGAACGTTCTTCGGCGCGCTGATCGGTGGACTGCTGCCGGCCTTCTTCGCAGCGCTGACCGGCACGACCACCGCCGGGCCTGCCCCCTACCGTTATGCGCTGATGGCGACCGTCGTCGTCGGGTTGATCGGGATCGCGCCGCTCTCAAGGATCGGGTACGTCGCCACACCGCCAAAGGCGCGTACCCGCCGCGCTGCCCTACCGCCGTTGTTGCCATTGGCCGTGCTGCTCGCCTGCGCGTTCCTGAACCACAGCGCCATGGCCAGCAGCCGCGTCTTCTACCCGGCCTATTTCGACCTGGACTTCGGCCTGCCGACGGCGTTGATCGGGTTGATCACCAGCGTGGGCACGGCCCTGGCCGTTGTGGCGGCATTGGCTCGGGGCGCCGTTCGCCCGCAGATATGGCAGCATGGCGATCATGCTCGCGGCGTCGTTCGCGATGGCGGGCGGCCTGCTGGTGATGGCCCTCACCCCCGGTTGGGTCGGCGGCGCGATCGGCGTCATCATTACGCTGGCCGTGATTTCCCTGTGGGTGCCGAATTATCAGATGCGGCTGATGGAGATGGCCGACCCCACGCAGCGGGCGTTGGTCGCCGGGGCCGGTTCGATGGCGATGAGCCTGGGATTCGCCAGCATGAGCTTCAATGGCGGGCATATCGCCGCGACCGCGGGCTACAATCGGCTCTTCATGCTGGGCGCGATCCTCGCCTTCGCCTCGGGGATCATGGTCTGGGTCTTGCTGCGGGTGCAACGGAATGCACCGGAAGAGTACACCGCGCCGCCATCTCCCGAAGGCGCATTACAGATCGTGCGACCGGAATAGCGCGGCATTTTGTCATCATCAAGGAAAGGACGTCATCATGGAACAACCCTTCCAGGGTCAAGTCGTCTGGGTCACGGGGTCATCGCGCGGCATCGGGCGTGAGATCGCCGACCACTTTGCAAGCCTGGGCGCGGCGGTCGTCGTACACGGCTCGCGCCCGGAATCCTCGCGCGCGTTCGGTGAGGCGGAATCGCTGGATGCGGTCGCCGAAAC
This sequence comes from uncultured Chloroflexia bacterium, assembly GCA_963695715.1. GTDB lineage: Bacteria > Chloroflexota > Anaerolineae > CG2-30-64-16 > CG2-30-64-16 > JBBQRS01. The sequence continues at coordinate 86,792 of CAVOHP010000019.1, forward strand.
CATTGCGCGCGACCACGGCGGCGAGGCGCTGGCCGTCTGCGGCGACCTGACCGACGCCACAGTGGTTGACCAACTGGTCGGCCAGATTCACGCGCGCTTCGGGCAGATTGACATCCTGGTCAACTGCGCGGGCGGCGACATCGGCGCGGCGGGCGCGACGGCCCCCAACGCGGGCAAGCCTGCCGGCAACGACCCGGTCAACATCCCCCTGCCCGACCTGCACGCCATCCTCGACCGCAACCTGATGACCTGCATCCTGGCCTGCCGGGCGGTCGCGCCGGAGATGATGGCGCGCCGATCGGGCAGCATTGTCACGGTCGGCTCGATCGCGGGGCTGGCGGGCGGCGCAGGCTCGGCCATCTATCGCACCGCCAAGGCCGCCGCGCACGAGTATACGCGCTGCCTGGCCGACATGCTGCGCCCCTACGACGTGCGCGTCAATGTGGTGGCCCCCGGCGATGTGGTCACCGGGCGCTTCGTCGCCAGCCGCCCCACCGACGAAGCCATGATGGTCACCGGCGGCACGCAGAAGCGCTATGGCCGCCCCAACGAGATCGCCAGTGTGGTGGCCTTCCTCGCCTCCGACGACGCGTCGTACATCACCGGCCAGGTCCTCCGCGTGGACGGCGGCCTGCAAATCTGGCCCGCATAGAAAGACAGCCACGAATTTCACGAATTGAACGAATAATTCTGCTCTTCGTATAATTCGTGTAATTCGTGGCAAAATTCTGACACCATGTTGCACGAAGGGCCAGACCAATCGGCTGTTGGGATATCCGGCGGATGCGCGGCTGTTGATCGTCAACGCCGACGACTTCGGGATGCACCCCGCGATCAACGAAGCCATTTTCGGCGCGCTGGAGGCCGGGCTGGTCCGCTCCACCACCCTGATGGTTCCCTGCCCCGCGGCGTCGGACGCGATGCACTACCTCCGGGAGCATCCCGACATCGCCTTCGGCGTGCATCTGACCGCTGTACGCGACACGGTCAGTGACGCGTTCGGACCGCTCACCGCGACGGAGAAAGTATCCTCACTGGTTGATGAGACCGGCCGCTTCTACATCTTCGACCGCATGGCGGAGCTGTTCGCGAACGTGAAGTTGGCTGAACTGGAGACGGAATTCCGGGCGCAGATCGAAGCGGTGCTGGCCGCGGGGCTGAAGCCGACCCACCTGGACTGGCACAGCCTGCGCATCAACCGCAAACCGGAGATTTTCGACGTGATGTTCGGGCTGGCGCGGGAGTACGGGTTGGCGCTGCGCGTCATGGGGCGCGCTTCGATCGAACAGGTGCAGCGTCAGGGGTTGCCCGTCAACGACCATGACTTCCTGGATAGCACCGGCCTCGATCTGCCCGGCAAATCCGCGCGCTTCGTGCAGTTGCTACGCGAACTCCCCGCGGGCCTCAGCGAGTGGGCCGTGCATCCGGGCCTTGCCACCCCCGACTTGCGGACGTCGCAACCCACCCTCGCGCAAATCCGCCAGACGGATTACGATTTTCTGGTGTCGCAAGCGGCGCAGGACGTGGTGAGGGAGGAGGGCATCATCCTCATGGATTATCGCCCGTTGCAGGCGGTCTGGCGCAGCGCTTCAGCTCAACCTGATGCGTCGTCACGGCCGGCAATATAGTCCTCAAGGCTGATTGAGCCATCCTCTTGTGCGCGCCGCCAATAGCGTCGGCCAGATCTTGCGAGTCCTCAATATCAGCCGTGAGACGTTCGTCCTCTTCTGGGTCGGACATAATAACCAATCCTCTCACAACGTTTGAGACACAGCATTTGTATCGTATAATATCCAGAGACGCAAGAACGTAGAGTCGTTATCATGTCAAGATATAACACAAATCTGGCTGCCGAGTTCTATGTTCTTTCTTGCCTTCATCGGCTTGGCATAGATGCCAACTTGACGCTTGGAAACAAGAAAGGTGTCGACATTGTCGTCGCGCGTCAGGCCGGCGACGCTGTGACCATAGAAGTCAAAGGTATCGCAAAGAAGTATGATTGGCCGGCAAACAACCTTGTTACTCAACATCCCGAGCGACATTTCGTTATCCTGGTAAGCTTCGAAGGGCAGATAGATAATCCTGAGATGCCTGCGCCCCGCGTTTGGGTTTTCCCGTTTCCACAGACCGAGGAGTTCAAGAGAGTCTACAACACACGCACCAATGTCTCTCGGGCAGCAGTGCTCGCGAACGCCCGAGAGTTTGAGAATGCGTGGCATCTTATCGAGGGAGACGCAGCCGCCGGTGAAATCCAGATCTAGGCACCGCCATGGAATGGGGTGGGCAGTTAAAACACGAGCGGCTCTACGATTGGGAAAATAGGAGGTCTACAAAAAGGAGTTGGCGACACCGGGTACTGCAATTACTTAAAGGAGCCCTAATTGCCAGAGAAAGCTCAACCAACTGCGCACAGCGTCTTGAGAATGGCACAACGTGACTTATCAATGGACGATGTACAGTATGTGAGTCTTCATGGAATCGAGCTTCGCAGAAGGCGGCGCCCTTCACTGCTACCTACGCAAAAAGGATATTCCCGAATGCGACCGGCGTTACAGTCAGTATAGTCGGCTGGAAGGAACGGTAGTGCTACTGGACAGCGATAGCGGTGCTACACGATTACTGTCTATCGGAACCGAAGCAGACATGCCCTTAAGGCGATTCGTCGTAAAACGAAGTACGATAATAAGCGCAAAGCTCGCTAGCACAGGTTGCCGTCATAATTAAACCAATCGGTTGTCGCCAACTCCTCTTTGTAGATCACTCTAAAATAACGTGTTCGAATTCTAACTCTGAGAGGACACACCATGACCCAAGAATTCCCCCGTACCACTCGTCGGCGGCGTGAGCTTGCCGCGCCTGCTCATCGGCTCCAACTGGTTCCTCGGCTATTCGCACACCAGCCTGGCCAAGGATAACTTCATCAAGGAGCTACAGACCCGCCAGCGCATCACCGAGGTGCTGGTCGCCTTCATGGAGCGCGGGATTGACGCCGTGATGGCCCCGCCTTCGCTGATCCTCGAAGACGCCATCCTCGACGCCGAGCAGCGCACCGGCCAACGGATGATCCGCATCCTGACGCCCATCTTCGGGGTCAGCCCCGACAGCGCGCCCGAGGATGCGCCGGAAGTCGTGCTCGACCGCACGGCGGCGCTCAACGCCACCTTCTGCATGCCGCACCAGGCCGTCACCGACGCGCTGGTGGATCGCCGCACGAAGACCATCCGCGACCTTGACGTGTACACGAAGATGATCCGCGACCGCGGGATGATCCCCGGCCTCTCGACCCACATGCCGGAATCTGTCATCTACGCCGACAACACCGGCGCGGACGTGGAGTCCTACATCCAGCTCTACAACGCGGCGGGCTTCCTGATGCAGGTCGAGGCCGACTGGGTGAATCGCATCATCCGCAACGCGAAGAAACCGGTGATGACCATCAAGCCGCTGGCCGCGGGCAAACTGCTGCCGATGGTGGGCCTGGCGTTCGTCTGGGGCACCATCCGCGAACAGGACATGGTGACCATCGGGTGCACCACCCCCGCCGAGGCGCGCGAGGTGATTGACATCTCGCTGGACCTGCTGAACCAGCGCGTCCCGGAGAACGAGTTGCAGCGCACGCGCAGCAAGCTGTCGCTGGCGTAACATGTGCGCCGAGCCGTAGCAGACTCTAACACGTTACAGAATCATGTCCCATCGTCACGGTACCGTGAGCGGGTTGACCCCGAAAAGTCCGTAACGGCGTGACTCCAGCGAAGAATCTCGCGTAAGTTACGGGGAGATTCTTCGCTGGAGTCTCACTGTAACGCACGTTAAACTGAAGATCCGCTCAGGATGACTCCACACAATCTAGCCTTACAAAGCACTACAAACAGGATACATGGAGCAAATCATGCCGCAAGGACTTGAGGACTGGAAGGATCCGACCGTCGTCCATCGCAACCGCGAGGACGGCCACGTCGCGCTGGGGGTCTACCCGGACGAGGCGACGGCGCTGACGGGCGCAACGTCGCCCTATCGCGTGTCGCTCGATGGGACGTGGAAATTCCAGATATACGACACCCCGGACGCCGTGCCCGCGGGCTTCGAAAAGCCGGACTACGACGACGCGAACTGGTACGACATCACGGTTCCGGGCAACTGGCAACTCCAGGGCCACGACAGGCCGATCTACACCAATGTGCAATACCCGCACCCCATCAACCCCGACTTCGCGCCGATGCTCCGCAAGATGTACGAGAAGTCGGACTGGAACCACATCCTCAGCATCCGGATCCCCGAAGAGGCGATGGCGATCCCGCTCGAACCGCCGGCGCACAACCCGACCGGGCTGTACCGGACGCGCTTCACCGTGCCGGAGGCATGGGCGGGGCGACCGGTCTTCCTGCGCTTCGAGGCCGTGGATTCGGCGTTCCACCTGTGGGTCAACGGCCAACCGGTGGGCTACAGCACCGACAGCCGCCTGCCGGCCGAGTTCGACATCTCGCAGTACGTCAGCCCCGGCGAGAACGTGCTGGCGATGGAGGTCTATCGCTGGCCGGTCTCCAGCTACATCGAAGACCAGGACTACTGGCGGCTCAGCGGCGTCTATCGGAGCGTGGCATTGTGGTCCGCGCCGCCGGTGATGTTGTGGGACTACACGGTCCGCACGGGGCTGGATCAGGATTACCGCCATGCCATGCTCACCGTCGGGGCGACGATCCGCGCGGCGGGGGGCGGCGCAACCGGCTACCGGTTGGAAGGGCAGTTGCTCGACGCCCAGGACAACGCGCTGTTCGACGCCCCGCTGGTCAGCGCGGTGGTTGACGGCAGCGCGGCGCTCGCCGGGCCGGTCGCCAACCCGCACAAGTGGTCCGACGAACAACCCTATCTGTACACACTGGTGTTGACGTTGCGCGACCCAAACGGCGAAGTCGTCCAGGTCGAAACCGCGCGCGTCGGCTTCCGCGTCGTGGAGATACGCAACGGTCAACTGATGGTCAACGGGCGACCGATCCGCGTCAAGGGCGTCAACCGCCACGAGCATCACCCCGACACGGGGCACACCGTCTCGGTCGAGTCCATGCTGGCCGACATCGAACTGATGAAGCAGGCGAACATCAACGCGGTGCGCACCTGTCACTATCCCGATGATCCGCGCTGGTATGACCTGTGCGACGAGTACGGCCTGTTCGTGCTGGACGAGGCCAACATCGAATCGCACGGCGTCTGGGATCGCACCTCGCGCGACCCCGACTGGCAGGAGATGTACGTCTCGCGCTGCGCCAACATGGTCAAGCGCGACAAGAATCACCCGTGCGTCATCGGCTGGTCCATGGGCAACGAATCGGGGTTCGGGCAGAACTTCACGGCGGCCTCCGCCTGGATTCGCGCCCACGACCCGACGCGCCCGATCCACTACCATCCCGCCGAGGACGACCCGGCGATTGACATCATCGCGCCGATGTATCCGACGGTAGACCGGCTGGTCGAACTGGCGCAGGACCCGAACGACACGCGCCCCATCATCATGTGCGAGTACGCGCACGCGATGGGCAACAGCCCCGGCGGTCTCAAGGAGTACTGGGAGGCTGTCGAGCGCTACCCGCGCTTGCAGGGCGGTTTCGTGTGGGATTGGGTGGATCAGGGCTTGCGCCGCGTCGCCGATGACGGGACCGAGTGGTTCGCCTATGGCGGCGACTACGGCGACGATCCCAACGACGGGAACTTCTGCTGCAACGGCGTCATCACGCCCGACCGCGAACCGCACCCCGGCCTGCTGGAGATGAAAAAGGTGCAGGAGCCGGTGTGGGTCGAAGCCGTTGACCTGGCAAACGGCAAGTTCCGCGTGACCAATCGGTATGCGTTCTCGACGCTGGCCGGGCTTAACATCGCCTGGTCGGTCGAAGAGGACGGCGCGACCATCGAGGCGGGCAGCCTCCCGCGCCTCAACACCGCGCCCGGCGCGAGCGATCTGGTGACTGTGCCATACACACAACCCACTGCGCAACCGGGAGCCGATTACCGGTTGACCCTGCGCTTCACGCTGGCCGATCCTGCGGCGTGGGCGCAACGCGGCCACGAGGTGGCCTGGGCGCAATATGCGCTGCCCGTCAGCGCAGCCGCCCCGGCGCTACGCCGGGAGGATATGCCCGCGGTATCCGTGGCGGAGACCGGCAACGCGATCACCGTCAACGGACAGAACTTCGCGCTGCGCTTCGACAAGGCGACCGGCCGGTTGGCGGAATGGAAGCACGGCGGACAGGCCGTGGTCAACTCCGGCCCGGCGCTGAACCTGTATCGCGCACCGACGGACAACGACGTGCCGCGCATGGCCGGTTTGTGGCAGGGCGTCGGGCTTGACAGCCTCGTCGAGCAGGTCACATCGGTGAGCGCCCGGCAGGTTGCGCCGCAACTCGTCGAGGTTACCGTGAACACCACGGCGGCCGCGCCGGGCAAGGAACCGGTGGCCGACGCGAGTTATGTCTACTCGATCTATGGCAGCGGCGACGTGACGCTGGAGCAGGCCGTCCATCTCGCGTCGCAGACCGACGCCCACCGGCCGCAAACGCTGGCGGCGCGGCGACGCGCTGCCGGAAGGCCTGCCGCCCATGCCGCGCATCGGCGTGACGCTGGAGCTGCCCGCGGGCTACGAACGATTCCGCTGGTATGGCCGTGGCCCGCACGAGACCTACTCTGACCGGCTGCTCAGCGGCTGGTACGGGGTTCATGAGACCACAGCCGGCGAAGAGACGCCTTACGTGAAGCCGCAAGATCACGGCAACCGCACGGGCGTCCGTTGGGCGGCGCTCACGGACGAGGAAGGCGTCGGCCTGTTGGTCGTCGGCACGCCGGAGCTTGAGGTCAGCGCGCACCACTACACGGCGCAAGACATGGCCGGGCTGCGGCACCCGCATGAGGTGGCGCGCCGCGCCGAGGTGATCCTGAACCTGGATCACGCGCAGGCCGGGCTGGGCACGGAGGCGTGCGGCCCCGGCGTGTTGCCCGATTATGAACTGGTCGCGCAAGATTACACCTATCGGATTCGGCTGCGCCCGCTTTCCGGCGCCACCGATGACCCGGCGGTGTTGAGTCGCCAGAATCCCGAATAGAAATCACGGCAGCGGATGTAAAACGGATAAGCGGATCACGGGGAAAGCCCATCCGTTTATCCGTTTTCTCATCCGTTGCCCGGCAATCACCCAGGAAGGCTCACAACCCATGAAGGCCGTTCGACTCACTCACATCGGCAGCCCGTTGGAGATGCAGGAGATCCCCGCGCCCCGCCCCGGCGCGCGTGACGTACTGGTGCGCATCAAGGCCGCCGGCGTCTGCCATTCCGACGTTCATTACCGGGCCGGCCGCTCATCGGTCGGCCCCCTGCCGCAAACCCTCGGCCACGAAGTCGCCGGCGTCGTCGAAGAAACCGGCGCGGAGGTGGCCGGGTTCAAGCCGGGCGACCGGGTCTGCCTGCACTACCTGGTAACGTGCGGGCTGTGCGAGTATTGCAGCCGCGGCAATGAGCAGTTCTGTATCCACGGCAAGATGATCGGCAAGCACATTGACGGCGGCTACGCGGAGTTCATCGCCGTCCCGGAACGCAGCGTCATCCATCTGCCCACCGAAGTCACCTTCGAGCACGCTGCGGCCATGATGTGTTCCTCATCCACCGCATTTCACGCCCTCTACAAAGGCCGCTTACAGGCAGGCGAGACGGTCGCCGTCTTCGGCGCGGGCGGGCTGGGCATGTCGGCGATCCAGTTGGCGCGTGCGATGGGCGCGCTGGATGTGTATGCCGTGGACATCAACGCCGATAAGCTGCGACTGGCCGAGTCGTTCGGCGCGATCCCGGTCAACGCGGCGACGGGCGACCCGGTTGAAGCTCTCCGCGACCTGACGCGCGGGCGCGGCGTGGACGTGGCGCTCGAACTGATCGGGCTGCCGCTCACCATGACGCAGGCCGTCCGTTCGCTGGGGGTGATGGGCCGCGCCGTGCTGGCGGGCATCTCCGACAAACCGTTCGAGGTGAACGCGTACACCGAGTTGCTCGGCAAAGAGGCGGAAGTCATCGGCTGCTCCGACCACCTGATGCAGGAGTTCCCGTTGCTGCTGGAGTATGCCCGGCGCGGCGCGCTCGATCTGTCCTCGGTGGTCGCGCGCACCGTCCCACTGGACGCAGACGCCGTCAATGATACGCTGGACGCGCTGGAACGCTTCGGCGGCGCCGCGAGGACTGTGATCGTCCCCTGAAAAGCAAAGACCTGACAGGTTCCCTTGCGGGGAAAACCTGTCAGGTCTGGTATTTGACTGCTCCCTCGCGTCTACTGCTCGATCTTCGGCTGATGACACCCCGCGCAGGCGGATACAGGGAACGCTTCGTGGCTCGGTGGGAACGGTTTGAGCTGGCCGACCCCGTGACACACGATACAATCCTGGTAGGTCGGTTCGACAATGCTGTGCGGGATCGGCTGTGGCCCGGATGAAGGGGCTGCGCTCTCGCCCTCAGGCGTGCTCGCCGCCTCCGGCGTCGCCGCGACCGTAGCCTCCGGCGTCGCTTCGGCTGTTTCGGCTTCGGGCGCTCCAGCCGGCTGGTGACACGTCGTGCAACTATCCGAAGCGAACGAGGCGTGATTCTCAGGGAACGGCTTCATCTGGTCCGCGCCGTGACACACCGTGCAGTCGGCGTAAGCATCCCCGTCAATGGGATGCGGGATCGGCTTCGGGCCGGAAGGAGCCGCCGCGCCGGTTTCAGCTTCCGGCGTCGCAGTCGTTTCAGCAGCGCCAGACTCCGCAGGCGCAGACTGATGGCAGGTCGTGCACTGATCCACCGGGAAGCTCTCGTGATTCGCGGGGAACGGCTTCATCTTATCCAGGCCGTGACACACCGCGCAATCCACATAGGGGTCTTCACCCACCGGATGCGGGATCGCCGGCGCGCCGGCCGGCATCTCGATATCGCCTGCCCCGGCAACCGGCTTGTGACACAGCGTACACGTCGCATCTTCCACCGGCTGAATGTGACCCACCGGCATGGGAACCAGCGACGTTGCGTCGCCGTGACACTGGCTGCACAACTCTTTGCCCTCGATCGTGTGCGGGATCGCCGCCGCGATCGATTCGGTCGTCCCGGAATCGGCGGCCGTCCCCGGGCTATGACAGATCTGGCATGACTCGTCGGGCCGGCCCGCGTGATCCGCAGGATAAGGCCGGACGCCGCTCGGGCCGTGACACGTGCTGCATTGTTCCTGCCCCTCGATGGGGTGCGGGATCGGCGCGCCCAACTGGTTGTTTTCAACCGTCGGCGAAGGGATCGGCGTCTGAGTCAATGGCGAGAACACCGGCGCTGCGTCCACAGGCGCGGGCAAGGTGGTGATGGCCGTCGTCTCATACGTGGCAAACCAGAAGATCGCCAGCCCCATCACTGCGGCCAAGCAGCAACGCCACCGGCAGGAAGATGCGCTCGCGTTTGCGCAGGGCCGCTTCATCGGGCAACGGGCGGCTGATCCCCGCATCAATCTGCGCCAGTTCTTCGGCGTGCTCCGCCTTCATCTGATTGCGCGGCATCTTGCCGTTGAAGATGCTCCGGTTGAACATCTTGACGTGGACGTTATAGACGTGCCACACCAGGATGGCGAGGATCGCCAGGATGGCCTCGCCGCCATGCGCGGCCTTGGCCGCCGGGATGAACGAACCCGGCAGGATGTTGGTCGTCAGCACCGGGTTCCACAGCATGAAGCCCGTGATCGCCATGACGGCCGTGCCCCAGACCACCGCCCAATATTCGAACTTTTCGCCGAAATTGTAGCGCGGCAGCTTCGGATGTTCGTGGGTCAACCCGAGATTATAGCGAACCACATCAAGGGCGTCCGTCGCGTCGCGCAGACCCGGCAACATCGTCATTGCCCGCCGTTTGACGAAGACGCGATGCAACACGGCGATGATGTGATAGGCGCTCAACACCAGCAAGACAATCGCGGCGATATGGTGGATGATACGGACGTTCTCGATGCCGCCCATCACGCGGATCGAAAATTCCGCGATCGGGGCGCCGGCGAACTTCTGCACCAACCCGGTAATCCCCAGGATGGTAAACGAAAGCAGCATCACCAGGTGTTCAATACGCTGCGAAAGCGTAAAGCGGTCAATGATCAGTTTCGGCGCCCGCGGTTGTTCAGTCGCCATGGTTCACCTCTCCTCTGCGCTGATATCGGTTGAGGAGACGTCGCCCCACATCCAGGATGATGAATAGAATCATCGCGCCGATCGTCGCAGGGATGACGATTTTGTAGAACAGATTCACGTAGTAGACCAGCGGATAGTAGTCGCGGTTCGGGATGAAGTGCCCCACCCAGCTATCCGGGAAATTGGTCGTCGCATCCGGATGGCAGCGTTGGCACGTCACCAGCAGATTCTCTTTGACCACCTGCGGGTCCGTATTGGAGACCTGCTGAATGCCGTGGACGCCGTGACAATCGGTGCAGACGGCTTTGTTCGTTGCCTGGCCGGGGTGCTGCTTCTCGAAAAGCTCGACGGTCGTACCGTGGAAGTCCGCGACATACGTGTTGAAGACATCGGTGGAGATGCCGTATTTGGCCATCAGCGCTTTGTCGGCGTGACAGTCGCCGCACAATTCGGGAGACTTGAGGCGAAATTCCGCCGTCGTCGGATCGGCTTGCGAGTGCGCGCCGTGACAATCGGTGCAAACGGGTACGTCGGGGTTGCCTTCCGCGGTCAATGCATGGCCGTGAACACTGTCCGCGTATTGGTCAAAAATGGCGCTGTGACACTGCTGGCACGTTGAAGAAATCTGCTGGCGAGGTTCACGCGGGTTGCTGACATCGTGCGACCCGTGGCAGTCGGTGCAGATGGCGGCGTTTGTGTTGCCGCCGGCCAGCGCTCGCGCGTGGTTGCTATCCAGCGTCTCCTGATATTGCTCCGGGTGGCAGTTCTGGCACTGGGTATAGCGCTCCAGTTGAAACGCGCGCCGGTTTTGCGCCGTGACAGGGGGGATGCGGGTAGCCGGTGATATTGGTGTGGCATGCCACACAGGCCATACCAGACTCGCCGTGTACGGAAAGCAGGTATTCGTGGCTATCAATCGTCAGCGGCAACACTTCACCGCTGGGCAAGGTCGTGTTAAGACCCTCGGTGCTGTGACAACCGATGCAGGTGGTATTGTCGCCCTCTTGCGCGGCGGCCAATGTCGCCGTCGCCGCCAGCGCCAATAACACCAAAACAATCGCCATCAGCCAAAGTCTGCGGCGAGAGCCGCAAAAAATGAGCTGCATTAATCTTATCTCCCGGAAAGCAAACATGATGGAGCGATAAACCGCCCCGACAGGATTGTATGATTATAGCCGCTGACTCCGCATGTGACATATGATGCTAATCATTCTCGACGGGTTAACTCAGGAATTCATAAAAACACGGCATCCCCGACGCTCGATCAGAACGCCAGGGATACCGTAACGAAGACGCATCCGTTGTCTCAACGAAGAGAGGAATGGACGCACACAGAGCTGGATACAGTGCAAGCTGCTTTGTGCGATGCGGCTACAATGGGTTGCGCCCATCCTCTCATCGATCAGTTGTAACTTCAAGTCACCTGGAGCGAAATGACCCCGGTCATACTCCTCCCGAGACGGCCCATGCCCGACGGATGGCTCACAGACCGGCCAACCGTTCGCGGAGCAAAGCCACGCGTTGCACGAATTGCTCGCGTTTCTCTTGCTCGCGGGCGACCACATTCGCCGGCGCGCGCTGGGCAAACGGGCCTTGTAGCAGATCGTCGCTCCGGGCGATCTGGTTTTCCGTCTCGGCCAGCTCCTTCGCCAGGCGGAGGCGCTCGGCATCCAGATCCACCAGTTCCGACAAGGGCAGGTAGGTCGTGACGCCGCCGTTGACCAGCGTGAGCGCCTGCGCCGGCGCAGCCAGGTTCGCGGCGATGGTCAATTGCGCCGGGTCCAGCCGCGCCAGCGTCGCCAGCACTTCGGCCTCACCCTGAAGGAACGCCTCACGATCACCCGCAGAGACCGCGGCGGCGATGGCATGGCCCGGCTTCACGTTGTACTCGGCGCGCACGTTGCGGATGGCTCGCACCATATCCATCACCAGCGTCATGTCCGCCTCGGCCGGCAGGTCGCGCGGGCCGGCTTCGGGCCACGGCGCGAGGATCAACGCCTCTGCCCAGCCCTCTCCGCCGGCCGCCTCTTTCAGATAGCCCCAGGTCTCCTCGGTGACGAACGGGATGAACGGGTGCAGCAGGCGCAGCGATTCGTCCAGCACCCGGATCAAGGTCGCACGTGCCGCGATCCTGCGCGGCCGCGTCGCCCCGATAGATCGCGATCTTGCTGATCTCCAGGTACCAGTCACAGAACTCATTCCAGAAGAACTCGTACGCCTGTCGCCCCGCCTCACCGAACTGGAATCCTTCCATCAAGCGCGTGACCTCGGTGATGGTGGCCGACAGGCGGCTGAGGATCCACCGCTCGGCCAGGGTCGAAATCTCCGCCGCGCCGCCCTGTCTCCTGCGTCGCGCCCAACTGCATCAGCACGAAGCGCGTCGCGTTCCAGATCTTGTTGGTGAAGTTGCGGTTGCCCTCCACACGTTGCAGGCTCAGGTTCATGTCGTTGCCGGGGGTCGAGCCGGTCACCAGCGTGAAGCGCAGCGCATCGGCGCCCATCGTCGGGATGCCATCGGGGTAGCTCTGGCGGATGTAGTCGCTTAGCTCCTCGGGTTTCGCGCCGTCCAGCAACGCAATCGGGTCCAGCACGTTGCCGGTGGTCTTCGACATCTTGCGCCCCTGATCGTCGCGCACCAGGCCATGCAGATAGACATATTCGAAGGGAATATCGTTCGTAAATATGAGCCCCTGCATGATCATCCGCGCCACCCAGAAGAACAGGATGTCATACCCGGTCTCCATCACGGTGGTCGGATAGTAGCGCCGCAGGTCAGGCGTATCCTCCGGCCAGCCCAGCGTCGAGAAGGGCCACAGCCCGGAACTGAACCAGGTGTCGAGCACATCCTCGTCTTGCCGCAGTTGCGCGGAGCCGCAATGCTCGCACACCGTCGGGTCTTCCGTCGCCACCGTCATGCCGTGACAGTCGGCGCAGTGCCAGGCGGGGATGCGATGGCCCCACCACAACTGCCGGCTGATGCACCAGTCGCGGATGTTCTCCAACCAGTTGTAATACACCTTCGTGAAGCGTTCGGGGATGATCTGGATGCGGCCTGAGCGCACCGCCTCCAACCCCATCTGCGCCAGCGGCGTCGTCTTGACGAACCACTGCGTGCTCACCATCGGCTCCACGATCTCGCCGCCGCGCTGCGAACGCGGCACCTGGGTCTTGTACGGCTCGGTCTTGATGGTCAGCCCGGCGGCCTCCATGTCGGCCCACAGCTTCTTGCGGCCCTCGAAGCGGTCCAGGCCCGCATAGGGGCCGGCGTTCTCGTTGAGGCGCGCGTCGGTGTCCAGCACGCTGATGATCGGTAGCCCATGCCGCCGCCCGATCTCGAAGTCGTTCGGGTCGTGGCCGGGCGTGATCTTGAGCGCGCCGGTGCCGAAGGCCATATCCACATACGTGTCGTGGATCACCGGGATCGTGCGCTTGAGGATCGGCACGAGGCAGGTCGCGCCGATCAGGTCGCGATAGCGTTCGTCATCGGGATGCACGGCGACCGCGGTGTCGCCGAGGATCGTCTCGGGGCGCGTGGTCGCCACCGGGATATAGCCCACGCCCGGCCCCGCTTCCAGATCGGCCCCGGCGATGGGGTATTTGAAGTAATAGAGCGTCGCATCCTCATCGGCGTATTCCACTTCCAGGTCGCTGACCGCCGTCTGGAGGCCGGGCGACCAGTTGATGAGATACTCGCCGCGGTAGATCAGCCCCATGCGATAGAGACGCACGAACGCCTCACGCACCGCAACGCTCAACCCGTCATCGAGGGTGAAGCGCATCCGATCCCAGTCGCACGATGCGCCCAGCCGGCGCAACTGCCGCACGATGTGGCCGCCATATTGCTCTTTCCAGGCGAACGTCCGGCGCAGAAACTCCTCGCGCCCGATGTCCTGGCGACGGACGCCCTCGCGCGCCAGCATCTTCTCGACCTGAAGTTGGGTCGCAATGCCCGCGTGGTCATAGCCCGGAATCCAGAGCGCGGCGTAACCGCGCATCCGCTTGTAGCGAATCATCACATCTTCCAGCGTGACGAACATCGCGTGACCCAGGTGCAACTCACCCGTGACGTTGGGCGGTGGGATGCTGATCACGAACGGCTCGGCGTCCGCCGGCGCGACTTCCGGCTTGAAGAAGCCGGACTGCTCCCACCAGTCGTAAATGCGGCGCTCGGACGCGCTCGGATCGTAGGCTTTGGGCATGTCAAAATCGGTCATGGGTCACACTCTCTTCTATCGGTTGCACAGGTTCGTGATCGTTCGGATTCTCGGTGCTCAGTCCCTCGGCCCAGCGCGGCAGCCAGCAGATCATCGTCCACGGACACAAAGGTACAGGCCGAGAGGTTGCTATCTTCCAGCCGTTGCACTGCGATCAGCACGGTGGCCAGGTGCATCGCGTCATACCGCGCGCAGCGGATGGCGCATTGCCAACCGCACTGCGAATAACGTCGTATCCAGATCCGGGTCAAGAATGAAATACCGGCGGCGCATATCGCTCAGAAATCGTCTTTCGGCGGAATCAAGCGCAGCAACTCCGATCCTGCCGGAGCGACGGGCTCTGCGCAGTGCGCACACAACCTCCACGTTGCTCAGCAACGTCGTCACCATGACTTGGTGCGCGGATATTTGCTGCGCCATCCACGCACTCCCACGTTCCATGATGTCGTATTTGACCAGGGCGCTGGAATCCAGATAGAAGGAAGACATGATCAGCGTGGCCCTCGGTCTTCAAG